>NZ_JBIUBE010000021.1:0-116764 GCF_044593395.1 Streptomyces sp. NPDC052301 | reverse complement strand
AGCACGCAAAAGCGTCACCACAGCCTCACCAGCAGCACGTCGACAGGCAGAAAAAAGCAACCCAGAGCACCACACTCAAGGGGAAAACGACCTCTAAGTCGTCGTTTTCTTTGGTAGACCAGGGCTTCAGGATCCGGCGGGGCGCAGTTGTACAGTCGTCCCTGATCAGCGTGCCGCGAGAGGCGGTTCCTGGTGTTTGGAGGGATGCGCCCAGATGTGGTCCATCGTCGACGACGCCGAGCGAGCGCAGTGGAACTTTGTGCCGTTCGAGACCGTCGGCCCGCTTCGGTTCGGTATGAGCGTTGAGGAAGTGGCCACGGCCATGGGTGCACAGGGCTTCACCAGCACTCATTCTTCTATGAGCAGGCCGCACGGTGCTCTTGTACAGCAGGCTGGCTTTCGCTCCAAGGATGCTCCGCGGTACGAGGAGGCCGTCACGGCCTACTGCAGGAAGTCTGGTGATCTGGCCGCCGTGGCGGTTGACGCCTTGTGCGGTCCGCAAGTCACCCTTGACGGGCTCCGCCTGGTGGGCCGGGTGCCGTCTGAACTTGCGGAACAGCTCCATGGGTATTCGGAGGACCGTGGCATGGTGCCCACGGTCTCTGTCGAGGGCGATGCAATCTCGGAAGAGCTCGGGCTGTTGGTGCGGGCCCAGCGAGCCGGCGACATCCTCCTGTCGAGGGCCTTCTTCGTTGCCAACTTCCAGGACTGGGCGTACACAGTGCACGACTGCGTGCCGGCCGATGAGTGGGACATTCGTTGACGCCGAACCAGCGGCATGACTGCTTCATCTGGCGTGTCTGCGGTAGTTGATCAAGCTTGCGGCGATGGCAGTGAACGCGAGGAAGTGTTCTGCCTTGCGCTCGTAGCGTCGGTGCAAGCGGCGGCATCCGGCGAGCCAGGACACGGTTCTCTCGACAACCCAGCGATGTCGGCCCAGCCGTTCAGAGGACTCGATGCCCTTACGAGCGATGCGATGGCGGATGCCGCGCTTGCGCAGCCATCGGCGCAGGTGGTCGTAGTCGTAGCCTTTGTCGCCGTGCAGCTTGGCCGGGCGCCGACGTCGTGGGCCACGCCGCGTGCGGATGGGCGGGATACCGCGCACGAGCGGCTGCAGGCCGAGGCTGTCGTGCATGTTGGCAGCCGAGATGCCGAGTGACAGCGGCAGTCCGTTGCGATCCGTGATCAGGTGAATCTTCGATCCGACCTTGCCACGGTCGGTCGGATTCGGTCCGGTCAGGGGCCCCCTTTTGCCGCCCTCATGCTGACGGAGTCGATTGCGCACCGCGACCAGTCCAGTTCTCCGCGGCCGCCGAGTTCGTCGCGGATGACGCGGTGGAGCCGGGCCCACACCCGGTCCCGGCTCCACTGGGCGAAGCGTCGGTAGACGGTGGGCCAGGCGGGTCCGAACACCGGCGGCAACTGTCTCCAAGTACAGCCCCAAGTGGCGACAAAAATGATCGCGGCCAGCGTCTCTCGATCGCCACCTCGGCGCCGGCCACCACCCTGAGGGCGCTTGGCCGCCCTGGGCGGGACCACCCGTCGGAACAGCATCCATAGTTCGTCCGGCACCAGCCGTTCTTAAGCAGTGGCGCGGCCTGGCCACTCGCTACGACAAGACCGCCACCATCTACCTGGCCGGACTCCATCTCGCCGCCATCTTCATCTTGTCAGCTAGGTGATCCGAAGGAAACTGCCTAATGCCGGCGCCCGTTGTGTGTTACGCCGGGATCGTCTGTGAGAGCGATGCGGGCGGTGATGCGTTTCCCGACCGGCTCCCGCCGCGCTTCGAAAGCCTGCGCGACGGCCATCACGATTTCCAGGCCGTGCTGCCCCACCCGGCCCGCCTCCGCGGCCCGGGCCACCGGCAGCACCGGATCAGCGTCCCAGACCTGGATCTCCACCAGCTCACCGGCGATGCGCAGGTCCAGCAGGAGGGGGCCGGCGGCGTACTTGCAGGCGTTGGTGACCAGCTCGCTCACCACCAGCTGCGTCAGTTCCAAGGCCTGCTGTGAGACGGCGATGCCGTGCTCGGTGCGCACCCCCGTGAGGAAGTCGGCGGCCAGATGACGGGCCTCGGCGATACAGGAGCCCTGCCCCTCGAAAGCTGCCGAGGCGTGCAGGCGGCCATCGACGGGGTCGACGGCCATAGCTGCCGTGCTGTCCTCGCCCGGCAGGACCCGATTCATCCGCGTCACGTTCACTCCTCATCCGTCCGGGTTCCGCTACCCGTGATCGGTCCGGAAATCCCCCTTGAGCGCACCGGGAGGCTGTTATCTGTGCCACACCTCCGCCTTGCTCTGCCTCCTGCCTGTTCAGCCAGCTCGCGGGCCAGGCGCTCACCCGCTATCGCCGGCGGCTTCATTGAAAGTGCTTGGGGAGGCAAGGGGTGGGAGGTGGGGTGATTTGGTGCGGTGCCGGAGCAGGGGCCAGAGCTTGAGAGACTGGCGGGATGGATGTCGTCCGCAGGAACAACGTCACTGTCACCGGCAACCCGCGTGGGCGGGTGGTGGTGCTGGCCCATGGCTTCGGCTGCGACCAGAACATGTGGCGGCTGACGGTCCCTGCCCTCGCCGAGGACTACCAGGTCGTGCTGTTCGACTACGTGGGTTCGGGCCGCTCGGAGGCGTCCGCCTTCTCGGAGGAGCGTTACTCCTCTCTGGAGGGCTATGCCCGTGACGTGGTGGAGGTGTGCGAGGCGCTGGACCTGCGTGATGCGGTGTTCGTGGGTCATTCGGTCAGCGCGATGATCGGTGTGCTGGCCGCCGGCGCGGCTCCGGAGCGGATCGGCGCGCTGGTGATGGTCGCGCCGTCGCCTCGGTACATCGACTGCGACGGTTACCGGGGCGGATTCAGCGCCAAGGACATCGACGAGCTGCTCGAGTCACTGGAGTCCAACTACCTGGGCTGGTCGGCGGCAATGGCACCGCTCATCATGGGCAATGCCGAGCGTCCGGAGCTCGGTGAGGAACTGAAGAACAGCTTCTGCGCCACCGACCCGGACATGGCGCGCGTCTTCGCACGGACCACTTTCCTGTCCGACTCCAGGGACGACCTCAAGGCCGTGACCGTGCCGACGCTGGTGCTGGAATGCACGCAGGACGTCATCGCCCCCCGCGAGGTCGGCGCCTACGTCCACCAGGCGATCGCCGGCTCGACGCTGGTGACTCTCGAGGCCACCGGGCACTGCCCCCACCTGTCCGCACCCGAAGCCACGAACCAGGCGATCCTCGAATTCCTAGCG
The DNA here is from genome assembly GCF_044593395.1 of Streptomyces sp. NPDC052301. Taxonomy (NCBI): domain Bacteria; kingdom Bacillati; phylum Actinomycetota; class Actinomycetes; order Kitasatosporales; family Streptomycetaceae; genus Streptomyces; species Streptomyces sp. NPDC052301. Next base: position 113,520 of record NZ_JBIUBE010000021.1, on the reverse strand, counting down.
AGCCTGCGGTGATGTGCCGCACCGGGCAGCACCCCGAGCCCCACGACGCCAGCGGCGAGGACACATCGGATGCGGCGTTCGCGTCGCTGCTGGAGGACAGTGCCGAGGACTTGTACGAATCCGCGCCGTGCGGCTATCTGTCCACGCTGATGGACGGCACCATCGCGAAGATCAACGCCACGCTGCTGGACTGGCTCGGCCTGGAGCGCGAGGCGGTGGTGGGCCGGATGCGGTTCACCGACCTGCTGACCGTGGGCGGCAAGCTGTACCACGAGACACACTTCGCACCGCTGCTGCGGATGCAGGGAGAGATCAGCGGCATCGCCCTGGACCTCAAACAGGCCGACGGCGGCCGCATACCGGTGCTGGTCTCCTCGGTGATCAAGCACGGCAGCGCGGGCGAGCCGCTGCTGACTCGCACCACCGTCTTCGACGCCCGCGACCGCCGGGCGTACGAGGAGGAACTCCTGCGCCGTCGTCAGGCGGCCGAAGAGGCGCACAAGCGGGCGGAGGCCGACCGGGCCCGGTTGCAGGAGGCCCTGACCGTGCTGCAGCAGTCGCTGTTGCCCGACAGCCTGCCGCCGGTCCCGGGCGTGGAGACGGCCGCCTACTACCACACCGCCTCGCCCGACCGGCTCGGCGGCGACTTCTACGACGTCTTCCCCATCGACGGCAAACGCTTCGCGTTCTTCCTCGGTGACGTGTGCGGCAAGGGGCCACAGGCGGCCGCGCTCACCTCACTGACCCGCTACACCCTGCGCGCCGCCGCCCTGCACGACCCCGATCCCGTCTCCGCCCTCACCACCCTGAACACGGTGCTGCACGAGCGCTACTCCGCCGGTGGCGATCCGCGCTACTGCACCGCCGTCTTCGGCACCCTCGAATCCGATCCCACAACCGGACAGACCGCTGTCAGCCTCGCCTCGGGCGGCCACCCGCCGGCCCTGGTCTTGCGTGCCGACGGCACGGCCGAGTACCTGCCCACCCCCGGCGGTCTCCTCGTCGGCATCCTGCCCGAGGCCCGCTTCACCACCGCCACCACGACCCTCGCCCCTGGCGACACCCTGCTGCTCTACACCGACGGCCTCACCGAAGCCCGCACCGGCACAGACCGCACCAGCCTGTACGGGGACGACGGTCTGCTCGCCTTCGCCACCCGCCACGCCGGCGAACCACCGCACGCTGTCATCCAGGCCCTGACCGGCCTGCTGGACAGCTTCGGCGACGGCCTCGACGACGACACCGCCCTGCTCGCCCTCGGCTCCCCCGCCCACCTCCCCGCCTGCCCACCGACGAGAACCCCCGAATGAGCCCCCTGAAGATCACCACCCGAGACGCCATGACCGGTCCCGTCCTGGAGATCACCGGCGAACTCGACTACACCACCGCTCCCGACCTGCACGCCACGTTCGCCGCGCTCGCGCTCCGGCCGGGCCAACGCCTCGTGCTGGACCTGGCGGGCATGGAATTCTGCGACTCCAGCGGCATCACCGCGCTGATCGCCGCGCGCCACCATGCCCACGCCGCCCAGGCCGACATCGCGCTCGCCTCGGTCCCGCACCCCACCCTGCGCGTGCTGCGCATCGTCGGCCTCGACCAGATCTTCACCCTCCACCCCGACAGCGACACCGCCACCCGCTCGTAATCCGTGACGTGCCGGTGTCCCCGGTGGCAGTGGCCCAGCCGTTCAACCACTGGCACTCCAGCGCTCGCGCCGTGTGTGCTCGGCACGGGCCGCTTCGAGCAGACTGCGCCAGGACATCACGGTAGGCCGCCGACGCAGTAGAGCACGGCGCTCCCGCTCCGTCATTCCTCCCCAGATGCCGTGCTCGATACGGCGGTCAAGGGCGAAGGCCAGGCATTCGGTGCGCACCGGGCAGCCGCTGCAGACAGTCTTCGCGCGGTTCTGGGCCGCGCCTTCGACGAACAGTTCGTCCGGGGCAGTGCCACGGCACACCGCATAGGCGCCCCATTCCTCATCAGCAATCACGCAGACGCCGTCCTCTCCACACCCCAACCCGCCGTCTGCCTCGCGACGGGGCGATCAGCGCAGACCGTACGACGGCCGCACGAGGCAAAGAACCCTGCCGACCAGCGACAACCCCTTCGGGTGACCTGTCGCTGACCGGCAACGGCCGCAGCAGACTGGCGCTACGCCCACGCGGCGGCACGATCGTCGCTGTCGTGCCCGCCACGTCACACCCGCCTCTCCCTCCACCCTGCTGCCCGGCCGGAGCCGGTTACGCACCCTGGCGGCAGAACCGCTGCACCTCGCGACCTGCCGCGTGTGCCTTTCCTGGACTGAAGCGGCCTGAGTCTGCCCGTTCATGGTTGTTGGTCCAGGCCCGGATCGACTGATCCGTGGATCAGTGGTGGCCCGCAGCAAGACGCGGCCGCCCACCGCCCAGAGGGCAGCTCCTGTCTCAGTTGGTGGTCAGCATGCCTTCCCGCAGCCGGGCCAGGCAGCGCGAGAGCAGCCGGGAGACGTGCATCTGGGAGACCCCAAGGTGCTCGCCGATCTGGGCCTGGGTGAGTTCCTCCACGAACCGCATGTGGATGATCCGCCGGTCCCGCTCATCGAGGTCGGCGATCAACGGGGCGAGGGCGTGGAAGTCTTCCACGAGTTCCAGCGCCGCGTCCTCGGTGCCGATGAAGTCCTGCAGGGCGCTCTCGCCGTCCTCGCTGCTGCTGATCGCGGCGTCCAGCGAGGAGGAGTTGTAGCCGTTGGAGGCCAAGCGGGCCTCGATCACTTCATCCTCGGGCAGACTCATCAGCTCCGACAGTTCCTTCACCGTCGGCGTCCGGCCCAGCCTGCTGCGCAGTTCCTCGGTGGCGCGGGCGAGCTGGACGCGGGCCTCCTGCAGCCGACGCGGCACGTGCACGGCCCACGTGGTGTCGCGGAAGAACCGCTTGATCTCACCGACGATGTAGGGGATGGCGAAGGAGGTGAACTCCACCTCCCGGGTCAGCTCGAACCGGTCGATGGCCTTGATCAGACCGATCATGCCGACCTGGACGATGTCCTCCATCTCCTCCGGCCCCCGGCTGCGGAACCGGCCGGCCGCGAAGCGGACCAGGGACATGTTCATCTCGATCAGCGTGTTCCGCGCGTAGCTGTACTCCGGCGTTCCCTCCTCCAGCACCGCCAGCTGATCGAAGAAGACCTTGGACAGCTCGCGGGCGTCCTTCGGCGCCACCTGAGAGGGATCGGCGACCTCCGGCAGACCGGCCACGCTCGCGTCCGTCTTCGCCGCAGTCACTGTCGCCATGATGCTTCCCTCCCCTTATCGCTGCACGCCGCCGACCTGCCTCGGGCCGACGACCGGGCGCCTACCCCGGCATCCTCAGGCCATGCCCGCAAAGGAGAGCCGGCGCGTCGCCTGTCCGCGATCATGACCAGCCCGGTCACAGCAACGCTCACGTCGGCAACAAGGTATGTGAGACACGCGAGGGGGTAGGCGCGCCAACCGAAACAGATGCTTCCGGATCGCTGGGCAGCCCGTGCCGCACGGTGACTACGCGAGGTAGGGCGGAGCAACGAGGAAATGAGCATGAAGGTGACGCGTCGGATAGTGAGTGCAGGCGTGTTGCCGCGATCGCGGGAGGCATCGTAGTGGCCGGCGGCAGCTCGGCGATGGCGGCTACTCCCGGGACGGCCGAGCATCACCAGGTCCTCAGCGCGACGGCCCCTGCTGAAAGCCATGGCACGGCCCGACAGCCCGCGGATCCGTGGATCGCCGGCCAGCTGGCAGCTTTCAACCCGTCGGCCGCCCACCGGCTGGCGATCTTCGACCCGTGGATCAAGGACCAGCTGGCTCTGTCCTGTCTCGGCCGGCAGTAAGCGCTGTCGGCGACGCGTGAATCCACCTTTGGAACCCAAGCGTGCTACTGGCCCACTTTTCAGCCGTCGCCGACAAAGCGCGTCGGGTGACCGAGAAGGTCTCTTATGACCAGTGGGCCGTCTCGGCCCGCGGCCCACGACCGCAGCGGCGCCCTTGCCCTCCACCGCCTGGCCGGCATCTGGCCCGGCTGACGCGTACAAGTGCGACGTGGAGGCCACCCCTCCTCCGACCAGTACCGCACGAAGGACTCCCCCGACATGTCTGATCAGCACGCGGCTACCGCCGTCACAGCCGCCGCAGTCATTGCCGTGGTCCTGGTCGCCCGGGCAGCGGTGCTGCAGCAGGGCAACCGAGGACAGGTCAGCCGCACTCCCCGTCCGCCACGCGCTCCCATCGCACCTCGCGCCAAGGGGGCCGCACCATCTACGGCCGGCCAGGCCGGTCATGCCATGCGAGAGGACGTGGCCGCTCTTGCGGTACGAGAGGCGGAAGAGCACGTCCGCCACAGCTGGCAGCGACTCCAAGCAGGCAGCGACCTGCCGGAGTGACCCGGATGCAAGCCGCAGCCGATGCCGGCGTACTGCTTCCTGTCGTTCCGTGCGGTCACTCGGTTGTGGGGAAGCGGGCGGCGAGCAGAGCCCGGTCGTCGGGGAAGGCGGCGTCGGGGTGGTGGTGCAGGAAGCGGTCGCACAGTTCGACGAGGTTCACGCCGGTGGTAGTGCGGGCGCACGCGGTCAGCCGTTGCAGGCCGATGGTGATCTCTTCGCGGCGCCGTTCGATCAGCCCGTCGGTGTAGAGCAGGAGGGTGTCGTCCTTGGCGAGAATGACGTCGGCGTGGCGGTAGGGGATGCCGTGGATGGGGCCGAGGGGCGGTCTGGTGGCCTGGTCGAGGTAGGTGCTGGCGCCGTCGGCGTGGACGAGGAGCGGCGGCGGATGGCCGGCGGCGGCATAGGTCAGCGTGCGGGTGGGGCGGTGGAAGACGAGGTAGCAGGCGGTGACCATCTGCCCGGGGTGATAGCGGCCGAGGAAGGTGTTGAGTTCCTCCAGGACGCTGGTGGGCTGGGTGCCGCAGCGGGGGACGATGTTGCGCAGAGCGGCGGTGATCTGTGCCATGAGGGTGGCCTCACGCAGTCCGTGCCCGGCGACATCCCCGATGCTCAGGCCGATGTGCTCGGCGTCGATGTCGTAGACGTCGTACCAGTCACCGCCCACGGACAGCAGATCGCTGCCGGGGGCGTAGCAGGTGGCCGCCTCGAGGCCGGCAATGTGCGGCTGCTGGGGCAGGAGGCTGCGCTGCAGGCGTTCGGCGACGCGGTGTTCGTGTTCGTGCAGTCCTGCCCGGCGCAGGGCCTGGGCGATCTGCTGCGCCACCGCAGTGCCATGATCGCCAGAGGTGGTCGGATCGGCGCCGTAGACGGCCAGCAGGCCCAGGCGGGTACCGTCGGCCTCGAGCGGCAGGGTGAGCGCCGCCGGCTCCGGATCTGCCGCCGGTTCCGGGTCAGGGGACGGCTGGTGTGCGGTGGGGGGTGTCGGGTGGTCGAGGTCGGTGAAGTCGGCTGCCCTCGGGAGGTGTTCGCCGGGCTGCAGGGGCGGCACCAGACGGGTGGAGTGCAGGTGGAGTCCGACGGCGGTGGCGCCCAGCGCGGCCGGTGCGGCACCTTTCACGGCTCGTGCGACCTCGGTGAGGGAGACCGCGGTCGCCAGGGCGGCGGTCAGGGCGTACAGGCGTTGCAATTGGGTTCGGGTGGCCTGTTCAGCGGCCAGCAGCCGGGTCCGCTCACCCTCCAGGGAGCGACGGAAGGCTACTTCCCGGTTCAGGGCGGCGACCTGCTGGCTGAGGGCGACGAACTGATCGGCCCCGTCCGTCTGCACCAGGTGCAGTTGCGCGGCTGGCAGGGGGCCGTCGAACCACTGGGCGCGCGCACCGTGGCAGCGGAAACGGCGCATCCGCCCGTCGGCGTCCTTGATGGTCACAGCGCCGGGCACTGGGTTGCCGCTGCGCAGCCAGGTGGCCAGGTGGCTGCGCAGCGACGCGTCGTCGGTCGCCACCTCCAGCAGGCTGGCACCCGAGACGAGCCGGCCGTCGCAGCGGCAGGCTGCGGGATTGGCGGCCAGGATGCGGCCGTCGGCCCCGCATAGCAGTACCGGGTTGGGCAGCAGCTTGGTGACGGCCCGAAACAGGCCCAGGGTCATGGCATGACAGCCGGATCGCCGAAGTACTCGCGGCCCGTGACCGTCTCCGGATCGGTGTCGGGCACGAGGTGGACCACGACCCGGCAGCCGGAGTTCCCGCGGGCGATGGTTTCCTGAAGTTCCACGCGTGCGTAGCCGGTGTTGCGCGCGGCGATGGTGCCGAAGACGTTGGACGTCATCATGCACATCGACTCCCGGCCCACCACCTTCTCCGCGAACGGGCACGCCCGGTTGCCCAGCACGATCTTCGTCTCGTCGGCCTCGATGACGTAGAAGTCGCCATTGATGCGGCGCTTGAGGTCCACCAACGCCTCAGCGACCTGCTCCCGGCTCAGCCGCTTGACGCCCAGTGCGTTGAGGTACATCTCATCGATCTGCGTACCGACGGCCTGGCCGACCACACTGATGTAGCCGGACGCCTCCTCCAGACCGATCACGGTTTCCAGCGAAGTCGCCAGCTCACGCACCAGCGTCCGCAGGAACACATCCCGGTCCAGCCCGATCTTCACGTCCGAAACGTGCTCCATGCCCACTCCTTCACCCCTCGCACCGCGCGCAGACACGTCATAGCGGCGGAGAAAGGCCCACCGTACCCGCACAGAGTAGTAACCGTTGCCCGCCAGCAACCAAACAACTTGCAACTCGCCACCGCGAATCGCCCTGGACGCTGTCGAAATCCTGGACGCCCGCACACTCAAGGGACGCGCCACGGGTCGTGATCGCTGTGGACGGTGCCGAGGATCCCGTCATGACCTCTACAACCTGGGGACGCTGCAGGCGCACGGTGCGGCGCGGACGCTCCTCGACGAGCCCACCACCGACGACCTGATACAGGCGGCACAGGCCCTGCTCGACGGGAAGGCCGCGCGACGCGCTGCCCGTATCCCGTTCGTGTGATCGTAGTGTGCGTGCAGTGCGGGCGCCCGGGGAAAATTCCGGGCGCCGACCGCCCTGCGCCTGGCTGCATCGCCTCCTGTGGGCTGTGGGGGTGGTCCCGCGGCGGAGAAGTGGGCGCCGGACCACCCAGGCCCCGCCGGTGCATGGAGCGGGCAAAACACATGTCCACGGCTCGGTTCCGAGCGAGCCGGGGTTCAGAGCGCGGTCGACGCACGAAGTGCTTCTCGCCAGGCCAAGTCGATCATGTTGTTGGGGTGATCAAAGACTGTGTCAGGGGGGTAAGTGCTGAGGTAACCCGGTGGCCTGCATCGACTCGTGAATGCGAGGACGCCGTGGCGTAGTCCGTGGCAGCGACCGGAAGGCCGGGCGGTATGGCGCATACGCGTGCGGATGCGAGGACCAGGCATCCTCGTCATGAGCGCAGGGGAGAGGCCCGCCTGCCGGCGGTGGTCGCGACACTTGCCGCGATCACCCTGTACCTGGTTCTGCCGCAACGCTTGTTGATCGCTCCGCGTTACGTGCTCCCCGCCCTGGAGTGCCTGTTGCTCATTCCGCTCATCGCGATCAACCCCAAACGTCTGACCCGGCAGACGAAGGTCTTCCGGGTGCTCTCACTGACGCTCGTAGCCGTCATTGCGATCAGCAATCTCGTAGCGTTGGTCATCCTGATCCACGAGCTGGTGTACGCCGGGGTGAAGGATGGCCGCTCACTGCTGGTGGCGGCCCTGCAGGTCTGGCTCACCAACATCATCGTGTTCGGTCTGGCCTACTGGGAGCTGGACCGGGGCGGTCCGGTCATTCGCACCCAGGCGCCCCGCTCCGCGCTGCCCCTGGCGGACTTCCGTTTCTCACAGGACGAGAACGACGACGCCGTCCAAGAGGTCGCCGACGGTGCCAGCGGCGCCTCGGACTGGGTTCCCACCCTGGTGGACTACCTGTATGTGTCCGTCACCAACTCCACGGCCTTCAGCCCGACCGACACCATGCCACTGTCGACACGCGCCAAGGTCATGATGGCCATTCAGAGCATCTCCGCCCTCCTGACCTCACTCCTCGTCATTGCGCGGGCCGTCAGCATCCTGCACTGACTGCGGTTCACCGCGACGCAGGGCAGTCGGCAAGTGCCTGGTCCGGGTGATGGAATTCGCCGTTGGCGTCTTCGACTTCGAGGCGCTCCACGGCTTCGTGCAGGGCCTGGGGATGGCGGACACGTGGCTGGATGGGCCAGGTGGGGCGAAGGCGATGTCGAGGACGAGGACGCGGACGATGTCGTAGTCCAGGTCGAGGGCCCGCATCAAGCAGTGGGCCGCCACCGCCCCGCCGGCCGACCACGCGGGCATCCTGCGCCGCTGGGAACTGTTCAACGATGCCTGTACCCTCACCGCTGTCGTGGCGTTCGCTCTTCTCACCTTCCTGGCTCTGCGAGCGACCGCTCCATGCCAGATGGCAGAGAATCCGCAGGAAACGACCTGATCTCGTGGCCAGCGCCTCCGTGCGGCGGAACCAAGGCCCGCTCGGACGCGGCAGCCGGCCGACTGATCGCCCGGTCGGCGAGTGAAGTGTAGGGGCTTGTGCGGCGGTGCTCGCGGAACTTGTGTGTGGTACCGGCTCGCCGACCATCCTCGAATGCCCCACTCGTTGAAGCGACAGGCGGTACTGGCACACGAGGCTACCCGAGCACCGTTGACGTGGCCGTTCAACTACACCTGCGGGCGCTTGGTGACACATGACAATCGGATCGACTAGCGAGAGTTGGAGCAGGCACGCGACCGGGCCCCGCCTTGGCGTGCCGATCCATCCATGTTCGAGTCTGCTCTGCATCTCTTGCGCTCTGCCTCACCGGAGTCCATCCGACAGCCGTGATGGCTACGTCCGTCATCACGGCTGTCGGATGGACTGCAAAGAAGTTCCGCCGATCGCGGACCGAGCCTCTGCGGCTCCCTGCCGAAACCACAGGCGAGGCCTGCTGCTCCCGTACGACACCGCACCAAGAGGCAGGCGGTTCTTGAGGTAGCAGCCCTACGCCGGGCTGGCATCGGTGCACGCCACCAGCCCGGCTGTCCTTTCCGGGCTAGTCCGAGCTGTTGCGCTGCTCGTTGCCGTCGGCCCTGCCGGACACCGACTGTGCGCGGGGGCGAAGCCGGTCCTGGCCGTCTGGCCGGAGGGAGCCCTCGCGGCCCCGGACTGGATCCGCGTGGCTGCCTCCCTTGCCATCCGCACGTGGCCTTTCTAGCCCCGCCTTGTCCTCTGCCCATGGCGACCGCCTCGACTTTCGTCATCCGAGGGCAGCACTCCGAACGCGCCCGGACTGCCGCCTTAGGACTGGCATCATGGGGCGATGAAACGGCTGCCCCTTGTTGTGCTCGTGCTCTTGATAGCAGGCGCAGGCTGCTCGTCCGGAGCTTCGAAGGCCTCGGAGTCGTCTGCCAGTCCGTCGCCGACGAAGCGCTACCTCCACCCGACGCATGACCTGTACCGGGTCACGAGCGACTGCGAGGTGGGCGGAGAACCCCAGATCAGCTTCTGGCTCAAGAACCACGCTGACCATGCGACGGCGTACGACATCCGGTACGACTTCCTCGACAGACACGGGAAGGTCGTCGGCCATGTCGAAGGCGTCTTCTCCGTATCCCCCCACCAAGTGCTTGGCGACGAGGCGCTCTACAGCGACGGCGGCCGCTGCGGGCAGTCCTTCCGACTTGCCTACGTCAACGCCTACGACAACACGAGCGATGGCGCCGACCAGCCCCATTTCTGAGCAGTGATCGTTTTCAGCGTTGCCTCTCCAGGGTGAGGACGGCTTTGGCGATGGCGGTCATGCGGTTGGGGCTGATGCAGGATCTGCGGAAGATCTGCCAGGATTTCAGTCGCGCCATGCCGCGTTCGACGGGAGCTCGGGCCTGGGCGAGGGCACGGTTCACGGTGCGCTGGGTGAGTTCCCGCCGGGCAAACGTCTCAGGCCAGTGGTGACGTGCGGGCCGGCACCGGTGTAGGCGCGGTCGGCGAGGATGGGGACGCCCTGGCGTTCGGCCTGCAGTTCAAGACGATGTCCTCCCCGCCGACGCGGGGGTGATCCGTAACAGCGCAGAGGAGGCAGTGGCAGGGTGGGGAACCCTGCCGCCTCAGGCTGTTCCGCAGAGATCGTGCAGCGTTGCGTGCGGCTGCCGACTAGGCAGTGTCTTGACGATCATGAGCGTGCCCGGATCCGGGCGTTCCCGACCGCCTTGGAGCACTCCGTTGATTACCTGCCGATGGTCCCGCCATCGGCCACAGCGTCGGTTGCTCACTGGCGGGAGCGGCGCAAGTCGCTCCCAGTGGGCGTCAGTTAGATCACCCCTATGATCCACAGTCCTATCAACGACTCAACTGATCGGCATGACACTGCCTTACTCCTGATCCACAGTCAGGAGCGGAGCCGTCGGAGAAAGCCGGGAGCGCGCATCGAAGATCGCTGGGTAGAGTGCAGGCGCTTTGCCCCGATGACCCCGTCGCCGAGGAGGCCGTCCCATGGAACCCGTCACGCTGATCACCGGCGGCTCGACCGGAATCGGCGCCGCCACCGCCCGCGCCCTGCTCAAGCAGGGCCACCGCGTGGCCGTCACCGGACGCGACGCGGGCAAGCTGGCCGCCTTCGCCACCACCGCCGCGGAGGCGGGCGAGCGGCTGCTGGTGATCACCGGCGACGCCAGCGAAGCGGACGCCGTCGCCGCCGCCGTCCGCCACGTGCTGGACACCTGGGGCCAGCTGGACAACGTCATAGCCAACGCTGGTTTCTCCCTGCCCGGCAACCTGGAGACCCACGCCCCTGAGGACATGCGCGCCATGATCCTCACCAACGTCCTGGGCCCCGCCCTGCTGATCCATGAGACCCTGCCCCACCTGAGGACCTCCAAGGGCCGCATCGTGATCATCGGCTCGGTCGCCGGCGTCCGCCACACGCCCGGCAACCTCTACTCCGTGACCAAGTGGGCCGCCCACGCCCTCGCCGAGAACACCCGTCTCCTGGTCGGCCAGGACGGAGTCGGCGTCACCGTTGTCGCCCCCGGCATCGTGGACACCCCCTTCTGGCACGCCCGCGGCGGCACTCCCGAGGCAGCCGCCACGATGACCGCCGAGCAGATCGCGGACACCATTGTGTTCGCCATCAACCAGCCCGCGGGCGTGGACATCAACCACATCACGGTGCGGCCGACGGGGCAGGTTGGCTGAGGTAGAGCTCCCACGGGCCCTACGGAGGCGCCTTTGGCTCCGCCAAGCATGGTGTGGCGCGGGCCGGGGGGCTTGCCGAAGTGCGGTCTGAAGGCGATCCACCGGTCGCTCTCCACCCTCGCCCGGCTCAACCCCAGCACCTGGGCGACGGCGGCCTTGAGGTTGTCGTAGCGCACCCGGCCCCGAGGGACCCCGCCCAGCACCCGCAGCGCGTGCACGTGGCCCTCGAAGAAGGCTTCCTGACCAGCCGAGGCGAACACGCGGTGGACGGCCTTGCCCGAATACGACAGACGGAAGGAGAACAAATAGCAGGTCACCAGTTCTCCCACCAGCCGCACGGCCACGTCACCGAAGTCGACCATCCGCCTCCATGCCAGGCGGATGGGTCTGCGGGATGAACGCCTCGATGGGCGTTTCCCGCCTCCACCGCGATCTGCGTCTTCCGGTCGGCGACATAGCGCCTGACCATCGGATAGGACACGTCGGCGCCATGTTCCTCAAGCAGCCGGTGGAAAATCCGAGTGACCGTGTGCCGCTGCTTGCGCGGCGCGTCCAGGTCCGCCCGCAGGATCCCGTCGATCACGCCCTTGTACGGATCCAGCGCCGATGGCCGCGGCGGCAGCGGCTTGCGCGGCTCCGGCCAGGCTGAGTCCAGGGCCTTGCGCACCCTCCGCCAGGCAACGTTGTGCTTGCGCTCCAACTCCCGCATCGTCATGCCGGCTCGGTGGTCCCGCCGCATCGCCGCGCACAGCTCGACCTTCGACATCTGCGGCATGACCAGGGCCTTTCACCGGGAACACCCCGATGCTGTCCTGGCAAGCCCCCCACTGCCTTCAAAACTGATTAGACACTCCCCCTGCCGCCCAATCACACGGCGGCATCCTGGGGGCCTGCCCAGCGCCGCAGGCCCCCAGGCCGTCACACGGCCTCGGATCGAAGAAGGTCGAACTCCCTCACATCTGACAGGCTTTCTTCGAGTTCAGATCGACTGTAGTTCAGGTAAATGAGTGTCGAGTATTCAGGGAACTCCGACTCCGTGAGCACTCCGTCCTCATCGCGCACATTTCCCTCGATCGAGATCTCTGCGCCATCGATATAGCGATGGAGGAAGTACTCTCCACCCTTATACGAACTCTCCCTTAGATCCAGCCCGATTTTCAGGGCTGCACCTGCCAACTCTGCCGCTTCAGGAACCTTGAGTCCCTTCGCACCGAGCAGAGTAAAGCGCGATTTCATCACTTCACCTCTGAGATCCTCTTACGGCAGCGACCGAGCCGTAGATCATGAAGTTGACCTCGCGGTTGGTCTACTTCGAGAGGCTGCCTCTCAGTCGCCCCAACCCCATCTTCGCCAAATCGGCTCCCTTCAGCGGGCCCGTCCGCGTGCCAACGGATCTGAGGTCTATCCCAGCTTCTTTGGCGCGCGCCGTTGTCCTTGCCCACGAACTCACCACCGGCATAACCGCTGTGTCCTGGCCGCGCATACCGGTGACCACACTGTGCACAGCATCGACATGGACGTCCTCACCCGTGTGGGCGGGCACTCGCCTCACCAGAGCACAGAGCTGCTCGACCGGCTGGTCGCCATGCACGCACTGAGGGCCTGGCGCCAGCTCCGGGACACCGACGAGGTGCTCTGAGAACTGTCCACACAGCACACCAGGGGCCGGTCGCAGTGCGCCATCCACCGCTTCCCTTTCGGTAGCGCACCGTGACGCGTGATCCGATACGGCTCGGTTAGGGCCTTCGGCCTCGCACGTTTCGGTACACGGTTAGTTCGTGCGGCCTTGCCGGTTGCAAGGCAGCGGCCGGAATCGTTCGCTCAAGACCATACATACCCGTGGCGTATCGCAGTTGAGGCTGCGGGTGTGAGCCTACGATCGCTGGTGATGACCAGTCGTCTGCGAACCCTGGGGCCATTTCATGGCACAGCTTGTCCGTCAGCAGCAGGTCGACGTGTTCGTCGGTTACCACGCGTTCGGGCTGCAGGAATCCGATGATGCCGCCCTGGACCTGCTGTTCCCCGACGACTTCGACTTCGGGACGTTCCTGAGCACTCATCCCGGTCGCCTGGACATCACCAGCGCCGGGCATACCCACTCCGCTGCCCTTACGGTCGAGGTGTGGGACGGGTCCCCGCCGAAGCAGGACCCGGCCGCCTGGGAGGAGCAGGCGGAGGCGGACTTCGAATCGGTCAGCGGCCAGGTTGCTGTGTGGTCGATGAGTCTGGGCCGGTTGGACGACCTGATCACGCTCGCGGAGACGGGCGGGGAGTGGCGGGTGCGGGTCAGTTCCTCGGGGCGGGCCGCGGTCAAGGCTCTGGCGGAGAGCGAGGAGAGCATCCAGGGGGGGAGCGTTACCTGGTGCAGTTCTGGCCTGCCGGCTCGTAGCGCACCGTCGCGGTGGAAGCGACTGGCTCGCTCCCACCGCGATGGAGTGTCAGCCGATGATCTTGACGGTGAAGCCGTCGTCAAGACCGTCGAGGATGCGGTTCTTGGAGTAAAAGCTCTTCAGGATGAGACCGCCGGCCTGGTTGTCTTCCTTGGCGATGGGGTTCACGGAGAAGTTGAACTTCCGCACTCCGGGGTCGTAGGAGTGCTCCGCGGCTCCTTCATAGGTGCTCGCGAACGGGTACTCGTCGCAGTCCCGTGCACCGCCGTGGGAGTAGCCGGCGCCCCAGTAGCGCATGCACTGCTTGTTCGCCGCATTGCGATTGTCGTCGTTGCGTTTGGCGCTCACCGTCCGGTGCAGGGGGTCCTTCACCGTCTGTCCCGGCACCTTCTTCGCCGACATGTACGGCTTCGTGTCCTCTGGCTTCGTGAACGCCGTCTTGATGTGCTGGGCTTCGGCGCGCTCTTCCGCTCCCGGCTTCGCACTCAGGACGAGGGTCGTGTCGTAGCTGAAGGTCGCCGCGCCCTTCTTCTCCGGGTTACCGCCACTGGTGGAATTGGACAGGTCGGACGCCGTGTCCCATCGGGGGGCGAGCAAGAACAGCGTTCCCCCGGTGGCGCCCTTGAGCTTCCACGGCGCTGGCGGCTTGAAGCTGCAGCGGTCCACGTCGTCGGTGGCGCCGGTTGCCGACCAGCGTGCGACCTCTCATCAGCTCGGCGCCTCCAAATGCCTCCGGCCCCCTCGACGTTGGTGTCGAGGAGGCCGGTGCGCAGTAGCGGGGACAGGATTTGAACCTGCGACCTCTGGGTTATGAGCCCAGCGAGCTACCGAGCTGCTCCACCCCGCGTCGGTTCGACCAGCATACGGCATATCCGCAGGCCGGGCGGCCACGGCGCCGGAGCGGACCGTGAAAGGTATGCGCGAGGCGTCTGCAGGGGAATCGAAACCCCTCGGCGGCACCGGAGGCCGGTGTACATGGTGGGTCCGTGGACTCCACCCCTGCCTCAGCTCCAGGGGATGCGCAGGGTCACACTGCGGGCAGCTGGTTCCGCTGCTGGATGCTGAAGCGGACACGACGAAGCCCCGCCGGCCCCATGGGGGCTGACGGGGGCTCCTGCGACAGGTCTCTCAGTAGCGCGTCAGGTCCACGACCACATCGCACAGCGGATCATCGGACGGCTGCTGCTCGTACTCGTTGTCCAGATAGCCGGACGTGATTCCCGCGAGGAGACCGGGGCCGGTGTGGCTGATCACCACATCGGCTCCGTAGGTACGGCTTCCGTCGGCTGCGGTCAGGTACAGTCGCATGCGGTCGTCCCCGGTGACCAACAGCCCCTTGAAGACCGGCAGATCCGGCGTGGGGTCGGCGACCAGAGCACGGACGATGCCTGGAAGTCGCTCGAAGACGCCCTGGTGTTCGAATGTCACAGCTTCGCCCAGGCCGGGCACTTGTTCCCCGGCTGGTTCTTGCAGAACGCATTGATGACGCCGATCGTCTGTCCCCTGCCGACGTCGTACCGCTGGTCCTTCGTCTTGCGCGAGTACTGAACGATCACCCAGATTTTCACCATCCTAGGCCGAGGAACGCCGGTCTCGAACTCTACCCCGCCGTACTCAAGCCGCCCGTGACCGTCGTTCTTCTCGGGGTGTTCGTTGACGACAGCGGCAATCGTGCCGCACTTCTTGATGTTGTGACGGCCGGTGAAGTGCTGCCAGCCGAACTCCGAGTTCCCGAACCGGGTGACGATCTTCCGGCCGGTCGGGTCCTTGGCCTGGCATTTGATGCGCTTGTCCTACGGATGAGGTACTGCGGGCAGCGGGCGCTTGGCAACAGCGGTGTCGGCGGTTGCGGTGGTGACCGGTACGAGCAGTGCCGCTGTGGTGAGCAGCGGCAGCAGAGCACGCGCCTTCAATTCTTCCCCCCGAGGAAAATCGAACAGGTGTTGCGCCGCCGTCGATCTTCAGGGAACCCACAGCAGCCACACAAGGGCACGGCCGCCCTTTGGCCTGTTCTCGACCCCAGAAAAGCGAAAGCCCCGCGGCCGGCCTGGTACCGGTGCGGGGCCACGGTTGCCGTTCATCCCGGCGACGTATTTGAGGGCGGGCTTCAGGTCGGTGTCGGCGGACATGAGAATGCCGACGTCGTAGGCGCCTTCGACCGCGAGCGTGACGAAGTCGAGGCAGAGCTGTAGGTCGATGCCCTTTTCCGGTGCCCTCTCGGCCGGCCAGATCCGTGGCGGGGCCTGTGCCCCCTCGGCCGGCCAGTTCCGTGGCGGGGCTGCGCGCCGCCATTGACTCGCCCGCCTACGACAGTTCCAAGGCGGGTCTGTTCGGACTCACCCGCCATGTCGCCGAGGAGGGTGGGCCGCGCGGGGTCCGCGCCAACCTGGTCGTCCCGGGCCTGATCGACACGCCGATGGGCCGCGAGGCCTCGGCCGGGCGGGCGTCGCGTGTCACCTCGTCCAGCCGTATACCGCTCGGGCGCCAGGGCACCGCCCGGGAGGTGGCCGAGGCCGTCACCTTCCTGCTCTCCGACCGCGCCTCTTACGTCACCGGGCAGAGCCTGGTCGTGGACGGAGGGTTGAGCGCCGTGTGAGCACTCCCGTATCCGATGTCGGTTCGGGGGCGGGTCCCCGGAGGTCAGTGCATCGACCGGGCCCGCCCCCGCCTGCTCACTTCGCGAGCGGGCCGAACTCCTTGCGGGTGTCCACCGGCTTGCCGAACAGCTGCCACCGCTCACCCTTGAACCGCATCAGCTGCATCGTCTCGAGCGGGAAGGCGTCGCCGGGGCCCGTGGACATGGTGACCCCGGGCAGCAGCAGGCCCACCTTCACGTCCTTCAGGTTGCGCACCGCGTCCCGCAGCCCTTCCCTGGTCGGGCACTTCATCGTGTCCAAGGCCTTGTGCAGGCTGGAGGCGACGGCCCAGCCGTAGGCGTTGAACTGGTTGGCCGGGTCGGTGTCTGGCGCGTACTTGTGCAGGGCGTTCTTGTAGGTCTTCACCTCCGGATCGTTCGCCCACTGCGGGTCGGCGGGGTCCTTGAAGTAGGTGGCCGAGACCACGCCCTGCACGTTCTTGAACCCGACGGGCTTGAGCACGGCGGCGGACGAGGCCACGTTGTTCACGATGTGGAGCGGGTTCCACTTGGTGTTCCTGGCGTCGGCGGCGAGGGCCTGGCTGCCGAACTTGGGGGTGGTGACGTCCAGCAGCACGTCCGCCTTGGAGCGGGCGAGGCTCGCCATCTGTGCCGACACGGACGGGTCGGTGACCTCGTAACTCTCCTTGGCGACCACCTTGACGCCGCTGCCGGCGACGGCCTTCTGGAACCCGCCGAGCAGGTCCTTGCCGAAGTCGTCGTTCTGGTAGAGGACCGCCACCTTGGCCTTCGGCTTGCTGTCCTTGAGGTACTTGGCGTACACCCGCGCCTCGGCCACGTAGTTGGGCTGCCAGCCGATGGTCCAGGGGTGCTTGTCGTCCGTGCCCCAGGCGGAGGCGCCCGTGGCGACGAAGGGCTGTGGCACCTTCTGCTTGTTGAGGTAGTCCCACACGGCTGCCGTGGACGGGGTGCCCAGGGTCTGGAACACCGCGAAGACCTTCTCCTGCTCGACGAGTCTACGGGCCTCCTCGACCGCCTTGGGCGGCTGGTAGCCGTCGTCGCGGACGACGAACTCGACCTTGCGGCCGTCTATACCGCCCTTGTCGTTGACGTACTTGAAGTAGGCGGCCACGCCCTTGCTGATCGTGCCGTAGGCAGAGGCCGGTCCCGACAGCGGGTAGATCCCGCCCAGCTTGATGGTCTTGTCGGTGATGCCGGTGGTCTGCTGGCCCTTGCAGGCGCCGCCGGCGGCGGTGTCCTGGGCGTCCTGGTCTCGCCGGCTGCTGCAGGCGGTCGCGGTGAGCAGCACGGCGGTCGCGGCCGCGGCCGCCCGCAGAGCGGTCGTCTTGCGCATGTGATTCATTCCTTTTCCGTGCGGGGCGGTGCGCCCACGGGTTCGGCGTCGACAACTGCGGGGTCCGCGGGGGTGAGGATCGCGGAGGGTTCGCATTCGGCTTGGGACTTCGGCTCCGCATCGGGCGCCGAGTCGGACAGGGACTTCCGCTCCTCGTCGGGCGCGGAGTCGGACGGGGACTTCCGCTCCGCGTCGGGCGCCGAGTCGGACGGGGACTTCCGCTCCGCGTCGGGCGCGGGTCCGGTCTCTGGCGTCCGGTCGGGGGCGGTGGGGCGGGGCAGGCGACGGGCGACTGCGCCCAGGACACGACCCGGCAGACCGGCCAGTCCGGTCGGGGCCACGAGCATCACCGTGATGATCAGCAGGCCGAAGACGACTCCCGGTGCCGCCTCGCTGACGTCCTGCGACACGCTCGGCACGTACATCACGAACGCCGCTCCCAGCAGGGGTCCGTACAGCGAGCCGAGCCCCCCGACCACCAGGCCGGCCAGCAGGGTGATGGACAGCACGAAGCTGAAGGAGTCGGGCGAGACGAAGCCGATCACCCAGGTGTACAGGCACCCGGCGACACCCGCGAACATCGCGCTCCACGCGAAGGCGAGGGTCTTGTGCAGCGACAGCCGCACGCCCATGACCTCGGCGGCGCTCTCGTTGTCCCGCACGGCGAGCAGTGCCCGGCCGACCCGGGACCGCAGCAGGTTGCGGGCGAGCAGCAGGGCCACCGCGGTGACGGCGAGGACGACGAAGTACATCCACTGGTCCTCGGCCAGACCGCTCCACGCGGGCGGCTGCAGCTTGTCCACGGTCAGGCCCATGGAGCCGCCCGTCACCGGTTCGAGCCGCTTGAGCAACGGCGGCAGGAACACCGCGAACGAGAGGGTGACCAGGGCCAGGTACAGCCCGCGCAGCCGCAGCGCGGGCACGCCGAACCCGAGGCCCAGCAGGAAGCATCCGGCGGCCGCGACCGGCAGCGTGGCCAGATGGCCGATGTCGTACCGGTCGAGCATCACTGCTGTCGTGTAGGCCCCCGCCGCGAAGAAGGCGCCGTGCCCGAGCGAGATCTGTCCGCCGAAGCCGACCAGCAGGTTCAGCCCGGCCAGCGCCACGGCGTACAGCAGCACCATGGTCAGCTGGAAGACCTGGAAGGGGGCGAAGTAGAACGGTGCGCCTACCGCGGCTGCCGCCGCGAGCAGGACGATGAGCGCGGCCCGCAGGCGTCGGGCGCGGTCCGTGCCGAGGACTGTGGTGATCGTGCTCATGCGCGCTCCACCGCCGCCCGTCCGAACAGGCCCTGGGGCCGGACCAGCAGCACCGCCAGGATGATCACCAGGGGAACGCCGACCTTGAGGTCCTCGCCGATCACGTCCACGTACGCGCCGGTCAGCGTCTCGGCGACGCCCACGAACAGGCCTCCGACGACCGCACCGACCGGGCTGTCGAAGCCCCCGAGGGTGGCCGCGGCGAAGGCGTAGATCAGCACGCCGCCCATCATGTTGGGCTCCAGGAACAGCACCGGGGCGACGAGCACGCCCGAGACCGCGCCGACCGTCGCGGCCAGCCCCCAGCCGAGCATCAGCACCCGTCCCACCCGGATGCCCGACAGCCGGGCGGAGGCCGGGTTGCAGGCGACCGCCCGCATCACCAGGCCGACGGAGGTGTGCTGGAACAGCAGATACAGCAGGCCCATCACGACGGCCACCACTCCGAGGATCCCGAGCGTCGACCAGTCCAGACGCACCCCGGCCAGGTCGAGCCCACCGTCGGGGAACGGCTGCGGGAAGTCCTTCACGGTGAACGACCAGATCAGGCCGGCCAACGCGTTGACGAAGATGAACAGGCCGACCGTGACGATGACCACCGTCAGCTCGGGCGCGCCCTGCACGGGACGGATGACGATCCGCTCGACCAGCATGCCGCCGGCGAAGGACACCCCGAGGGTGGCGGGCAGCGCGAGCCAGAACGGCATTCCGGACGCCACCAGCTGCCATGCGACGTACGTGGACAGCATGGCCAGCTCGCCCTGGGCGAAGTTGACGATCCCGGTGAACCGGTAGATCAGCACCAGGGCCAGCGCCAGGCTGGCGTACACCGCGCCGGAGCCCAGGCCTTCCACCACTTGCTGGAGAAGATCGGTCACGGTGCTCACCCGGCCTTCCGGGAGCGGACGGAGACGCCGAGGTACACCTCAGCGACCTGCTCGTCCTCGCGGATCCGTGCGGCCGGTCCGGACAGCACCAGGCGGCCGGCCTCCAGTACGTGGGCCCGGTGCGCGATGTCCAGCGCCAGCTGGGCGTTCTGCTCGACGACGACCACGGTGGTGCGTTCCTCCTCGTTGACGGCACGGACGATCTCGAACAGCTCACGGGTGACCAGCGGCGCCAGCCCCAGGGACGGCTCGTCCAGGAGCAGCAGCGAGGGCCGCAGCATCAGCGCCCTGCCGATGGCGAGCATCTGCTGCTCCCCGCCGCTGAGACTGCCGGCGGCCTGCCGTGACCGCTCACGCAGTTTGGGGAAGTAGTCGTAGATCCGTTCCAGGTCGGCCGCCACGGCCGCGCGCCCGGCACTGCCTCGGCGCCGGGTGTGGGCGCCGACGCGCAGGTTCTCCTCGACGGTCAGGTCGTTGAAGGTGCCCCGGCCCTCGGGGACGTGCGCCACACCGAGCCTGGCGGCCTGCTCCGGCGAGCGGCCCAGCAGCTCGGTGCCGTCCAGGGTGACCGAGCCGCGGCCGCGGACCATGCCGCTCAGTGCCCGCAGTGTCGTGGTCTTGCCCGCGCCGTTCGGTCCGAGGATCGCGCACACCTCACCGCGGGTGACGGAGAAGTCGAGGCCCTGCAGCACGCGGGCCTGACCGTATCCGGCGTGCAGTCCGGAGACCTTGAGAAAGTCCGGCTCCGTGCGCTCGGTGGTGGACTCGCTCATGCGGCCACCCCCAGGTACGCCTCGACGACCGCCGGGTCGCGCTGGATCTCCTCCGGCGAGCCCTCGGCGATCTTGCGGCCGAAATCGAGGCAGACCACCTTGTCGCACAGGCCCATCACGAAGCCCATGTGGTGTTCGACCACCACGAGCGTGAGATCGAACTCCTGGCGCACCGAGCGGACCAGATCCGCGAATTGGTCGACCTCGCCGTGGCTGAGCCCGTTGACGGGTTCGTCGAGCAGCAGCAGCCGCGGCCGTACCGCGAGCGCCCGGGCGAGTTCGACGCGTTTGAGCGTGCCGAACGGCAGCCCGGAGGCGGGGTGGTCGGCGACGTCCGCCAGGCCGAGCCGCCGTAGCAGGTCGTCCGCGTGGTCACGTAGTTCTCTCTCCTCCCGCCGGACGCGGGGCAGCCGGAGCCCCGCGGCGAGGTGTCCGGTGCGCCCCCGGCTGTGGGCGCCCACCATGACGTTCTCCCGGACCGTGAGCCGCGGGAACAGGCCGAGGTTCTGGAAGGTGCGGGCGATACCGCGCCCGGCCACGGCGTGCGGCGGAAGGGCGAGCAGGTCCTCACCCTCGAACTGCACCGTTCCCTCATCGGGGGTGCAGCGCCTGGTGAGGCAGTTGAACAAGGTGGTCTTGCCGGCTCCGTTGGGCCCGATGAGCCCTACGGCGGTGCTCGGCTCGACGGTGAACGCGACACCGTCGAGTGCCGTGATCCCGCCGAAGCGCACGGTGATACCGTCGACCGCGAGCATGAGTGACGCCCCTTCCGACGTGCTGGGGGGTGGGCGAGCGTCACAGTAGGTGGGCGCGTTCCAGCCGCACATTGGTTGTGAGCACCCAACTTCCCGGTCACCGGACTGTGCGCCGCGCACAGGTGCCGGGAGATGTCTCACGCCGGGCCTGTTGACGGAGCACGAGGCGAACGGCGCCGATCGGCGCCATGTCTCGCCGTGCCGTCCTCGGCACTCCCCCACTCTCCGAACCGCTCCGCCGGGAGCGGCGGCTGCTCCTGCACGCCGTCCACGACCGGGTCGAGGAGGTGGCGGAGACCGCCGTCGAGGTGATGCGCGCAGAGATCCCGTCGTACGCACTGCAGGACGAGCGGTTCTTCGACGACGTACGGGATCAGGTGCTCGAGCACTACCGGATGCAGTTGGCGGCGCTGGCCGGCGACCGGGACATCGCCCCGGAGGACCTGGTCTTCAGCCGGGCGGCAGCCATGCGGCGAGCACGCGCCGGGTTCGCCCTGGAGGACTGGATCAGTGCCTTCCGGGTCGGCCGGCAGGTGCTGTGGGACGCGCTGCTGGAGTGCGCGGGCACGTCCGCCGAGGCCCAGCAGGCCGCGCTGTCCCTCGTCACCCCGCTGATGCGGTACGTCGACTACGCCAGCACCCATGCCGCGCAGGCCTACGTCGAGTACCAGCAGCACGTGGTGGCGGACGCGGACCGGGAGCGGCGGGATCTCCTCGACCAGCTCCTGGCCGGCGTGGCACCGACACGCGGTCCGCTGTTCGCCGCGGCACAGGCGTACGGCATCGGACCGCGCTCGCCGATGATGGCGGTCGTGGCGGTGTGTGTGGGCGACACGCGCACCGGGGACCTCACCACGGCCGAGAACGGGTACGCCACCAGCGCGTCGATCAGCGTCGCCGGGCCCTGGGCCGGCAGAACCCTGGTCGTCGTGCGTCACGACGAGGTGGTGGCCGTGCCAGTGGTCCGGGCCGGTATGAGCGCGAAGGACATCTGCGCCCACTTCGAGGCGGTGCAGATGCGGCTGGCGCGGGAGGGGACCCTGCTCTCCATGGGCATCAGCACGGTCGCCCGGGGCGCGTCCGAACTGCCGCGCGCCTATGAGGAGGCGCGGGGCGCCCTCGATCTGGTACCGGGCGGGGGCGGGGTGGCGGCGCTGCCACGGCTGTCCCCGTTCGACTACCTGGCGCTGCGCGCCGACGACCTCGCCCGTCAGCTGGTCGATCCCCGGGTACGGGCGCTGCTGGAGGAGGACCGCAGACGTGGCGACACGCTGGCCGCCACGATTCGGGCCTTCGCGGAGGCGGACCTCAATCTGCGGCTGGCCGCCGACCGGCTGCGGGTGCACCACAACACGGCGCACTACCGGTTGCGCCGGATCGAGGAACGCACCGGCCGCAATCCGCGCCGGATCGCCGACCTCCTGGAACTGCTGGTCGCCCTCGCCATCCGCGACGGGGCCGGGGAAGGCGGGGATTGCCAGTGAGCGGCATCGTGGAGTCTGCTGGGGCCGAGGCGACACGTCAGCGGCCGGAGAGGCAGGCAAGCATGGTCCCCTCGGAGGGCCACGCCGGTGAGGACCGCTCGAGCCGGCGTGCGCTGCTGGACGCCGCGCTGGAGGTGTTCACCGAGCGCGGCTACACCGACGCCGGTCTCACCGAGATCGCGGCGCGCTCCGGCATCCCGGTGGGCAGCCTCTTCCAGCACTACGGCGGAAAGCGAGGGCTTTACCTCGCCCTGTGGGAGGAGTTCCGGGAAGAGCAGCAGGGCAGGACCGCGGCCACGCTGGCCGCCGAGCGCAGCCGTGGGGTGGACGACCCGATCGCCCTCTTCGTGGCGGGAGCCAGGGCGTATCTGGAGGGCGCCTGGGACAACCGGCGGCTCGGCGGACTCCTCGCGCGGGACGACGGCCCCGCGGGCTTCGACGCGCTGCGCCGCCAGTGGGACCGCGCATGGGTACGGCGCAACGCCCGGCTCCTGGAAGTGGACGAGCAGCGACGCGCCGGGCGGGTCCGGGTGAGCGTGCTGACCACCGTCATCGGAGGGGCGGCGCGCGAACTGGCCGACTGCGGGGACGAGACGGAGGCCCGGGAGATCGTGGACGAGGTGTGCGGCATCCTGATCCATCTGTCGGCGCCGCCCGGCTGAAACGCCCGGTTCATGCCTGCCCGGGGTGCCGGCGGAACTCGACGGCGCGGGCCTCGCACACTTCGAGGCGCACGCTCATTGACCGGCCGGATCCGGTCGGAGACGGGCGACCCGGTGAAGTCGACGCCGAGGTTTCGAGCCAACGGCTCACCACCCCGGCGTCGGTTCCCACGACGTCCGCTAGACGCCCGTGCCGGCTCCTCGCCTGAACGAGAGCGCGTCACCGAGGAGTTGCCCGCCGTCGATCACCAACGTCTCGCCGGTGATCCAACTCGCGGCGTCCGAGACGAGAAAGGCGACCGCCGAGGCGATGTCGGCAGGCTCCCCTATGCGCCCGAGCGCCGTAGCGGCGGACACGGCCTGCTCGTGCTCCTTCCACAGAGTCTCGGCCAGCTTCGTGCGCACCACACCCGGTGCCACCGCGTTGACGCGAACCTTCGGCGAGAGTTCCAGGGCCAGTTGCTTCGTGAGGTGGATCAGTGCGGCCTTCGACGCGTTGTACAACCCGATGTTCGCCTCGAAGGCCATGCCACCGACCGACGCGGTGTTGACCACCGCGCCACCGTGCTCGCCCATCCAGGCCCGCGTGGCCAGACCCGTCCACAGGACGGGAGCCCACAGGTTCACGTCGAAGGTCTTGGCGAACCGGCCGTGGTCCTGGTCGATGACGGGACCGAAGGCCGGGTTGGTCCCCGCGTTGTTGACGAGGATGTCCAGGCTCCCGAAGCGCTCGAGCGTCACATCGACACAGCGGCGGGCCGCTTCTTCGTCGACGGCGTGCGCGCCGACGCCGACCGCCGTGCCCCCGACCTGGGCCGCGGCGGCGTCCGCCGCCTCCTGGGACCGGGAGGTGAGGACGACGTTTCCGCCGGCCGCGGCGATGGCCTGGGCGATCGCCAGCCCGATACCGCGCGAGGCGCCGGTGACGACGGCGGTGCGACCGGTGAGATCGAGTCCGTTCATCTCAGTTCACCGCCACCTCGTGGCCGCCGCCCGCGCCGTTGGCCGCCGCGGTGTCCGCGTCGCGGTACTGCCGCAGTTCGTGCCTGGCGATGGCCCGCTTGTGGACCTCGTCCGGACCGTCCGCCAGCCGCAGCGTCCGCAGTTGCGCGTACATCATCGCCAGCGGGAAGTCCTCGGTCACTCCTGCTGCTCCGTGCACCTGGATCGCGCGGTCGATGATCTTCAACGCGATGTTCGGGGCGGCCACCTTGATGGCCGCGATCTCGGTGCGCGCTTCCTTGTTCCCGACCGTGTCCATCAGATACGCGGCCTTGAGCGTGAGCAGGCGGATCATCTCGATGTCGATGCGCGCTTCCGCGATCCAGTCCTGGATGTTGGACCGTTCGGCAACCGGAGCGCCGAAGGTCACCCGTGACTGCGCGCGCCGGCACATCAGCTCCAGCGCCCGTTCGGCCGCGCCGATGGCCCGCATGCAGTGGTGGATACGGCCGGGCCCGAGCCGGGCCTGGCTGATCGCGAAACCCTCGCCCTCGCCCTTGAGGACGTCCTTGGCCGGCACCCGCACGTCGGTGAAGTCGATCTCGGCGTGCCCCTCACGGTCCTGGTAGCCGAACACCGGCAGGCCGCGCATCACCGTGATCCCGGGGGCGTCGATCGGGACGACCATCATCGACTGCTGCCGGTGCGGAGCAGCGGTGGGGTCCGTCTTCCCCATGACGATGAGCACCTTGCAGTTGCGGTGCAGGGCGTTGGACGCGAACCACTTGCGGCCGTTGAGGACGTACTCGTCGCCGTCGCGCTCCATCCGCAGCTCGATGTTGGTGGCGTCGGAGCTGGCGACACGCGGCTCGGTCATCGCGAAGGCGGAGGCCATCGTCCCGTCGAGCAGGGGCTTGAGGTACTTCTCCTTGTGCTCGTCGCTGCCGAACAGCGTGAGCACCTCCATGTTGCCCGTGTCGGGAGCGTTGCAGTTGCACGCCTCGGAGGCGATGTGGCTGCGCCCCATGATCTCCGCCAGCGGCGCGTACTCGAGGTTCGTCAGCCCGGGGCCCCACTCCGGGTGCGGGTGGAAGAGGTTCCACAGTCCACGCGCCCGCGCCTGCGCCTTGAGTTCCTCGATGATCGGCGGATGGAAGTGCGGGTCACCCGACGCGCGCATCTGCTCGTGGTACACCTCCTCGGCGGGGTAGACGTGCGAATCCATGAACTCGAGCAGATCCGCCTGGTACTTCTTGGCGCGGTCCGACATCTCAAACAGGGACATCCGAACTCCTGACGGGTAGGGAGGGAAAGTTCGGCGGGCGCTTGTCGAGGTGACTGGCCACGCCTACGACGACAGCGGATCCGTGGAAGGCCTGGAGCATGAGGGCTTCGGCCCGTGTCACGGAATCGGCAGTAGGTGCCGTCCGCGTCGATGCTCAACTGGCTCTTGATGGTGGCCATGGATACCGGCGAGCAGCACCTCGCCGGATCGGCGGCGTACGCGACAGCGGCATCGACCACACTGCCGATGGGGACCAGGTGGTCGAGGAGTCCGATGCGCAGTGCCTCCTCGGCATCCACCATGCGACTCGACAGCAGCAGATCCGCTGCCCGGCTGTGCCCCACCAGCCGGGGCAACAGCCAGGGGGTCCCGTACTCGGCGATCAGCCCGCGTTGCGCGAATGCCGTGGTGTACCGGGCCGCGGGCGAGCCGAAGCGGATGTCGCAGTACAGCGCCTCCACCATGCCCAGGCCGGCCGCCACCCCGTTGATCGCACCGATCAACGGTTTGCGCAGGGTCAGCGGCACGTCGCGCGCGGCGCCGCGCCCTGTCCGCCGCGGAGACCTCGCCGACCGTTTGCGGCCGCTGGACGTCGGCTCCGGCGCAGAATCCGCGTCCCGCGCCGGTGATTACGATGGCGCGTACGTCCGGGTCGTCTTCGGCGGCGTCGAGCAGCGTGAAGTAGCGGTCTTCGAGTTCGTCGGTCCAGGCGTTCAGCTTGGCGGGCCTGTTGAAGGTGAGCACCAGCACCGGCCCGCGATGCTCGGCGAGGACGAGCTCGCCCGGCGCACCGGTCATGACTGCGCCAGCAGGGAGCTCTGGTAACGGCGCATCCCGCGCAGCCACCGGTCGTAATCGGAGCCCTTCTGCCGGTACATGTCCAGAACTTCCTCATGCGGAAGGATCAGGAAGCGCTCGTCCTCGATCGCGGCCAGGACGGCGTCGGCGACCTCGGCCGGCTCCAGGACGTCCCCGGCGGACGTGACGGCCTGGGTGGCCGCTCTCCCCAGGACGTCCCCGGAGTCCTTTCCGGAGTACAGCAGCCTGGTGTTCACCCCCATCGGGCACAGACAGCTGGCACGGACCCCGCGATCGCCGTAGGTGACGCTCAGCCATTCGGCGAAGGCGACGGCCGCGTGTTTGGTGACGGCGTACGTGGCGGAGCCGACCTGGGTGAGCAGCCCGGCCGCCGATGCCGTGCTGACGAAGTAGCCCTGACCGCGCTCTAGCCACTGCGGTACCAGCAGCCTTGCGGCACGGATGTGGGCCCGCAGGTTGACGTCGATCGAGAGGTCCCAGTCCTGTTCGCTCGCGTCGAGACCGAGAGCCCCGGCGATGCCCGCGTTCGCGAAGTAGAGATCGACCGGACCGAAGGCGCTCTCCGCCAGGTCGATCAACCGCTGGATCTGGGCGGTGTCCGACGCGTCAGCGCCGGCGCTGACAGTGCTTCCCGGATGGCCGGCGTTGACCCGATCCGACACCGCCCGCGCGCTGTCCGCGTCGAGGTCCGCGACGACGACCCGGGCACCCTCGCGAGCGAGCCGTGCGACGAGCGCGCTGCCGATGCCACCGCCACCACCGGTGACGACGGCGACTCTTTGTGCAACGTTCACAACGGACCCTCTCCGTGACGTGGGCCTGAGGTGCTGCGGCACGGCCCCCGAGGCGATACGACCCTGGCTCCCCTCACCTGTATAATTGAATCTGGCGTCAAGTTCAATAACTGGTCGCGCGTGACCGCACCGACCAGGCGTCTTGCGGAGCAGCTCACCAGCCGGCGCCGGCCCTGTCTCGCCGGTCCTCCGAGGTACGAGCGGCTCACGGCACCGATCGGCAGGAGACTTGGGCTCGGTCCGGTGAAAAGCGAGGGAACCGGAAGCGGGTGAACGCCTTCGCCGGGAGAGAGTGCCCGGCGGAACAGAGTGTGACGAGTCCCGGAGTGAGCATGAACTCACTCAAGCTGGTCGGCGTCGCCCATGGGGCGCCAGGATCCAGGATCGTCGAGAGATCGTGGGCGGCAGGCTCCGCCCCGGTCGGATCGCCGAGTCAGCGGTGGCCGGGGAACCGCAGGGCGTTCGCCCATAGCCGGGTGACCGTGGACACGAGTTCCTCGAAGTCCGGTGCACCTTCTTCTTGCTGCCCGCCGAGCACGAAGGCGTTGTAGGCCATGACGCTGACCATGCCCGACAGCGCACGGGAGGCCATCAGCGGATCGACCTCACGGTCCGCGACGCCCCGCGCCTGCAGGTCAGCGATGCCACGGGCGTTGCGGCGGATGAACGCATCCGCGCGCCTGCTCCGGAACTCACGGAACTCCGGCTCCACCTGGGCGACCTGCTCAAGCAGGGCCATCAGTTTCGCATTCCGTTTGTATGCCTCGAGATACGCACGGTTGCTCGCCTGGAGTACCGCATAGGGATCGTCGGCACCCTGCACCCGGCCCATGCCCGGGTGCATCATGTCCTCCTGCGCCTCCAGGAGGACGGCGGCAAGCACCTCTTCCTTGTTGGCGAAGTAGGTGTAGAAGGACCCCGCCGCGCACTGAGCCTCTTTGGTGATGTCGGTCAGGCGGGTGTCGAGGTAGCCGTCCCGTTCGAACACCTTCCGCGCGGCCTTGACCAGAGCGGCCCGGGTCCGCGCTCCACGCTTCGTCGTGGGCGGCTCGCGAAGATGCGAGAGGGGCGCCATGGGCGGTGCCTTCTCGCCGTCGATCTCCTCGGGCGCAGTGGTGTCCATCCCGGAGACTGTACTTGAATCCGACGCCATGGTCACAAACTCGCGAGCCGGGGGGCTCAGGGGCGGCGGGCGGCGACATCGGCGGGCGCCCTGTCGCGGGTCAGAGCGGTACGGTCGATGGACCGCTTGAGGATCTTGCCGGACGGGCCCTTCGGCAGCGTGTCGACGAACCTGACGATGCGCGGGATCTTGTAGGCGGACAGCCGCTCCCGCGCCCACTCCGACACCTCGGCGGCACCGAGCTCCGAACCGGGACGGGCGGCGATGAGCGCGGCGACCTCCTCGCCGTAGTGGTCGTCGGGGACACCGATCACGGCTGCCTCGATGATGTCCGGGTGCTCGTAGAGGACCTCCTCCACCTCACCGGGGTAGACGTTGTAACCGCCGCGGATGATCAGGTCCTTGATTCGGTCGACGATGCGCAGGTCGCCGTCGGTGTCCGTTTCGCCGAGGTCGCCGGTCCGGAACCAGCCGTCGGGCGAGATCGCCGCGGCGGTGTCCGCGGGGCGGTTCCAGTAGCCGCGCATCACCGTGGGTCCCTTGATGTGGACCTCGCCGACGGTGCCCGGCGGACACTCGTTGCCCTCGATGTCCCGCACCTGGACGTGCACCCCCGGGACCGCCCGGCCGGTGTACCCGGTCTTGCCGCCGCGGTCGATGTCGTTGAAGGTGCCGAACGCGGTGGTCTCGGTGAGCCCGTAGCCTTCGAGGATGGTGCAGCCGAAGCGGGCCTCGAAGGCCCGGGCGATCTCTCCGGGCAGCGACGCGCCGCCGGAGACGGCGACACGGAGTTGGGCGAAGTCCGCCGGGTTCGCATAGCCCGCCGCGTGCAGCATCGCGTTCCACATGGTCGGTACGCCGGCCATGATGGTGAGCCGGTCGCGGCGCAGCATCTCCAGCATCGACGCCGGGTCGAATCGGGCCAGCAACGACATCGAACCACCCACGGTCAACGTCGCCATCATGACCGCCGCCTGCCCGAACACGTGGAACAGCGGGAGTCCGGTGCCGGTGCGGTCGGTGCTCGACGCGCGGCTGCACTCGGCGCCGATCTCCCCGGCGGACAACAGGTTGCCGACTGTGAGTTGGGCACCCTTCGGCCGCCCCGTCGTACCCGAGGTGTACAGGATGGCCGCGGTGTCGTTGCGGTCCCGGTCGACGACGGGGACGGGTTCGGCATCGCTGCCGGTCGCGCCGGGGGACAGTGTCCAGGAGGGCACCTCGAGGGTCGCGGCCGCCTCCGCGACGGCCGGGCCGAGGGCGTGCCAGGCGACCGCCAACGAGCACCCGGCATCGCCGAGGACGTACTCGACCTCAGCCCGGGTGGCCATCGTGTTGACCGGCACCACGACACAGCCCGCGGCCTGAATCCCGAGGTAAGCCACGACGAACTCGGGCACCGACGGCGCTGCGAGCAGCACCCGGTCCCCGGGAGCGAGGCCCGCGGCAGTCAGGGCACCCGCGTACCGTACGCTCGCGTCGCACAGTTGCCGGTAGGTCCACTGCTCCGCACCGCCGCGCAACGCGACGTTGTCGGGGGTGGCGGCCGCATGGCGGCTGACAGGATCGAAAACGCTGGTCATGAGCGGTGCCTTCCCGGGATGTGAGCAGGTGACGGTGCGGGTCTCACCCGCCGATCAGTGGACTTGGCCCGGCCTCGGCCTCAAGTCCTCGCACGGCGTGGCCGGAGGTGCGTATCGCCGCAGGTAAACCACGGTCGACGGCGGAGGTCATGGACGATCTCGGTGCGCCTGATCGGGCGATCGGCCGATCGGCCCTGCGGCGATGCCGAAGACGTCGGCGAGTTGGCGGCGGGTGTCGGCGGCACTGGTGTGCAGGACGCCCCCGATGCCGATCCGGGCCGCTCCGTCGAGGTTCTGCTGCAGATCGTCGATCATGACGGCCTCCTCGGGGTCCACGCCGAGGCGTTCACACGCGATCGCGTAGATCCGCCGGGAAGGCTTGCGGATCCCGACCTCGGCGGAGATGACGACCACGTCGGCCACAGCGGTGAGGTCGACACCGTCGTAGGTTCCGGTTCCGAACGAATTGGACACCAGCGCCACGGGATACCCGGCGCCGCGAAGATCATCGAGCAGAGTGAGCATGTCCGGGTCGATCGACATTCCCGCTTGCATCCGGGCAGTGAGCCCCTCGGCCGCCACGTCCGCGCCGTGGGCACGAAGACGCTCGGCGAATCCTCGTTCGAAGGCTTCGGTGTCGATACGGCCGCGCTCGTGGTCGGCCAGAAGGGTGCGTGAGGGCTGATCCCGGCTGAGCAGGTCCAGCGGCAGGCGCGGATCGCCGCCGAGCGAGGCACCGAAGTCGGTGAACGCCTGCAACACACTGGAGGTGATGACCCCGCCGAAGTCCACGAGGACCGCGGTTCGGGCTTTTTCGACCACGTTCTGCACGGTGTCCATACCTCTCTCTCGCGGCCGGCCTGCCACCGGCCAACACGACGGCGGCCCTGGTCTGTCGGCTCTCATGGGACGTGCGCCCCTCCATCGATTCCGCGAGGCCGACGGCTCCCGGCCTGGTGGAAGCGGCAGGACCGCGGCCGGCTGGGCGGCCGGGCCCGGTGCCGCGACTCCCCCGTGCCCGGCCGGCCTTGCCGTCGGCGGTCCAGCAGGGACGCGGATCTCAGACGACCTCGAACAGCCCGGCGGCGCCCATTCCGCCGCCGACGCACATCGAGATCACCACGTACCGCACACCTCGGCGCCTGCCCTCGATCAGTGCGTGCCCCACCAGGCGGGCTCCGGTCATGCCGTACGGATGACCGACCGAGATCGCGCCGCCATTGACGTTGAACCGCTCCGGGTCGATGTGCAGTTCGTCGCGGCAGTACAACGCCTGGGAAGCGAACGCCTCGTTGAGTTCCCACAGGCCGATGTCGTCGATGGTGAGGCTGTGCTGCTTCAGCAGTTTCGGAATGGCGAACACGGGGCCGATCCCCATCTCGTCCGGCCCACAACCGGCAACGGCCATACCCCGGTAGACGCCGAGCGGCTCCAGCCCGCGGCGCTCGGCCTCCCCCGCCTCCATCAACACCGACGCCGAAGCCCCGTCCGACAGTTGAGAGGAGTTGCCCGCCGTCACGCTGGAATGCGCGCTCACCTGACCGTCCGGCAGCACCGGCGCCAATCCGGCCAGGCCCTCGAGCGTGGTCGACGCGCGGTTGCCCTCGTCCCGGGTCAGGGTCACGGCCTCCTCCCGCACCTCCCCCGACTGCTTGTCGAGCACCTTCTTGACGCTGTTGAGCGCGACGATCTCCTGGTCGAACCGGCCGGCCTCCTGGGCCGCCGCGGTGCGCTGCTGCGACACCAGCGCGAACTCGTCCTGACGTTCCCGGCTCACGCCGTAGCGTTCGGCGACGATCTCCGCGGTGTGCAACATCGGCATGTAGATGCTCGGCTTGTGCTCGACCAGCCAGGGATCTGTCATGCGGTGGGTGTTCATGTGGTCGTTCTGCGCCAAGGAGATCGACTCGACACCGGCGCCGACAGCGACCTGCATGCCGTCGCCGACGATCTGCTTGGCGGCCGTCGCGATGGCCATCAGGCCCGACGAGCACTGCCGGTCGATCGTCATCCCCGACACGGTGTCCGGAAGTCCGGCACGGAGAACGGCCTGACGCGCGACGTTGACACCGGAGGTCCCCTGCTGGACGGCGCAGCCGAAGATCACATCCTCGACCTCGCCCCCCTCGAGCCCGGCGCGCCGCACCGCGTGAGAGAGGGCGTGGGCAGCAAGTTCCTGCGCCTGGGTGTCGTTGAACGCGCCGCGGTAGGCCTTTCCGATCGGCGTCCGTGCCGTCGAAACGATGACTGCTTCCCTCATGTCGCCTCACTGATTCCTGTTGTTCCGGAGCGTCCGGGAGCTTCGGGAGGGGAATCCCGCGTTCCGGGAGCCGGGATCGATGCCGGTAGGCGGTGCCGAACGCCGTTCCGGGCGTTGTGAGCGGTCTTGACCGTCTCCTCCGTTCACCGATGGCATGGCGCATGACCGAGGGGGTGACGGGGGCAAGCCTCCGGACTGGTTATAGTTGAATCCGGCGTCATGTTCAACCATGGTCCCGGCCTCTTCGGCGCGACGTCGGCCGAAACAGAGCGCGCACTCCCGCCGCCGGGAAGACGCGCACGCTCCCGACCTTGACAATCCGGCGCCACGCCTGAAAGCTGACCGACCAGTCGGTATGGAGGGTCGGATCGTGACCGAGCTGAGCATTTCCACCGCTGCGGGGGCGTTCGACGCGATCGTGGCGGGTCCGCCCGAGGGCCGCCCGGTGCTGCTGTTGCACGGCTTCCCACAGACGGCGCTGGTGTGGCGACGGCAGATCGCGGCGTTGGCCGCTCACGGCTACCGGGTGGTGGCACCGGACCAGCGTGGGTACTCCCCCGGGGTCCGTCCCGGGCGGCCCGAGGACTACCGCATCGGCGTCCTCGTCGATGACGTGGTCGCTCTCACAGAGGAACTCGGCTGGGCGGCGTTCGATCTGGTCGGCCATGACTGGGGAGGCGCGGTGGCCTGGTGGACCGCCGATGCCCACCCCGGCCGGGTCCGTACGCTGACGGTTGTCTCGACCCCGCACCCCGGCGCCCTGGCCACCACCCTGCGCAGCGACCGGGATCAGCGCGAACGCTCGCATTACATGATCGACTGGCGCGAGACGCCCGCGACGGAAGAGCGCATGCTCGCCGACGACGCCGCGGAACTTCGCGCCTTCTACTCCGAGAAGGTCCCCCAGGCCAGTGCCGAGACCTACGTCCGGCACCTGTCTCAGCCGGGTGCTCTCACCGCAGCGCTCAACTGGTACCGGGCCGGCCGCCCCGACGGGGCGATCGGTGTCATCGACGTGCCCACGCTGTACGTCTGGAGCACGGAGGACAGCGCGTTCGGCCCGGCGGCCGCTCAGGAGACCGGGCAGTGGGTCAGCGGGCCCTACCGGTTCGAGACCCTCCAGGGCGTCAGCCACTGGGTCCCCGAGGAGGCACCGGAGACGCTGAGCCGTCTGCTGCTCGCGCACCTGCAAGCGCACGGCGCGCACTGAACCACGACGAATACCTCACTTGTCGGCTCTCCGAAAAGGTGAACCCATGAAGACTGCACGAGCGGCATGGCGCCGACTCGAGCCCGTTCACGCCATGATCTACTTCGCCCCGGAGGCAAGGCGGCGGTACGCGGACCTCGGGCTGAGCGGACGCGCCGGGTACTTCGCCTCCCGAAGCGCCGCCTTCGGCCGGGCATCCGCTGAGCTGGTCATCTCGACCTTCTACAACTTCAACCCCCGTTTCGTCCGGAAGGCGGTCGACGGGGTCTGGGACGCGGCGACGCCGCAGCAGGTCCTGGACGCGCGGTATGCCGCCGCGAGCGAGGCACTGCGACGGGCCGGGATCCACGAGCAGCCCGATTTCGACGAGGTCCTCGCGCTGACCACCCGAGCCGCTGAGGCGGCCTGCGAACAGGCGCAGGGGCGCCCGCTGTTCGCCGCGCATGCCGCCCTGCCCTGGCCGGAGGAACCGGTACTGCGGCTGTGGCACGCCCAGACGCTGCTTCGGGAGTTCCGCGGAGACGGCCATGTCGCATGCTTGCTGAGCGAGGGCATCGGGGGCCTGGAGGCCCTGATTCTGCACGCTGCCACCGGTGAGGTTCCCGTCGACTTCCTCCAGGCGAGCCGGGCATGGCCCGCGGAGGAGTGGGCCGCCACCGCGGAAGACCTGCGCACGCGAGGTCTCCTCGACGGCGACTCCCTCAGCTCCGAAGGCGTACTCCTGCGCCGGCACATCGAGGACCGCACCGACCGCCTGGCCCTTCCCGCCTACGCCGCCCTGGGTGACGCCGACTGCGAGCGCCTCGCCGAACTCGCGAGTCCCTTCGGACACGCCGTCGTGGAAGCCGGCCTCCTCAAGCTCGGCTGACAGGACCCGCCAGGTCCTCGACAGTGCGCGGCATGCCGTAGGGGTGATGGCGCGTCGAGGTGGCGCCGTCCGGAGCGACGGGCGTGCCCTGGAACCTGTGGCGGGACAACGGCGGCTGCCCGGCGTCGGGGCGGGCATCGTACACACCGGGCCGGCGCCGGCCGCACCCGGTGTGTACGGGCACGGCCGGCGTGGGAGAGGCTCAGCCCAGCAGCTCGGCGCTGCCGGCCGGTTCGCGCCGCTGCTGTCCGTTGATGCGGTGCCGTTCGATGGACGAGCGCCGGTACACCTCCTGCCGCACCCGCTGGATCTCACCGATAGGCCGGTGTTCCTCGCGTGATCGCCACGGCGTGATCGACGTGGCGTCGGCGGCCGCGAGGTTGTCGTTCCCACCGATGTCCTGGCGCGGGAGGTCCACCCGGGCGACCGTCACCCAGGGGGACAGGTCCTCGGGCCACTTGACGGACGTGTTGTCCACCGGCATCCGGGCCAGATCGGTGTTGAGCTGGACCTGGAGCTCGAAGGCGTGGTCTCGCTCCGCGGCCTCGGCCACCAGGGTGCGGCGGAATGCCTCGTTGTCCGCGTGCACGTCCACGATCTGGTGCGTGAGGGAGTCCAGGGACGCGGCCGTCGGCACGGTACGGATCTTGGCGATGTGGTCGCCGTACCGGAAGGCGCCCATGCTGTTGTAGGTGTACGACAACAGGTTCCTGCGCGGGACCGCAGTGAACGAGAGCATGGCGAGCAGTTCGTCCCACAGCCAGCTGTCGGGATCGGTGAGCGTCTGCCGGCGGGTCAGGAACTCCGCCATCCAGGTCTTGCGGCGGGCCGGGTCCACCAGGGCCTCGGGCAGTTCCGCGAACAATTCCTCGATCACCATGTAGTCGTAGGCGGTGTTCGCGAAGAAGACCTCGTTGTTGATCAGGTTGAGATCGAAGGTGCCGCTGTCGCGTTCGTCGTCCAGCAGCGAGGGGCCGGCCACCCCGAACAGTTTGATGCCCATGCCGCATGCCGCGCCCAGCTGGTGGTCGGGGCGATGGTGGCCCAAGCCGTTCGAGTAGCGGACGACGGCGTCGTACGCGGTCGGCCGGGCGAAGATTCCCTGCCCGTAGAAGCCGGGGTTGTCGCCGACCGTGACCGTGGCCTTGAGGAGGCCGTAGGTCTTTCCGTGGGCGGTGCGGACAGCACGGCCGACGGTCTCGCGCTCGACCGAGGCGCGAGTACGGCTCGCCACCTGGGCGACGACTGCTTCCAACTCCTCGTGGTACGACGGGCGTTCAGCGGGACGGTAGTCCTCGTAGCGAACGGGATTCATGGTGCCGCCTCTCTGTCGTGATGCACTGCCCACGACGCTAACGCGCAATTAGATTGTGCACAACTTAACTGTGGGCAATCGCACGCGTCCTGCGGCGCGCCGGGGAGCCGGCAAGTGGCTCAGCCACCGGTTTCCGCTTTGCTGCTCGGTGAGCCGCTACTGGTGGGAGAGGCGCTGCTGCTGCCAGAAGCACTGGCGGAGGGCCGCGTGGAAGGCGTTGCCGTCCGCGAAGGCGGGCTGGGACGGCGGCTACTGGAGGGTGGGGGGCGGCTTCGTCTTCACGGGTGGCGGCGCACTGGTGGTGGCGGCAGAAGGCCCGGAGGCCGGTGACCTGCCGCGAGGTGCCGTCGGCACAGGACGCCGGAGCCCCTCGGTGTTTCGGTCCCGGACGCCCTTTCGCGCCAGGTGCGTGGGCACTCGCTCCGGCGAAGCCGGTGCATCGCTGACGCGAGCTCGGGCCCTGCGCAGGATGACTCCGGGATCGAGTCCGCTCGTGGCGCCGTCGACTGGTGAAGCACCGATGCGGTGGCGACGCCTCCGCGGATGGTGAAAGCGGCTGCGGCAAGAGAGCAGACGGCATACTTCTTCTGCCGCGACCCACGGTCGTACCGGTCTGTCGGCTGGTCTTGCAAGGGAGTTGGCGACCCGGGAAGGGGGGACCCGGAGGAGCCCGGTCCCGCGTCGAGGCGGACCTCCGGCATCGCCGCGTCGACGGCAGGAGCACCGTGCTCAATCGCCGGCTGACATGCGGGGTGGTCCACAGTTCGCCGAATCCGGGCTCTGCAGGACGAGAGGTGCGGCTGGTCCACGGCGCGGGCTGTGCATGAGGCGTGGGTTACATACCGGCGGCTGGATGAGGGCAAAGCCGCGCCGCCTGCGTATTGCCTGCCAGGGACGAAGGAAGAAGGGAAAGCCGCCGCGCCCTGCGCAGAAGCCGGTGATCAGGGACCCGACACCTGGGAGCTGACCGCCGCTGAGGAAGAAATGGCCCGTCAGAAACGAGAAAGCCGAGGAGGACCCGGTGGGTCGCAACGACGCCAACCCGGAGCGGACTCCCGCCTCAGGCCCTGACATCGTGCAAGAGACCAGGGACTCCTTCCAAGCCGTGCTGGACGCTTTGGCTGCCGCACGCGCCGACCTCCTGCGCGACGAGCAGCAGGAACCCGTCGAGGGCCCGTCTGGGGCCCGGACCCGGCACGGTCAGCCGACCGGGGATGCCCGCTTTCCCCAGCCGACCCCGTCCTCGGCCCCGACCCCGGATTTCTCCGCATCCGGCGGGGCACTGCCGGTCAAACGTGTGCCGGCAGGCACGCGACCGGAGGGTCCCGGGCCCCACCGTCCACCTGCCGCCGAGTCGCCGCAGACCGGCGGCCTGCGCCGGTCCGACGCCCCGGAGGCTGTCGTGGCGGAGCCACCGGGGTTGCCCAGACGGCCGGAGGCCGTCCCGCCCCCGTCGCCGCAGACCGACGGCCTGCGCCAGTCCGACGCCCCGGAGGCTGTCGTGGCGGAGCCACCGGGGTTGCCCAGACGGCCGGAGGCCGTCCCGCCCCCGTCGCCGCAGACCGGCGGCCTGCGCCAGTCCGACGCCCCGGAGGCTGTCGTGGCGGAGCCACCGGGGTTGCCCAGAGGGCTGGAGGCCGTCCCGGCCCCGTCGCCGGGAAAGCCGCCGCCGCCCAGTGGACCGGGCCCCGAGGTTGTGGCACCCACGATGGATTTCCCCCATCCGGCTCCCTGGCAGGAGAGCGGGCGGAGCAGGAGCCCCAGGCCGGGCACCGATTGGTCGGACGTCCCCCTCTGTCCGGCCGTCCCGTTCGACCAGCTCACCACGGCGCCCGCGAAGGGATCTGCGTCCTCCGTCCGCCCACACGGGAGGAAGACCAGTCGCAGGCGGCGGCGAGTCACCAGCCGCAGGGACCTGCGGGTCGCCGGAATCTTCGGGCTGGGCGCAGCGAGCGGATTACTCCTCGCCACGTGGCTGCTGCTCTTCCACAACGCCGAGCCGGCGGCCTCGCCGTCCCCGCCTTCCGGACACATGGAAGCTCCCCTGCCGACGAGTCCCGCGCCGAAGGACCCCCCTCCCCCGACTCCAGGACAGCCAGACCGCCCTCAGCCCGGCGCACCGGATCCGCCGCTCCCCGAAATCCCGGGCACGGGCGTCCTGCGCCAAGGCGACAGCGGCCATGGAGTCTACGAGCTGCAGGTACGACTCCAGCAGATACCGGGCATCTACGACGGCGGCGCCATAGACGGCCGCTACGGCGCGGAGGTCCGAGCGGCCGTGACACTCTTTCAGAAGCGGTACGGCGTGCGCGGCGACGAGAGCGGGGTCTACGGCGCCAACACACGTCTTGCGCTCATGCTGCGGACCAAGTAACCAGCGGCAGAGGCATGCAGGACTACGCAAAGGGGCCGATCGCACCATGTGTCGCGGAGGATCGTCGTCGTTGTGGCCCACCCTCCGTCAACCGCGCTTGCGGCGCAGGACCTTCGCCCCGTACCAGCGGCAGACGTTGAGGGCGAGGTGGAGGTCGAAGGCATTGGCGTCGACGTCGAGTCGGTAGTGGTCGAGGGTCTGCTGGACGCGGTGGTGGACGGTGTTGCGGTGGACCATCAACTCGTCGGCGGTGTCGGTGTAGCTGCGGTTGGTGGCGAGGAAACGCGCAGCGTCTCGCGGAGGACTTCGCGGCGGGGGTCGTCGACGGCGAGGTCTCGGAGGGTGTCGGAGACGAAGTCGGCCAGTTCGCGGGGCTCGTCGGCCAGGAGGGCGACGGGGGCCACGCGTGCGAAGGCGACCGCCCGCGGGGCGCCGGCCCCCGCGGACAGGGCGACGGCTTTGGCGCGTGCCGCGGCGCGGGTGCTGCGGCGGAAGCCGTCGAGGCCCGGGCGAACGGTGCCGAGGGCGAGCCGCACCGGTAGCGCGGCGTCGGCCAGCTCGGCGGCGACGGTGTCTGGATCCACCGGGCAGCCGGGCCTGACCGCGAGCCAGATACGGGCGTCCGCCTCGTCCCTGGGGACCAGCAGGGGACGGCCCTGTGCGTGCAGGACGGTGTGCAGCAGCAAGGTCAGCCGGTCGAAGACCGCGGTGGGGGTCGGTGGTCGCCGTGGTCCGTTCAGCCAGCCCTCGACGGCCAGATGACTGCCGGACAACCGGTAGTCGAGGGCGGCCTCCGCCTGAGGCAGATCGACGCTGGGGTTCTCGAGGAGCTGGTCTACCCAGTGCTGGCGCAGCATGCCGCGGGTGTCCACCCGGCGTTCGCGTTCCTGCTCGTACGCGCGGCCCACCTGGTCGCAGACGTCGCAGACCCTGTCCAGGTAGGCCGAGCTGAGGCTGACCAGGGTGATGACGGTGCCCACCGGGTCCGGCAGCCCCCCGTCGGACCGCTTCGCCGAGGACCAGGTCCATGCTCGGCGCATGGCCGAGACGGTAGGCGCGGAGAGCGGGACGTCGCGCTGGGCGAGCCGGCGGGCGTAGGAGACGACTGAGTCGGGCGCGTCCACGGTCTGCGGATCGATGCGGTTGATGATGACGTGCAGGGCAGTGACGATGTTCTCGGTGATGCTGATCTCGAGCAGTCCACGCAGTGATGCGCCAAGGACACCTCCGCGCACCCCGCAAACACACCGAGACCGTCATCATCGGCGACGGGGACGGCGAGGACAGCGAGGAGCAGGAGCTCAAGCTGGGCGCCTGGATCAGCAACCGACGCAGCAGAGCCGCACCACTGACACCCGAACGCATCGAACAACCGGCCGCCATCGGCATGCGCTGGACATGAAAGGCCCGCGCTGCGTGACCCCATCGACGAGCAACGGCCACTCTTGGAGGAGCCCGAGGCGCTCCGGCTCTACAACGGCGGGCTGGCGTCCTCGGTGACGGGTACCTGCGGGAAGAGATGCTCTTCGAAGGCGGTCACCGCGAAGAGCAGGGCCATCAACGCGATAGGCGTAAGCAGGGCGAGCAGGATCACAGGACCTCCCGAAGGTTGGTCTGTGGCACCTGGAGGGGCCAAGCCCATGATGCGTCCGAATGGGGGAACGCGCACTCCGGCCATGGGGACGCCTTGCAGGCGGCCGGGGGGAGCGGCCGGCGGCGCAAGCGTTCGGTGGGCCTTCACGTCGGCGGTGCCGTGGACGAGGACCGTTCGGGTGCCCCCAGAGTTACCAAGACGGTAATGGGGGGACGGCCGGGACACGGCGCTGCCGCCCCTGTTGCTCTACGGTTACCCGATGACGTTCTCGCCCTCCCTGCTCGGCCTGCTCCGCGACGATTCCAGGGCTGCTGAACTCGCCATGTGGCCTTTCGACTTCGACGTCCTCGTCGCGCTCTACGGGCCAATCACCCACGTTGAGCCTGTGCGTCTGGCCTCGGGCGAGCCGCTGGAGGCGATCGCAAAGGACGGCGGAGGCGGCACCTTTTTCTTCTGCGGGACCGGTGACAGTGAGGATCGGCCCGTGCTGTTCGCCGACTCCGAGGGCTCCGCGGGGATCGTCGGCGCCAACCTCCGTGACGCGCTACTGCTGCTGGCCGTGCTGCCATGCGCGGGACAGGCGCTGAACCTGGAGAGGCAGGGACGCGTCGTGAATGAGGCGATGCTGTTGGCGCTGCAGGAGGAAGAGGACGAGGAACTCAGTGAGGCGGCCGACATGGACGACCTGCCCGAGCGGCGGGCCGAGTTCCTCTACCGTCTCGGGCTGACCCCGCCGCCGCTCACCGAGTTGCTGGACCTGGCCCGCCAGGCTGCAGCCCTGGACCCTTCATACGTCCTCCTGAACGAGGACGGCCGCGCATACCAACAGGGTTGACCTGCTGGTTGGGAGGCCGGGCTCGCCTGCGCATGCACTGGCAGATTGTCGGCTGTTTGCCTAAAGCGTCGTCGCAGTCGTCGAGAGCGGGGTCACGACTTCCACCGGGCACGTAGGCCGGAGGCTGGGCGGCGCGGGTGGTGCATACCCACTGCTCGCGGCTGCCGTGGCGGCCCGTGCGCCCGTGCCCCCGTGCGCCCGTGCGCCCGTGCGCCGGACGGCGATGCGCGGACGGCGATGCGCGGACGGCGATGCGCGGCCAGGCGACACGACGGGCGGGTCAGACGCCGGTAGCCGGGCGGGTGCGTGGTCAGGGGTCGGACGCGGCGGGGGGGAGCACGCACCCCAACCCCAGCGGGTATCAGGAGGGCCGGGATGCCGGCCCTGAGCCTGTCAAGGAGCGAGTTGCGTTTGGCGGGATGCGGATCGTCACCGCGTTCGGGTGCCGTCGCGGTGGCAGCGGTCGGCACTTGGGCGTCAACGGGGCGGGGTCGGGGTCGGGCCGGGGGCAACGCATGACCGGCGAGGCGAAGGAGTTCCTCGCGGTCGTCCTCGGGCAGGCCGAGCGCCGTGGCGAGCAGCCGCACCGTTTCACGGGGGGGCCGGGCAACCCTGCCGTGCTCGAGATCGCGGATTGCCCGAACGCTCAGCCCCGAGCGTTCGGCGAGCTCCTCCTGCGTCAGCCGGCGCCGCTGCGCCGGGCGCGCAACAGCGCCTCTGAGCCGCCCTCGCTGGACCTGCGCAGGCGAGTACATCACAGGGCGTCTGCCGGGAAAACTGCCGGTCTTTCTTCCGGCTGTTCTGCCTGGTCACCGCTGTGGGAGCTGCGGACGATCGACACCACAAACCCGAACGAGAGGAACAAGCGCATGCGTCGCTCGCCCCGAACCAGTTCTCGTGTCAGCCGCTTCGGTGCACCTGTGGTCATCACCGGGATGGCCGTCATCGCGGCACTGACTTCAGCCCAGTCCGCCTCGGCCCTCACCATTCACCCCACGGGCCACACCTGCCGCAGCGAGACCGCAGGCAGCTTCGCCCCGGTCGCCTTCAACGTCTCCCTCGACTCCTGCTCTCTCGGCAACGGAGGCTATGGGGTCAGTCCCCAGGCCGGTATCCACAACCCGGGCGGTGTGCCGATCGACATCTGCGCGCATGCGGTCGAC
Organism: Streptomyces sp. NPDC052301; assembly: GCF_044593395.1. Lineage (NCBI taxonomy): Bacteria > Bacillati > Actinomycetota > Actinomycetes > Kitasatosporales > Streptomycetaceae > Streptomyces > Streptomyces sp. NPDC052301. Next base: position 72,054 of record NZ_JBIUBE010000021.1, on the reverse strand, counting down.
GTGAACACGGGGAACTGGGCCTACGACTACGGGTGCGCGGGCTGGAACAGCCAGACCAGCTGGGACTGGAAGCCCAAGACCTACCACGACCTGCCTACGGGAACCTACGTGATATCGGTCGGGTTCTGGGCCAACAACTCCAGCGGCAGCCTCTCGTACTACGGGGATATCCAGAGCCCCAGGATCACCGTGACACCGTAACCGGCCGACGGGGAAAGCAACCGGCCTGCCAGAGCGTGCCCTGCCTTCACTAGGAGGCAGGGCACCATGCCGTTGAAGCGATCTGCACGCGTACGGTCGCGAAGCCGGCGGTAGGAGCGGTGTCCCTACCGCGCCGCCCCTGACACCTGAGGAGCCGCGAGCGGACCCGCTCCCGCCGCGCCGCGTCCTCGGGCAACCTCGCGACGGCGCGAGGCCGGGTGCGAGAGCCCAGGCGCTCCGCACGCCGCGCTGCGCGGACCCGGGCGGCCAGGGCGCCGGCGGCGAGGCGGACCCGCTCGTTGGGCGCGGACCGCTTTCGGGTCAGCGGGCGCAGCACGGCTTGGTCCTCGGTGTCGCGCAACGCGCCCCGCTGAACGGCTCCCGTGGGCCCCCAAGCAAGCGGAGCCGCCGCGAACCCGGCCTGAGCCCAGCGAGCTACCGAGCTGCTCCGTCCCGTACCTGTCGTTCATGCCCTTGCCCACGCGGCTTCGGTCACTTCAAGCAGCAGCGTTTCGTCCATCACTTGGGTGACGATGGGCGGTCGGCGGGGCCGTGGATGTTCACGCGAAATGGTTCTGGCTCGCTGCCCGTGAACCGGTCACGGTGGGTCGTGCGACGTAGCTCAAAAGTTGTGGTTCTGGTGCGCTTCTTTGGCGAGAAGGCATCGCGCCGCGGAGGTGACCCGCTAGCGAACGTACTGTTGGTCCGGAGGTTGATCTTTCGGTAGGTCGCGTGCTCTCGCCAGATCAACGATGGGTCGCAGCGCGTCGGGGTAGTCGAGTTCGGCTGCAGCTTCCTGATGGCTCAGCTTCGCTCCGGGCACGGGATCGAGTCGGCACGCCACGATCTGGCCGGCCCACCACTGGGCTGCGGTCCATCGCGCCCTCGGGCACGTCTCAGCGCGTGCTGTTGGGTCCTGCCACTACGTGGAGGGGCAGGGTGATGGACTGCCATGGTGGGGTCGCGGTGCCGCGGACGGTGCAGTCGTTGTCTGTGGAGGTGATGGAGCGGTAGGCCGTCGTGAGCGTGGGGTTCCGGCGTGGTAGATCCACGTCCACGGGTTGCCAGGGCGCTTCCTTCCAGGGCGCGTCGAATTGGGCGGCGGGGCCGGTTGGGGCGTTCATGGCGGTGAAGACGAGGTCGCCTTCGGTGCACAGTGGCAGATCGTCGATGTTGATGGATTCGGTGCCGTCGCGGGGGTCCGATTCGCCCTCGATCCATGGTCCGGCGGCGGTGATTCCCCGGAATGCGTCGACCGCGGTCTGGGCGGCGGTGACTCGCGGCCAGCGAATGATGATCCGATCGAGCGTGTCCAGCGGCCTGGCACCGACGACTGCGAAGAGCAGCAGGCGGCCACGGTAGTTGATCTGCCCGGCCGGCCGGTAGGTGTTGCCGGCCGTGTCGGTCACGGTGACCGCACCCGAGCCCGCACCGGTGAGCGCGACGGTGACGATCAGCGTTTCACCGCGGGCGACTGCGTGCAGCACCCACAGATCGGCCCCGATGGTCGACGGCGGACCGTAAGGGGGCCTGGAGTCGTTGTTGCTGATCCGGGCGACATAGGCAGCGCTGCTCGTGGTCCGGAGGACGTGCGGGCCGTGGTGGGACGGCAGTGCGGGAAGCGAGCCCTGATCGGAGGAGAGTGCGGTGACCGTCAACAGCGCGGTGAGCAGAGTGCCGTAGCGTGCCGCGGTGCTTCTCCGACGTCCGTGTCCGGCCCGGTGGCCGGCTGCCTCTGCCTTTGGGGGTATGGCCGGTTCGTCTGGCGGGACGACTGAGATACGCGGATCGTCACGGTCGATGGGTGCCATCACGGCGGGAGCGGTCGGCAACTGGGCGTCGACGCGCCCCGGTCGGGTCGGCGGTAGCGCCTGACGGGCAAGACGAAAGAATTCCTCGCGCTCGTCCTCCGGCAGGCCGAGGGCCGTGGCGAGTAGCCGTACGGTTTCCCGGCGCGGCCGGGCAACCCTGCCGCGCTCGAGGTCACGGATCGCCCGCACGCTCAGTCCCGAGCGTTCGGCGAGCTCCTCCTGCGTCAGCCCGGCCCCGCTGCGCCGGGCGCCTAACAGCGCCCCGAATCCGCCCTCGCCCATCACGCCCCCGCCGGATGATCTGGACCTGCGCAGGCGAGTACACCACAGGGGTATCTGCCGGGAAAACTGCCGGTGCTTCTTCCGGCCGTTCTGCCGTGGGGCTGCGGATGATCGGCACCCGAAGCCCTCGGTCGTGTCCGCAAAGTGGTGGCGTCGTCGGTTCGTTCGTGGTGCGTCGTCATGAACTGACTGATGAGTCGAGGGCGGTGATCGAGCCGTTGCCGGCTCCGTCCCGGATGGGCCGACCGGTGCGGAACCGCAGGCAGGTGGTCAACGGCATCCTGTGGAAGTTGTCAACGGGGGCGGCCTGGCGGGATCTGCCCGAGCGCTACGGGCCGTGGAAGACGGTCTATGAACGCTTCCGCCGCTGGTCGGCCGACGGCACCTGGGACCGGCTTCTGGCCCACGTCCAGCAGTATTCCGATGCCGACGGTGCGGTCGACTGGTCGGTCGTCTGCATCGACTCGACGACCGTGCGGGCTCACCAGCTTGCGGCTGGAGCCCGAAAAAGGGGCAGCTCTGCCCGGGCGAGGCGATCGGCCGGCGGGCCAGGCCTGCCCTGGCTTCCAGCCGCCGCCGCGCGCCTTCTCCTGCAGCTTGCCGATGCCGACCTTGACGGTCATCTTGACGGCGCTGAGGACGAGCGCCAGCTCCGGATCACGGCTCTTGTAGCCGTCCATCGCCTTGAGGAACTCGGCCGGGGGCAGCTTCTCGGCGACACCCAGCTCCGCCATCGTGGCGACGTAGGCGTCGCGCAGCCGCCCTCGCCCGCCCCAGCTGGCGCCCCGACACCCGCGCCACCGTCATCTCCCGGGCCCGGATCAACATGCACCGCAAGATGCTGCACCTGGCCGCGGCCACCGGACAGTACCCCGCCGCGGTTCTCTTGGACTGCGCCGTGCGTCCGCATGATCAGGATGCTGCGGCGGACGACCGCGGCACGCATCCGGAGACGGCATCCGGCCTGACGGCCACACCCGGGCCAGGTTCATTGCCGGCCTGCGTGTCCACGGAGACAGATCGCTGCTCGATGCCGACGCAACCGCCCTGGGGGCCGAGGGCCTGCCGATGGCCGAGGATGTGCGGCCGGCCGCGCCGCCGACGTCCTCACCGCAGCGAGAAGACCGCCGCCTGACCCGCTTTTCGTGCCGCGCCCGGCGGCCCACGCCGTGCGCTGGCGGGCCTCGAAGGAGATAGGAGGTGCTTGCATGCTGCTGGATCATGGCTCAGTCGTGGTGTGTGGTGCGCTTGGCCGTCAAGCCGCGCCGTGCATATGCGGTGCGGTCAGCCAGTCCAGCAGCGCGCGAGATGGCGCCGTCAGCGCGGACGTCGTAGCCCTCTACGGCGGCGTCACCTTCTGGGAGACCCCCAACGGCGAGCCGGTCTCCATGGCCGGTGTAACCCCCCAGTCCACGGGCCAGGTCCGGGCGGCCCCGGTGTTCACGCCGGAACACCCGCGCGGTCACGGCTACGCGGGCGCAGTGACGGCGGAAGTGAGCCGCACCGCCGTGACGGCCGGGGCGGCCCACGTGGTCCTTTTCACCGACCTCGCCAACCCCACAAGCAACGCCTTCCACCAGCGGATCGGCTACCGCAAGGTGGTGGACTTCGCGGTGCGGGGGTTCGGGGACTGAGGCCGCGTGCAGACGGCTGGAGGCATCGCTGAACGATCGCGGCTGCGGGCGTGGTTGGGAGGACGTCCACCGCGTCAAGGGGCTGCGCTGGCGTGCCCCGAGTGCCGGGCGGGCGTCCGCGTGGGTCCAACGAGTCCCCGGCACACCGCCTGCTGGAGCCGGCCATGGCCGCCCGGGCCGGGGGAAATCTGACGAACGCGGGCCGTCCCCGCGGGCGCGGGGAGCACGCACTGGGAGGTGAGGAGCCGGGCCCGGTGCAGGGACCATTCCCGCGTCGGCGCGGGGAGCAGCCGCTGCTGACGAGTTCTATGCTCACCGCATGGACCATTCCCGCGCGGGCGCGGGGAGCAGACTTCCTGACCTGCCGCTTTATCGCTCCAGAGACACGTTTCCGTGGACTTTTGCAGATTCCGACAAAAGCGCCAAACCGCCTCCCCTTTCTTGGCGGAGCCAGCAAGCGAGCGGCGTAATCCGCGCCGCGTCCCGTACGAGATCTCTCTACAGCACCTCATCGACCGGTCAACACCCTGAGGTGAACGCGCCAGGCAGTGGTGGTTGACGCCAGGACCCTAACCACGTTGAACGTTGCAGCGGGCACGCGTGCGGACACCTATCTGCACGGATGCGGACCCCGCTCGCGCGTAGCGGAGGAAGGCTCAGTGCGGGAATGCCCGAGATGGACGCTGACGGGGCAGCGTGGTGCGGAACTGCTCGATCACGGAACTCACCTGCCGCATCAGCGATGTCCCCTCCAGCAGGTCGAGGTACAGATTGCGGCGGGCCAGTCCGGGCAGGTCCACGCAGAAATACAGCGCCATCAGCGGGTTGACGAACAACTCGCTGCCCTTGGTCCTTTCTGTGAACCGGACGTCGCCGAAGTCACCGCGCACGGCGGCGGCGACCGATCCGTTCACGATGCTGGGGTGGCTCGCGGTGTGGCGCTGGGCATGCGCCACCGCGTCGAGATACAGCGCGCCCTCCCGCCCTGACCCGAGCAGCGAGAACGCGCCGAGATAGGAGCCGTCCCGGTCCAGGGCGGCCAGGTTTTCCAGCACGAGGGAGTGACTCACACCGTGATAGGCGTCGACCCCGAAGCCGAGGCAGGCAACCAGGCGGTGGGGGACCTCGTCGAGCCTGCTCACGGCGGCCAGACTCGCCATGTCCTCCTCCGGGGTGCCGAGACCGTGCTCGTCACCGCGCATCAGGATGTCGGTCCCGCCGTCCACGAGCACGACCGCGTCGACACCGCCGAGATGCGTGATCAGCGCCCGGTATGCCGCCCGCAGCGGACCTACGCCGATGCTCGGGAACGCGTACACGGTCGGCGGCAGATCCTGTGTCACGAGCCACTGAGCGAGCGTCCGTTCCGGGAAGTAGTCGCCGCGCACGGGGGTGTCGGGTCCGACGGCCGCGACATCCTGATCCACCCACACATTGAGGTTCAGGCCGTACAGGTCGGCGAAGGACAGGTTCGCGAGGTGCACCTCCTTGCCCGCCGACCGCAGCGCCAGTGCGAGCGGCAGTCCGGCGTACACGTCGAAGCCACCGCCCGCACCGGCTATGAGAACCCGCCGCGCGTCACGCAAGCGGGTGAAGAACGCCGGTTCCCTCAGAGAGATCACCGCATGAAGCTAGCAGCAGGATGAGCCGGCACCGCAGCCGATCAAGCGTCACTGAGTTCGGTCAAGGTCCGACAAGACAGGACACAGGTCGTCAGGGAAAACGGTCTGACACGCCCCGCCCGGCGTCGTGGTCGAGGGCCGCGACCGGCACGGTCGGCCTCGCGGTCGGGCTTGTGGTCGGCCCCCACCACGGCAGCTCGGCCGGTCTGCAGCGGCACCGTGGCGGGTGATAGGGAATCGGCCGGCACTGAGACGTCGATCCCCCGCCCGCCGCGCCGCAGCCGTCCAGGAAGGCGACCAGAGCGCGGCATCATCGCGGCCTGCGCCGCTGAGGCTCACCCACAGGCGGCGGGCATACGACCGGCCCGACCTGCGGAGATCGTTACGCGGCAAGCGCATCGGAGTCCAGCTCGCCCCCAAAGGCATCGAGTCCAGCGAACGATTGGGTCGTCGCAGGTGGGTGATCGAGAGGACGATGTCGTGGCTGTCCGGCTACCGCCGACTCAACCCCCGATACGAGCGCGATCCCCGAACTACCCGGCCTTACTCGGACTCGCCGCCGCCCTGTGCTGCTACAAGCATCTCGTCCGCCTCACCACATAGGACACGGTCTAAGAAGCCGTATCTCAACCGATCTTGGAACGTGCAGGCCGAACAGGGGGGCTGGTTGAGTGATCTTCCGGCGGTGAGCAAGGCCGTCCTCACCCTGGAGAAGCACCGATGAAGAGACTCATTGTGCTATTCAGCCTCGCCGGCGCCGTCGCCTTGGTCCACGAAGGCGACGCCACGCCAGGGCGACGGGCCGCCGAGTGTCTGGGTGAGACGTTCCTGCGAGGGATGGAGTGAGCGTCGGGCCGCATTGACGAACTTCAAGTGCCCCTGGTCCAAGGCGGTGTGGATCGGTCGGAGCTCCTCAAGATCCGCTGGCTGACGATCGTGGAAGAGGATGGTGAAATCCTCGATGACATCGCAGAGCTGGAGAGCTGCTGCGGCCGCCTCGGGATTCGCCACCAAGCTCAGCGACTGGATCGAGGCATTGAACGGTCCCCATGCGACTGCAGGTCTGCGCCGTTCGAGGAACGCCTCACGCAGCTCCATCTCGACGGCGCCGAAAGCCTGCAGGAACCTCTCGTAGGCGGACGTCTGTGCCTCCTGAAGCCACTTTCGATTCTCGCTGCGCCGCCCAACGACCCCGCCTGCAACGACGCCCACGATGGTGGCCGTGACACCGCCTACGGTGGATATCAAGAGCTCCCATGGAACAGCCATTTCAAACCCCCTGGGTGGTTGTCAGAAGCCGTCTCAACCGACCTTGGAACGTGTGGGTCGAACAGGGTCTTGGTTGAGTGAACTTCCGGCGGTAGGTGCATGGAGGCAGGGCCTCCTGGTAGCTCGGGGGTGCGACCCCGTTCCGAGCGGTTCCCGGAGGCCCTGTTGTCGTTGTTGTACGCGCCCGATCCCGTCCGCTTCAGCTCGCCTGCCGTGTCGTGCGATTGTCTCGCGCACGTGGACGGCAACGCGGCCGATCACCCCGATCGGGTGCGCCGGTATCCGTCGGACATGACGGATGCGGAGTGGGCGGCCATCCGGCCGTTGCTGCCGGTGCCGGCATGGCTCCAGGGGCGGGGCGGACAGCCCGAGGGCTACTGCCACCGCCAGATGCTGGTGCAATCCGCTACCTGGTCGCGGGCGGGATCTCCTGGCGGGCGATGCCCGCAGACTTCCCCGATTGGAGCCGGGTCTACGCCTTCTTCAGCCGCTGGCGCGAGCACGGGCTGATCACAGAGTTCCACGACCGGCTGCGCGGACGGGTCAGGGAGCGCGAAGGCCGTGAGGCCGAGCCCACGGCAGGGATCATCGACGCGCAGTCGGTGCGGGCCGCCGCGACGGTGCCGGCCGCCTCACGCGGCTACGACGGCGGGAAGAAGGTACCCGGACGCAAGCGGCACATCGTGACCGACACACTCGGTCTGCTGCTGGTCGCCGTGGTCACCGCCGCGAACATCGGCGACCGGGACGCTGCGACGGGCCTGCTGGGGCGAGTGCGCCGACTGCACCGTGACATCACCCTGGTCTGGGCCGACGGCGGTTACACCGACGACCTGGTCGACTGGTGCCGGCAGAAACTCGCCCTCACGCTGGAGATCGTCAAGCGCACCGACGACTTGAAGGGGTTCGTGGTGCTGCCGAGACGCTGGGTGGCAGAGCGCACATTCGCATGGTTGATGAACTCCCGCCGCCTGGCCCGCGATTACGAAACTCTGCCCGCTACCAGCGAGGCGATGATCCGGTGGTCGATGATCACGCGGATGGGCCGGCGTCTGGCAAAGGCACGGGCCGCCGGCCGGCGCTGAACATCCCCGACGTCTCCTGCACGAGCCACCCGCGTTCCGCCAGGCGCCTGGCCTTCGAGCGCACCCCCTCGACCTTCGCCGGCGTCGTCTCCAGACCCAGCTGCACCGCGATCTCCCTGGCCTTCAGCGATCCCTGACCCGCTGAGGGCCGCTCCTCCAGCACACCCAGGATCCGCTGGTAGTCCGGTGTCAGCACCGTCACCGGCAACCCGTCCCGCCAGGGCGGCACCGTCGAGCCCGGCACAGGTGAGGGCGCTGTTTCCTGCTCCGCCTCGGACTCGGTCATGGCAGTGGACTCGGCCGCGGAGACAGCCAGGGCCTCGACCAGCTCCTCCCGCGCGATCACCCGCCGGTCCAGCTCGATCTCCGCGGCCTCCAACACGCCGGCCAGCCGCGCGACTTCTTCCCGAAGACCCTCCACCCGCACCCGGGCAGCCGTCTCCCGCTCCTCCAGCATTCCCAGCACCGACGCCACCGCGCATCCCTCAGCCACCAAGCGGACACAAGACGCCGCATCCCTGCCTCAGGGCGTGCAAAACCATGCCTGACCAGCAGAAATCAAACGATCACGTTCGGTTGAGATACGGCTTCTAAGGGGCCGAAGGCAGAGGGTGGCACGCAGAACACATCGGTGAGTCGTTGGCGGGGGCCTCCGCCAGTGAGGGAGGCACTTGGCGTCACCGGGCGGACGGCAGGTCCCACAACCGGCACCGCGCACTGGGCACAGCAGCCGACAGCCGCTGCGCTCGAGCTCAGTGACACGGCGGTCGGGTCTGGGCCGAGTGCGGCGAGCTGACGGTCAAGAGCTGCGAACACGGTGCTGCCGGACGATGATCGAGTAGCCGGCCGTCGGGGTCGGGCCGGCGGTCGAGGCCGGCGGACTGTCCGGCCAGGGGCATCACGTGCTCGGCCGGCGCCCGAGGCAGCCGCTTGCCAGGGCGCGAGAAGCCGTCGCTCCAGCACGGTCCGGTCACCGCAGACGAGCGCGCCGACGGCCACACGGGGACGGCACGGAAGCGGAGAACCGGTTCCCAGTCGCAGACATGCGTTCGGACGGCCGAGCGGCCGGACTGCCGTCGGTCCCGAACCAGGGGCCGGCCTTCAGTGATCCACTCTCCGGGAGGTCAGGGGATCCGGCCGGACACGGTCAGCACTCCGCGGCGCTTGGGCGCCGCGCCCTTCTCGGCCTCGCCGGACCACACCTGGCACCGGCCGTCCTCGCCGGGCTCGCCCGCGCGGGTTCCGGCCGAAGCCGGAACCGCCGAGCACCTGGGTCTCGTGGCGTCGCGCTCCGCCAGGCGTGAGCCCGAACACATGCGCCGGTCCGTGAAACAGGCACAGGTTCATACCCGAATGGGCGATTTTGCCCGATAGGGCGTGAAGGTTCGACGCATTATGATTTACGCCTTTGTGATGCTTCATTCAAATAAGGTGACCCAAGTCACTTACGATGCATCTTAGTGCTTCAAATCCATCTCAACCCCCCAATCCCTCCCTGTAGGTGACGAGTGGATCTAGCCAGGCAACGAGCCTGATTAGTAAAAGAGGGAATTGTCGATTTATTCCCGGCGGGCTAAGAATGAGCGCCCCGCAGCGCATCGCTGAACGAAATGCGGTGCAGTGTGCCGTTGAACTGGCAACTGCGGGTCGTGCACCTCCTGGAAAAGGACCGTTCCATGTCCCGTCACGTCCCCAAGCGCGCTCACAGGGCACGCCGGCTCATCGCCGGTGGCGCCGTCACCGTCGGCACCCTCGCCCTGGTCTCCACCGCCGGACTGGGCACGGCCCAGGCCGCCACCACTGCGGCCACCTACCCCTTCCAGCCCGCTGGCAGCCTCGCCGGCCCCCAGCCCGTCCCCGGCGGCTGGAACGCCATCGCCAACCCCCTCCCCGCCCCGTACGTCATCCAGCCCGGACAGGTCCTGATCCTCCCCCTCAGGCCGGCCCCCGCCCCGAAACCGGCCCCCGCTGCTCCGAAGCCTGCCCCTGCTCCGAAGCCGGCTCCCGCCCCGAAGCCTGCTCCCGCCCCGAAGGCGGCCCCGGCCCCGAAGCCTGCTCCGGCTCCGAAGAAGGCAACCGCCCCGAAGGCCGCCTCCAAGACGACCACCGCCGACGGCAAGACCTACACCAACAACCTCGACGGCTGGATCAAGCACTCCCTGGCGGTCATGGCCCAGCACCACATCCCCGGCACCTACAACGGGATCCACCGCAACGTGATGCGGGAATCCTCCGGCAACCCCAAGGCCATCAACCTCTGGGACTCCAACGCCAAGGCCGGCACCCCCTCCAAGGGCCTGCTCCAGGTGATCCAGCCCACCTTCGACGCCTACCACGTGCCGGGCACCTCGAAGGACATCTACGACCCCGTCGCCAACATCACCGCAGCCTGCAACTACGCCTACCACCGCTACGGCTCCATCGACAACGTCAACGGACCCTACTGACCGGGCGATTGCCCTTGCTCGCGGTGGCGACACCACCTGACCACCGCCACCGCGAGCAGCACCGGCACATCAGCCGGACGCGAATCCAACAGAGCCCGCCTCCGCCGAGGAAACGCAGGCGTGCCGAGTTCCAGAAGGACGCTTCCCGCGAGCAGGTGTGCACGGACCAGGATCAGGCCGGTCGGCGCAGCTCATGCAGAAGGGCCCTGCAGCAGTCGGGCCCTTTCTTGTCGCAGCGGGGACAAGAAATGAACCTGCGACCTCTGGGTTAACCAGCTCCGACAAAAGCTGTTGATCATGTGGCTGTTGGCTTGTCTGCTCGTTGGTCTGGTCGTGGGAAACGCCAGTCGCGACCGGGGATCGTGTCGGACGAACTGTGGTCGCCCGTCGAGCCGTCCCTGCCCGAGTCGGCGCCGAAGCTGATCGAGGGCAGACCTCGAGTGCCGGACCGGCAGGCACTGTGCGGGATCCTCTTCGTCCTGCACACGGAATCCAATGGGGGTATCTGCCCCAGGAGCTGGGCTTCGGCTCGGGTATGACCTGCTGGCGGCGCCTGGCGGCCTGCAACGAGGCCGGGGTCTGGGATCAGCTGCACATACTGCTGCTGGAGGAGCTGCGGTCGAAGAACCAGCTGGACTGGTCTCGGGCGGTGATCGACTCCTCGCACGTGCGGGCGGCCCGGCGGGGCCCGAAAGCGGTCCCAGCCCGGTCGACCGAGCACGTCCGGGCAGCAAGCACCACCTCATCGTCGACGGGCAGGGCATCCCGCTCGCGGTGTCGCTGACCGTCGGCAACCGCAACGACGTGACCCAGCTCCTGCCCCTGCTCGACCAGATCCCGGCGATCGCCGGCCGGGTCGGCAGACCGCGCCGACGTCCGGACGCGCTGCTGGCTGATCGCGGCTACGACCACGACAAGTACCGTCGCCTGCTCTGGCAACGCGGGATCCGTCCCGTGATCGCGAAGCGCGGCGAGCCCCACGGCAGCGGCCTGGGCCTCTTCCGCTACGTCGTCGAGCGCACGATCTCCTGGCTCCACGGCTTCCGTCGCCTGCGCATCCGCTGGAAACGACGAAGCGACATCCACGAGGCGATACTCGGACTCGCCGTCTGCCTCATCACCCACCGCCACGTCCAACAGCTTTGGTAGGGACAGTTAAGGCACGTCATCCGCCTGCGGCGTCCTCGGCCTCCCAGCGCAGCAGGTCGCCCGGCTGGCACTTGAGCACCTCGCAGAGCGCGGCGAGCGTAGCGAAGCGCACCGCCTTGGCGCGGCCGTTCTTGAGTACCGCCAGGTTGGCGGGCGTGATCCCTACGCGGTCCGCGAGCTCGCCCACGGACATCTTCCGCCTGGCCAGCATCACGTCGATGTCGACGGCGATGGGCATCAGATCACCTCGTCCAACTCGGCCTGCATCTGCGCCGCTTCGACGTCGCGTGCGACGGCCTGGGCGAGCAGCATCCGCAGCACGAGCACGATGAGCGCGACCCCCAGGACGGCCACGCCGACCCCGCCCATGATGAGGGTGACGCCCGGGTCGTCCCGCTGGCCCGGCGCGTTGAGGGCCGTGACCGCGAACCACATGAGGGCAGCCGCCACGATCGCACCGATCACGCCGTCCACGTACCGGAAGGCGGCGTGGGAGAACACGGTTCCGCGGCGCACCATCGTCACCAGCCGCCAGACGCAGACCAGGGCGACCTGGGCCGACACCATGCCCAGGATCGTGATCACGCGCAGCGCGGTCAGCGGGAGCGACCCGTCCTCCGGGTCACGCCCGCCGGCCAGGGCCCACACCATCCCTGCCTGTACGAACACGGTGCCGGCGAGCACCACCACGAGCACGGCACGCAGCGCGCGCACTGCCAGCTTCCCCACAACCCATCCCTCCATCGATTTACGATGGGAATCTATCGAGTTTCGATAGGTGAGGCAAGGTGGGGACGGAGGACGGGCGGGGGTCTGCGCCATGGCGGGATGCCGCCGCCCCCTCCCCGGCATGGCGTGGGGAGCTCTTGGTTGGGAGCTCCTGGCACGCTGCCACTGCCCCGGCCGGCCGGGGCTCGCCTGGTTCTCCGCTGCTGGGCAGGCTGGTACCCCGGAATGCGTAAGATCGCTGCTCACTGCGACGACGAGCACGAGTGCGAGAGACAGTACTGCCCGGTGAGCCCTGCGGGGCCGACCGCCGCCACCGGGTCCAGGAGCAGCAGCTCAAGTGCGGGCAGTACGCAGCGCAAGGCGGCCGGGGAGCTGCTGCGCCGGCACCACGTACAGACAGACCGCGACCAGCGCCGCGGCCACGGCCGGCAATGGGGCTTCTGCGCGGCGTTCGTGCCGCGAACGGGCGCCGCCGGGCCTCATCACGCTCGGCCCGCGTCAATCGCCCCCCACCTCCTGATGTCCGGCCGCCGCAGGGGCCGCCAGGGTCCCGCCTTCCCGTGGCGGCCTGCGCATCGCGCCGGAACCGGTTCCGGGCGGGGCCGCGTGCGCCGGACAACGCGGTTCCGGCTCGTCAAGCAGGCCGGCACCGCCGGCCCGGCCCCCGGGCGGGTACATCTGCGGCACCCTCACCGGCAACGACGTCTTCACCCCGCAGCGCGACGCCTCCCCCGGGCACCTGCCCGAAGACCCCTTTCGCCCGGCCCGGCCCGCGCCGGCGTCTCCTGACCGGCCCTCGCCTCACTGCGCCCGGCCCGGGGCGGCCCGCCGCACCGCGTACCCCTGCCGCGCAGCAACAGCCCCGACACGATGCGGGCCCCGTCTGCGCCCATGGGCGCCCGACCAGGGCGGTGTCCCGGTGAGGACCCGGGCTTGCGGACTGCTCTGACGGCGCGGCCGACAGCCTGGCGCAGGACGGGGCGAGCCGGACTCGGGGCGGCCGTGCCGCAGCCGGCCGAGAGGGGTCAGCCGCGGGGCAGGAGGAGGCGGGAGAGAGCGGCGGTAACCAGGAGGAGGACGGCGACGGTGAACAGGCCGATGCGCATGCCCGCCAGACAGAAGCCGCCGCCGGAGCCGGCGAGCAGGCTGCCGAAGAGGGCGACGGCCAGCGCACCGCCCAGCTGTCGGAAGGAGTTCAGCAGCCCCGAAGCGGTCCCCGCCCGCCTGGCCGGGACGGCGTCCATCAGCAGTGCGGTCAGCGCGGGTACCGCCAGCGCCCCGCCGACGCTCAGCGGCAGCAGCAGGACCAGCACCAGCCACAGTGGCGTGTGCGCGCCCGGCAGCAGCATGGCCAGCATCGCTGCGATGAAGATCAGCTGGCCGGCCACGATCACCGGCCGCCGCCCGACGCGCTCCGCCAGCCGCGGCGAGACCACATTGGTGGCCGTCACCACCGCCGACATCGGGACGAACATCAGCCCCGCCTCGATCCCCGACATCCCGCGCAGCTGCTGGTAGTACAGGCCGAGGAGGAAGATCCCGTGAGCATGAGTGCCGATGGCTACGTGACCACACCGAGCGGGTGGCCCGCCCTGACCGCGGACCCCGCGTTCGTCTCCGGCGAAAGCCACGGCATCCGGGAGTTCCTCGAAGACTGCGAAGCGGCTCTGATGGGCCGCACCACCTTCGAGCCCGCACTGACCAACAACCGCTGGCCATGGCCGGACCTCGACGTGTTCGTACTCGGCTCACACCGTCCGGACGGCACCCCCGACCACGTCACCACCGACAGTGACCCGATGCGGCTGCTGGGGAAGCTCCGCTCGGCCAACCGGGGTGGCGACGTCCATCTCATCGGCGGCCCGCAGACGATCGGGGCGTTCCACGCCCTCGGCGCACTCGACACCCTCGAACTGGTCGTACTGCCGAGGCTGTTCGGCGGCGGGATGCAGCTGACACCCATGCTCAGCCCCGACACCGGGCTGACCTTCCAGCGCGAGCGTGCTCTCCCGGGCGGTTCAGTGGAGATCGTGTACTCCTGCCGGGGCAGTCGCACTGAACTTCCGGACAAGCCTGCCAGCCAACACTGATCTCCACCAAGACGCAGGTCGCACACGTGGGAGAGGCCGAGTCCACGGCTGCCGCGGATCGCGGAACCGCCCACCAGCGGTGCCAGGAGACTGCCTTTCGGGCCCGGACCACTGAACGTGAACGGGTGATGCCCGGTCGGTTCTTCCGGCAGGTGCTGACCGGCACCGGTAGCCATCTGGGCGTGAGATACACGCAGAGCGGCAGGTTGACCGCCGCGGGGAGGCCCGCCCAGGAGCGGTTCAGGCTGCAGGCCGTGGAACGCCTCGAACGCGAGGACAAGAACGCTGCGGCGCCGGTTCCCGTCAGCTGCCGGGTGAAGTGGTGCAGCCAGCGGTGCACCTGCGCCGGCCCGTATCGAGGCGGGGCCGGGTCGCCGGGCGCTGGTTCGACGGCGGCCGCTATGTAGCGGGCCAGCAGGTGCCGGTCGAGCGCGTCGGTGCCGTGCAGCGCGAGCAGGTCTGCCGGGTCGCCTTGATGCCGGTAGACGGTGGCGGTCAGGCCGAGCCGCCAAGGTGTCGACAGGGCCTGGGCGTGCACACTGGTGGGGTGGGCGGCAAGGTGGTCCAGCAGGGGCTGCCAGCGGGCGGAGTCGCTGCAACGGTCGCGCAGATAGGTCAGCGCGCGCTCGGATCCCACCGGTGAGATGATCACCAGCGCAGCGTCGACCAGTGGCTCGTGCGCAAGGAGCGCGTCGTAGTCCGCGCTTCGGCTGGTGAGGACGAGGGGGCCTGCGTGCAGACCCCGCTGGTAGGCGTTCAGGTGCCGCACCGCGGCCCGGGCCCGGGCGGCGGCCGGGTCCGCGGAGCCGTCCGAGCGCGGGGGATCCATTTCGTCCAGACCGTCCAGAGCGGGCAGCACCATGCCGTGGGCCACGAGGCGCTGCGCCATCTCCCGGGCCAGTCCATGGCCTGCGTGAGGTGCTCGGTCAGCAGTTCGGGCAGGGTGTGGGCGGTGTCCCACTGGGCCATGGAGATGCGCACAGGCACCGGATCTCCCTCGGCGCGGTCGACAGTGAGAGCGAGCACGAGCTCAAGGGCGAGGACCGTCTTGCCGGAGCCGGGGGCACCGGTGATGACGAGTCTTCGGGGCTGGGTGGCGCGGAAGAAACCCGCGATGTCCGGGTCCGCACCGGTGCTTGCGCCCTCGTGGAAGGTGCGCCCCGCCGCCGGGGCCTCGGCCGCGCGGCCGGGCACCGCCCGCAGCGTGTAGCGCAGATCGATGCGCCGGGTGTCGCCGCCGAGCAGTTGCTGTCGCAGTTCGCCCTCGCTCTCCTGTACCTGGACGGCAAAGCGTCGCCGCCCACTGCCGCACGAGTTCGACGTCCGTGCCCCGCAACGGCTGCCGCGGTGCCACCACCGCGGCCACCAGTCCCGCCGCGCCGAGCGGTAGGCCCAGCAGGCCGGCGGTGTCGGCCGGCCCCAGTCCGCCGCGCACCAGTTGGGACATTGCGTAGCCGGCGCCGGCCACCAACAGCACCACACCGAGCACGGCCACCGCCCGGCGCCGCTTTCGCTCCCGTCGCCCCCCGATCCCCACCATGCTGTGCTGCATACCCGCCACGCACGCCGAACCCCGTTCCGAAACAGCACCTATTGACCGCCCGGACGCGAAACGTGCGGCCGCGCCCTCAGGTGGCGTCGACGGTGGTCAGGGAAGTCGTCGGCGTCCCGCAGGCGACCAAATACCCTGGCCGGGTTACTGGTCACCGTGTGGCGCCGCGCGCCACGACGGCCGGCCCGCTGGGCGGGGGCCGGCCAACGGGCCTTGCCCCAGCAGCAAGGGTGCGGGCTGCGGCGGGCACTCCGGCTGGGGGGCTGGTCTTGATGCCGGGTCAGCGTCTCCGGGACCAGGTGCTGCCGATTCCCGCACCATACAGGGCCAGTGCGGTCAGCCCCAGCAGGATGACATTGACCGACGAGAACGTATGTCCGCTGTCCGGACCATCCCTGCCGGCGCGAGACCGCCACGAGTTGGAAGCCGAACGTCTGGTGGATGCTCCCGCTCAACAGGTGCGGCGATAGGGGACGTTCGAGAGGTAGGTCTTCCAGTCGTGTTTCGAGAGGCCGGAGCCGGTGCGTTTGCAGACTTGGGCGGCTAGGTGCGCGGGCCTTATGTCGTACGTCTGTACGGGGATGTTCGTGCCGGAGGCGTACACCGTGCCGTCGTGGGAGCCGAACGACAGGGCGAGCACCTTGTCGCCCGGGGTCGGCAGGGCGGAGCCAAGGAGCCGTTGGGACGGGACGTCCCAGAGCTGCACGGTGCCGGCCCAGCCTCCCACCGCCAGGGTGCGGCCGTCGTGGGAGAAGGCCAGGGCGGACACTGGGCCGGCGGTGTCCGCCCCGGCGTCGGACAAGGAGCCGTCCAGCACACCGAGGCGCGTGCGGGCCGCCCCGTCCCAGAGGGTGACGCGGCCCATGGCGTCACCGACGGCCAGGCGGGTGCCGTCTGGGCTGAACGCCGACGTAGTGATCTGCTCGTCGCCGAGCACACGGGGCGCCATGCGTCCCGCGCGAAGGTCGGCAACCAGGCCCTCTTGCGTCACCACGCTGCCGTTGTCGGGGCGCAGGGCTATGCGCACGCTGTCCGACTCGTCGACGGAGGTGGCAGAGCGGCTGTTGCGCACCGTTTTCACGTGCTCGTCCCGGCGCACGTCCCACACCTCGACCGTCGGCCGGAACGCCTGCCGATACACCAGCAGGGTGTGGGCGTGGGTGTCGAGGGCCAGCCCGTTGACGGCGATGGAGCCGTCGTGGTCAGGCCGGATGCCCACAGTGGCGTACTCGCGACCGGTCCTGACGTCCCACACCGTGATACGAGTCCCGCCCGGTGTCCCTTTCCGGTGGCTGTCCACCCTCCGGCTGCGCGCGAGGTATCTGCCGTCGCCGCTGAGCGCCATGACACCGGCGCAGGAACCCTCGCCCTCGTCCTCCTTGCCGGGGCACGCCTCTGCCTCGGGCTCGAAGACCACTCTGCCGTCGTGGGTGTCCAGGACCTGCAACCGCTCCTTGTCGTCCGTCTCCAGAACGCGGGCCAGGATCCGGCCGTCGCCGGAGAGTTCCGCCTGATCTGCCATCTGGTCCGGCCACCGCTTCGTCGTTGCTCTGCCGAGGGACAGCGAGCGGACGACGGTCCCGGAGGTGTTGAGGTAGCGCACGGCTCCCGCGACGAGGTCGAGGGCTACATCGCTCCAGTCGTCGGCGGTCAGCCGCTGCCGCAGCACGGGCAGGTCCGGGTACGCGGCCCGCCACACGAGGAGCCGGCCGGGTCCCGTGGCCACGAGGAACCTGCGGTCGGATCCGAACCACACCTGGGTCAGCCCATCCGCCTCGAGGAACAGAGTTCTGCGCCCGGTGCGCAGATCCCACTCCGCGATTCCGTGGTCGCTGACGACGGTGAGGGACCTGCTGTCGGGAGTGAAGGCGAGCGAATGGTCGGTGCAGTCAGCGGCGCGCACCTTTGCGGCCCAGGATGCGGAAGCCTTCCGGTGGTGCGCGAGATCCCAGATCTCCGGATACCTGTCCGCGCACCAGGCGAGCCACCGGCCGTCGGGACTGACGGCCATCGCGGACTCGCTGCCCCCGGGTGCGGGGATGCGCGGTATCCGGCGTCCGCTGTGCAGGTCCAAGGCATGGATGTAGCCGTCGTTCGCGTCCACCGCGGCCAAGGTGCGCTCGCCGAGGACGAGTTCGGGCTCATCCGAATCGACCTTGGCGAGTGTCCTCGTCACCCGCGCGGAGCGTACGTCCCACAGCTTGATGCCGTCCTCCAGCGTCGGCAGCGCGAGAGTGCCGCCGTCCGGGCCGACCACGGCCGAAGTGCCGTCGGCCATCAGCTTCCCGGGGCCGGGCGCGGAGAGCGTGAGCCGTCGCGTGCGCAGGTCCCAGATCCGGACCCGGTCCGCCGTGACGGACACCACCGATCTGCCGTCCGCCGTCAGCCGGCGCGTCTCGTTGTCGGAGCCGTCGAAGCCGGCGTCGGCCCCCGGCACCGCGAACACGTCCTGCTCTCGTTGTGCCATCGCCCCGATCAGCGCCGACCGTGTCTCCGTCGTGTCGGCCAGCCGCCACGCGGCCACGCTGAGACGCATCGCGGTGACCGGGTCGGAGAATCGCATGCTGTCGGCGACTCCGGCTGTGCGGCGGGCCTCTGCCTCCTCGCGGCGGCGGTCGCTGGTGCGGTGCTGCTGCCAGGCCACGGCCCCGGCGGCGAGGGCGAGCACGACCAGCACCGCGAGGGCGCCGACGAGTGCGCGCCGGCGGCGGCGCTCTCCTTGGCGCGCGGCACTGCTCGCGTTGAGGAACGCCCGTTCCAGCGGGGTGAGCGAGGCCTCGGACAGCTGCTCCCGGGCAACGGCGAGCCGGGTGCCGCGGTACAGGGACCCCGGGTCGCGGCCGAGTTCGTCCCAGGTGCGGGCAGCCTCGGTCAGCCGCCGGTGCACCCGCAGCTGTTCGCGTTTTTCGTCGATCCAGCCGGACAGCCGCGGCCAGGCGGTGATCAGCGCCTCGTGGGCGAGGTCGACGGTGCCCTGGTCGAGGGCGATCAGGCGAGCGCGGGCCAGCCGGTCCAGGACCAGGGAGACGTCCGCCGCCTCAACAGGGGTGTGCGCGGCGCTCGTCGGATCGGGTGCGAAGTCGAGTTCGGAACGGTCAACGGGACGGCGGGTGTCCTGTGATCCCTCGCCGGGGGTTATCAGCCGCAGCAGGACGAGGCGGGCGAGCTGGGCGTGCTCGGCGGAGAACCCGGCGTAGACGTACTCGGCGGTCTGGGCGATGGCACCGTGGACGCCGCCCGCGGCCTCGTACGCTTCCTCGGTCAGCGCCCGGCCGCGGCGGCGCCGCCAGGTTTCGCGCAGGACATGGGACATCAGCGGCAGAGCCCCGGGTTCCCCTTCGACCTCGTTGAGAATGCGTGTCGTCAGCCCGCGTTCCACGATCAGCCCGGCGGCCTGTGCGGGTTTGACGATGGCCTGGCGGAGTTCGTCCCGGCTCATGGGGCCGACGAGCACGGTGCCGTCCTGCAGGGCGGCGGTCAGGGCAGGGTGTTCGGCGCACCGGCCGAGGAAGTCGGCTCGCACAGCGATGACGACGCGCAGTCTGCTCCCGGGATCGGTGGCGGTCAGAAGGCGGTCGACGAACTGGTCGCGTTCGGCCGGGTCGTGGCAGAGGGTATAGAGCTCTTCGAACTGGTCCACGATCAGCCACGTCTCCCCGTCGCCGTGCTTCGGGGTCAGCCGCTGTTCGTGGGTGCGCAGGGGGTGTTCGCCGGGAGCAAGGACGCGTAATGCGGCCGGCCGTGGACCGGACTGGTCCTCGGTGCGCAGGCGGGGGATGAGGCCCGCCCGCAGCAGGGAGGACTTGCCGCTGCCCGAGGGACCGAACACCGCCGTAAACCGGCGGGAGCGGGTCAGCTCGAGCAGACGGTCGGTGAGCTGGTCCCGACCGAAGAACAGGCCGGCGTCGCCGGGCTCGAAACGGGCCAGGCCCCGGTACGGGGGCTCGGCGTCATCATCCTCCGTGCGTGGCTCGGCCGCCGCCTCCGAGGCCGCCTCACGCCACCGCGCCTCCCACTCCTCCTCATCGCCGCCGCAGGCACGCACGTAGGCGAGGACCACCGGCAGGGTCGGCAGCCGATCACCCCCGGCCGCCTGTGACAGCGTGCTCGCGCCCTGCCCTGTGCGCTGAGCCATCACCCGGTAGGGCGGACCGCCGGCCTCCGCGCGGAGCTTCCGTAACTCGGCAGCGAAACGCTGCACCGGCCCCCGACTCGGGTCGAGTGGGCTTTCCGGACGCCCCGGCATCGACAGCACCCCCACCCATTCGCCCGCCTCCCCCGTGGACGCGGCGCGATGGCCCGTCACGCTACGCACGCCCGTGACTCGGTGGCAAACCAGAGGCGCATTCTTCGGTCAGCGCCGCAATGCCATACCCGTGAACTGCGGTGAGCCATTGATCAGGGTGGCAAAACCGGCTGCCCATTCAATTCCGGAGCCGCTGAACTCGGTGATGTGCCGCCCCGCAGCGGCACCGGTGCAAGGAACCCGCCGTCGCCCCACGGGGGTGGGCGACGGCGCCCCGCACGGGAAAGAACACCGAGCCAGATGGTCCTCCGCGCTCGGCGTCCAGACACCTCATCAACAACGAGAGGGACGAAACATGAACACACGCAAGCGGGCCACTCTGTACGCGGCGGCAGCCGGGCTGGCCGGAGGTCTCGCACTGGTGGGCCCCGCCCAGGCGGTAACCACCGCCCACCGCACGGCCGGCACGACCCTCCTCCAGCACACCGCCGTCCATCCCGACGGCTTCGAGCCGGACTCCGTCGTCACCCGCGGCAACTGCAAGGCCTGGATGAACACCAAGAAGATCAACGGCCACTGGAACGCGCAGGGCCTGGTCCGCTCCTGGAACGCTCAATGCGCCATGATGCTCCAGCGCAAGCACGGCGGAGCCTGGGAACGGATCACCTGGTACCACTTCGTGCGGTACAACACGCAGGACCACACCGGCTACTACTGGGACGACCGCGGCTACAAGGCACGGGTCTGCCTGCGAAACATCGACTGGAACGACTCAACCTGGCATTGCAGCAGGGGCATTTGAACAATCCCCTCGCACGATGTAGGAGGCAACAGGCGAGTTCGACGAGAAATGGGGCGGCGGAGAAGGTGGCGGGATGCCGGTGCCGGAGGGGTGGGTGAGGCACACTTTCCGGCCAGTACTCGCAGGTAGCGGTACGTGAGGCCGGCTTGCGGGGGCATGATCGCGGTTGTGTTCCGTGAAGACATGCCCAGCTGCGTGCGGTGGGAGATCCTGATGCACGAACGGTTCAGCGGCGTGTGGATCTGCAAAGGCTTCGGCCGTACGACCACCAGCGCGGAGCCCACCGAGCTGGGCCGGGCCGTCCTGGCCGCGTACCTCGCCGGCCGGTCTGCCCGGGGTGAAACGTTCCGCGTCGTCGTCCGCGCCGACAACGGCAGCCAGTCGGTGATCACGCCTGGCCAGCTCGCGGACTTCGGTTGGAAAGCGGATCCGGCCGTCTGCCAGGCACTGCCCGCTTACCTGCGCAACGCCCTCGCCTGACGCCGGCCAAGCCACCTGTGCGGTCTCGGACGGCTCCTGGAAAGCGGGGACGGCCCAGGAGGCGGGTCCGGCCGGCTGTCCGTCCTCGGCGGGCGCGCTCCACCGGCTTCGGTGGGGCCGGGCGGTAGTTGCTGCCCGTCCGCGGTGTGCCGTCCGACGGGTTGCAGAGCTTGCGCGGCCGGGCTGTCGGGGCGGCCCGTACCAGGGCGCACAGCAAAAGGGCCGCCACCCAGCTCCGCCGTCCTGTCACCGCAGAGCATGATCGACAGTATCCCTCCGCCCGCGAGAGCGCTGCCTCATGGGACAGTTCAGCGATCCAAGGGGCCTGAGCTGCCGTCACAGGCACTCGTGCCTTCAGCGCTGTCCCAGACACGTGGCCCGAGCTGCCAGGCCACGCCGGCAGGGGGCGTGGCCGCACGGTCAGGGCGGTGCGCAGCCGCGACCCGGTTGCGCACCTGCCGGGCGGCGTGACCTTTCTGCACGCCGGGGCGTTGGGCACGGCACGCGTGCAGACCCGCCGGTGGACGCCTGCGCAGATGAGGGGCCCGGACCCATGCCGGCTTGCGAGCCCCCCTGGCGTCAGTCGAGCCCCCTGGCGTCAGTCGAGCCCGCCGGGCTTGCGGTCCTGCGGCCGGTCCGATCGGTGCTCCGCCCCCGGCTGCGTGCGAAGACCGGCGGCTGACAACACATTGCGCCGGTAGTGGCTCGGGGGTGTGCTCGCCGTGGACGAAGAACAGCGACTTCCATCAGGCCCACGGTCATCTCGCCGTAGTCGGCGCGGCGGACGCCGCAGGCCGGGTATTGGGCGGAATCGATGTCGGCGTCTTTCCGGTACTCCCCCTCCTCGGCGGAGAGCCGACAGCCGACGATCTCCGCCGCCACAACGCTCGGCCACCGCTCTGCGCGGAGAACTTCGCCCCACAGCCCCTCACCTCGTCGCCCGAGAGCTCGCACGCTGTTGTTGCTGCAGGCGGGTGGTGGAGACACACCTGCCTGGTGGTGTGTGGCCAGCTGCCGCCCAGGCCGGACGTACGCGGGTGTGGTTCCCCACCGCGTACGGCGTGCAGCTCGCCTCCGAGAGGCCCGAGCTGCGCGGACACCGGGGCTCCAAAACCGTGTCCGATCCGACCGCCCGGCTGAAGGCCGGCCACACGCTGACGGCGACCGAGACCGCGCTCACCTTCCTCGGAGACGCCCGCCGCCGCGGCGATGTATGCCAGCCGCCGGTCTTCTCCGGGATGGTGTGCCGGATGCCCCGGCGTCGCAGGTGCTCGCGGCAGGGCCCGTTGGGCAGAGCTCTGCAACTGGCCACTTGTCTTGCCGGCGGGAGGCACGTGCTCGTTGAGGGCAGGCCACGTCCGACTCATGTACCCCGATCGGCGGGTGCACCGCCGGTAGGACTCGGGGCGTGAGCGGCCACCGCTCGGTGCGGCCTCACTGAGCATGACGGCAAGTCACCCGCCCCTCGCCGAGGCTGCGTTGTCAGTGGTGGGAGATACGTTCGAGGCCTTGGAACCGCTGTTGCACGACAGGAGTGGACGATGACCGAGAGTAGTGCGCTGCCCGCGCTCAGGGTGGTGCTGACGGATGTCAACGAGCGTGTGGTGGAGGCGTGGCGCGCCGCGTTCGCCGACACCCCGGGCATCGAGATCCGCAAGGGTTCGATCCTCGACGAGGACGTCGACGCCTGGGTCACCCCCACGAATTCCCTGGGCCGGATGGACGGCGGGGTCGATGCCGTCATCAAGCGGTACCTGGGGTCCGGCATCCAGGTGCGTGTACAGCGGGCGATCCGTGACCGGTTCGCCGGACCCATGCCGGTGGGCAGCGCGGTCTGCGTCCCGTCCGGCGCGACCGTCCCCCGGTACCTGATATCGACGCCGACGATGGTGCGGTCCACGCAGAACGTGAGTGCCACGCTGAACGTGGCCCTGGCGTGTGCGGCCGCTTTCCAGGCCGTCCACCGGCAGAACCGGAAGAAGCCGGGCAGTATCCGGTCCGTGGCGCTGGTCGGGATGGGGGCGCAGACCGGCCAGGTGCCGGCCCGGGTGTGCGCCAATCTGATGTGGACCGGCTACACGCTCTTCCACGACCACTGGTTCGAGGACGACGACGAGCTGCGGTCCACGATCATCTCCCAGCTCCACGGGATCGAGAACGTGCCCGTCGACCAGCGGGTGCGCATCGTGCCGCCGGCGGCCATCACGTCCATCGCCGCGTCGGCACCCGAAACTGCCGCTCCCGCTCCCTCCACCGCCCAGCCCCCTTCTGCCACGACGAGCGAATCCGGCTCCGCCATGACCGGATCGACGACCGGCGTCCCGGCCTCGGGCCAGCCACCGCAGCCCCAGCCCGATGCGAACGACCCCCTCGCCCTGACCGAGCTCTTCGACGGCGGCGGGGAGGCCTGGCTCCCGCTGCTGAAGCCGGTCATCGAAGCGCAGCCGGACGCCGCACGGTTCATCGGGAAGGACCGCAGCCACGAGGTGGTCCCGGTCCGCGAGCTGACGTTCCAGGCGCTCAAGCCGAACCCGCCGCACAAGTGGAAGGTCGTGGTCTTCGGTCAGAACCCGTACCCGCGGCCGGAGAGCGCCACCGGCATAGCCATGTTCGACAACACCTTCAGCGACTGGAAGGACAGCCAGTTCGGCCGGGTCGTCAGCATCCGGTGCCTCATCAAGGCGGCGGCGATGTGGAAGTACGGCATCGCCAAGAAGACCCCGATCGCCGACGTGCGGGCGCTGCTGAAGGAGCGGGACACGGTCCAGCCGCCGGAGTGGTTTCAGGCGATGCTGACGCAGGGCGTGCTCCTGCTGAACGCGTCGCTGACCGCAAGCGGCGACGGGGCGATGGGGGCCGACCAGCACACGGCGTTCTGGCGGCCGGTCGCCGAGCGGATCGTCGAGGAGATCCTCAAGGCCAAGCAGGACGCGACCGAGGAGGACCACGGGGTCGTGTTCGCGTGGTGGGGGGCGCACGCCCGCAACCTGAAGCGGATCGTCCTGCGGCTCCAGCAGAAGTACCCGGACGTCGATGTCCGGCACCTCGACCACGCGAACCCGGCGGCACAGGGCGACATCTTCTGCGAGGGTGACCACTTTGCTCAGATCAACGGCGCCCTGACCTCGCTGGGCGCCGACCCCATCGACTGGCTGCCGAGCAAGGGGTGGAACGAGCCCGCGGGCGGCACGGACGGGGATGTCTCGGCCCGCATGGGCGCATTCATCGACTCGACCATGAACCTGCACCAGCTGTACCTGGAGCGCCTCACCAGCGTCAAGGACGAGGGCCTGGTCCTGCCCGCGATCACCGGTGTATTCGACACCCTTCTGATGGACTTCCAGGACGCCATCGCCCCGGTCTCCGCGGCACTGTCCGGGCTCGCCGGGCACATCCAACGCTCCCACGACTTCGGCAAGCAGCGCGCGGACCAGGCGGACAACGGCGGCCTGTCCGCCGACGCGATCGCCGCGCTCCACCTCTACACCTGTGAGTCAGCCTTCTACCGGGAGGTCAACAGCGTTCTGCGCTCGCCCGACCGCACCAGGGTCACCCCCTACCTGCCGTACCTGCGGCTGCTGTTCTCAGCGGTCTCGGAGCTACCGGCCTACACGCAGCCGTTGTGGCGCGGGGTGTCGCTGGACCTTCGAGCGCAGTACCCCATAGGCCGGACAGTGACCTGGTGGGGCATCTCCTCGTGTACCTCCGAGCCGAAAGTGGCCAGGGCGTTCCTGGGCAGTCGCGGCAAACGGACACTCTTCGAAGTGACGCCGGCCAGGGCGGTCGGGATCAAGAGCTTCTCCGCCTTCACCGGCGAGGAGGAATACATCCTCACGCCGGGTACCCAGCTCAAGGTGACGGAGGTCAAGAGCGAGCCCCGCGGACTGTGCACGGTCCGGCTGAACGAGGTCACGGACGCCGCTCCCACGGTATCCTGAACCGCCCACTCCCCACGATGCCCACCGTCGTGATTACCGGACGCTCGCGTCCGGCAATCACGTGGCACAGGGAAGTACCACTCCCGCCGCGCCCCTGCTGCAACCAGGGACTTCCATGTTCTGGGCGAGCGGCACGAGTGTGCGGGTGCCCCGGAGCAGCGTCTGCCTCCACGGCACTGACGCGTCTGCTGCCAGCCCATCGTCGCCAACGGTCGCGGGCACGTTGCCCCGCCTTCTCGCCGTCGTGGCCGAACGCTGACCGCCGCTCCGGTGTTCGGCCTCGGACCGGAGTCGAAGGCTTCGCTCCCGACGCTCGACGAGGCCGTCGACGTCGTGCACTTCACCAGCCGGGCGTCGGGTGCCCAGCTGGCGGCGCTCACCTCGCCTTCTTCCAGGGGCGCGAGGAGGAAGTGCAGAGCCTGGGCCGGTGGCTGAGCCAGAGCGGGCGGGGGTCGGCGCTGCGCGCCGTGACCGGCAAAGCGGGGGTCGGAAAGTCGGCCCTTCTGGGGGTGGTGGTGTGTGCCGCGCACCCGGCGCTGCGGGAGGGGAAACGCAATCTATCCCCGACCACGGCGATCCCATCGCCGTACTGCGCCCCCTGAAAACCTACTCCCCCGACACCCACCCCGACCTCGCAGAAAACACCAGCCTCATCCAACACCACACAGCCACCGACTACCTCCGCTCCACAGCAACAACAGCCACCGCCCCCTACCCACAACACACCCGCCACCCACGCCCTCAGGCCTCCTCCCACGCCGCTCTGCCTCACCGGCAGATACTGCGCACCGCTGCCTCAGGAGGTGCTCCACCCCGGTTTGGCCTCGCCCATCACGTCGCTGATGGCTGAGGCGACGGAAGGAAGGGCCCAGTACGCCGAGTGAGTCCATATCCCGGTGCTCGCCTGATGGTCGACTGGGACATCCACCGGAGGCGTGCCGTCATGCAGCCGGAACACTTTCGAAGCGGCGAAGGCCAGGACGTCCAGGGGTTCCCAGAGATTGGTCCAGCGGTTCAGGGAGTCCGGCAGTTGGACGGGCGTACAGCCTTCGAAGGGCTGCAGTTGCCCCCCTCTGGGGTCGCAGACGTGAAAAAAGGCTGCTTGGGAGCCGAAGGTGACGAGGGACTCCGTCCACAGGGGCGCAGCGGCGGTTGCCATGTCGACTGCGATGACACCGCCGAGGCTGTGAGCCACAATGCGCACTGGCCGAGCGGGACTGCGCCCAAGATCGGGATGCACTGTGTCGATGACCTCTCGTACGCGGGCGTGGATGGTCTGCTGATGCCGTTGGTAAACGAGCACGTCACCGAGAAAACGTGTGGTGCCGGCCCCGAACCGGTCACGCAGGGCGTGATTCAGCCGGGCACCCACCGCTTGGATCGCGGCGCCCGCCACGCGGTCCAGGTCTTGCAGCCGACGCCGCACCAGTTCCCGGAGGCGGGTTTCCCGCCCGGTTCCCCCTCCGCGCAGTCCGTCATAGGCGTCGTCACCGTCAGGGTCGGTTTCATCCAGAAGCGCGTGTGCCAGGGAGCGGCCCGTCTCCAGCAATAGCTGCGTGTCGCCTGTGCGACGGAGCCACTCCGTGTCGCCCCACACATCTCTTACGTACTCAAGGACCCGATCGGCATCGAGCTGGTCTCGGCCGCTCCCCCGCATCCCCTCATCGTCCCCGTCGTGTCCCGCGGCCAAGCGTTTACGTACGGCGGCATCGACTTGAGACAACTGCCAGCTCTCGTCGGTGATTTCAGGAAACGCAGCAGCGACGACAGGCTCGGCCATGACGGGCTCCGCAGCCTCGCTGTCGCGCAAGGTATGGGTACCGGATCGGTAGGCGGGTAGGGCGGCGTCGATGAACTCGTCCTGCGCGCCCAGGTCGCCCCAGTGGACTGGGACCATCTCGACACCGGATGCTGCGGCGAGCGCCGCTACGGCGGAGGAGAATCCATCCCGGTCGCGGTTGGCAACGCCGTGGATGACGAAAACGGGATCCTTCATGCGCCGACTCCTCCTGATCGGGTGGTCTGGACGGTGGCTGCGGGGCTGCCGTACACGGCGTAGGCCAGCCATGTCGGATCGCCACCGTGCTGGTCTCTGATGGTCTGCCGGGCCGCCAATGACGCCTGCCCCAGTGGCCGGCGGTGGCTGAACAACTGCTCATAGAAGGCTTCGGCGAACCGTAAGGCGGTGCCTGACCGCACGGGCCAGAGGGTGCCGACGAAGGCTCCCGCGCCTGCGTTGAGGAACTGAGGTGCCCACCCCAGGCTCTCTCCGAACCAGTCGATTTCTCCTGCGCTTCGGCAGGCATTGAAGAACACGAGTGGGCGGTGGGCTCGCAGCGTTCGGAGCTGAGCTGCTGACGCCAGGTCGATGGGGTCGAAGGGGCCGTCGGACATGGTTACGCAAGAGCCGGTGCCCGTGAAGGCGTTGTGACACGCGAAGTGGAGCACGCCGGCGTGCCCGCCTTCGATGAGGGCGGACAGCGCCGCTCGCTCGGTCAGCACGCCGGCGTCTGCCAGTCCGGTACCCAACTGAGCGCGGAGGAGGGCCACTTCTCTGCCGGCGTCGTCAGGTGATCCGGGAGGCACCACGAACGCCGCTGTCGGCACGCTGAGACTGCGAACCCGGTCCTGCCCAAAGACTCGACGAACGATGGGCAGCCATTCGGCCAGGAAACCTCTGTCCTCATGGCCCTCGTTCAATGGATACAGCAGCTCCCAAGGGACGATGTCATGCTCGCCCAGGACCGTGAAGGCCGTCACGCTGTCCGCTTCTTCCCAGAACTGGGCTTGAACGGCTCGGGGTACTGCTGAGGTCCATAGTTGTACGCCGTGGTTACGAAGGCGGTCCCGTACCCGCGTTGCGTGCCCTGCTCCTTCGCCTGTCGCTGCGGCTTTGGCGGCTCTCCTCAGCTCGGCGTAGATCTGCTCGGTCGCTCTGCGGGGGTCACCGGCGCGGAAATGGAAGGTTTCCGGCGCGTAGAACCGCTCGCTGATCAGCTGGAAGCTGTACGTGCCGGCCGCCTCGTCCTTGAGGACCTGCAGTGTGGCCTCGCCCGGGTCGAAGGCCATGGAAGGCAAGGGGGCGTGCTGCTGGTGACCGTCTCTGGTGACACTGCCGTGCTCGACCGAGATCTGACAGGTCACCTCCCCGAGGAAGGTTCCGCCCCTGAAGACCCTCACGGTCACGTGATGAAGTCCTGGCGTCGGGGCCCGCAACCGGAATCGCAGCACGTCCGAGTCCTTACCGGGCACGATGTGCAACTCCTGCTGAAGGTCATCGATGACCACCAGCCCCGGGGCATGGATGGTCACCAGCACCCGGATCCCGTCCGGCGGCACGGCGAAGGAACGCAGTGGTACGCCCCGTTCGCCGCCTCGCACGATCTGCACGTGCAGGGGTACCACCCGCCCGGGCGTAGTCTGCGCGGTCAGCTCGGCAACCAGCGACCGCGGCTCCGCCGAGACACCTGCGGTGTCGGAGCCCGTCAGTGGCGGAATCAGCGGCGGAGCATCGCTGCGGGACTGGCCGGGCGGGGGCCCGCTGCCCCGGTCGGCAGGCCCTTCGCCTGGGGTGTTCTTCTTTCCCGCCACCCTCAGCACTTCATCGATTTGCTCCAGGCTGAGCCGGTCCTTCTGGGAAGCCGACGCCGCGATGATCAACTCGCCACACAGTTCGATCTCTGCAAGGGCCACCTCGTCACGCGTCTCGCTGCCCTGACGGGCATCAGCGTGCTGCGGAGCAGCAGTTAGTTGATCGACCTGCCCCGTCCCTCGGCCAGTGCGTACGGACTCGTGGTGGACGGCATGCTGGAGCTGCAACGTGCCGCTCTGGACGGCGTACACCGTGCCACCGCCATCCGGGCGTGGGCCGACGGTGGGTGGGGTGTCCGAGGGCTCGACCGATGCTTCTGCTGGGATCGCCGGGGCGGGCCGGCCGGGCAGATGGAACCAGGCAGTGACCTCGTCATCTTTGAGGCGCAGTCGGGCCGGGGCGTAGCACGCGGGATCGATGGTTCCGGCGCCGCTTCTGACCACGTCTTCATACAGGAACCGGGAGATCACCAGCACAAGGTCGGCTTCATCAGCATCGAGGAGCCGCCGAGCGAGGGCGGAGTCGGCGAGCCGGCCGGCTAGGTTGACCGCGCGTCCGCTGAGTCCCCGCTCGTCATGCCAGACGGGACCGACATGCATGCCGATGCTCAGTCGCAGAGGCCTACGCAGAAGTCGATTTTCCTTATACAGGCTTGCGTGGACCTCCGCAAGCCACAGCCCGAGCACCAGCTTTAGACTGATCTGGGCTTTCACCACCACGATCACGGCGTCGCCGCGATCCTCGAGGTGCAGGGCTTCGCCCGAAATCCCGGCGCGCTCAAAAGCCGTCTCCAACACATGGTGGAGTCGGGTGCGCATATACGGCTTGTCGTGGTCGTCATACTCGCCAGAACCCCTGGCTTCGACGTCTATCACCAAGGCGTAGGCGTACGGGAGCTCGCGAGCGTGATGCCTCACGCGTCACCCCCATGCACCCGCCCAGCCTGTCGCCGTTGTGCGGCCATACGGACAGCGGGCTCCAATCCCTTTGAGACGCCGGCAGGGACTTTCCCCGCAGGAGCCGGGACGCACGAGATGGCGCTGAGGCCGATCACGGCATGCCGGATGGACCGACGAAGGTGCCGCCCAGGGTATGTGCCGTGTACTTGGACGTGGCCGGTGTCGACGAAGGGGGACGCCAGCGGATGTGACCGCCAGGTTGCAAGCGGCTTCGCTCGACTCACAGCACCCTCCCCCGTCCTTCCGCTATGACTTCCCACAGTAGGCGGGATCGGCCGCTGGAGAGGCCCGTTCACGGACCATGCGGCGCACCACGCCTTGCGACGCGCCGGAGACGGAGGCAGCCTCTCGCGGCAGCACGTCACGGGCTTCTGCACATCGGTGCAGGTGCGGCCGCTGCGAAGGAGCCTCGTCCTCGAGAGTGGACGCCGTCCTGGTCGCCGCGATTGTCGCGGAGAGAGGGGCCCGGCACGTCGGCACTCATGACCGGGCCGCAAAAGACGCGGACCCACCGCCAGCGCGCTCGATCCAGGCTGCCGCCGCGAACTCGGTCGGCGGGCTCGATCTCGCCGATCACGAAGCGGCGGTGAGCGGTCGACTTCGAGACACTAAAGCACGGCGGCAACGCTCGCCATGCACACCGGCTGACCAGCACGTAGATCCGTGTTCCGGCTGCCCGGCTACCGCCGACTCAGCCCACACTACGCACGCAACCCCCGCGACCACCTGGCCTTTCTCGGCCTGGCCGCCGCCCTGTGCTGCTACAAGCGACTCATCCGCCTCACACGTACGACACACGGTCCGGGCAGGTCTCGAATGGGACCTGCCGGCGGTTGGTGTCAGGGCGGACCAGGACATCATGACGGCCGGTTCGCCGGGGTCATGGTGACGGCGGTGTTGGTGATTCTGCTGACTCCAAGCGCCCGCCCCGAGATACTGCAGATCGAGGATCGCAACGGGAGAGAATCATGGCCAACGTGCTGCCCGAACCGGCCGAAGTCCACTCACGTGAAGAGGCGGCAGCCGAGCGGAAGCCGCGCAGCGAGCCCGGTGCCCAACCGCCGGGCGCCGCTCGAAGCGGCCCGACCGCGGACCCACTCGCCAGGCCGAGAACGGCGCGCCGAGAAGTCGAGCACCATGCCTGATACCGGAGACCGCCAACCCGAGCAGGAGCCACCGGCCGGTCGGCACACACAGCTGGTCGATCCCGTCCTCACCGTGCGCCCGCTGTCACGCTTCGACTTCAACCTCAGGTCAGCCGTCCGCATCGATGTTGGGCTGGTCTTCGTCACCCCGGATGGAGGCTACGACACGTATCTGCCGCCCCAACGGCCGATGCGCACCCAGATGGTGGTCAAGCGGTATGCGGTCGTGTACGAGGTGGACATGGGCGTGCACTCGTTCTCGACTGAGCTGGCGTTGCCCAGCGACAACGACGCGTTCGAGTTCACAGCCGCGGTCGACGTGTCCTGGCAGTGTCTCGAGCCAGCCCGGTTCGTGGCCACAGGACACCGGGACGTGCCGCGGTTGCTGCTCGGCGAGCTGCAGCAGGCGGCCCGGCGGGTGACCCGGCGCTTCGCTATCGCTGCCAGCGCGCAGGCTGAGCACGCGCTGCTGCAGGAGAAGACCACGTGGCAGCCGCTCGGCTCGGCCGCGGGATTGCAGGTGACCTGGACACTGCGCCTGAAGCGCGACCAGGAGAACATCGACCACCAGCGTCGGCTCCAGACCATCCAGCACCAGGAGGCATTAGCTTTCGTCCGGGAGCAGCACGAGCTGGCCGCGCAGCAACAGCTGCCCCTGGAGCAGCTGAAGATCGAGTTCTACCAGTATTATCTGGAGAATGGCGGGGTGCATGCTTGGGCTCTGCATCTGGCCGCTCATCCGGAAGACTCCAGGCTCGTCATGGACAGTATGAGCGACGATCAGATTCGCTTCGTGCAGGCACGCTTGGAAACCGCGCTTCAGTCCCTGATCGGTGATACAGCTGAGAGTCACGAACTGGATGCCTCGAAACAATCAGCCTTGCGTGCGGTCAGCGATATTCTCGATCAACGCTTTGCTGGTGCCTCCCCTGTTTCACCGCCGCTTCGACAGGGTGTTGCCCCGATCTATCCCGGTTCCTCACCGTCCGCTGGCCACGGAACCATGGAGTCGAGGCGGCTCGTCGCTGAATTGGCAGAGCAGGCTCCCCCGGGCAGGGAAGTACCACTGCAGGTACAGATCATTCAAGAGCGCGGAGATGTCGGCGTAGCGCTGCGTGGATTTGCCGTGCCTGCGCAAGGGATGCGGCTCCTGATCACAGTCCATGCACCTGGGCTTCTCGCGCTTGGAGATCTCCAGCAGGAGCTGACCATAGTGCCTGGCTGTGACTCCGACGTCGTACGATTTGGTCTGCGGACGACGATAACAGGGCTTCATACCGTTACCGTACGGGTTTTCTGTGGCGGGTCTTTTCTCGGGGAGCTACGGACGCAAATTTCAGTTGAAGCCGACGTGCCAACTCGGGATGGACCAGCTCACAGCTCGCCACTGAATTCGCTCGCTTTCGACCCGGGAGAGGTGACGCTCCAGGTCCTCAAAACGGAAGACGGCGCGTATAGCTTTCAGTTGCTTGGGGAGACTAGCTATGCTCCCGAGACATTCCGGCTTCGTGCCGGGGACCCGGAGCGCATCACCGGCTATATCTACCAGGAGTTGCGGAGCAGTGCCGCAGCGGCTCACCAGATCGACGGGCGACAGGCTCGAGAACGACTTCGCAACCTCGGAGTGTCGTTATGGGCAGATGCCGTTCCCGAAGCGGTGCGTCGGCAATTCTGGGAAGAAGCTGACCGCATCCGTGCATTTACCGTGCTCGGCGAACATGACGTCGTGCCCTGGGAGCTCCTCTATCCCATAGACGGCGCGCAAGAAGGCGACGGTTTCCTGGCTGAATGGCTGCCGATCGTGCGGCGCGTCTTCGGCCAAAGCCGGGTGCGCGAGCTGCCCATTCCCAAGGTGGCGTTCGTAATCCCACCTGGCTCACCTCCTGAAGCGGCCCAGGAGGTCGCCGCACTGCGTGCGAAATTCGACTCGACCATCACCGACGTTGGCACGCTCACCAGGCGTAGCCAGGTCCAAGACCTCGTGAATGCAGGAATGGCAGGCCTACTGCACTTCGCCTGCCACAACACCTTCACAGAGCGAGGCTCACGGGTCGCCATGGAGGATGGCGGCTTCGATCCTATAGATCTGGCATACGCCCGACGTACCGGGGCTTTGCGGGACACACGGCCGCTGGTGTTCTTCAATGCCTGCCGCAGCGCTGGAGAGATCAACTGGTACTCGTCCAGTCTGGGCTGGGCACCGCAGTTCCTTAGAGCAGGCGCGGGAGCGTTTGTCGGCACCTTGTGGCCCGTGCGTTCCGACTCTGCGCTGATGTTTGCCGACACGTTCTATCATCACTTGGTTCGCGAGCACCTCCCGCTCGGCGAAGCCTCGATGAAGGCGCGCCGCGCCATCCGAAACCACGGTGGCGACCCCACCTGGCTGGCTTACGCGGTTTACGGAAGCCCGGCGGCCCGTGTCACGATCGCATAGCCCTCACATCACCCGACCATTCGCGGCGCCTACCAGGCTTCATCAGCGTGTGCGGCGCGGGCTTCCCGCGCAATGAGCTGCAGGATCAGGTTTCCAGCAGCTCGTTGCTCTCCTTCGAGACTGGCATGACGCCGAAGTTGAGTGGACCCTGGCGAGGGTCGTAGAAGGATCCAGCCGCTCCCTCGTATGTGGTCGCGAACGGGCACTCATCGCATGCCGCTCCGGACGTAGGGTGTGACGTGCTCTGAGCCGTTGGCAGGACTACGAGGGAGTGAGTCGTGGACCGGAGCCCCACCTGTGACCGTGCTGGGATGATCTCGGTGTGGCTGGAGTGACCACGGCGTCGCAACCGTCCTGGTTAGCCCCTTTTACCAGGTTGCGCCCGCACAGCTTCAGCAAGTTGGTCACAACCGTTCGCCTTCAAGGGGCTGATGCCGTTCAGCGAGGCTGGCCTTGGCGCCTCCCGCTAGAGGACCGGGTTCTGTTGGTGACGGCGTCCCTGGGCTCAAGCCCGAGTCGGAGGCGGGCATTCAGGCAGATCTCGGCGATGAGCACCGGCGTCCGGTCCGGTTCCCGCAGGATGTACCAGTCGAGGAGTTTGACGACGTCGGTCCTGATGTCCTGACTTTGCTCTCCTGCGGCTGCGCACTCATCTGGGGTGGCCTGTCCGCGCTTGACTGGCGGTACTACCGATGGTTCGACGATCATTCGATCTGCACTCGACCAGCCGGGCCCTGGGCCCTCCGCCTCAGGACAGGACCATGTTCTTCGACTCTCGCGCCCCAGAGCCTTTCCTTGACGCCTTGATCGAGGCGTTGCCGGTCGGGTGGGGTGGGCACTCGACAGGGCCGGGACTGGCCGACAGCTATCAAGAAGAGTCGCGTCAACGTGATCTGGCTCGTGACGCCTGCTCCTGGGAGGAGTTTCTACGACCGGGTGAGACTACGGGCTTTGGGGAGTGGTTGCTGCTGTCGTTGGGTGAGGAGGAGCGCTACGCAGTCACCATCGGGCTGCTGTCCGGCCCTGATGACAGTTGGTCCCTGTTCATCTCATCTCCGGGAGGGCTGGCAGACGAACAAGGAGAGTTTCTTCGGCTTCCTCGCGCCAGCACGCCCGGGGAGGTAGCCCACGCTCTGTGCCGAATGGCCCGTGCCGCGGACCGGCGCGCGGTTGAGAAGCACCTGCAGGAGGCGACAGCAGAGAGGCGCCATGCCTCTAGTTCGCTTCCTGGCGGACGAATTGTGGTGTTCGATCTGGAAACGACCGGGTTGGACCCCGAGACGGCCCGCATCGTGGAGGCCGCCTGGCTGGTGGCCGACCACCGTGCTCTTGCCTGGGGCAGCGTCCTGATCGATCCGGGCGTGCCAATCCCTGAAGGCGCCTACGACGTCCACGGCATCGACGACACGATGGCCCGTAATGACGGTGTGAGCCCACGTGACGCCATCGATGAACTGACCGGCATCCTCGCTAAAGAGATCAGCGATGGCGCCACACTGGTG
Organism: Streptomyces sp. NPDC052301; assembly: GCF_044593395.1. Classification (NCBI taxonomy): domain Bacteria; kingdom Bacillati; phylum Actinomycetota; class Actinomycetes; order Kitasatosporales; family Streptomycetaceae; genus Streptomyces; species Streptomyces sp. NPDC052301. The sequence continues at coordinate 37,085 of NZ_JBIUBE010000021.1, read as the reverse complement.
ATCTTCAACAGGGTCTACGACTTGCCCTTGCTGGACGCGGAATGCCGCCGTCATGGCCTTCCCCGTCTTGCCGACCGCCTTCGCCGGCCGGTACAAGTCGTGGACCCGATGCGGATCAGTCAGCAGATCCGCTATCACAGCGACAATCACGCCCTGTCCGACCTTGCCGACTTGTACTCGCCCGGCAACCTCGCCGCGCACAGTGCTCTCGGCGACTGCCTGGCCACCTGGGACGCCCTGGTGGGTCTGTGTCGCCATTACGGCGAAATCGTCGTGCGCCTACTGTTCCAAAGGCAGGAAGTTGCCCGACACGACGAGCCACTCACGGTGCAGCACCTGCTCGCCTGCAGCAACGTCGGATGAGTCCCGTCCTTTCCTGCCGCCACCTTAGACCGCGTCCTGTGTGGTGAGGCGGTCGTTGGGCTGCGTATGGGGCGGGGTACGTGGAGTTGGATTGTTCCGGATGGGCTGTGGGAGATCGCGAAGCCGCTGATCCCGCCGTCGAGGCTTCGACCGCAGGGTGGTGGGACGCAGGACACGTCTGATGACACGCTGTTCGCGGCAATCATCGATGTGCTGGTCAGCGGCCGTGCCTGGCGCGCTGCCGCCCTGCTTCGGCATTACGAACTCCACGGCCCACCGCCGGTTCCTGATCTGGTCCAGAGCCGGCGTGTGGGGCCGCCTGCACGAGGCGGTCCTGCAACGACTCGACGACGCCGGCCTCATCGATGTCACCCGTGTTGTTATCGACACCGCCCACGGCAGGGCGAAAAAGGGGGGCGAACACACAGGTCCGAGCCCCGTGGACCGCCGCCGCTCTCGGCATGGCGCCCGGAACGGTCAAGAACACGCTGCACGGGCACTCACCCGGCTCCGTGAGGAGTTGCAGCGCCGCGACCCCGACTCCGCTTCGGAGTCGCCCGTCGGCCGTGGATACCCAGCGGCTGGCCAGCGGGCTCGATGATGGGCGGGATGCACCGCATCACCGGCGCCAACCGATCTGAGATGTCTGGGGTGTTCAGCCGCTGTTGTTGGCACGATGGCCTCATGGAGCAATACGGGGAGAATGAAACGCCATCTGCACGCTGCACCTTGAGGTTGCGGGTATCGGCCGAGCCGGGTGCGGAAGCAGAGACGCATCTGGTGTCACTGCGGGATTGGCTGGCTGCGGAAGAGGCACTGCGCGGCCGGGTGGAGCTGCTGGGCCGGACGCCGCAGCCGGGGCACATGGGGGCCGCGCTGGACGTGCTGGCGGTGGCGCTGGGCTCCGGTGGAGCGGGAGCGGTGCTGGCCAGGTCTTTGTCGACCTGGCTCGTGCAACGCCGTGCGGACGTCACCGTGCGACTGAGCCGCAGCGATGGGCGGGAGGTCACCGTCGAGGTCCGCCGGACCAGTGATCCGCAGGCGGTGCTCGGTGCTGTCGGGCGGCTGCTGGAAGGCGGGGCGGAGTGAGGCAGAGCGCGCCGCGCTTCCCCGACGGTGCCGCTTCCCGGGTAGTCCTCATCGGGTGCAGCGAATTCGACGCCATCGATCTGCCCGCGATTCCCGCCGTGAAGTCCAACCTCGCGGACCTTCGCTCCGCGCTCACGCATGAGACGCACGGCATTCTGTTGCCGGAACACTGCCGTGTGCTGGCCGATCCGGCCGATCACCGCAGCGTCGGTATGGCACTTGCCCAAGCGGCACGCGAGGCCGAGGACCTGCTGCTCGTCTACTACACCGGTCACGGGCTGCTGGACGAGGACGGGCTGCTCCACCTCGCGCTGTCGTCCACGGACCCCGGTCATGTCGGCTTCACCGGTGTCCCGGCCGACCTGGTCAAGCGCTACCTCGGCCGGGCCCGGGCACGCCTGCGGGTCCTGGTGCTGGACTGCTGCTTCTCCGGCCGCGCGGTGGCCGCCATGACCGAAACGGGCAGCCTGCTGACGGCCCAACTCGACGTGAGCGGCACCTACACCCTCACTTCCACCACGGCCACCGCACCCTCCCACGCACCGCCAGGACAGCGCCACACCGCCTTCACCGCCGCCCTGCTGGATGCACTGAATCAGCCGCAGCCGCTCACCCTGGACGACATCCACCAGCACATCGACACCGTGCTGCAGGGTGCAGGGCTGCCGCGGCCGCAAAAGCGCTCCGTCAACGCTGCCGGGGACCTCGCCCTCGCCCGGGGCCCCGTCCAGCCGCACCCGGGGCCGCCGACCGGCAGCGAGGGAGAGATCCGTTTCCGTCAGCCCCCGCCCGACCCACCGGCCAACCGCCGCCGTGACACCATCCAGGTATTTCTGACGCTTGCCGTCTCCATTGCGGTGATGGCGCTCTTCGGTGGGTGGCGCGTGCTCTTGATCTGGGGCGGCGGTGCAACCCTCTTCGTCGGTCTGATCGGCCTCCTGCTCTCCCTTCGAAGAGGCGTCCACTACGGCCTTGTCGTGAACGGGAACGGGCTGGGCATCGAGCGTGGGACGCATTCGGCTCACGTGCCATGGAGGGACGTCGAGTGCGTGGGCGTGCTGCGCAGGGCGCCGGGGACTGTACTGGTCCCCAACGTGCTCATCGTCCGGCTGAAGGCAGACGCTCCGCGGCCGCCAGGGTTCCACGAGAGGCTCAACCGACGTCTCCCGGACCGACGCTACGTCACCGCGGGAATGCTGGGTACCTACGGTGCCGATCCCATGCGCCTACGCTCGGCGATCGAACACTTCGCCGGCGGCATCTACCGCACCGACCAACAGCTACTGGAGATGGACCCACGGCTGCGTTAAGAGCTCCTGACAAAGGCGTCGGACGTGGCGGTGGGTGATCAGGCAGGTGGCGAGGCCGAGGAAGGCTTCGTGGATGTCGTCACGTCGCTCCCATCGGATCCGCAGGCGGCTGAAGCCGTGCAACCAGGCGAGGGTGCGCTCGACCATCCGACGGAGGACGCCCAGGCCGGAGCCGCCCTCAGCGTCGTTCGTCCCGTCCGGGGCAACCGCCCACCGGAGGTTCAGCGAGTGGACGAAGGCCCGGGTGTGGGCAAAGCTGCATCGCCTGGTCCTCGACGAACTGGGCTCGCGCTGCGACTTGGACTGGTCGAGGTGCGCGATCGACTCGGTGAACATGCGGGCCCTGAAAAAGGGGACCTGACAGGTCCGAATCCTGTAGATCGAGGCAAACACGGCTCGAAGACCCACCTGATCACCGAACGGACCGGGCTGCCCCTGTCCGTCGGAATCTCGGGCGCCAACGTCCACGACGGCCACGCCTGATCCCGCTCGTGAAGGGCATACCGCCGGTCCGCTCCCGGCGAGGTCCCCTGGCGGCGCAAGCCCGGCAAACTCCACGCAGACAAGGGCTGTGACTACACCCACCTGCGACGACGGTTATCTCACCGGGGCATTCGGCACCGCATCGCCCGCAAGGGCGTCGAGACCTCGCAGCGACTCGGACGACACCGTTGGACGATCGAACGCACCATGGCCTGGCTCGCCGGCTGCCGCCGACTACACCGCCGCTACGAACGCAAGGCTGACCACTTCCTGGCCTTCACCAGCATCGCCTGCACCCTCATCTGCTACCGCAGACTGCCTCCTCGGCTCACCCCTCGGCCGGCAAAATCATGAAGTTCTCGGGGTTCAGTACTGGGACGAAGCCAGCCTTCGCGTAAACCTCGTGCGCGTCAAGAGTCGACAGGAGGACCCGTTTGAGCCGGTAGGGGGCAAGGTGGTCGCGTACCGCTGCCGCAAGCCAGGTCCCGAGTCCCTTACCGCGGTGGGAAGGGGCGACGTAGACATCACAGAGCCAAGCAAAGGTTGCACGGTCGGTGACCACTCGAGCGTAGGCAGCCTGGTCACCGCTGTCGTCGTAGATGGCGAAGTTCAGTGAGCCGCGCATCGACTCTTCGACAGTCTCCCGCGTACGCCCCAGCGCCCAGAACGCGTCCGTCGATAGCCATCGGTGCACCAGCTCCACGTCGAGGCGATCCGGGTCTGTAGAGAGTTCGTACCCGTTCTTACGGCTAGCGATCATGGAGCGGCAGCGTAGCCTTGCCGCTTGGTTTTTCCAAGTGACTATGGTGCCAAATGAGATGACCTCTAAGGAACTGCTTCGCTGCCTCAACCGCTTCCCCGTTGAGTTCCTCAACGGAGACTCCCCAGCTCTCCTCCCAGCCGTCTAGGTTGTGCGCGCAGTGCACAAGGGGTTCTAGCTCTTCGGGGTAGCCGAGGTCATGGGCGATGTCTGCCCAGATGAGGTGGGTGCCGGCGGTGGGATCTAGTGATCCGTCGGCGATCTGACCGGCGGTCCAGTAAGCCATCGCCCACTTTGCGGCCCGGCGGTCTGCGGGCGGGTGGAAGAGCAGTCCCAGCTCCTCCAGTACTTGGTCGAAGAGCTCCGGCGCGTCGGGCTCTTCGCTCCGGAGGAGTCCAGCCAGCATGGCCACGGACGGGCTCTCGACCCCAGCAGTCAGCGCGTCCAGACCTGCCTGAATGAGCCTGTCCGACCCGACATGCCTGCCAAATGCCCTCTCACGCGCGATGTGTCTGAACTGATCGAGGGCGTCGTCGCTGGTCATCAAGGTTTTCTCCGTCGGTATCTGGAAGGGGAAGGCTTGCACATCTGCCGCCGCCGCTGCCATCAAGTTGCTCCCGTCGTCGATGATCAGGACATGAGGACGCGCTTCCGCAGGAGGGCGAAGCCTGCACGGCCGAACATCTGGCGCTTGAGCATCTTGATCCGGTTGACATGCCCTTCGACGACGCCCGAGCTCCAGGGCAGAGTCAGGCCGGCGATAACCGCGTCGCGGTCGTGGTCGATGCCCGCCGCGAGGGTGTGGAGGCTGGGCAGGTCGTCCCGCCGGACGGCGTCGAGCCACGCGGGCACGCGCTCGCCCCGACGCTCGGTGAGCAGGGTCGCGAAGGAGCGGACGTGGCCGGTGAGGGCGTCGAGTTCGGAGCAGTGTGCCCGGACGGCCTTGAGCTGGAGTTGCTCGGTCGCGGTGAGGGCGTCCGGACGGCGGAGGATCCATCCGGCGACGGTCCGGGGCGAGGGCGGCCGGGCGGTCACCGGCCGCGGTGGGATGCGCTTGTCGTGCAGGTAGGCGCGAACGCGGTGGTAGCTGCCTTTGTAGCCGAGTGGCATGATCTCCTCCCACAGCTTCCAGGTGCTGCAGCCCTCGTTCCAGCGGTCGTCCAGGTAGGGCTTGTAGTCGTTGAGGACAGAGGGCCGGTTCTGCCACTGACCGGTGAACAGCTCTTCCGACGTCGCGGCGTCGGCGGACTGCTTGACGGTGCGGTAGGTCATCCCGAGCTGCCGCTGCACCGAGCGCCGGCTGTGTCCCACCGTCAGCAGTGCGTGAACGGCAGCATGCCGAGCCCGGGTCCGGTCGGCGCATCGGTGTCCGCGCGCCCAGGGAGAACCGGACGAGGCCGCGGCCGGAACAGCCTCGGGATCGGGTCCAGGTTCAGGAGCCGTGGGGCCAGAGCGCGGAGGCAGCGACGGTGCTGGGCGACGCTCCGCTCGGTGGCCTCGCTGAGGTTGTGCCAGAGATACCACCGGTCCGCGACCTGGACGGCCTGCGGTGCACCGGTGGTGGCGCCCTCGGCGAAGAACGGCGCCCGGTCCCGGCATACGACCTCGACGCCGGGCCGATCGGCGAGCCAGGCCGCCAGGCTCGATGCCTCGCGGTCGGGCAGCAGGTCGACAGGGCGGCGGGTTTCGACGTCGACGAGAACGGTGCCGTACTGGCGGCCCTTACGGGTGGCGTACTCGTCAACGCCGACCATACGCGGGGCGGGCACTTCCGGCTCGGGAAGAGCATCGACCAGGCGCAGGACGGTGCTACGGCTGACGCAGACCCCGAGCGCGGAGCTCAGGCGAGCGCCGGCACGGCCCGCCAGGGCGAGACCGACCGAGGCCAGCGTCGCACGCAGCCGCTCGGTCCGCTGACCGTGTCGATGCATCAGGCCGGGTATCTGCTCGACGAAAGTCCGGCGTGCGCACTCCGAGTTGCCGCAGGCGAACCGGCGGACCTTCAGCTGGAGGACAACGCTTCGTCCGGCGCTGGGCACATCAGCGGGAAACCACAGATAGGAGCCATGAACCCGGTTCGACCAGACCCCGCACACAGGGCAAGCCGCACCGTTCGCAGTGCATTCCATGTCGACCCGCACTATCGCGATGCTCACGTCCACCGACAGCACCGCGACGTCCGCGATCGACGCGAACAACAGCCCTTGCAACCGGAGCGCGATCTCTTCCACGGCCCCGAACTGTCATCCCAACCGTCCTGGTCACGGCTCATTTTCGGGCGACTTCGCCTACTGTCCGCGGAAGCCCGGCCGTCACTCAGCGTGGCCGCGTCACAGAACTTGTGCCAGAACCCGAGAGGGCTCTGGTCCACTTCTTGTGGTGCGGTCACTCCCTGTCGGATCCGAAGCCGAGTTCCTGCGGCAGGTATTCCCAGGCGATTGCGGTGTGCAGCACGAACAGACGAGGAATATGCGGGTATCGGGATCAGCGACCGAGGAGTGACCAGCGCCGTTCCCTACGCGGCGGAGGTTCCGGCTCGATCTCTCGCGGCGCGGGGGCGCTCCGGTCCGGCTCCAGCCCCACCCTGTCGGGGTGCACAGAAGCGGCCGGCGCGTTACTGCTCGTCGCCGCTAACCTGCTCGGTCTCGGCCTGGTCGGTGCCACCGTGGCCGAAGACGTCCAGGACCAGACCGTGACTGTGCCGGATACCGGGGCGGGCGACTGAACGAGCGGATACGGTTCCCCCATGACGAAAACTGCCCGGACCGTGAAACGTACGGGAACCCTCGTCGCGGCAGCCGCCGCGGCCGCGCTCGCCTTCCCCGCCCAGGCCCACGCCGCTGCCGTCGCCTGCGGCGGCGGGGTCTCGACGCAGAACATCGGCGCCCGGGGCTGTATTTCCGCCGAACGCTGGAAGGACGGGAAGATCTTCTGGCGCGACATCACCGCCCACGCCCTCATCACCAACTCTCGCTCCCACACCTCATGGGTCGAGTACGAGGCGTACCTCCACGTGCAGGGGGACGGCGACGACTGGATGAAAATGGGCAGCGGCCGGACCATCGTGCAGCGGCGTTCCACGGTCGGCCCGATCGCCATCGCTACCTCCACCCGCATCTGTGGCCCGGTCAAAATCACGATCCGCGTCCACGTGAGGCCGGCGGGGGGCGCCTGGTCGAACTGGTCCAGTGCGGCGACCTCGCAGTGCCAGACCTGACGCTGCCAGACCTCGCACACCGCAGCGCCTCCGCCTCCGCGACCAGGAGGACGGGGGCTCTCGTGTTTTATGCGGGGGGATTACGCGGCCACGGGAGGCCCGTGCAGCTCCTTCGCGGTCTCCCGCTTCAGACGCGCCTCGAACTCCTCGCGTGTCTCTACCCGCAGCCGGTCCTGGTACCGCTTCATTGGCACCTCCCCCTCCCCCCCACGCCGCGAACCGCGCAGCGATGCCGTCACGGTCCATGTCGACCTTCCCCGGCACCCGGGACACGAACCAGCCGGCATACCAGCCGACCGGCGCCAGATGCAGCACCTCGTCCGCCCCCTTCTGATCGGTGGCAGCCGCGTTCGCCCGAGCCCGCGCATTCCTGCGTACTGCGCACGCCTCTGCGACCGCCTCCGCGTCCTGTCCGATCCGCTGAGGCATCTGACGGTGGCGCTCCGCAGTGATGTCCTCCAGCCGCTGCTCCAGCAGTGCCTCATCAGAGAACCTTTGCCCCGCTGTAACGTGACGCGCGGTTCGGCTTCTGGTCCGTGGTTAGGTGCGTGACTGCGGGCTCTGGCCCACTTGTGCGGTCGTGTGACTCTCGGTCACACCAGCAGGACTCGTTTGCGGAGGAGTTCAAATCCTGCGCGGCCGAACATCTGACGCTCGAGCATCAACCGGTTGACGTGGCCTTCCACGACTCCGGAGTTCCAGGGAAGCGTGAGGCCGGCGATGAGTCTTGCGCGGACAGGAACCCTCCGCGCAGACGAACCGGCGCACCCTCAATGCCACCACGCCAGACTTGCCTGCCGTCGGCAGATCATGAGGAAATCGCAGATAGGAGCCCTGCACTCGCCCCGACAGGCCACCCGCAGCCCGGGCAAGTCGCCTGCCGGGCAGTGCTCAGGGCCTCGACCCGGATGACCGTGTCGGTCGCCTCGACCGACTCCACCAACACGCTCTCCAGTGAGGAGAACGACAACTCTTCGAGCTGCGGCCGTACTTCGTTCACGGGCCAGCACTGTCGGCCACGCAGCCCACCGGGCCGGGCGATTTTCGGGCTATCTCAGCCACCTTCCCAAGAAGATCGACAGTCACGCTGCGTACGCGACCACACGAAGTGGGCCAGAGCCCGAGTATTGAAGTCAGTCGTTCACGGGTCTGGGAGGCCCCCAGATCCACGGCCTGGCTATGTTCACGAGTTTCGACGTCGCGGGGGTACTTGCCCGGGCAGCAGCGGGGTGTTGCTGCTGAAAAGGCCATGGCCCATGCCGAGGGACAGGTGATGGTGTGCGCCTTCGGCGGGCTACGGCACCGAATGTGACGGCCTCGGCGGCACGTGTCAGGTGGTCGAGGCAATTGCTCGGGAGACGGCCGTGATCGCCGGGGTGGGGCGGCCGGGGAGGCGCGCCACGAGAACCCGGCGGATCTCGGGAGGTGCTCCTTCGACGTGCAGGAGGCTCACTCCGGGCGGCAGCACCGGCGAGAGCCGCGAGGGCACCGTTGTCACCCCGAAGCCACCGGCGACCAGCTGAAGCTTCGTCAGCCAGTCGCGCGCGCAGTGGACGATGTGCGGCCGTGCGGGCAGGCCGGGCCAGACACCGAGCAGTGGCTCAGCGTTCGACGCCGGGGCGGCGATCCACGGGGCGTCGACCAGTTCGTCGACGTGGACCGCGGTGCGGCCGGCGAACTCTCCGGTCGAAGCCGCCGCCACGAACAGTTCGGTGTCCGCAACGGTCTCGACGTGCAGGCGCGGCGACTCGCCGTCCAAAGGCCGGTGGGGCGGGCGGGACGTCAGCACGGCGAGGTCGATCGAGCCCGCGCGCAGTGCCCGGATCAGGGAGGGCGTGGTGCCCTCGGTAGTCGTGACCGTGATCTGCGGGTCGGTCGCCGCGAGGTGGGTGAGTGAGACGGGCAGGATGGCCGCGCCCGCGCTCAGGAACAGCCCGAGTCGCACCAGTTCGGTCCGCGGCACGGTGCCGGTGAGGTCGCGCTCGGCCGCCGTCAGACAGTCGAGGATCGTGCGAGCGTGGCGCAACAGAGTCAGACCCGCCGAGGTGAGCCGCACACCGTCGGGGCGGCGTTCGAACAGGGCGGCTCCCGCGCTTCGTTCGAGGGAGGCGGCCTGACGTGAGACCGCCGACTGGGTGTAGCCGAGCCGGGTGGCTGCTGCGGTGAAGCTGCCGGACTCGGCGATCTGTCGCAGGACCCGTAGGCCTGTGCTGGAGATGTCCATGCGGCATACGCATACCAGAGATGCTTGATCGTCGCTTCCCGCATGCTCGCCGGGTTTCTAGTGTCGATCTCGACGAACACGGACGAACACGGAGGTCATCACGTGCGAGCAGCACTTCTGACGCAGTTCGGTGCCCCGCTCACGGTGCGGGAGGTTCCCGACCCCGAGGCCGGCGGCGGCGAGGTGGTGGTCGAGGTCCTCGCCGCCGGCGTGGCGCCCTACGCGGCCGAGGTCTTCAGCGGCGAGCGGAACTACCCCCTGGTCCCTCCCGTCGTGCCAGGGACCGGCGGCGTGGGACGGATCGTCCACATGGGCCCGGACGCCACCCGACTGCGCCCCGGCGACCTGGTGTGGTGCGACTCCACAGTGCGCTCGCGGGACGACGCCCTGACGCCCGACATCACGCTCCAGGGCTGGAGCTCCCGCGGCGAGGGCGGCGCACGCCTCGCCCGGCACTTGCACGACGGATCGTTCGCCGAGCTCATGCGGGTCCCGACGGAGAACGTCTTCCCGCTCCCCGCAGCGGCGGGCGACGACCCGGCCCGCTGGGCCGCGCTCGGCGTGCACGTCATCCCTTACGGCGGGCTGCTGGCCGGCGGGCTCGCAGCCGGTGAGACGCTGCTCGTCAACGGGGCCACCGGCAATCTCGGCAGCAGTGCGGTCGCGGTCGCGCTCGCCATGGGGGCGGGCCGCGTGGTCGCCCCAGGCCGCAACCAGGCCGCGCTCGACCTCCTCGCCGACCGGTTCGGTCCGCTCGTGCGCCCGGTCCCGCTCACCGGGGACGAGGCCGGCGACCGCGCGGCGATGTCCGCGGCGGCCGACGGCCCGATCGACATGGTGATCGACCTGCTACCGCCGAGCGCACCCAGCTCGGCAGCGCGCACGGCAGCCATGACCGTGCGCGAATACGGCCGCGTCGTTCTCATGGGCGGCGTCGGCATGCTCGGTGGCGACGACCTCGCACTCCCCTACCCATGGATCATGCGCAACTCGATCACGGTGCGCGGCCAGTGGATGTACCCGCGTACTGCGAACGTCGGCATCATCCGGTTGATCGCCTCGGGCACCCTGGACCTCGCCCCGGAACGGGTCCGGTCGTTCGCCCTCAACTCCGTCAACGACGCCGTCACGTACGCCGCCTCACACGGTGGCCCCTTCGACCGCACCGCCCTCACTCCCCCGGCTCGCTGACAAGACCCACTGATCGCCACCTGTCAGCGCCACGCCCCCGCTCTCACGAGCGCAGGTCAGCATACTGCTGCCGCTATGTCTCGTTGAGAGCCATGAGCCTACCCATCACCAACTGCTGCCCGAACGGACGAACTGTCGCTGCTGTTTGAAATGAACGAAGCCAACCGTCCAACGCTGCATCAACCGCCTGAAGAATTGGCGCGGCCTGGCAATCCGCCGTGAGAAGACCGCCGTCGTCTTCCGCGCCGGCCTTCACATCGCCGGCATCTTCATCTGGTCCGCTCGCTGATCCCGGAGGAACCATCTGACGAGCGTCAGTTCCAAGGTTCCCGGTAGAGGTTGCCACCCAGCAGCTTCGCTGCGACAACGCAGAGGTCTTCGCGAAGAGCTGGTTGCCGCCCCATCCGGTGAACCGCCGAGATCCGAAACACAGGGCCTGGTCGAGGACCAGCACGAGCCGACTTCCGGCGCGGGCTTCGAGCGGTGGCCAAGCACTTATAACGGCCGGCACCGCGCACAAGACCGATCCGCCCAGCAAGACCGTCGCCGTACGGAGACGCCTTCCGTCAACGCACGCCCGCATCTCGCAGCGCCGCCCCGGTGGGTCGCCAGTGCTGGCAGACCAGATCGGCGGCGATGCCTTCGCCCTCGTCACCGTGCTGTCCGTGACGGCTGCCCGGTGCAGACCAGCTGATCGCTCGGGGACGGAGAAGGGGCCCGCTGCAGCGGGCCCCTTCTCCTGGTAGCGGGACAGGATTTGAACCTGCGACCTCTGGGTCATGAGCCCAGCGAGCTACCGAGCTGCTCACCCCGCGCCGGTGAGGCCACCCTGCATGGCGCGACACGCGAGGGCGGACCAGCCACCGCGCTCAGATCACTGGCGTGACAGGCGAAGCAGCTCTCTTCGGCCGGCGTTTTTGGGACTTGATGCCGGGTCAGCGTCTCCGGGACCAGGTGCTGCCGATTCCCGCAACATGCAGGGCCAGTGCAGTCAGCCCCAGGAGCATGACGTTGACTGACGAGAACGTGTGATTCGTGCTGATCTCGGCCGCGTTGATGAGGAACGCGATGAAGAACAGCACTGCCGCGACTACGCCGAGCATGACGAGCCCCTCTCTCATAGGAAGTGAAGCCCGTATGCCCGCTGGCCGCCCCCGTAGACGTGAGGCGGCATCTTCCGGAGCCGCATGCCCCACCCTGCAGGAGCCTGCCGGCTCATGCACGGCGGGCTGGCGCTTGCTCAGGCGTGGGCGTGGCGGGCGCTTGCCGTCTTGCGCGGGGCGGCGTGATGCGCGGGCCGGTCCGTCGCGGGAGCTGCGAGACGCCGCAGGGACAGGCCCGCGGTGACGAGGAGACCGGTGAAGACAGTCAGGAGGAGGACGGACACCCACATCTGCCGGCTCCCGGGCTCCTGCCAGCCGGTCCAGGCAGAAGACGCCGCCCACAACAGGACACCCACAGCGTAGAAGGAGCGGACACGGTGCAGCTGCCGCACGGCCCGCAGGAACTGAATGCGTTCGATCTTCGGTGCCATGCGGAGCCGTGTACCCCAAAACACCTGACGTACCGCTCTCCTTTGCTTCAGTCCATGGCGGCGCCGCAGTGGCTGCAGAAGCCGACCGGCCCGCCGGTGCCGACCTCCGGGAGATCCTGGAGGGCGTCCAGGAACTCCCGGTACTCGGGTACGGCGAGCTCCGCCCTTTTGAACTGGCGGCTACCTGCTCGGGTGGCCCTTATGGCCCCTTCGGCAGTCGGACTCCCCTGCCCCGTCGCCCCCGACGCAGGAACCGGCGGGGTGCGGCGGCGCTCGTGAGCCTTGGCCGATCCGGACGAACGGCACTGCGAAAGGCTGTTCCTTTGCGAACCGAGTGTTCGTGGCGTGGGCTGTGCAGAACCCATCGGGTCGCAGCGGGCAGAGCGGCAGGCACAGCAGCATCGACGGGCACGTGTGAGTGCCGTTTCTCTGCACGGCCTCCGGCCGACAGCGCATCGATACGGACGCTGAGTCACGTCATGCCACGCGCCGTGCTCGCCAATGTCCATGGGCTTGGCCGGCTGGCCGCCGCCGTGTGAGGGGCGCCACGAACGAGTGAGTGGCGCCTGGGCGGCGGCAGGACTATCTTCGAGGTAGAACGACCGGTCTTCCTACTTAGGAACTGGCCTGCCGACCGGTCCCACCGCCTGCCACCCATGTCGAAGAGAGACTGACAATGCGGCAACCGCCACCCGTCCCCGAAGAGGCCGAGACCGGCCCCACAGGCACTGCTGTTACTCGGCGGGCCTGGACTCAGCCGCCGGAGCGGATCAGTCGGACTGCGTCAAGCAAGGTCTTGTGGGCAGCCGCGGAGTCATCCAGGTAGCCGGCCGCCATCGCCCCGTCGTACAGCATGAGTAGTGCACCGGCCGCCGAGTCCGGATCGGCGTGGCCGGACCGCGTGAGCAGTTCCTGGAAGAGCGTGCGGGCCCACGTGCGGTGGGACGCCACCAGGGCACGCACCGGGTGATCCGCGTCCGGGTATTCAGCAGCCGCGTTCGTGAACGGTGATCCTCGAAAACCGCGCTCGCGGGCGTGCTCGGCGATCGCGTCGAAGATCAGGTCGATCGCCTCGGCGGGCGGATGGGCGGCGGCCAACGGCTCGGCCAAAGCCCGATAGTAGGCGTCCTTCGTCTCCAGATAGGCCACGACCAGGTCGTCCTTGGATGCGAAGTGCCGGTAGAAGGTCGCCTTCGTCACCCCGGCATCCGCGATCAGCCGCTCCACCCCGATCGCCCGGACTCCCTCGTAATAGAACAGCCGTGACGCCGCCCGGACCAGGCGCTCACGGGGCGGTGGCTGCCCGGCGCTCTTCGTCTCTGCCTGCGTGCCGTCGGTTCTCTTCTGCCCAGCAATGCTCACCACCTCATTGTGCCCGCGGCCGGGCCTCGAACGGCCCCCACCCCTGTACGGCTCGCCTCGAAGGGGGCCGTCCTCCCCCATCACGTGCGGATCGCATCGGCTTCCGCTCACCGAAAGGCATTGACTCCATGACTCCTCGTCTCGAAGGAACCGTCGCCCTGGTCACCGGAGCATCCAGCGGCATCGGCCACGCCACCGCCCTGGAGCTCGCCCGCGAAGGCGCCGCCGTGGCCCTGGTCGGCCGACGCGAGGACCGGCTCGCCGAACTCGCGACAGATATCACCGCCGCCGGCGGACAGGCCCTCGTCGTGCCCGCCGACATCACCGACGCCCAGGCCGCCACGGAAGCGGTCGAACGGACCGTCGACGGGCTGGGGCGCCTGGACACCCTCGTCAACAATGCCGGTCTCATGCTGCTCGGGCCCGCCCCAAGCGCGGACCTGAACGACTGGCGTCGCATGATCGACATCAACCTCATGGGCCTGATGTACGCCTCCCACGCGGCCACCCCCCACCTGGTCAAGGCGGCAGCCGACGGGCACCGCCGGGTCGCCGACATCGTGAACATCGGCTCACTCGCCGGTCGCAGCGCCTTCGCCATGTCCGCCGTGTACTGCGCCACCAAATTCGGCGTCGGCGCTTTCAGCGAGGCACTGCGCCAAGAACTGGCACGCAGCCACGTCCGCGTGTCCGTCGTCGAACCGGGCAGCGTCGACACCGAGCTGCGCACGCACAACCCGGCCCCCGTCCAGCAGCAGCTCGAGGCCTACCTCGGCGACATCGAGCGGCTGCAGAGCCGGGACATCGCCGACGCTGTCGGCTACATCGTCACCCGACCCCGCCACACGGCCGTCGCCGAACTGCTCATACGCCCCACCGAGCAAGTCTGACCAGACGCAAGCTCCCCGTTCATGACACGGGGGCTTGTCGAAGGAACGAGAGCCGCCATCGCTCCCGTGGTCCGGATCCGTGAACTGCACTTGTCGAACTGTCGGCCGTCGTCTTCTGATCAGGAAGACAGCGCCCAGCACGGCCAGAGCTCCGGCGAGAGGACCGCGGGTGCGAAGGGGCCGTGGGCCAGGCGTGTGCTCAGTGCCCTCACATGGCGGTTGCGGTTGCTAGCAGGTCCAGGGCGTCACTGCCCAGCAGGCGGCCGGCGCCGTATCCGAGGAGGGCTCCGGCGGTGTTCACGAGCAGCGCCACGAGCAGACCGCCGGGCGGCCCCGAAGAGGACTCCGGCCGCCGCGCTCAGCGCCGGCTTGGGGACGAACGCGCTGGTGCCGAGGGCATAGACGAGGGCGAAGGCGAGCACGGGTCCGGGGCCCGAGCACCGAGGCGCCCTTCGCGGGTGTCAGCAGGCCGGATGGGGCCGACGAAGAAACCGGAAGGCGTCGGCCCCGCGACAGTGGTGGCCACAAGATCGGCACGTTGGAGTCGGTGTATGTGGACATCACGACCGACCAACCCTTCTTCGCCACGGTGACCGTCGGCCTGCCGACCCGGCGCCGCCTGGTCTTCGTACCGCTCAAGGGCGCGACGGTGGGACCGGCCTACCTGAGGCTCGCCTACGACAAGAGCGTGGTGAAGAAGACCCCGGCGATCGACACGGACGGGGAACTGCCGGCGTCGGACGAGTCGACGGTGTTCGCGCACTACGCACTCGACTACTCCCAGGGTGTCGGCGGCGAGCGCCGCCTCGCCCGCCGTTGAACCACCGAAGCTCCGGGAGGGCCGATGAGTCTGTTCCTCCTCCTGATTCTCGTCGCCATCGTTCTGGGAATCATCGGATTCGCCGCCCACGGGCTGTTCTATCTGCTGATCATCGGCGCCGTCGTACTGCTCGCCGATCTCGTCTACGACGGAATGCGCCTGCGTCACGGAGGAAGGCAGCGCGTCGTCAGGTAATCGTCGCGCGCCTCATGTCGTGACGCCGTCAGGGTGCGGTACTCACCCAGTTCGGCGCTGCCACCCGCCGACGTCGAAACCATACGAATCAGGCAGTAAGAGTCACTGGAGGATTCGAAGCGCTTGCGATCAGCAGGGTCCGTCGGGGAAGCGATCGCCAGGGCTGGGGAGTCGCAGATGTCGCGGGTGCGCTCACTGGTGCCGTACTGGTTGCGGCGCCGGGTGGTGTCGAGCCGCACGGTCGAATGCGTTCTGATCGAGCTGAACCTCTGGCATGTGCATTTCGGCCCACTCTCGCAATTGTGACAGGGGTTGCGCCAACGACCTTCCACGCATGGTGAGCCCGTAGAACACCCGTGGCGGAACGGAAGGCTCGACCCGGCGGGTGACGAGGCCATCCCGTTCGAGTGACCGCAACGTCTGCGTCAGCATCTTCTGGGAAATCCCGGTCATGGCTCGCTTGAGTTCGGTGAAACGAAGTTCGCCGTCGGTCTGGTCGAGGGTCAGGACGAGCATTGTCGTCCATTTCGTTCCGACCCGGTCGAGCAGCTGCCTGGTGGGGCAGGCCGCATCGAAGAGGTCACCGCGGTGGGGGGTTACCCCGGGGTGACCAGGGTTCCGGGAAGTGCCTTCTTGAACGCCCACGGCCGGTCTCCTAAGTTCGCCTGGTATCTGACGGTAACCGAATGGATGAGATGAACGATGTTGACTGCCCACCTGGCGGGTGCCCGAGCGCGGTACATCTCGGTGAACGGCGTCCGCCTCGCGGTCGAGGTGGCGGGTGAGGGCCCCGCAGTCCTGCTGCTGCACGGTTTTCCGCACACGCGGGCGATCTGGTCCGAAGTCGCGCCGCTGCTGACGGCGGCCGGACTTCGTGTCGTCGCGCCGGATCTACGCGGTCTGGGAGACAGCGACCGAGCGGCTGGCGGTTACCTGGCGACCGAGCTCGCCGGGGATCTGGTCGGGGTGCTCGACGCGCTTGACATCGACCGGGCGCACGTCGTCGGCATCGACCTCGGCGCCGCACCGGCGTTCACGTTGGCCGCGGCCCATGCGCACCGGGTGTCCAGCCTGACGCTGAGTGAGGCGATGATCGGCACTCTGCCCGGCGCCGAGTCCTTCACGGCGAACGGCGCGCCCTGGTGGTTCGGGCTCCACTCGGTGCCGGGCGGGTTCGCCGAGGACCTGCTGGCGGGACGGGAGAACCACTACATCCGGTTCTTCCTCGACGGCGGAAGCCGCCGCGGGCTCTCGGAGGCGCTGACCGCCCGGATCGTCGAGGCGTACTGCGGGCGGGAGTCCTTGCGGGCCGCTTTCGAGCATTACCGCGCGATGCCCGCGAACGCGGGCTGGATCTCCTCGTGGGTGACGCAGAACGCGTTCACACTTCCGGTGCTCACGATCGGCGGAGACGCGGTCGGCGAGGTCACCGCGCGGCAACTCACGCCGTTCACGGAGAACTTGACGGCGAGCCTGCTGCCCAACGCCGGTCACATCGTTCCGATCGACGAGCCCGAAGAGTTTTCGGCACTGGTAGCGCAGCACGTCAAGTCGGCGGAGGCACGCACTTGACGGACAAGCACACCGTCGTCGTCGGCCCGGTCGAACTTCCACACCGCACCGGCCTCGGAACCAGGCAGGTGACAGCATGACTCGTGAGCTACGCGAGCAGGTCGGCGAGCTCCTGCGGAAGTCGCCGCTCGACCTGGGCGGCGATCTCGGCGTCCAACGGCCGCTGTTCGAACAGATCCTCAGCTCAAGCTCGCAGCCGGTGCCCGCCGACGCCATCGTCGAGAAGCTCGATCTGGCGGGTGTAGCCGCGCTGTCGGTCGCGATCAGCGGTGCGCCGCAACCGGTCGGCACCGCGCTCTACTTCCACGGCGCCGCGTTCGCTCCGGGTTCGGCGGACAGTTCCTTGGGCTTGGTGACCCAGATCGCCCGGCGATCGGGACTGCCGGTCGTCACGGTGGATTACCGGCTCGCGCCGGAGCACCCGGCTCCGGCCGCGGCGACCGGTGCCGCGACGTCTTATGAAGCGCGCTGGACTCGGGTGTCGGCGCCGACGAACTGATCGTGATCGGGGAGTCCGCCGGAGGCGGGGTGGCACTCGCCCCGTGACGAGAACGTCTGCCGGTCACATCTCTCACTGCTGCGAGCCAACCAGGAAGAGAGCATGACCGAAACGACGTGAGCCGTTGTGCTCGACGCCCCAGGTCCGCCGGAGTCGTGATGATCCGCGACGTCACCGATCCCTGCCGGGCTGTCTGCGTGCCCTTCATGGGCAATTAGGGCGTGTTGTGAAAGTGGGGATCAGGCACACAGTGTCCAGGAAATTGTTGGGCGGCCATGGATGTTGATCAGGCCATGACTCAAGGACCTGCGCCTCGCCCACTGTCCGACAAGGCCCTCTCCAACCTGCTTGGCGAGCAGCAGTTCGGCACGCTCGCCACCGTCAAGCGCAGTGGCCATCCCCATCTGACCACGGTGCTGTACAGCTGGGACTCCGAGGCCCGCATCGTGCGGTTCTCGACGACGGCCGACCGCATCAAGGTCAGGCACCTGCGGCGCGACCCGCGTGCGGCGCTGCATGTGCAGGGCGGCGACGTGTGGTCGTTCGCCGTCGCTGAAGGCG
Source organism: Streptomyces sp. NPDC052301 (assembly GCF_044593395.1). NCBI lineage: Bacteria > Bacillati > Actinomycetota > Actinomycetes > Kitasatosporales > Streptomycetaceae > Streptomyces > Streptomyces sp. NPDC052301. The sequence goes on along the minus strand of NZ_JBIUBE010000021.1, from coordinate 19,015 downwards.
AAGCCGAGGTCTCCGAGATCACGACGGTTGCTGGCGATGCGGCTGGTCGGGAACTGCTCGGAATGATTCCGCAGGCCGCGAAGCCGGAGGACGAAGACGCGTTTCTGGAGCAGTTGGTTGCCGAGCGCCGAGTGGTCATCCGGTTGAAGGTCGACCGGCTGTACGGAACAGCTCTCGACATCAACGGCTAGGTTTCGGGGCCCGTGCTGGTCACAGCCACTCGTTGATCACTGCGACCGGCACGATCGCGTGACAGCGGACGGCGAGTTTGTCGTATCTTGTCGAATTTCGGCGGGCGGCCACCGAGGGGACCGAGCCTGTGGCGGTCGCGGATCTGGTCGGCCTTCTCCGGGATGGTGCACCGTACGCTGCGTCTGCGCAGGTAGGCGCGGTTCGCGCGCGAGCCGTAGGCCCGGTCGGCGCGGACCTTGGCCGGCCGGGAGCGTGGTCGGCCCTGCCTGATTCGGGGCACGCGGACGGCGTCCAGGACCGGCTGGAACTGGGGGCTGTCATGCCGCTGGCCGACGGTGACGAGCAGGGACAGCGGTTTACGTCCCTGCTCGACCGCCAGGTGCAGCCTGGTGGTCAGGCCGCCGCGGGAGCGTCCGCGGGCGTGGTCGTCGGGCTCCACATCGACGCCGCCGGGAAGCTCCTTCTGCAGATCCCCTCTTAACGCGCCCGGGCGGCGTGCAGGTGGGCCCGGGCGATGGTGGAGTCCACGCTCACATCCCAGGTGATCAGGTCCTTCGCGTCCGCTTCGGCCTGCAGTCGCTCCAGGATGCGCTTCCAAGTGCCGTTGCGCTGCCAGCGCCGGAACAGGTCGTAGACCCGGTCCCACCGTCCGTATTGCTCGGGCACGTCCCGCCACGGTGCCCCGGTCCTGGTCCGCCACCGTATGCCGTCGAGCAGCTGCCGACGCGTCCAGGTTCGCGGACGGCCCGGCTTCTTACCCATGGGCAGCAAGGGTTCCAAGCGGGCCCATTGGCCGTTCGTCGGATCACCACGCCCCACAGATGGTGATCATCCAGGACCTTGATCCATTTTTCGCAACAGGTCCTGGTACTCCAGCCGTAGATCGTGATCTTGCGAGCAGGGACCACGGCCTCCAGGAGTTCCTGTCAGAACCAGAGAGTGAGCCCGACTGCGCCGACTCCCGTGCGCGCCGCGTAACGCAGCACCCGAAGCGGGCCGTCGATCAACTCGTCGATGTCGCAGTTCGGGTCGTCCGCCATCTCGTCCAGCCACAGCCGGATCCGGGCGGCCACGCGGGCCCGACGCGGAGGGTGAAGGACGAGCGCTTGCTCGGCCGTCGGGAGCGCAGCCCGTACTTGGGCGGCATCGAACAGGAACTGCCCGCAGCAGCCTGGAACTCGGAGTGTCGTGTCGCGACCGAGCCCCCACATCAGCGCCGCCGCGCCGTCGCCCCTGGGTACGGCAGCGCAGAACATGCCTTCGCTCTCCTGCTGCGGGACCGCGTGAAGCAGGTAGTCCTGAAACTCGTCCACCTCGGTCTCGTCGTTCCGGACTCTGTCGACCGCGTCGGCAAAGCGCAGGATTTCGTCAATGCGCGACGGCCGCTCGGGTGTCCCGTCGAGCAATTTCGCGGGCTCGAGAGGATCGCACCACTGGCTTATGTCGGCGGACGACGCCGGCCACATGCCGTGGGCGCCTGCCGCGTCGGGAAATCTGCGACGCGCCTCCTCGATGGGATCGTCCGCCACGATGCCGACCACCCAGACCCCCATCACGCTCATCCGCGCTCCTTCACATCCACGTCGCTCAAGCTTGGCGAGGAGGAAAGCTAGTGCCGTGACCGGGAAGGTTACTGTTGGAGGGCAAGGTCGTAAGTCATGACCGGAGATTGCCACACGGCACCGACAGCAGGTCCCTTCAAGGCCCCCGCTGACCTCACCTCTCCATCAGAAACGGTGCCTTCGGTCCGCGACGCCGTCGGGACACGGTTCGGGCACTCGGACTGGCATACCGTGGCGGGACCTGCCGGAACGCTATGGGCCGTGGGGACGGTGTATGGCCTTTTCCGCCTCTGGCAGCGCGACGGCGTCTGGCACCGGATCCTCGAACAACTCCAGGCCCGGGCCGACGCGAAGGGTCTGATCACCTGGGACGTCTCGGTGGACTCCACCATCGCCCGCGCCGCCAGCACGCGGCCGACGCCCGCAAAAGGGCGTCCGCCGAAGTTCGACCCGCCCGGCTACAAAGAGCGCCACGCGGTGGAGTGCGGGATCAATCGTCTCGAACGCCACCGCGCGGTCGCCACGACATACGACAAGCCTGCCGTCCGCCACGAAGCAACCGTGCTGGTCGCAGCCATCAATGAGTGGCTGTGACCAGCACTCTCGCAACACGTCCCGGGACTGCGGAGCCGTGCACTTCAGGTTCGGTTTCCGAACCTGAATCTCAACCGTTGGCCAGAGTGCGGCCGAGGAGGGGGAGCAGGTGGTCCCAGTGACGCTGCAGTGCGGCGGGGTTGAAAGCGTCGGTGTCGGCCATGGTGAAGCCGTGGACGGTGTCGGGGTAGATCTCAGAGGTGTGGTCGACACCCGCGGCGTCCAGGGCCTGGTTGAGTTCGCCGAGGGCCTCGGGCGTCAGGTCGGTTTCGGCGTGGCCGAAGTGGACCTGGGCGGTGAGGCGGCGCAGGCTGTCGGGCCCGGCGGCGCCCACGGGGGCATGGAATCCGGCGACGGCGGCCACCTGGCCGGGATGGGCCGCGGCGGTGCGCACCGCCAGGAGGCCGCCTATGCAGTAGCCAGTCACCGCGACGGGTCCGGCGCCGGCCTCGGGCTGGGTGGTGAGGAACCTGAGGTAGGCCTCGGCGTCGCGCAGGGTCCGTTCGATGGTATGTGCCTCGATCAGGGGCATCAGCCGGCCCATGACCGCGGTCCGGACCTCTTCTCCGATGTACTCGGGAAGTTCGACCACAGGTGCCGGGCCGTGCCGGTAGAAGAAGTTGGGGACGAGCACGTAGTACCCGTGGCCGGCCAGTTCGCGGGCCATCTCCCGCAGCACGGGCCGGATGCCGAAGCCGTCCGCGTACATCAGCACCCCTGGGTGCCGCTCACCGTCGTCGGGGAAGGCGGCGAAGGCATCGGCCTGGCCGTCCGCGGTGGGAATCTGCAACATCTTGGTGGGCATGAACTCTCCTGTCGTGGTTGATGTCTCCTGTGATCAACCCGAAGGAGGCGGAGCCCGCGCAGCAGCGCAAGGACCTCGATCGCACAGCGGGCCCGCACTGGCCCGTACGGCGCTCAGAAGAGCACCGGGTCACCGATCCGTGTGTGGCGCAATGCCGTCCCGGTAGTCACCCCCACAACCTAGTCCACCGAACAAAGCCGACGCCAGCACCCCCAGTCCACAGCCCGGCTCACGAAACGGTGAGCAGGCAGTCAGCCTGCGGGCGCCGGACAGTTGATGGCGGGCGGTGATGAGGGCGGCGTCGATGTCGCGGGTGCCGGCCGCCATGCCACGCATCCCGTACGGCGGCCGGGGCCTGGTGGCACGCCCGGCTCAATCGGTGGACAGCGCCTGGCGCAGCTCGCCGACCTTGGGATCGGGCAGGGGACGTGCGACGTCGGCCTGGGTCACCATGCCGACCAGGTCGTGTCCGTCGATCACGGGCAGGCGGCGGTCCTCGTGCGCAGGATCTCTTCCACGTCGTCGGCGGCGCCGACGGTGGCCGCGCCCAGAGCGAGGCCACCGTCGGGACAGGAGACGGGGTCCTCGCCCGCTCCGAGCATGCCCTTGAGCTTGTTGTCGCCACCACAGATCGGCAGCGCCCCGACTCCGAGGTCCCTCATCTTGCGGGCGGCGTCCAGCACCGACTCCTGCTCGCCGATGCACTCTGCCCCGCCGTTCACGATGTCCCGCGCCGCCCGAAGCGCTCGCGTCCGTTCTCCCGCCTCTGGGTGGAGAAGAGGTGCGGCGCGTCCGGACAGGGCAGCGCAGGGGTGCTGTGCCGTGGAACCGGGAAGTCATCAACGCGGGCGATGAGGGTAAGCGGAAGTGACCCCAGCCGTTCGCACGAAAGAGATGCCCTGCCATGGCCGAGACCCAGGACGTCGTCGAACTCATCCTTCAGGACCACCGGCGCATGGAGGACCTGTTCCGCCTGATGCGCAGCGTCGAAGCCGACCGGGCCGCCGCACTTCGGGAGTTCGCGGACCTGCTGATCGCCCACGCGCTGGCCGAAGAGGCCAAGGTCTATCCGGCCCTGAAGAGGTACAAGAACATCGACGACGAAGAAGTCGAGCACGGCGAGCACGAGCACGACGAGGGCAACAAGGCCCTCCTGGACCTCCTGGAGGTGAAGGAGGTCGGCTCCGAGGAGTGGGACTCCAAGCTGGAGGACCTGGTGGAGGCCGTCACCCACCACGCCGATGAGGAGGAGCGCACCATCCTCAACGGCGCACGTGAGAACGTGACGATGGAACGGCGCGAGGAACTGGGAGCGGCATTCCTGGAAGAGCGTGAGCGTCAGCTGAAGACCGACTGCGGCTCGACCGACAACGTACGCCGCATCGTCAACCCGTGACCGTACCTTGGCACAGGGGGTCCGGCTCCACGGACCGGACCCGTCCGGACCGCGCAGCCAAGCCGCTTGTGCCGCGAACGCGACACCCAGGATGAAACATCCCGGTTCAGGTTGCCCGACAGCGGCAAGGTCACGACCTTGGTCACCGGTGCCACTGGCTGCGGCAGGAGGGCCGGCGCCTTGGTCGGGGCCGCGAGGCTGCCGTGTGATCGCTGCAACACCGGGGGCCGTCCATCTTGTCATGCGAGGCTCAGACACCGCTTCTGACCGGATCGAGGACGTCCGCGAACCGGCTCAGCGACCTCGCCGTCCGCGACATCCTCGGCCTCGACGGTTTCCGGCCCCATGTCCAGTTCGTCGTCCTGAACACCCCCGGCGCCCGCGAACTGCTCGCCGGCCTCGCTGACAACGCCGACCCCGAGCTCCGTGCGACGCCGCGGCCACTGCTTCGCGGGTCCGGCGTCCGCGTCAGCTCCGTCGGGATCGTCTCGCGGCGATGGCCCGAGCCCGGTCGAACGCCGCGGCCGGACGGCGGCGCTTCGTCCACGGTTCTGCGCCACACCACGGTCCGATCCGCCGGAACTGTTGCAGCGCGGCCTCGTAGCACCACGCTTCGAGCAGGCGGTGAGCCAACAGATGGCGCATCCGAGGCAGGCGCTCGTCGTGGGCGGGGACCTGGTCCAGTGACCGGGCGACGCTCTCCAGCATGTCGTTGACCACACGCGCGGGCGGAAGCGTGGCACTGCGGGGCCGCTGGTCGAGCTCGTCCAGGGCGAGCAGGTAGAGACCGGCGAGAGGACTGCCGACCGGTGCCCGGTGCACGGCGCGTTCGGCGAAGTCCAGCATCAGCTTGTCGGACCCGGCCCATTTGGCAGACCAGTACTGCAGCGCCTGAACGTGCCCCACCCAGTGGTGGGGGGCGCGCTTGTACAACTCCAACCACAGTTGCTGGTACCGGTCGTGGGGGAAGCGCAGCCCACGGGCGGCCGCGATCTGCACGACCCACGGCCCGGGGTCGTCGGATGCGAGCGGCGCAGCCGTCTCGGCCGCGTCCATCGCCTCCCCGAGCAGAGCCGTGAAGTGGCTCATGCGTTCGGTGGGGACGGTGTGCGCGTATCCGCTGCCCCGCACCGCCCAGGCCCGGACAAGGAGCAGGTACGCGTGAACAGTGGCGGCTGCGCAGTCCCTGGGCCGGGCGGCACGCCAGGCATTCAGCCAGGCATCGTCCTGATCGGCCAACTGCCGCAAGAGCTCCAGCCGGGACCAGCGCTCGTCCCAGTCCCGGTCGGCCTCCTCCACGTAGGCGGCCGCGGTTCGCCAGTCACCGTTCCGTGCGGCCTGAGCAACGGCGCTGATGGCCACGGCACGGTCAGCAGGCGGGGGTGGACCGGAACGGCCCGCGTCGAGTTGCTCACGAGAGGGCAGCCCGTAGGCCGTCGGGTCGAAGCGGGCCCGAACCCACAGCTCACCTCCCACCTGGCGCAGTCCAGTTCCGATCCGCCAGGCAAGGGAAACGGCCGCCACGCCGAGGAGACCGAACAGCAGCATCATGGCCCGCATGATCCCGGCCGTCGATCACCTGAGACAAGAGCACTTTGCCGGATCGATCCGACCGCGCCTGCAGTGCGGCCGCATCGGAGTCGTCGCCCGGCAAGCGGCGCCTGAGGTGGACGAGGCTTGAGATCTGGCGCGCCGTAAGCCCTTCTCGCCAAGAAACGGAGCCATCGCCGCGCTGGAGGAGTTCAACCGCTCGCTGCCACATGTCGCCCGTCCCAGGGCCTTTCATGCAGCCGACGTCCCCGTCCCACCGCCCCGCCAGGGCCGGAGTACGGCGCCATGCTCAGCAGGGTGGTCCGCAATCGCGGCTCGGCCGCCGCGAGCTGCCGTTCACGGGGACTGTCCCTCAGCCCAGTGTTGGGACGACACCTCGTCGTCCCAGGACCCGGACCAGCGGTCCTGCCCCCCTCGGTGTCACCTTCGCGGGGAGCCGGACTCGGAGGTCCCTGGTGTCGTGGTCGGCGCGGCCTTCTCCTCGGCCGGCGCCCGGTCGGGCCTCTCGGGGGCCGCTTCGCGCGTGGCCCCCACCGAGGCGAGAGCCACCGCGGCGACGCCCGCCCACTGCGTCCCGGCAAGGTGCTGGCCCAGGAGGAACAGGCCGGTCAGCGCGCCGACCGTCGGCTCCAGGCTGGTGAGCACGCCGAAGACGCGGGGCGGGAGCCGGCGCAGCGCCTCCAGGTGGAAGGTGTACGGCAGGACGCTGGAGAGGACGGCCACCACAGCGGCGACGGCGAGCGTGCCCGGCGCCAGGAGACGAGTACCGGCCTGCACGACACCGTACGGCAGGCTCAGCAGTGCTCCCCAGGCGACAGCCAGGGCGAGGCCACGGCCGTCGGGGATGCGTTCGGCAAGCCGTTTGCCGACCAGGATGTATCCGCCCCAGCAGCACCCGGCGACGGCGGCGCAGACCGCTCCGGCCACATCGAGGGTCGTGCCGGAATGGCTGAGCAGGACGACACCGGTCGCCGCCAGGCACGCCCACAGCAGGTCGCAGAGGCGCCGGGAGCCGCACAGGGCGATGGTGAAGGGGCCGAGGAACTCCAGGGTGGTGGCGGCGCCGAGGGGCAGCCGGTCGACCGCTTCGTAGTAGGCGAGGTGGTGCAGCGCCAGGAGCGTGCCCGCGGTGCCGATGATGCCGAGGGTGGACCGGTCGGCCCGGATCCGTGGTCGCCACAGGGCAACGAGGACGAGCGCGGCGAGGCACAGCCGCAGGGTCACCACTCCGGCCGGACCCACGGCAGGGTAGAGACGGGTGGTGAGCGCGGCCCCGCACTGAAGACCCAGGACACCGCCCATGACGAGTCCCGGGGCAGGTACGGCCCCGAGTCCCCGGCTGATCGCCGCGGCGGCGCGGACGCGAGGCGTGGGGAACTGACTGATGGCTACTGGGCTCCTTCCGGCGGCACGGGTTGGTCGCGCCCGCGCCGCCGCTGGTGACGGGTGGCGCGCCGGTTCGGCCCCGGCGGACTTGGCGGTGGTGCCCCGGCGGTGACCCGGTGGGTCGTCAGCGCCGTTGCGCGATGTCGGGTGGCCGGCGGGCGGGGCGGGGGGACGTGCTCCAGGATCGGCGGCGGTTGAGTACGCCGATGAGAGTGGCCAGGTCGGCGGCGCCCGCGGGGTCATCCGCATAGCGGGTGGTCTGGAGAGGGCCGACCTCCGGAAGCACGATGTCCTCGCGGGCCAGGACGTGGACCAGGGCCAGCAGGGCCGCGCGGGCATTGCCGTCGGCGAAGGGGTGGAAGAACGCCACGTCGAGGTACACACGGGCCGCACGGGCTGCCAACGGGACCTCTGGGCCGGTCGCCTCGCCCAGGCAGGCGGTGAAGTCGGCCCGGGTGCGCGGAGTCAGACCGTAGCGCTCACGGCCGCCCTTCGCATAGGCGTCGTTCGTGCGGAACGGTGCCTCTGCTTCGCCGAGGACCTCTCGCTGCCAAGCGGCCAGCCGGGCGAAGTCCAGCGGAGCACGGCGTGCGGCATCGGCGCGGGCCAGAGCGTGGGCGGTGAGCAGACGCTTCGCTCGAACGGGGTCGCGTCGGTGCACCGGCCCTTCGCACCAGGCCCGGAACCCGTCGCGCACAGGTAGAACCCGCTGCAGGGCTGGTGCTTGGTGCCAGTCGATGTCACGGCGCACGCGCAGCCAGATCGAAAGACTGTCAGCCGCGGTCATGGAAATCCTCCAAGGCCGCACGATCACGGTGATCCTGATAGGGAGCATGGCCGGTGAGGCCGACAGCGAGGTCCTCCCCAACAGATTCGATCACTGTCCGTCCCGGGGTGACCCAGCTCTCGAACCGGCCGCCGATCGCACGCTCCACCGCCTGCTCGGCTTCTACCTGGTCCGAGCCGGTGCTGTTGAGGAACCAGCGCAGGACCTGCGCGGCCTGCCCGTGCCAGCCGCCCTCGGCGCCCGAGTCCAGGGCAACGGTCACCAGGCGGACGCAGGCCCGCTCCACATGCCAGCTGCGATCTTCGGGAGAGGCTTCGGGCGGCGGCGCCAACTCGGCGAATCGCCGGGCCATGTCCTCCAGCCACTGGCGCCACTCCAGCAGCGCGGCTACGACGCGTGCCGCGGTCTCCTCAGGGGTGGTCACCGAGCTCGGCCCGGTGACCCAGCTGCCGATGGGCCCGCCGTACAGGTAGCACCAGTTCCATCCCTGGGCCCAGTTCCCATAGCGACCCCGGATGATCGCATCCAGCTGCTTCTCGCACCAGCGTTCGCCCTGCCACCAGCCCGCCATGCCTGAGAGCACGGGTGGCACCCACTCGCGGACCAGCGTGCGCAGACGCGCTTCCTCGTCCGCGTCCCAGCGGAACGGGTGGCGGGCCGGGTCGAGGTCATCCCAGCTCCGCAGGCCTGCGGCAGGCGGCACGAGGTTCTCGGGGAAGGGCAGGGAGTCTCGGTTGTACGTCAGCGCTGGCCTGCTCTTCCTGTCCGATGTGATCAGCCCTCCCAGTCTCGGCCCGCAGGCCCCGCGGTGGCGAATGGTTTTCCCGGCCGGCACCCCGCGCGGCCACTGGTCCTCCATGCCCCCGCGGTAGTGCTGCCGTACCTCGCCACGCCGGTCGAAGAAGAACATCCGGAGCAGACAGTGACGGGCCTCGGTGATGTGCAGCCGCTTGCCGAGCATCCGACGGTAGTCGTCGTCGGAGATGAGCCGTTGCAGGTGCGGGGTCTTGAGGTCGAGCACCTGCGCCTCGGCGTCCGCCCCGTCCCGGCCCGAGCCCGTCGCCGCTGATGGAAACCGCTGGCGCCACTGCTCTCCGCCCCAACGGGTTCGCGGCCACGATCGGAGAGCGACGACAGGCCAAGCAGGACCGCGGCCGACGTATCGAGCCAGAGTCGCTCCGAGTTGCTCGGCCGTCGTCCTTGGACGGTCGAACGAACCATGGCCTGACTCGCCGAATGCCGCCGACTTACCACATGGGATGACGGCTTGGCGCCGAGCCGAGACTACCTCCGTACTCCGCAGCCCATCACTCGGCCGCGTCTTGGCCACATGGGTCGCGGCGATGTGGGCAATCGGTGATCAATCCCGAGACGTGTCGCGAGAGGAGCTATTCGTGCAGAAGAGAAAGTGGATCACTGGTGGCGCGCGCGAGGAGCTGGCCCAGAGCTTGGCCAGGGAGTACGAGGACGGGCAGTCAATTCGTGCTATAGCCGACGCCCACGGCAAGTCGTACGGCTTCGTGCATCGTGTCCTCACCGAAGCGGGAGTCCCCTTGCGGTCCCGTGGAGGCGATGTGCGCTCGGGCACCACCCGGCCGGTGGGCTGACAGCCGCCGTATCGCCAGCGCTGCCGCCGGCGCGGACCGCGGGGGCCGGTGGCAGCGAGGCATACGGTGATCTGCGGTGAGCCAGGCCCTCACTGCAGCCGATGCCCTCTTGGACTCGTCAGGTGCGGTCCGCGGGCCATCGCACACGCTGAGGCGGCGGAGGACAACTGGTGCGAGCTGCAGCGGTCCCTGACGCAGGCGGCCGCCTGCGCGGCCTCGATCGCCTCGCGACAGCGACGCCACTGGGCGTCGTACTCCTCGCCGCTACACCCCGAGCACCCGTTTCACCCATGGGAAGCTCTGCATCTCAATCCAGCCGACCGTCGGATTCGAAAGTTCAGCAGGAATTGAAATTGATGTTGTTGTTTCCGACATTGCACTTGTTGCTAGTGTTCGTGCGATTGTTTCCGCGCCAGCTCCACTTGTGATCGTTGCCGTTATTCCCCTGTTTCGTACCGGTGTTGTTGTTCCTGCCGTTCCCGTCTCCGCGACTGCCACTGCCACTGCCGGTGGGGTTGCATCTGTTGCTGGCGTTATTGTAAACGCACCCACCGTTGTTGTTTCCGCTGCCGCTGCCGGAGCCGCTCCCACTGCCACTGCCGGTGCCGGTGCTCGTGGGATTGCAACTGTTGCTCGCATTGTTGTAAACGCACCCACCATTGCCGCCCCCACTGCTGCTGCCGCTGCCGGAGCCGTTCCCACTGCCACTGCCGGTGCCGGTGCCGGTGGGGTTGCAACTGTTGCTGGCGTTGTTGTACACGCAGCCGCCACTGTCCATACGCGCCGCCGTGTAAGTCCCCGTAGTCGCCGGGGTGGCGAATGCGACAGAGGGCCCCAGAGCACCTCCTGCCGCCAGTGCAGCCGATGCGGTCAACAGCGCCGCACGCTTTGCGAGCTTGTGAGACATGACGATTCCTTTCCCATGACTAGAATCCTGCCGGTAGGCAACCCAATTCGATCGTGAAAGGAATTGATCGCAGAATGCGCCACCAGGTCTCGACCTGATGAGCTGCCGGAGTCATTTCGGCGGCGCAATGGGAGGAATTCCGGGACACCCGGCGTCTGGGCTCTTTCGGCAGTATGCCCTGCCGCAGCGGGGGGCACATCGGGTGAACACCCTAGATTTCACCGCGCCACACCCCACATGGCACCCAGGATTCGAACCTGCGACACCCGCTTCAGAGCTGAGGCTGGGGTGTCTGGCGGGTGACCTGCCCCGTCCACGGCCGAGCCGGCGGGTGCCCGTGTGCCTGCCAGCCGCCGTGCTTCCGTGGAAGGCATCGCCCATGACTGGACGTGGCCGCGGGAGTCCGGGCGCGTCCTTCGTCGTACCCATGACGATGTGCGACCCGTTTCAGGTGAAGTTGACCGGTACGTTGCGCGGGGTTCCGTCCTTGGCGACGCAGGCAAGGCGTGTCAGGTTACGGGCTGGCTGATCGGGCGGTTCAGAACCTCGATGATGTCGTTCGGCTGCATGGATCGGTTCCTCTTGTCAGCGCAGGTGCTCGGCCAGTCCGACGATGATGCCCTCCGGGCCGCGGATGTAGCAGAGCAGATAGCTGTCCTCGAACCGGGCAATCTCGCCGACCAGTTCGGCGCCGTGAGGGCGCAGGCGGGCAACGGTGTCCTCGATGTCATCGACGGCGAACATGACGCGGTGCGTGCCCAGAATGTTGTGCGGCCGGTTGGGCGGCCCGGCGCTGATCACCGCGGGGCTGCGGTATTTCGCCAGCTCGAGCCGCGGCTGTGACCGTCAGGGGTCCGGAGCATCGCGATGTCACAACGGACGCCGTCGAGCCCGGTGCACTGGTCGGCGAAGAGGCCTTCGACCTCCGCCCTGCCGTCCAGTTCCATACCGAGTTCCACGAAGAACGCGATGGCGGCATCCATGTCCTCGACGACGATGCCGACGTTGTCCATCCGCTGAATCGCCATGCGGGTTCCTCCTTCTTCCTCGTGCGGCCGGTGATGGCCGCTGATGTCGCCGGGACGGAACCGGCGGCGCGTTCTCGACATCCGCGGACCGTCGAACTCCGGAAAATCCGGATCGCGCCTCCCTGATTCAATTTATGGTGCCGGGTCGCCCTTGGCGGGTGGATTTCCCTGTGCCGCTCACCCTCGCCGCATCCGTCCAGGCCGCGCCGCCCGGGTCGGCACCTGAACCAGCGGGTGTGCCCGCTCCCCTCCACCTACTGGGCCATCACGACGCGGCATGGAAACTGGACGGAGCGCTCGTCTCATCGCCGCTACGCCCTGAGGACGCCCATTACGGCGAGCGGACGATCGGCATCGTGCTTCCACCGGCGTGGTGGCGGCCCTGGTCCCGCTCGTGCGGGGCGCACCGTGATCACCGGTGGCTGGAGGCGATTCCGCCGTCGATGTCTGGGATCCAGAAGCAGATGTCCAACGTCTTCAGGCGGTCCGGTGCCGCACACGGCGGCCATGAGCCTATTTCAACCCGGTTGAACCTCATCCTTCCCAGGTCTCGTTCTGCCCAGACTCGACCAGCCCTCTCGTCCGGATTCCGTTCAGCGCACGGCTACACCCCGCATTGCGAAACGCAGCTCCTCGAACAGGTCACGCAGCTCGGTCGGCATGCGGGGCGCCACGACCGCGCCCACCTCCAGCAGGAGCCGGACGCTACCCCGGAACTCCTTGTCGCCGGTAGGCTCGCCCAGCATCCTCGCCACCTCGATCAACGGAACGGCGATGGAGGCCTCGACGTCGTCCGGAAGGCTGTCGAGGTAGACGTCGTCCTCGGTGAGCACGAGATCCACGATGCGCCGGGCGGCTTCCCTGACGGACTGCGAACCGATCTCGGACGGCACGGTCACCCCATGTCAGTCGGTGTGTGAGTCTCTTCGAACTTACCGGGGTGACCGAACTTACCGGGGTGTCCGCGAGTTGGACTGCCAGTGCGGTGAAGATCCTGGCAGCCGCCTCGACGAAGGCTTTCGTTCCTGCTCGACGGAACCCTGTTGCCGTTCGGCCGCACAGCTGCCGACCAGCTCTTCTACTCCGGGAACCACAAGAAGCACGGCATGGACCTGCAAGAAGTCGTCGCCGATCCACTCGGCCGCCTGCTGCGGGCATCTCCGGCAGTGCGCGGCGCTGTCCACGACATCCGCGGTGCCCGTGAACACGGCATCGTCGACGCCCTTGCCGCAGCAGGCGTCCGGTGCCGGGCCGACAAGGCCTCGCTCATCGCCACCGGAGTGGAGGACCTCGTAGGTCTGTGACAGCCGGCCGACGCCCCGGCGGACGGACAACTCTCGCCCAGCAACTGTCGACAGGGCCGACGCAACGACGAGAATGGACACCCACTCACGCCCGGGGGGCAGCGTGTTGCCGTATCGCCGCCAAGTAGCCGGCCCGAGTCGCGGCTGGCTGAAGTACCTTACCGCCGTGGGGATCGGAGCCTGCGCGCTGGGACTCGCCGCCACCTGGACGACCGGTCCTCTCGCCACCGGAATCGGCGCCGCCGTCACGGCCGTGTACAGCCTCGTGGCGGACCACATGCGACCACAGCGGGCTGGTTCGCACGCCGCGGCCCTGCTGCGGACCACCGCGGGCCGTATTCCGACATTCCACCAGCTGGACCGTCCCGAACTGGCCGGCGTGCACCCCGCGGAGGGCCAGCACGCGCAGCCGGCACCCCCCTATGTGGAGCGTGATGCCGAGCCGCTGTTGCGGGAGGCGCTGACACAAGGCGGCTTCGTCCTCATCGTGGGTGAGTCGACCGCCGGAAAGACGCGGCTGGCGTACGAGGTCGCGCGGTCACTCTTTCCCCGGCACGCTTTCGTACGCCCTCTGACCAGGACCGCTCTGGCTGCGGCCATTGAGGTGGCCCGGCGCCGTAGGCGCGCCGTGCTGTGGCTGGACGATCTCGAGAACTTCCTGGGCGCCGACGGGGTGACCCCGTCCATGCTGGCCGGGCTGGTCCAGGGACGGGCTGGGTGTGCCGTGGTGCTGGCGACGATGCGTTCGGAGGAGTACCGCCGTTATGACGCCCGGGAGGAGAGCAGGCTCACCGGATCCGACCGGGATGCGTGGCGGGTCCAGCGAGAGGTGCTCGACCAGGCGAGGAAGATCCGCCTCGCCCGTCACTGGTCGAGGACGGAACAGCACCGAGCCGCGGCGCATCGGGCCGACCCGCGGATCCGACTCGCCCTGCAGAGCTGCGACCGGTTCGGGCTTGCGGAAGTCGTCGCAGCGGGCCCCGAGTTGCTTGCGGCCTGGGAGAACGCCTGGGCGCCCGGGGCCAACCCACGCGGCGCGGCCGTGGTGGCCACGGCGGTCGACTGTCGCCGCGCGGGACTGCGCCGCCCTGTGAGCAGGCAGTGGCTCCAGGAACTCCATCCGCCGTATCTCGCCGAGCGCGGCGGCCCGGACCTGCAACCCGAGCCCTTCGAGCAGGCGATGCAATGGGCCTGCAAGGCCGCCTACGCCACGAGCGGACTGCTGGTCGGCAACTACAGTCAGGGCTACATGGCGTTCGACTACCTGCTGAACACGCCGCGCCTTCCGCCGGTGCCGGATCATCTGTGGGAGGCACTGCTGGGCCGTGTCGGCCCCGCCGACGCCTACGACATGGGGCTGGTCGCCCACCAGCTCAACCAGTTGTCGCGCGCGGTCACAGCGCTCGGACTGGCCCGGGAAGGGGGAGCCGCCGGCGCGGACTTCCTGCTGGCGATCGCTGTGGGAGACCGTGGCTGGCCGCGCCAGGCGGTGCGCAATCTTGAGGAAGTCGTACGGCGCAGGCGTGCCGACCTCGGTCCGGGCCATCCCGAGACACTGTCCGCCCGGCACCAGCTTGCGTTCTTCAAGGGGGAGGCCGGCGACGCGCATGCGGCCGAAGCCGCGTTCGGCGAACTGGTGGCCGACACGACGGCGATGCTGGGACCGACCCACACCGACACGCTGGCCGCCCGGCATCAGCAGGCCTACTTCGCCGGAGAGGCCGGCGACACCCGGACAGCGGTACGGCAACTGCGGGCTCTCCTGGAGGACCGATTACGGCTGGAAGGACCGGACCATCCCCAAGTCCTCGCCACCCGGCGCAGTCTCATCTGGTTCTCCAGCCTTCATGAGGATCTCGGCGGGGCCCAACTCCAACTGGGTCGACTTCTCGAGGATGCGCAGCGCTGTCTCGGGCCGGACGACCCGCACACGCTCGCCATCGTGAGCAGCCAGGCCGCACTCGCTGCCCGGGCGGGCCGAGCGGACGAGGCGGAGGTGGCATTCGCGCAGTTGGTGATCGACCGAAGCCGGGTACTCGGCCCAGACCACCCCCACGTCGTACACACCCGCCTGCAAAGGTGCCAAGCGCTGATGGCCCAAGGTCGCACCGCGGAGGCGTGTGAGCTGCTGACCCAGGTCCTCCAGGACGCGGAGCGCATCCTCGAGCCCGGACACCGCCACATCCATCTCGCGCGACTCATGCTCGGCCAGGCTCAGGAGTGATGCGAACGTGGTCGGCCTGCACCGTCCGGCCGAGCCACTGCTGCCGACAGCGCCCGCCGGTACGAGGCTGCTGCACGTGCGGCCCCGCGATCACCAACCCGAGCCCTCCGAAGGTCAGCGGCATCGGCCACAGCGGAACGAACCCGTCGCTGCGCGCGTCCGGCGGGCACCTGCCCACGCGTACCTCAACTTGCATGCCGATGCGAACTGACGCGAGGCACAGACGCTTTGGGCAACGCCGTGGGTGACTTCGAGCAGGGCCGGCAAGCCGTCGAGGATGTGCGGCGCCAGGGAGAAGACGTGCCTGCTTGCAGGTAGGCGCCGGCTGGGGGCCGTCGATGCAGGGCTGCTGGCTGCGCGGGAAGCGTCACCGGCAGACAGAAGGCACTCACATTGCTCCAGAATCGGTCGATTAGCAATAAAGTCTCCCCCTTCTCCGCTACGTCCCTAGGCTCGCCGAACAGTCCGCCGACATATGACTCACGGAGGTCCTGCGTGCTGCACCCACCCCCAGAGGACGCTCAACAGCTCGTCCTGCCCGACGGGTTCGACGCGCTGATCCGCGTGCTCGACCGGTACGTCACCGATCGGCGGGCAGGCCTGCCGTGGCGGGCGCGCTCTCGCGGGCGCGCACTACCGGCCGTGCTCCTCGCCCGTGAACCGGAGGGAGGCCCGGCGGCGAGCACCGCCGAACCGGACCCAGCGCTCACCGCGCTGGTTCTGGCGTACCGTCAGCGGCTGCTGACCACGGGACGCGATCCGGTCCAGCACCTCGCCGGCCTGGTACCGCACGCGGTCGTCGACGACGCCCTTCTCGCCAGGGGCGGCCCGCGGGAGGACGACGCGGGCGGGCCTCACGTACTCCTCGTGGAGGAGGTGGCCCGTCAGCTGCGCACCTCCATGCCGGACCGGACCGGTACCTTGCGGCTGCGTGAGTTCGACACCCTCCTGGCGGTGCTGCGTGCCCCGATACCGGTGGGGGACGACACCGAAGCCGACCGGAAAGCTCTTCGGGAGATGCTGGTCGACAGGTATGCCCGGCGGTTCCAGCCGGCCCCTGGAGCCGCGCAGCTCGGGGACGCCGTAGGCGGTCCGTGGGCGGCGGCCGTGCGGTGGGTGACTTCGGTACCGGTCGGTTGGCTCTGGCGCCTGTGGTACGGCATACGCGTGGACCGGCAGCATCCTTGGCTGGGTGCCCGGTTGAACCAGCCCGGCCGCAGCTTCCTCGACGCCGCGCTGGCCCTGCGCGCGGCGCACCAGTACTCACGCACCCGTGACACGGCACGGACGCAGCCCCCGGAGTCGGCGGTCATGGCTGCCCGCGACGAAGCGGTGGTCCGCCAAGTTCTGCTCATCGCGCTGATCCACGACCTGGCCAAGGCGGCACGCCCCCCGGCGTGGAGCCGGCGCCGCCCGCGGCGCGGATGGTCGTTCGTCCTCTTGCTGCCGACCGTGGGCGGCGACGGGTCCGCCTGCCGCAAGCTCCTGGACACTTACGCCGCCACGGCCGGCGACGCCGGCCCCAGTCCGCTGCTCGTACTGGGCGCGGCCACGGATGACATCCCGTCGTACGCCGCTCCTCCCGCACCGCAAGCCGTACCGGCCCAGAGCGGTTCCCGCACCCACCGGGCGGGCCGTGCGGTGGCCACGCTGTTCTCGGCGGCGATCGCAGGCCGGGGCGCCGAAGCCGTGTGTGTGCTCCCGCTGCCCCGGACCCCGGACGACGGCACCGCGGCGGAGTGGCTCGCCGGGCACCGTGTCGTCAGGACTCGGCGCGCCGCCGCCTGGGACTGTTGGCGGCCTGTGGCCGCTACCGTCGCAGCCGCCTTGCTGCTCGCCGGCGGCTTCGCCGGCTACCGGGCAGTGCTGTCCCTCCTGCCCGGCGAACGCTCCCCCGCCTCCTGTCGAGAGGTGGCGACCGGACAGGTCGTGGGCCTCACCGACGGTACCGACGGCTGCGACCTCGCGCACGGGCTGTACGCGCCGGAGCTGCGGAAGCTGGAGCGGACCCTCGGTGAGCAGAACGCGCTGGTCGACACGAGCCGCCCTTACCGCACGCTCGTCTTCTTCGCACCGCTCAGTGTGGGTTCGGAGTCGAAGCGCACTGTACCGACCGGCTTCCAGATGCTGCGTGGCGCCCTGCTGGCCCAGAAGCAGGTGAATGCCCGGCATCTGAAATCCCAGGTGCCCGTCCGGCTACTCGTGGCCAACGCAGGCGAGTACTTCCGCTACGGCTCCAGCGGCGGTCTCAACACCACCAATCACACCACCGTGGACGTCGCACAGATGATCCTCGACAGGGCGAGCACGGACCACATCGCAGCCGTCATGGGCCTGACCCAGAGCCGGCCGGAGTCCCAGCAGGCCGCGATCGAACTGGGCACCAAGGGCCTCGCCGTCCTCGGCACCGGAGTCACGGGCCAACAGATGGTGGAGGGCGAATCGCCCGTGTCCTACTTCCAGCTCTCCCCACCCGACGCGCGCATCGCCTCGGTCATGGCCTCCTTCGCCCAGCACTCGCCCCGGCTGAGAGCCCTGGCCAAACCCACCTCGGGCCACGTCGCGCCGGCTGCCGTAGTGGTCTACGACCCGAGCGACAAGTACTTCAGCAACGACCTGGCCAACCGCTTCGACACGGCCTACAAGCCGGCCGGACCCGTGTACCGGGTGCCGTACGGCGAGGTGGACGACCGGCGAACCTCGAACGTCGCCCAGACGGTCTGCGCACTCGTTCACCGGACCAACGGGTTCGTCCTGTACGCAGGCCGCTCCGGCGTCATGGAGGATCTGTTCCATTACATGCAGGGCGATCCGGGGTGCCGCGCCCGCCAGAACCGGGTGGCGGTCCTGGCGGAGAGTCCGGCCCCGGACCTGACCCTGCATCCGGAACGGATGCAGCAGGAGTACGACGCGCTGACGTTGTTCTACAACCAGTTCAGCCTTCCGGACCGACAGGGACCGTTCGCAGGGCTCTTCCACGCGGCGTTCCACCTGTCCGCGGAGAACGACGCGGCCCTCGGCTACGACGCGGTCAACGTCCTCTCCGACATCATGGACGCCATCTTCACCACCGATCCCGCGTTCACACCCAGTTCCCTGGTCACCCAGCTCCAGGACCCGGGCGTGTCCCGGTATGTCGGCGAGTCCGGCGTCATCACGCTGAACAGCGACCACAACTACCCGCCGGACAAGGAGATCCACGTCCGCGAGATTCCCTCCCACGGCAAGCCACTCACCGACCTCACCTGCGGTGTACTCGCCAAGGGCGCGCAGCGCGTCACCCACTGGGGCTCCGACGGCCGCTTCACCTGCCCGACGGACGACCCGTCCTGATACCGCAGTGTGCGCGGTCCTCCCCAGCCGGGCCGCCGCGCGTCGTCCACCCGGCACTGAACCTCACCGCTGGGATGCTCCCCCAGCCGAACGCTGAGCGGGCGTGAGGGCTCCTCACGCCCTGCCCGCTCGGCTCGCTGTCGGCGTCGTCACGCCGGTACCGGACGATCAGCGTCCTTGCCCCACAGACGCGCCCTGAACGAACAAGTCGGGGGTGAGAGGCGCGGACGCCCTGAAAATTCTCGTCAGTAGGCGGAGTTGACGTTGTCGATGGAGCCGTAGCGGTGTGCGGCGTAGTTGGCGGCGGCGGTGATGTTGGCCACCGGGTCGGTGACGCTG
>NZ_JBIUBE010000020.1:0-125785 GCF_044593395.1 Streptomyces sp. NPDC052301 | reverse complement strand
GGTTCTCGCTCTCGCGTTTCCCTTTCCGGCGGTTCCGACTCTATCAGATCCTTTCGGCGTCTGACCCCCAGTCAGCGGGGTTTGTCTTCCCGGCCGTTGGGCCGTTCCGACGTCTCAAACCTTAGCGGATCCGCTCGGCGATTCCCAATCGGGCCGCCGGGCTCCATTCGAATTGAATTCGGGCACGCCGAAAACAACCCGTCCGGGAGATCGTGCTGATGGTGTGAGGGGTGCCGCTCGAGGCGGCTGAGGTGCTGTCGCAGAAGCGTTACGGCTCCGCGGCAACCCGAAGAACTTTACGGAGACGGCAGGGGAGTGTCAAGCGTCCCCTGTCAAGATCTTTTCGATGGCCTGCGCTCGAGGTTCAGTCGAGGTCGCTGAGGCGCCCGCCGGCGTCCGGCTGGGCGTGCTCCACCCTGCGCAGGAGTCTGGTCAGGACCTCGCCGAGGACGGCACGCTCCGCCGGTGTGAGGTCCTGGAGCAGGTCCTCCTCGAAGACCGTCGCCAGGCGCATTGCCTCCAGCCACTTCTCTCGCCCCTCCGGGGTCAGCTCGACGATGACCCGTACGCGATTGGACTCGTCCCTCTCACGGGTGACCAGTCCTTCGGAGACCATGCGGTCGATCCGGTGGGTCATCGCGGCCGGCGTGAGTCCGAGGCGCTTGGCGAGGTCGCTGGGGCCCATGCGGTAGGGGGCGCCGGAGAGGACGAGTGCCTTGAGGACCTCCCACTCGGCGTTGCTGATGCCGAGGGCGGACGTCTGGCGTCCGTAGGCCACGTTCATGCGGCGGTTCAGCCGGGACAGCGCCGACACGATCTTCTCGACCTGGGGGTCGAGGTCCTGGAATTCGCGCTGGTAGGCGGCGATCTGCTCTTCGAGGGTCGGCTCCGCGACGCCGGGAGTGTCGGCCATGGCCGCAGTATGACACGCGACGCCTTTGCCTTGAAGTCCTTCGCTGTGTACTCTTTAGCTTCGAACTTTAGCTTCGAAGTCTTCAGGTCTAACTAGTGAGAGAGGTGAACGTGACCAGGGCGATGGGCGCAGCGATGCGCCGGATCCACGTGGGTAACGCACTCAGCGCGTTCGGGCTCGGCTTCACCGTCCCCTACCTGTACGTCTATGTGGCGCAGGTCCGGGGGCTGGGAGCCATGACGGCGGGTCTCGTGCTCGCCGTCTTCGCCGTGGCCGCGCTGATCGTGCTGCCGTTCGCCGGCAGGGCGATCGTGCGGCGCGGCCCGCTGCCGGTCCTGCTCGCCGCCCTGGTCACCGCCGCTCTGGGGGCGCTGAGTCTGGGTCTGGCGGGCGGCGCCGCGGCCGTGCTGGCGTCCGCCGCCGCGCTCGGTGCCGGGCAGGCCGTGATGCAGCCGGCGCTGGCGACGATGATCGTGGACTGCTCCACGGCGGACACGCGCTCGCGTGCGTTCGCGATGCAGTTCTTCCTGCAGAACCTGGGTCTGGGGATCGGTGGTCTCATCGGCGGTCATCTCGTCGACACCACGCGCGTGTCGTCGTTCACGCTGCTGTTCGCGATCGAGGCGGCGATGTTCCTGCTGCTGGTCGGCGTGATGGCGACGGTGCGGATGCCGCACTCGCCGCGGATCGAGGACGCGCCCGCCGGGTCGGCGAAGGGCAGCTGGCGGCAGCTGCTCGGGAACCGGGCGATGGTGCAGCTGTGCGTGCTGGGCTTCGTGCTGTTCTTCGCCTGCTACGGCCAGTTCGAGTCGGGGCTGAGCGCGTACGGCGTGGAGGCGGCCGGGATATCGACCTCCGCGCTGGGGACGGCCCTGGCGGCGAACACGCTGATGATCGTGGTCGCCCAGTTCGCCGTGCTGAGGTTCGTGGAGCGCCGGCGGCGGTCGCGGGTGATCGCCGCGGTCGGTCTGATCTGGGCCGTGGCGTGGGTCGCGGCCGGGTACGCGGGTCTGGGGCACGGCAGCCAGGAGATGGCCACGGCCGCGTTCGTGTCGACGTACGCGCTGTTCGGGCTGGGTGAGGCGATGCTGTCTCCGACGGTCGCGCCGCTGGTCGCCGATCTGGCGCCGGAGGGCATGGCCGGGCAGTACAACTCGGCGTTCGCGCTGGTCAAGCAGCTGGCGCTGGCGGTCGGTCCGGCGGTGGGCGGGCCTCTGGGCGCCTCGCTGCACGCGCCGTACATCGTGACGTTCCTGCTGTTCTCGCTGGGGATCACGTTCCTGGCGCTGCGGCTGGGGCGGCGGCTCACCGCCGTACAGGACCGGCCGTGGTCGGCGCGCGAGACCCGGGTGGTCGCGCGCGGTGGGGCGCCTGCGGAACCGGTGGCCGCGGAGGCGTGAGCCGGTGGTCGGAGGACGGCCGTCACCTTCGGGTGGCGGCCGTCGTCGTGTGCCAGGGGCGGGCGTCAGCGGGTCGCCGTGACCAGGATCGCGGTGAAGGGGAGCGTGGCCGTGGCGTCGGCTGCGGTGTGGTCGGCCAGCTCGTCGCGGACCAGCCCGGCCGCCCGGGTCAGGGCCTCCGCGCCGCCGGCCGCCGTGATCAGGCTGCCCCAGAGGGCGGACAGGTGGTCATGGGCGTAGGTGTCCAGCGGGGGCAGGGCGATGCCGAAGGTGACCTCGCGGTGGGCGATGTCGCGGTAGCCGGCCGCGCCCAGTGCGGTGGCGAGCCTCTCGGCGGTGCAGGTGAACGCCTTGTCGAAGTGGCGGATGGTGTCGGGGCCGCCGTACTCCTGGATGGCCCGTCGCTCGGCGAGGAAGTAGGGCTGGCGCTCGACGGGAGCCCAGACGGTGGCGGCGAAGCGGCCGTCCGGGCGGGTGACCCGGGCCGTCTCGGTGAGGGCGGCGGTGAGGTCGGGGAAGAACTGGGCGCCCTGCTGGCAGACGACGGCGTCGAAGACGGCGGCCTCGTAGGGGAGGCGGTCGGCGGGGGCGACCGTGTATGCGATGTCCGGGTAGAGGCGCGGGTGGTGATCCCGGGCGACCCGGATCATGCCCTCGTCGATGTCGGCGCCGAAGACCCGCCCGGCGGGGCCGACCAGCGGGGCGGCCGCGTGGGCGACGAAGCCCGTGCCACAGGCGAGGTCCAGGACGGTGTCCCCGGGGCCGAGGTCGGCGGCGTCCAGCAGCTCGGCCACGAACGGGCCCATGATCGGGGCGCTGTGGACGTCGTACCCCTCGGGGCCTTCGCTGCTGCGGTGCGTGTCTGCCATGGGTGAGCTTCTAGCACCGTGGGCGGTGTGCGGGCGGGTGCCGCGCGGGCGGCCGGGGCGGCGGGTCATGGCTTCGCCCTGGGCAGGACGAACTCGCACCACACCGCCTTGCCGCCGCCCGGGGTGCGCCGGCAGCCCCAGCTGGAGGCGATCGTCGCCACGATGGCGATGCCCCGGCCCGATTCGTCGCCCGGTTCGGCGCGGCGCCGCCGCGGCAGGTGGTCGTCGCCGTCCGTGACCTCGACGATGAGGCGGCGGTCGGTGCGGCGCAGGCGCAGGCGCATGGGCGGGGTGCCGTGCTGGAGGCTGTTGGCGACCAGTTCGCTGGTGGCGAGGACGCCCAGGTCGTGCAGCTCGGGTGGGAAGCGCCAGCTGGTGAGGACGCCGGAGGCGAAGGCACGCGCGCGGGGGGCCGCTTCGACGCCGCCGAGGAGTTCCAGGGCGGCGTTGCGGAAGAGGTCGCCGTCGGGGCCCGTGCGGGCGGGGTGCTGGAGGACGAGGACGGCGACGTCGTCGTCGTGGTCGGCGGTGACGCCGGCCGAGCGGACCAGACGGTCGCAGACGACCTGGGGACTTCCGGTGGCGCCGGCGAGGGCGGCTTCGAGGGCCGCGATGCCCTCGTCCAGGTCTTCGTCGCGTCGTTCGACCAGGCCGTCCGTGTAGAGGACGGCGGTGGCGCCGGGGCCGAGGGCGATGGAGCCGGAGGCGTGCATCCAACCGCCGGTGCCGAGGGGCGGCCCGGTGGGTTCGTCGGCGCGGGAGACCGTGCCGCTCTCGTCGCGGACCAGGATCGGCAGGTGGCCTGCGGAGGCATACACCAGCCGGCCCTCGTTGGGGTCGTGGACGGCGTAGACGCAGGTGGCGATCTGGTTGGCGTCGATCTCGGTGGCGAGGCCGTCGAGGAGCTGGAGCACCTCGTGCGGGGGCAGATCGAGACGGGCGTAGGCGCGGACGGCGGTACGGAGCTGGCCCATGACGGCCGCCGCGCGCACGCCCCGGCCCATGACGTCGCCGATCACCAGGGCCGTGCGGCCGCCGCCGAGGGTGATCACGTCGTACCAGTCGCCGCCGACCGCGGCCTCGGTGCCACCGGGCTGGTAGGTGGCGGCGATGCGGAGGTCGTCGGGCTCCTCCAGCTCCTGCGGGAGCAGGGAGCGCTGGAGGGTGACGGCGGTCTCGCGCTGGCGGCGCTCGCTGGCGCGCAGGCGCTCGGCGGCCTCGGCGTGGTCGGTGACGTCGGTGGCGAAGACGAGTACGCCGCCGTCGCGGTCGCCGTCCTCGGCGACGGGGGTGCAGGTGAAGGTGTACGAGCGGCCGTCGACTGCCTTGCGGGACTTCAGGGTGCGGGGCTTGCCGCTGCGCAGCACCTGGTCGAGGAGCGGGAGCAGGCCCAGTTCGGCGAGTTCGGGCAGCGTCTCGCGGGCGGGGGTGCCGGTGGGGCGGGCGCCGAAGGCCGCGGTGTAGGCGTCGTTGACGTAGGCGATGCGGTGGTCGTGGCCGTGGACCAGGGCGACGAGGGCCGGGACGCGGTCGAGGACGTCGCGCGCGGGCAGTTCGTCGACGGCGGGCACCGGGGGTGTGTCGTCGGCCGGCTGCTCGCCGCGGGCCGCGGGTACGGAGCCTTCCCCCCGCCGGTCCGGGGAGACCGGGGTCTCGGTCCGCGCGGCGGCGCGGCGCTGCGTTCCGGGGAGCCGGGCGCTCCAGCGCGTGAAGTTCACTTGGGAAGAGGCCTCGTGGGTGCTGTGGGCGGGCGGGTGGCCCGTCCGAGGACGTGGGGCAGTCTGGCAGGGAGCGGGCCGCGGCGACATCCGTCAGACGCCTGGGCGGTCCGTGGAGTTCCTCGGTCGGGTCAGGACGACCCCTTCGGGTCGTCAGAGGGGCTGTGAGGAGGCTTTCCACCGGCCGCGAGTTCGAACTCCGCGCGCGGATGTTCGAGCGACCCGAGCGAGACGATCTCCCGTTTGAAGAGCCCGGCGAGGGTCCATTCCGCCAGCACGCGGGCCTTTCGGTTGAAGGTGGGCACCCTGCTGAGGTGGTAGACGCGGTGCATGAACCAGGCAGGGTAGCCCTTCAGCTTGCGCCCGTAGACCTGGGCGACGCCCTTGTGCAGGCCGAGGGAGGCGACCGAGCCGACGTACTTGTGCGCGTACGTCCGGAGGGGCTCGCCGCGCAGGGAGTGGGCGATGTTGTCGCCGAGGATCTTGGCCTGGCGGACGGCGTGCTGGGCGTTGGGGGCGGTCTCGGTGCCCGGTTCGGCCGCGGTGACGTCGGGTACGGCGGCGGCGTCCCCGGCGCCCCAGGCGTGTTCCGCACCGTCGACGGTCAGTTCGGCGGTGCACCTCAGCCGGCCGCGGTCGGTGAGCGGCAGGTCGGTGGCGGCGAGCAGCGGGTGCGGTTTGACGCCGGCCGTCCACACGAGCGTACGGGTCGGGAACCGCTGGCCGTCGCTGAGGACGGCGACGCGGTCGGTGCAGGATTCGAGGCGGGTGTTCAGCAGCACCTGGATGTTGCGGCGGCGCAGTTCGGTGACGGTGTAGCGGCCCATCTCCGCGCCGACCTCGGGCAGGATCCGGTCGGTGGCCTCCACGAGGATCCACTTCATGTCCTCGGGGCGGACGTTGTGGTAGTAGCGCGCGGTGTAGCGGGCCATGTCCTCCAGTTCGGCGAGCGCCTCGACGCCCGCGTAGCCACCGCCGACGAAGACGAAGGTGAGGGCGGCGTCACGGATCGCGGGGTCGCGGGTGGAGGAGGCGATGTCCATCTGCTCGATGACGTGGTTGCGCAGCCCGATGGCCTCTTCGACGGTCTTGAAGCCGATGCCGTACTCGGCGAGGCCGGGTACGGGCAGGGTGCGGGCGATCGAACCGGGCGCGAGCACGAGTTCGTCGTAGCCGAGGAGTTCGGCCGCCCTGCCCTCCTCGGCGGCGGCGAGTGTCCTGACGGCGGCGGTGCGCACCGCGTGGTCGACGGAGGTCACCTCGCCCACGACGACGTGGCATCGGTCCAGCACCCGGCGCAGCGGTACGACGACGTGGCGGGGGGAGATGGAGCCGGCCGCCGCCTCGGGGAGGAACGGCTGATACGTCATGTAGGGATCGGGAGTGACGACGGTGATGTCGGCCTCACCCCGCCTGAGCTCGCCCTTCAGCGTCCGCTGTAGGCGCAGGGCCGTGTACATCCCGACGTGGCCGCCACCGACGACCAGAATGCGCGCACGTTCCTTCACCATCCCATGACGCACCCGGCGCTGTTGTTTGTCCACAGCCCCGGCAATTTGTGTGACTGGCGGCCGAGTGGGCGCGCGGCCGTGCGCGGTGTCGTGGCAGGACGAAAGGGACCAGGTCAGCGGGGGCGGGCGAGAGGGAGTGAAAGGGCGGAATCGGGACGTACATGACCCGTACTCCGATCGAGGGGCGCACTGTGCGGAACCTGCCCCTTCTGAATTGACTTCCTCTCAACTATGTTCGTGTGTCGACGGGGTGTAGGGAATGTGGTCGAACGGGTCCGCGACGGGCGGTTCCGGTCGAGACCGAAGCCAGTTCCGCGCACTCCGGATTCAGTGGTGGGGAGAGTCTCCGGGGGGAGACGTCATAACCGGGGGAAACACATGCATGTTCAGGGCACGCATTGGTCATCCGCAGCCGCCGTCGCGACCGGCGGCGGGGCGATGAGCGCGGCGACGGGCAACGGCCGCGCGGACGCGGCGCGGACGACGCCGCTGCGCGTGGACGCACAGCGCAACCTGGAGCACGTGCTGCGCGCGGCGCGTGAGGTGTTCGGTGAGCTCGGGTACGGCGCGCCGATGGAGGACGTGGCGCGGCGGGCGCGGGTGGGTGTCGGCACGGTCTACCGGCGCTTCCCGAGCAAGGACGTGCTGGTCCGGCGGATAGCCGAGGAGGAGACGGCACGGCTGACCGAGCAGGCGCGGACCGCGCTCGGGCAGGAGGAGGAGCCGTGGTCTGCGCTGTCGCGGTTCCTGCGGACGTCCGTGGCGTCGGGGGCGGGGCGGCTGCTGCCGCCGCAGGTGCTGGCCGGTGCCGCGCAGGGCTCCGCCGGTGCGGCCGGGTCCGTCGGCGAGGCCCGGGTCCCGCAGCAGCGGGCGCAGCCGGAGAGCGGTGAACTGCGGCTGGTGCCGGGGGTCTCCGCCGGTGGCGCCGACGACAGCGGTGTCGGGGTGCTGCTCGAGGTGGTCGGGCAGCTCGTGGAGCGGGCCCGGACGGCCGGTGAACTGCGGCCGGACGTGTCCGTGGGGGATGTGCTGCTGGTGATCGCCACGGCGGCGCCGTCCCTGCCGGATGCCGCGCAGCAGGCGGCGGCGTCCGCCCGGTTGCTGGACATCCTGCTGGAGGGGCTGCGGTCCCGGCCGGCGTAGCCACACCCGCGCGTTCACTCGTCCGGGTGGTGGCCGTACGACCGTACCGACCAGAGCCCTCGGACGAGTGGATGCCGTGAACATGCGGGCCTCGACCGGAGAGCGCTGTGGCACGCTGAGCCGGTGACGGGTTGGGCTGGTCCGGTGCCGGGGGCTTTCCGCGATGGGCGTTGACGGGTGGGACGAGTCACGCGATGACGACGCGGGCGCGGAGGCCGGCGGGCTCACCTCGCCGCAGGTGCCGAGCCAGGGTGGTCGCGCGGCTTCCCCCGGCGGGCCGGGCCGGCGGAACGTGCCGGCCCAGCGAGACGGCAGCGTGCTGCCGCTGCCCCGGCAGCTGCCGCCCGCGGACGGCGAACTGATCGAGCGGATGCGGGGCGGTGACGACTCCGCCTACGAGGAGCTGTACCGGCGGCACGCGGACGCGGTGCGGCGCTACGCGCGGACCTGTTGCCGGGACCGGCACACCGCGGAGGATCTCACGGCCGAGGTCTTCGCCCGGATGTTGCAGGCCGTGCGGGGCGGCGCCGGGCCCGAGCACGCCGTGCGGGCCTATCTGCTGACCTCCGTACGGCGTGTCGCCGCGCACTGGAGCAGGTCCGCCCGGCGCGAGCAGCTCGTCGACGACTTCGCCGTCTTCGCCCAGCAGGCCACCCGGCCCCCGGGGGTGTCCGACGGCGATGCCCTGGACCTGGGCGCCGACGTGCGCGCGCTGCACGAGGCCGAGCAGTCCATGGCGATGCGGGCGTTCCGCTCGCTGCCCGAGCGCTGGCAGGCCGTGCTGTGGCACACCGAGGTGGAGGACGAGTCCCCGAGTGAAGTGGCCGTGCTGTTCGGGCTGGACGCCAACGGCACCCGGGTGCTGGCCAGCCGTGCCCGCGAGGGGCTGAAGCAGGCCTATCTCCAGGCCCACGTCAGCGCCACCCTCGTCCACGACGAGGACTGCGCCCGTTACGCCGACCAGCTCGGCACCTACGCCCGCCGCAAGCTGCGCATCCGCGCCGAGCGGGGCCTGCGCAAGCACCTGGAGGGGTGCGCCGGGTGCCGGCTGGCGGCAGCGCAGATCGAAGAGGTCGCGAACGGTATCCCCGGTGTCGTCCCGGTCGCGGTCATCGGCTGGTTCGGGGCCGCGGGGTACGCCAAGGCGCTCGGGCTCGTGGCCGGCGGCGCCGGCGCGGGGGCCGCCGGTGCCGCCGCGGCCTCCGGGTCGTCCGGGGGCGCGTCCGGCGCGGGCGGGGCCCTGGCCTCGGAGGGTCTCGGGGCGCCGGTGAAGGCGGGGATCGCGGCCGGTGTGGTCGCGGTGACCGCCGCCGCGGTGGCCCTGGCCCTGGTGAACGACGGCCGTCCCACGAAGCCGGCCGCCAAGCCGTCACCGTCCCCGCCGATGGTGCAGCCCGAGCCGCCGAAACCGGCCCCGTCGAAGAAGAAGCCCACTCCGCAACCGGTCGCGCCCGCCCCCGAACCGGCCACCACACCGGCCCCGGCCCCGACCCCGACGCCCACCCCCGCGCCGAAGCCCCCGCCCGAGCCCACCCCGACTCCGACGTCCGAGCCGAGGCCGAAGCCCACTCCCACGCCCACTCCCACGCCGACCCCGGCGCCCGCTCCACCGCCGGCGGCCGCCGTCTACGAGGTGAGCGACCTGCGCTACGACGTCCTCGGTGACGGCACCCGGCCCGAGATCGCGCTCGGCGCGAGCAGCTGGGTCTGGCAGCGCTACGGCATGGCGATCGGCGGCAAGCGCTACGCGCGCGGGGCGACCGTGCACGGCGAGTCCTCCGTCACCATCGCCCTGAACCGGCAGTGCACCGCCTACGACGCGCTGGCCGGCGTGGACGACCTGACACTCGGCCTCGGCAAGGTCTCCTTCGCCGTCTACGCCGACGGGGACCGGCTGTGGCAGTCCGGCACCGTCACAGGTCACGACCCGGCCGTGCCGGTCCATGTCGGGCTGGCCGGGCGCCGGACCGTACGGCTCGTCGTGCAGCCGCGCGGCAACACCTTCGACCATGCCGCGCCGGCGGACTGGGCCGAGGCCCGGTTCACCTGCGACTAGGGCCTGCCGGATCCGCGGTCCACGGTCCCTCCACTGCTGCCGCCGTGGCTCCCAGATCCCGCAGGACGCCCGCCACGTCGAGGCCCGCGCCCCGGGCGCGCTCGGCCGCGTAACGGTCGGCCGGCAGAGCCGCGCGGGCACCGGCCTCCACCCGGGCGGCCTCGCCGCGCTCCGGCTCGGGGCGCGGCCGGCCGTCACGCCAGGCTTCCGCGGCGGCGAACAGCCGGATCGCGCCCGGCAGATCACCGAGCCGGGCCCGCAGACCAGCAGCGAGGTCCACCAGGACCGCCGTGATCGACTCGGCGCACCGCTGTTCCACCGCCTTGCGCAGCGCCTCGGTCACGATCGGCAGCCCGTGCGCGGGCCCCGACTCGGCGGCCGCGAGGAGCGCCTCGACCGCCCGCAGGCCCGCCTCGAACTGCGGTGGCGGGGCGCCGCCGTGGATCGCCGCGCGGGTCGCCTCGTACAGCTCACGGGCCTCACCGACCCGGCCCTCGTGCAGGGCGATGTGGGCGCGCAGCAGCAGCACGAACGCACGCGCCTCCGGGACGGCGTACCGGTCGGCGGCCGTCCCCGCCCGCTCCAGGGCGGCCAGCGCGCCCTGGACGTCACCGGAGCGGTAGTCGATCTCGGCGAGCCGCGCGATCAGGAACGGCGACTCGGCGTACGCGCCGACCTCGTAGGCGAGCCGCAGCGCCTCCTCGTATTCGCCCCGCGCCTCGCAGAACCGGCCGCGCGCCATGGCCGCCTCGCCGGCCGCGCTGCACACCTGCGCCCGCATCCAGCGGTCCCCGACGCGCCGGCTGAGCCCGCGCAGCTCGGCCAGGTCCTCGTCCACACCCCGCAGGTTGCCCGGGGAGTCGACGACGACGTGGGTGCGGTACATCAGGGAGACGCCGACCTCCCAGTCACCGCCGTACTTGCGGCAGTTGGCGACCGTCGCGGCGAGGTCGGCGCCCATGGCCGTCGAGCCGCCCAGGTAGTAGGTGGTCAGCGGCCAGACGATGCCCGGCAACCGGGCGGCCTGCGGACCGCCGCGCTCGTAGGCGGCACGGACGCGCGCGATGTACTCCGGGGCCCGCTCGTCGGGTCCGAGGTGGTCCGTGTTCGTCTCGGACGTCAGGAACAGGTGGAGCATCCGCAGGTCCATCCGCATCTCCCCCAGCGGGTGCGCGGCCTCGCCGTCGGCGGCGGCGAGGAAGGCGCCGAGCGGGTCGGCCGACTCCATGAGCGACGTCAGAACACTGTCCGGGGCGTCCCCGCACGGCGGGTGCGCGCGGCTCTCCGTCCGTTCCCGGGCGGCCAGGGTGTCCAGGGCCACGCCCAGGCGCAGGACCAGCCATACCCAGGCCACGGCTTCCTGGCGGTGGTTGCGCAGCCACAGGAACCAGGACATGGCCAGGACGATCGCGCCGGCCTCCTCCTCCGCGCGGGCGCGCACCGCCCGGTCCAGGGCCGCGCGGATGTTGTCCAGATCGGTCTCCAGCCGGGAGATCCAGGTCAGCTGGGCCGCCGAACGCAGTTGCGGATCGGCCTGCTCGGCCAGCGCGCGCACCCACGCGCGGTGCCGGCGCTCGGCCGCGGCGCGCAGGCCGGGGACCTCGGCCGCGCGCTCGGTGGCGTACTCGTGGATGGTCTCCAGCATGCGGTAGCGCATGCCCTCGGCGCCGTCGGGACCGCTGGGCGCGGCCACGACGAGGGACTTGTCCACGAGGGCGCCGATCAGGTCGGCCGCGGGACCGGTGCACACGGCCTCGGCCGCCGCGAGGTCCCAGCCGCCGGCGAAGACGGACACCTCGCGCAGGACCGTGCGCTCCCGCTCGTCCAGCAGCTCCCAGGACCAGTCGACGACCGCGCGCAGCGTCTGCTGGCGGGGCAGCACGGTGCGGCTTCCGGAGGTGAGCAGGCGGAAGCGGTCGTCCAGGCGGTCGGCGATCTGCCGCGGGGTCAGCAGCCTGAGCCGGGCCGCGGCCAGCTCGATGGCGAGCGGCAGCCCGTCCAGGCGGCGGCAGATCTCCGCGACGGCCTCGGTGTCGGCGAGCACCGCGTCGGCGTCGGGACGGACGGTCTTCGCGCGCTCGGTGAAGAGGCGGTGTGCCTGCTCGGGGACGAGGGGCTCGACCGGGCGCACCGACTCACCGGGGACGCCCAGGGGTTCACGGCTGGTCGCGAGGATCGTGAGCCCCGGGCAGTGGGTGAGGAGGGTCTCGGCGAGGGCGGCTGCGGCGCCGATGACATGTTCACAGTTGTCGAGGATCAGGAGTTGGCTGCGCGGGGCGCAGTACTCGATCAGCAGGGCCGTGGGGTCGGCCTGCGGGGTCGCCAGCTCGTTGGTCAGCAGGACGGTCTCGCGCAGACCGAGCGCGCTGACCACCGCGCCGGGCACCGCCTCCGGATGGTCGAGCGGGGCCAGCTCGACCAGCCAGGCCTGGGGCAGCCCTGCGGCGGCCTCCTCGGCGAGACGGGTCTTTCCGGAGCCGCCGGGCCCGGTGAGGGTGACCAGGCGGGCCCTGTGCACATCCGAACGAATGGCCTCGAGTTCCGGTTCCCGGCCGACGAAGGACGTCAGACGGGGGCGCAGGTTGCCGCTGCGCTCGGGAGGTTGGCCCGGAACCGGGGCGGACGACCGGTGTGCCCCGGGCGGCCCGGGTGTGTGCTGCCGCAGCAACGCCGTGTGCAGCGCCTTCAGTTCCGGACCCGGGTCGGTGCCGAGGGCGTCGGCGAGGGTGCGGCGGAAGGACTCGTAGCCGGCGAGGGCGTCGGCGGGGCGGCCGGTGTCGCGCAGGGCACGGATGAGGAGGGCGTGCAGGGGTTCGTCGTACGGGTGGGCCGCGGTCAGTTCCTGCAGTTCCGGTACGGCGTCCGCGGCGCGGCCGAGGTCGAGGGCCGCGGCGGCACGGGCCCGGGTCGCCTCCAGGCGCAGGGCCTCGGGGCGGGTGGCGGCGGTGCGGTCGGGGAGGTCGGCGAGGGCGGGGCCGTACCAGAGGGCGAGGGCGTCGGTGAGGATGCGGTGGGCGGTGGCCGGGTGGCCGTTCGCGAGGGCCTCGGTGCCGGTGCGGGTGAGGCGGTGGAAGACATGGAGGTCGACGTCGTCCTCGGTGGCTTCGAGGCGGTAGCCGCCGGGGGTGGAGGCGACGGTGTGGCGGCCGAGGGTGCGGCGGAGGCGGCCGACGAGGGCCTGGAGGGCCGCGGGGGCGTCCTGGGGCGGGTCGTCCGCCCAGATGTCGTCGATGAGGGTCTCGGGGGCGGTGGTGCGGCCGGGGCGGAGGGCGAGGGCGGCCAGGAGGGTGCGGAGGCGGGGGCCGCCGACGGGTACGGGGGTGCCCTGGTCGTCCGCTGCCTGGGTCACGCCCAGGATTCTGTACCGCACCCGGCCATTGTCGCGGGGGGCGGGAGGTGGGGCGACGGGGTTTCACCGGGCGGTGCGTACGAAGCCGACGGGACCGCGGCCTTCCGGGGGCGCGGGGCCGGATTTGGCAGGTGGCTCCGGCGATCGGGCGCGAGCGGCCACGACGGACCCCCGGGCGGCAGCGGCGAGGCCGCGTTCCCCTGCGTCCTCTCCTACCCGCCGGAGGCCAGGGCTCCCCTCCTCGGCTGGATCCCCGAGGGCACCGCCCGGGGGCGGGCCGGGGTGCCGGTCCAGCAGGTGCCTCGGCGCGCGAGGAGGCGGCGGAGCCAGAGTTCCAGGGAGATCAGGTCGGCCAGACCGTCCAGGGGAAGGGGGGAGCCGGCGGCGGCCGCGCGGAGGGCCTTGCGGACGACACGGGCCTCGACCAGGCCCGCGTCGGCCAGCAGGGGGGTGGAAAAAAGGTCCAGCAGGGGGTCGGCTGCCCCCCTCAGCCCCGCGCGCGCGGCAGCCGCGGACGAGGCGTGGGAGGGGGCGCCCCAGCCGGCCGGGAGGTCGGCGACGCCGGCGCCCTCCAGGACCCTGCGGAGGATGGCCGCGCGGGCGCCGGGCTGGACGCGCAGGGCCTCGGGGAGGGCGCGGCAGGCGCGGACGACCTGGTTGTCGAGGAAGGGCGCGTGCAGGCGCTGCGAGCGGATCTCGGCGGCCTGTTCCAGGACGCGCAGGTCGGCGGCATAGCGGGCGAGGGCGGCACGCGCGCGGTGGTCGCCGGGGCGCCGGTCGCCGGCCGATGCGGACCGGTCCGCCTCGGCCTGCAGCAGAACCGATACTTCAGCCAGCGCCTCGCCCGTCAGCCAGCGGGCCGCCGGCCCGGGTCTCGCCCAGCCCAGTGCCGCGAGGGACGCGCCGACCGCCCCCTTGGGCTCCTCGAAGCGGCGCCCCATCAGCCGCTCGGACAACTCCTCCAGACCCGCCCGGTAGGGGGTACGGGCCAGGCGGCGGGCCGCGCCGTACACGCGCGCGGGGACCAGTACCGAGCCGTCGGCCTTGGCCAGCGCGGCCACCGGCCGGACCAGATGGCGGCGTTTGCGGTCCATGAGGAGGTCGGCGAGGCGGGCGGGGTGGGCGTCCAGGACCTGGCGGGCGCCGTGGCCGGTGAAGTGGTCGGCGCTGCCGGCGGCGAGGCGGGCGCGGTGCCGGGCGGCCGTGACCAGGGAGGGGCCGGGCTCGTCGGTGAGCGGGCCGTCGAGGTCGGCGTAGGGCAGGGTCTCCTCGCCACCGGTGACCACCACGTGGTGCAGGCGCGGGTTGGCCGCGAGGGTGCCCGCCCGCTCGAGCTCGGCCTCGCGCCCGCCGACGGCGAGGTCGTTGAAGGTGACCGCGACGAGCCGCTCACCGGCGCCCGTGCCGTGGCCCAGAAGGGTGCCCGGTCTGCCCGGGAGCCCCGCGGCCAGCAGGGCCAGCGTGCCGGAGGCCGGCCCGCCGGACAGGTCGGCGCCGATGCCCGGCACCGGCATCCCGCGCGCGGCGCGCCGCTCGGCGGGGCCCATGCCGGGCACCGGACCGGGATCGAGGCCGGGCACGTGCCGGGGAGCCGCCAGCCGGGCGCGGACCGCCTCCACGAGGGCGTCCCGTACGGCGTCCACGGCGCGGTCGGGGTCGGCCGGGGGCGCGGCCACCGCGAGCGAGGCGACCGGCTCGTACCCGGCGATCTCGCGCGATCCGGCGCGCAGCACCAGCGCATGCCCCGGCGGCACGCGCCGTACGCCCTCGTACGGGGTGGTGTCGCGCAGCGCGGCCGGGACGTCGGGGGCGGCGAGCAGGGCGGCCAGATGACCGAAGTCGAGGTTGGCCTCGATGAGGTCGGCGAGGGGCAGGGCGGCGGTGGCGTAGGCGGTGCCGCCGGCCCACGGGGTGTGGAAGACCGGGCGCGCGCCGGCCAGGTCACCGCAGACGGTGATGCGCCGGCCCACCTGCACGACGGCCGTGTAGCTGCCGGGCCAGGTGGTCAGGTGGCGCAGTGCGCCCCCGCGCGCGGTGAACAGGGCGCGGCGCAACTCCTCGTCGGAGGCGCCGCAGATGCCGAGGACGGCGATCCGGTTCTGCGGGTCGGCGCTCACCACGCGCACCTCGTCGGGGCGCCAGTCACCGACCGCCCACAGCGGATCCGGGTCGCCCCACAGGAGTTGGGAGCCGACCGGGTGCAGGGTCTCGCCCTCGTACCCGAGAGCGCCCGCGGTGCCGGTCCCGGCGGCGCCCGCGGCGGTGCTGCTCCAACCCACCAACCACCGCATCGACGCCTCCACAGGCTGTGGACAACCAGTGCACCGTACGAACGGTTCCCCATGCTGCCATGAAGGACGCGCTGTGGAGGGGCGACGGCACCGGCTTCGATCGAGGGAATCCTGGCGGGTGTTCACGCGCGCGGTGCGGGACGGCCACCGGCCGACCATGATCGGTGCGGCGCGAATGCGCCCCCTGCGCGCTCCCCTAAAACGCCTTTCACGCCCTCAACTTGCGTGGTCGGGGCGGAAATCAACCGCGTCGTACGGGGGCTATTTTCAGCCAAATATGTTGAGCTGCACAGGGTTTGAGTACGCTCCGTACAGGCCTGCGGAGCGCGTGGCGGCACGAGCACGCGCACAGTCCGGGAGGCGGGCATCGCCTCCCGGACCGGTCCGCCACCCGCGGGGATGAAGGTGGCGGTGTCCCCCAGCCCACTGGATCCAGTACAGCGGGCCGACCCACGCAAGAGCCATGGAACCGCTCCCCCGATGGCCGGAGAAGAGCGCACGGACGGGCGCACGGCCACACGCGCGGGGGCACGAGGCGACGGGCCGTGCACGGTGCGTACAGGACCGCACTTCCGTACGGACCACAATCCCGCCATCCGGAACAATGCCCCTTAACGCTTGGGATGCGGCGAACTACGCTGGGTTTACGAATGCCGCATGGTTATGCCAGCGCGGCAGCCGTCTGTGTCGAGGGGTGGCGCATGTCCAGGGAGCAACGCGGGCCGAACGAAAAGCTCGGCGCCGTTCTCGCCCTCGCGGGAATCAGCAACGCAGGACTCGCGCGACGCGTCAACGACCTCGGCGCGCAACGCGGGTTGACTCTTCGCTACGACAAGACGTCCGTGGCGCGCTGGGTGTCGAAGGGCATGGTGCCCCAGGGCGCGGCACCGCACCTCATCGCCGCCGCCATCGGGCAGAAGCTCGGCCGCCCGGTGCCGCTCCACGAGATCGGCCTGGCGGACGCGGATCCCGCGCCCGAAGTGGGCCTCGCCTTCCCCAGAGACGTGGGGCAGGCGGTCACGTCGGCGACGGAGCTGTACCGCCTCGACCTGGCCGGCCGCCGGGCCGGCTCCGGCGGCATCTGGCAGTCGCTCGCCGGATCGTTCGCAGTGAGCGCATACGCAACGCCCGCCTCACGATGGCTGATAACCCCCGCCGACAGCTCGGTCGCGCGGGAGGCGGGCTCCGCCGAGGAGTCCGGCGCACCGATCAAAGTCGGCCACAGCGATGTGCAGAAGCTGCGGGAGGCCGCCGAGGACGCCCGGCGGTGGGACTCCAAGTACGGAGGCGGGGACTGGCGTTCGTCGATGGTCCCGGAGTGCCTGCGGGTGGAGGCGGCGCCGCTGCTGCTCGGCTCCTACTCCGACGAGGTGGGCCGCGCCCTGTTCGGGGCCAGCGCGGAACTCACCCGGCTCGCGGGGTGGATGGCCTTCGACACCGGACAGCAGGAGGCGGCCCAGCGGTACTACATCCAGGCGCTGCGGCTCGCACGCGCGGCGGCGGACGTGCCGCTCGGGGGGTACGTGCTCGCCTCCATGTCCTTGCAGGCGACCTACCGGGGCTTCGGTGACGAGGGGGTCGACCTGGCGCAGGCCGCGCTGGAGCGGAACCGGGGGCTGGCGACCGCGCGCACGATGAGTTTCTTCCGGCTGGTGGAGGCGCGGGCACACGCGCGTGCGGGTGATGCGCAGGCGGCGGGCGCGGCGCTGAAGGCGGCGGAGGGGTGGCTCGAGCGGTCCAGGGAAGGTGACAACGACCCATCTTGGCTTGGCTTTTACGGATATGACCGGTTTGCCGCCGATGCGGCCGAGTGCTACCGCGATCTGAAGGCGCCGCGGCAGGTGCGGCGGTTCACCGAGCAGGCGCTGTCGAAGCCGACGGAGGAGTTCGTACGGTCGCACGGGCTGCGGCTGGTGGTGTCGGCGGTGGCCGAGCTGGAGTCGGGGAACCTGGACGCGGCGTGCGAGCAGGGGGTGCGGGCGGTCGAGGTGGCCGGGCGGATCTCCTCGGCGCGGACGACCGAGTACGTGAGGGATCTGCTGCACCGGCTGGAGCCGTACGGGGACGAGCCGCGCGTGGTGGAGCTGCGGGAGCGGGCCCGGCCGCTGTTGATGGCGCCGGCCTGACCCCGAGGGTCCCACCGCCGACACGAGCACCCGGCAGCTGCGGCGTTTGAAGCCGTTGTCAGTGGCGCAGTGCACTATCGAGGTGGGAGGTGGTGCAGGTGCCGGTCGGGGCGTACGACTGTGACGTGCTCGTGGTCGGGGGCGGGATCGTCGGGCTGTCGACGGCGTATGCGATCACGCGGGCCGCGCCGGGGACGCGGGTGACCGTACTGGAGAAGGAGCCGGGCCCGGCCCGGCACCAGACGGGGCGCAACAGCGGGGTCATCCACAGCGGTATCTACTACCGCCCGGGTTCGCTCAAGGCGCGGTACGCGGTGCGGGGCGCCGCCGAGATGGTGAAGTTCTGCGCCGAGTACGGCATCGCGCACGCCGTCACCGGCAAGCTGATCGTCGCCACCGAGCGGGAGGAGCTGCCCCGGCTGCACGCGCTGGTGCAGCGCGGCCGGGAGAACGGGATCCCGGTGCGTGAGCTGGGCCCCGCGCAGATCACCGAGTACGAGCCGGAGGTGCGGGGGCTGGCCGCCATACAGGTCGGCACCACCGGCGTGTGCGACTTCGTCGGGGTCGCCCGGCAGCTCGCCCAGGCGTCGGGGGCCGAGATCCGGTACGGGGCCCGGGTCGTGCGGGTGGACCGGCGGGCGGACCGGGGCGTGGCCGTGCGGACCTCCGCCGGTGACGTCGTACGCGGGCGCGTGCTGGTGAACTGCGCCGGGCTGTACTGCGACGAGGTGGCACGGCTGACCGGGGACGAGCCCGAGGTGCGGATCGTCCCGTTCCGCGGGGAGTACTACGAACTGGCGCGGCCCGAGCTGGTGCGGGGGCTGGTGTATCCGGTGCCCGACCCGGCCTTCCCGTTCCTCGGGGTGCATCTGACCCGGGGGATCGACGGGGGCGTGCACATCGGGCCGAACGCGGTGCCGGCGCTGGCCCGGGAGGGGTACGGCTGGGGAACCGTACGGCCCGGGGAACTGGCCGGGACGGTGGCGTGGCCGGGGTCGTGGGTGATCGCCCGGCGGCACTGGCGCTACGGGGCCGGGGAGCTGCGGCGGTCGGTCTCCAAGGCGGCGTTCCTACAGGCGGTGCGAAGACTCCTGCCCGCGGTGGAGGCCGGGGATCTGGTGCGGGCCCCGGCCGGCGTGCGGGCGCAGGCGGTGTTGCGGGACGGGACGCTGGTGGACGACTTCCTCATCCGGGAGGGGGCGCGGGCCGTGCATGTGCTCAACGCGCCGTCCCCCGCGGCCACGGCTTCGCTGCCCATCGGGCGGGAGGTCGGTCGCCGGGCGCTGTCGCTGCTCGGAGCGCTGTAGGTGCCCTCCCGGGCGCTGGTCCGTTCGCCGGTGCCGCGCCGTAAAATCTGTCCTACTGTGTCTGACTTCCTCAACGCCCCCGAAGCCCCCGCGCCGACCCCCCACATCCCCGGTGTCTCCGTCCGGCACACCCGGGCCAAGGGAGAGCCGCGCTTTCCGGACGGGCCCAAGGCCGATCCCGCCGGGTCGCACTTCGAGCGGCGGATCCGGAGTTTCCAGCCCCGCCGCAGCCGGGTGACCGCCGGGCAGGCCGACGCGCTGCAGCGGCTGTGGCCCAAGTGGGGGCTCGACATCGACGGGCAGCGAGTGATCGACCTCGCGGAGTTGTTCGGCAACGACAATCCGGTCGTGCTGGAGATCGGCTTCGGGATGGGCGAGGCCACCGCGCAGATGGCCGCCGCCGACCCGGACACCGACATCCTCGCCGTCGACGTGCACACCCCGGGCCAGGGCAACCTGCTCAACCTG
Source organism: Streptomyces sp. NPDC052301 (assembly GCF_044593395.1). NCBI lineage: Bacteria > Bacillati > Actinomycetota > Actinomycetes > Kitasatosporales > Streptomycetaceae > Streptomyces > Streptomyces sp. NPDC052301. The sequence goes on along the minus strand of NZ_JBIUBE010000020.1, from coordinate 106,634 downwards.
GCCGACCAGAGCGGGCTGTCCAACATCCGGGTGGGCAACGGCGACGCGATCATCCTGCTCCGGGAGATGCTCGCCCCCGACGCGCTCGACGGGCTGCGCGTGTACTTCCCGGACCCCTGGCCCAAGAAGCGGCACCACAAGCGGCGGCTGATCCAGCCCGAGTTCCTGACGCTCGCCGCCACCCGGCTGAGGCCCGGCGCGATCGTGCACTGCGCGACCGACTGGGAGCCGTACGCCGAGCAGATGCTCGAGGTGCTCACCGCACACCCGGACTTCGAGAACACGCAGGCGGACGGCGGTTTCGCGCCCCGTCCCGGGTTCCGGCCGCTGACCCGTTTCGAGGGCCAGGGGCTGGACAAGGGACATGTGGTGAACGATCTGCTGTTCCGGCGCGTACCTCACCAGGGCCGGTAGCGGGCCGATCGGGACCGACAAACCGCTCCAGCCCCTCGCCCCGACACCGTTAGGGTCGATGCCGTGGCCACCAGTCCTCCGTATCCGACGTACCCCCCGAGCCCCGAGGGCCTCGTCCTCCGCCACCCGCACTGGTGGCAGCGCAGCTGGGTACGGTACGGCGCACTGATCACCCTGCTGACGTTGTCCGGGCTGGTGATCCTCGCGCTGGTGCGGCGGCAGACCGGCACCGAGGGGTTCCTCGTCGGGCTGGGGCTGGCCGTGCTGCCCGTGCCCTGGCTGGTCAGCGCCTTCCGGTGGCTGGACCGGGTGGCCCCGGGCCCCTGGCGGAACCTTGTCTTCGCTTTCGCCTGGGGGGCGTGTGCGGCGGCGCTGATCGCCATCGTGGCCAACAGCTTCGCCACGAAGTGGATAGCCACCGCCACCGCCGACCCGGCCGGTGCGGACACCCTGGGCGCCACCGTGATAGCGCCGATCGTCGAGGAGTCCGCGAAGGCCGCGGCCGTGCTGCTGGTCTTCCTCTTCCGCAGACGTGACTTCACCGGGATCGTGGACGGGGTGGTGATAGCCGGGACCACCGCCACCGGGTTCGCGTTCACCGAGAACATCCTCTACCTCGGCACGGCCTTCGGGACCGACCAGCTCACCGGCGGCCGCGGCATCGCCTCCGTCACCGCCGCCACCTTCTTCGTGCGCATCGTGATGTCCCCGTTCGCGCACCCCCTGTTCACCGTGTTCACCGGCATCGGCTTCGGCATCGCCGCGCTGTCCGCGGAGCGCCACCGCGTCCGGCGGGTGCTGCTGCCGATGTGCGGGCTGCTGCTCGCCATGAGCATGCACGCCACCTGGAACGGCTCCTCCACCTTCGGCGAGTTCGGCTTCTTCGCCATCTACGGCGCGTTCATGGTGCCCGCGTTCGGCCTGCTGACCTGGCTGGCGATCTTCACGCGCCAGCGCGAGCTGCGGACCGTGCGGGAGGAGCTGCCGTCGTATGTGCCCGCGGGGTGGCTGGGGCCGGGCGAGCCGTACGCGCTCGGCTCGATGCGGGCGCGGCGGATGGCCCGGGACTACGCCCGCCACCACCTCGGGCGTCCGGCGGCACGGGCGGTGGCGCGGTACGAGGCCCACGCCACCTCGCTCGCGCTCCTGCGGCGGCGGGGGCGGGAGGGGAAGGCGGGCGCCGACTTCGTCGTACGGGAGCGGGAGCTGCTGGACGAGCTGTGGAAGCGGAAGGACGTCTCCGGGCCGGCCCTGGAGTACGCGGCGAGGGCTGCCGCTCCGGCACGGATGCCTGCGGCGCCCTGGCCGCCCTACGGGTACCCGGCGTACGGGAACGCGGTGTACGGGTATCCGGCGTACGGGACCGCCGCGTACGGGTATCCGGCGGTGCCTTCTCCCGCTGGGTATCCGGCGGTTCCGTATCCCGCCCGACCCGCGTATCCCGTGCACAACCCGTATCGGCCGTAGCGTCCGGGACGCGGGAGGGGTGGGGGGGGGGGGGGGGGGGGGGGGGGGGGGGGGGGGGGGGGGGGGGGGGGGGCGGGGGGCGCGCGGGGGGGGCCCCCCCCCCCCCCCCCCCCCCCGTCCGACGAGCACGGCGGATGAAGGTCGCCGCCCGTAGCGCAGGGGCGGCGACGGAGGTTCAGGCCGAGGCCTGCGTCAGGCGGTCCACTTCCTCGTCCGTCAGCTTCAGGTCGGCGACCCCCAGCAGCGCCGGGAGCTGGTCGACCGTGCGGGCCGAGGCGATGGGGGCCGTGATCGTCGGCTGGGCGGCCAGCCAGGCGAGGGCGACCGTGGCGACCGGGGCCTCGTGGGCGGCGGCGATCTCGTCCAGGGCCGTGAGGACCTTCTGGCCGCGCTCGGACCGAAGGTGCTTGGCCGCCCCTTCGGCGCGGGCGCTGTCGACCGTCGCACCCGGGCGGTACTTGCCGGTCAGGAAGCCCGAGGCGAGCGAGAAGTACGGCACCGCGGACAGGCCCTCCTTGGCGGCCAGGTCCTGCAGCGGGCCCTCGTAGGTGTCGCGGGACACCAGGTTGTAGTGGGGCTGGAGCGCGACATAGCGGGCCAGACCCTCACGGTCGGAGAATTCCAGCGAGGCCCGCAGACGCTCGGCGCTGATGTTGGAGGCGGCGATGTGCCGGACCTTGCCCGCCTTCACCAGTTCGTCCAGGGCACCGATGATCTCCTCGACCGGCACCTCGGGCTTGTCGAAGTGGGTGTAGTAGAGGTCGATGTGGTCGGTGTCCAGGCGGCGCAGGGAGGCGTCGGCGGCCGCCTTGATGTTGGCGGCGGACAGGCCCTGGTACTCGGGGTGCTGGCTGACCTTGGTGGCGATGACGACGTCGTCGCGGTTGCCCCGGGCCTTGACCCACTTGCCGATGATCGTCTCGGACTCGCCGCCCTTGTTGCCCTCGACCCAGGCGGAGTAGGCGTCGGCGGTGTCGATGAAGTTGCCGCCGGCGGCCGTGTAGGCGTCCAGGACGGCGAAGGAGGTCTCCTCGTCGGCGGTCCAGCCGAAGACGTTGCCGCCGAGGGAGAGCGGGAAGACCTCGAGGTCGGAGGAGCCGAGTGTGCGCAGAGAAGTCATGCTCGATGTCAACGCCGGCGGTGGATGATCGCATTCCGCCGCAGGCGCCTGTTCACGAGGACGACACGCTCAGGGGGTGAGGCCCTTGGACCGCAGCCAGGGCGCCGGGTCGACGGCGGTGGCCTGGCCGTTCGGGTGCACCTCGAGGTGCAGGTGCGGGCCGGTGACGTTGCCGGTGGCGCCGACCCGGCCGATGACGTCGCCGGTGGAGACCTTCTGGCCGACCGAGACGTTGATCGAGGACTGGTGGCAGAACCACAGCTCGGTGCCGTCGTCCAGGGTGAGGACCGTGCGGTAACCGTAGGCGCCGGCCCAGCCGGCCTGGGTGACCGTGCCGCTGTGGATGGCCTTGATGAGGGTGCCGGTGGGGGCGGCGAAGTCGAGGCCGGTGTGGTAGCCGGAGGACCACATGGAGCCGGGCTGGCCGAAGGTGCCGGTGAGCGTGTACGAGACGACCGGCAGCGTGTACTGCTTGGCCAGCTCGGCCAGCCGCTCGGCCTCGGCGGCCTTCTTGGCGTCGGCCTCGGCCTTCTCCTTGGCGGAGGCGGCCTTGGCGGCGGCCTCCTTCTCCGCCTTGGCGGCGGCGTCGGCGGTCTGCTTCTCGGAAGCGGCGAGCGCGGCGGCGGTGGCCTTGCTGTCGGCCTTGCTCTGCTGCTGCTCGGCCTGGGCCATGATCCGGTTGCGCAGGGCCTCGCCGGCGCCGGTGCTGCTGTCGCTGTCGGCGGTGGTGCCGACGCCGCTGAGCGCGGTGGCGGTGGCCTGGTGCGTGTCGTCGGAGGAGCCGGCGGTGTCGCTGCCGAAGAGGTGGTCGACGGAGGAGGGCAGGTCCGGCAGGGATATGGAGACCGGCGGCTTGCCGGTGTTGGCGCTGGCCATGCCGCCCGCGCCGACCGCGGCCATCACGCCGACGCCGAGGACGGTGGAGCTGCGCGCGAAGCCGCCGCGCTGCTTGGCGACACGGTGCCGGCCGCGGACCGGGGCGACGGAGTCCTCGGTGGGGTTCCACTCCTCCCAGGGGCCCTCGTCGGCGCGGTAGGCGCCGTAGCCGAACGTTTCGGACTCGCGCTGCGCAGGCACGAACGGGGCTTCTGGGGCAGGCCGGTTGGACGCCACGCGGGCGTACTCCTTTCCTTCCTCCGCCTACCGGGTTAGCTGACGGGTTCGGAGCAGGAAGGTCTCCTACGCGCGTATACCGGCCGTGGACTCTAAGCAGTTCACGGCGGTGTTCGCGTGATTCACCCCAAAGTGGTGGTTCCCCGGTTCCCTTGCAGGATTCGGCGCGTGCGCACGGAGCCGCCTCTTGTGACGGCTGGGACGACCGCGCTGCGTTATCGAACGTTAATAGACGTGCCAGGCACTTTCCAAGCCGTTCGGCTTGATCATTAACGTTTTCGGCCGCGGACTTACCGGTCAGGAAGCCTCCAAATCGGGCGAGTTGGCCACGGTTCAGCAGTCTCGGTGTTTTTGATGGTGACTCAGATGTTATGCGCACGGCGGTCACACGGTCACAGGCCGTCACTTCCCGGCGTATCCCCGCCGTCGCCTCACGGCTCAGGGCCGCCGCACGGCGAGGAGCGCCATGTCGTCCGTCATCCCGCCGCCGGAGTGCCGCCGCACCTCGGTGGCGAGCCGGTCGAGGAGCGCGCGAGGGTCGGCGAAGGGCCGCCCGTCGAGCCGACGTTCCAGGTCGTAGAACCGGCCGTGGCCGTCCCGGGCCTCGGACAGTCCGTCGGTGTACAGCAGCAGCGTGGCCCCGCTCGGAAAGCCCGCCTGCAGGGTCCGGTCGGGCCACCTGCCGAGGTCCGCCATGCCCAGTGGCAGCGCGGGCTCGGGCCCGGTCAGGACGCGCACGGTGCCGTCGGCGTACAGCAGCAGCGGCGGTGGATGGCCCCGGTTGACGAGCCGTACGACACCGTCGCCGTGCGGGAGTTCGGCGAGGACGGCGGTGGTGAACCCCTCGAAGGCGTCGATGCCCTCCCGCCGCGTTCCCTCCCGGGCCAGCGCCCGCTCCAGCCGCTCGGCCACCTCCTCCAGGGTGGCCTCGTGCTCGGCCGCCTCCCGGAACGCCCCGATCACCACGGCGATCGCGGCGACCGCGCCCATGCCCTTGCCGCGTACGTCCCCGACGACCAGCCGGACGCCGTACGGGCTGTCCTGCACCGCGTACAGGTCGCCGCCGATGAACGCGTCCTGCCGTGCCGCCTCGTAGCGGGCGGCGATCTCGAAGCCGCCGATCCGCGCGGCGGGCTCCGGCAGCACGGCCCGCTGGGCGGCCTCGGCGACCTCCCGGGCGGAGGCGAGCCGCCGGTCGCCGAGCCGGACCACCCGGTTGATGGCGAGGGCGAGCAGGGCGACCGTGGCGATGGTGACCACGTCGGTGACGGCGGCGACGGCGGGGTGGGCACCCGAGCCTGCGTGCACCGCGTAGCCGGCGGCGAGGGCCGCGAGGCCGGTGAGCACGGTGGTGCGCAGCGACGACAGGGGCGCGGCGATCAGCGGGGCGGCGGAGAAGAACGGGACGGCGGTGAACTCGTTCGGGGTGAGCAGGCCGTACAGGACACCGCTCACGATCAGCAGGGCGGGCAGGGCGCGGGCCAGGGCGCGGGGACCCGGGCGGCGTGGGCGTCGCGGGGGCGGGGGCTCGTCGACGAGGCCCGGAGCGGGCACGGGGTCGCCGGGCAGCCGGCCACCGGCCCTGGCGTACGCGTTCTCCTCCACCTCTCCAGGGCGCACCGCTTGTCTCCCACTGTCCGACGTACGTCCAGATTTGCGGGCGGGACAGCGTGCGGCGAGCGCTGTGGGCCGACCGGATGATCCGTCCCTCCGGCCCTGCCGACGGGCCCGCGGACCACGGATGTGCGTTCCGACCTGCGCATGGGGTACTCTTGAGACACAACGACGCGGGGTGGAGCAGCTCGGTAGCTCGCTGGGCTCATAACCCAGAGGTCGCAGGTTCAAATCCTGTCCCCGCTACTGAAACTCAGGGCCGGAAGCCAGCAATGGTTTCCGGCCCTGAGTGTTTTGCGCACCACAGGTTTGTGCCGCCCCCGGAGGGGCGGCGACCGTCAGCCCGTCAGGTGCGTGTTCGGCGCCTTGGCGAGCCCCTCCAGCTCCGGCAGGACGACCACCTGCGCACCCCCGCCGACCAGCACCCCCGTCCCGTCGGCCGCCGCGACGAACGTGTCCGGCTCCCGCCAGGCCGTGACCACCCGGCGCACGCCCGCCCGCAGGATCAGCTCGGCGCAGGGCGCGGGACGCGAGGCGCGACGGGCGCAGGGCTCCAGGCTGCTGTAGACGGTGGCACCGGGCAGGCGCGGGTCGGCCGGGTCCAGCTTGGCCAGGGCGGCCTCCTCCGCGTGCACCACGGGGTCGTCGCCCTCCCTGGAGTGGCCGCGGGCCAGCTCGGTGCCGTCGGCGGCGACCACGACCGCGCCCACGCTGAACGCCGTCCGCGAGGGCGGGCAGAGCGCGGCGAGCTCGCAGGCGGTGCGCAGCCAGCGGCGGTCGGCCGCGGTGGGCACGGAACCGGTGCCGGGGGCGGTGGGCTCGTAGCGCATGAGCACGACGTCCTCGATTCGGCGGGTCTCCGTCAGGCGCAGCCGGCCGCCCTGGTACGCCCCGGGGCCGAACAGGCGCGGGGCCGCCGGATCGCCGACGAAGAGCGGGGCGAGCACCAGCTGCAGTTCGTCCGCGAGGCCCTGCTGCAGGAGCTGGGTGTGGACCTGCCCACCGCCCTCGACCATCAGGCGCTCCACCCCGCGCACGTCGTGCAGGTGGGCGAGCAGGGCCCGCCAGTCGAGGCCGGGGCCGAGCGGGACGACGTCGGCGCTGGCGCCGACGAGGCGGGAGGCCCGTTCGGCGCCCCGGTCGGTGGTGTACACGACCTTCTCGCCGCCGGTGTGCCAGAAGTTCGCGGCCGGGTCGAGGTCGCCGGAGGCGGTGACGGTGACTTTCAGCGGGTACTCCGGCCTGCCCTCCTCGGTGCGGGCCGCGCGGCGCTCGGCGGAGTTGACCAGCAGGCGCGGGTTGTCGGCGCGTATGGTGCCGGCGCCGATCAGGATGGCGTCGACGGAGGCCCGTACCGCGTCGACCCGGTCGAAGTCCGCCGGACTGGACAGCAGCAGGCGCTCCGGGCCGGTGTCGTCCAGGTAGCCGTCGAGGGAGACGGCGGCGGACAGCAGGACGTACGGGTACGGCATCGGCGCACTCCCTCGCGGGCCCGGCACCGGGCCCTTGGTTCAAGTTTGAAACAAACCTACACTGGCAGCATGACGACCCGCTGGCTCACTCCCGAGGAGCAGCGCGCCTGGCGCGCCTACCTGGCCGCCGCCCGGCTGCTGGACGACGCGATCGACCGGAACCTCCAGCAGGCGGCCGGCATGCCGCATCTGTTCTACTCCGTGCTGGCCAACCTCTCCGAGGCGGCCGGCCGGCGACTGCGCATGACCGATCTCGCCGAGACGCTGAAGATCACACGCAGCAGGCTGACGTACGCGGTGACCCGGCTAGAGCGGGACGGACTGGTGCGCCGCGAGGACTGCCCCACGGACAAACGCAGCAGTCTCGCCGTACTGACGGATGACGGCATGGCCGTGCTGGAGCGTACGGCGCCCGGTCATGTCGAAACGGTACGCGCCACCCTCTTCGACCGGCTCACCCCGGAGCAGGTGGGGCAGCTGGAGGAGATCTGCACGGGAGTCGCGCACGGGCTGCAGGACGAGGACGCCAAGCCCGGGACGGACGACGTGCCCTGGCGGCGCCGCTCGTCGTGTTCGGGGCCGCCCCCGGAAGACTCCTGAGTCACTCCGAACCCGGGACGGCCACCCGAGGATGATTGCTTTAATTTTTAAGCATGAGGTAGGGTCCCCGTGATTCGCTGCTTCAAATCTGAAGCAACACCCTCGGGAGGGACCCGCATGCCCGACACCCCCGCCGCCACCCCGCGCGCTCGCGTCCGGGTACCGCTGCGCTTCCACGACGGCTACGGCGTCGACGCCGACCTCGTCACCTTCCACGGCCTCACCGACGGCCGGGAGCACATCGCCGTCGTCCTCGGCGACCCCGCACCCGGCACCGTCCCACTGGTCCGCCTGCACTCCGAGTGCCTGACCGGCGACGTCCTCGGCTCGGCCCGCTGCGACTGCGGACCCCAGCTGCGCGAGGCGGTGGAGCGCATCGCCGAGCGCGGCGGTGTCCTGCTCTACCTCCGCCAGGAGGGCCGCGGCATCGGCCTCTACAACAAGCTCGACGCCTACGCCCTCCAGGACCAGGGCCTCGACACCTACGAGGCGAACGCCGCCCTCGGCCTCCCGGAGGACGCCCGCGACTACACCGCCGCCGCGCAGATGCTCTCCGCCCTCGGCATCGGCGAGCTGGACCTCCTCTCCAACAACCCCGACAAGGCGGAGCAGTTGCGCTCCCTGGGCGTCGCCGTCCGGGACCGGGTCCCGACCGGCGTCTTCACCACGCCCCACAACGTCCGCTACCTCCGCGCGAAGGTCCTCCAGACCCAGCACACCCTGCCACTGGCCGAGCTGAACGCGGGCTGAGGGGGGCGATTGGCAGGTTCGTTCCACCCTCTCCCCACCGCTCGACCGACCGACCTGCACTTTCACCCTCTGCACCTGGAACGAATCTGCCGATCACCGATCACCGATCACCCATCACCGATCTGCGATCAGCGAGCAGGGGCCGTCGAGCAGCGGTCTGATCAGGGGGCGATCAGGGTGTCCGGCGGTCCGGGAGGCGGAGCGACGGGAGGGTGGAGAGGGTCAGGAACGTCGCCGCGACCGCGTAGGTGAGGCGGAAGCCGGGCGGGTGCTGGCCCACCGCGGCCAGGAGCACCGAGAGCGCCGCGGTTCCCACCGACGCCGCCAGCTGGGAGTTGATGCTCAGCGCGGTGCTCGCGCCGGGCAGCCGGTCCGCGGGCAGGTCCCGGGTCGCGGTCGTCATCGTCGGCATCAGCACCACGCCGATACCGGCGCCCATCACCATGGCCGAGCTGACGACCCGCCAGGGCGCGACCCCGGGGACTCCGGTCTGCCACGCCAGCAGCGCCATCCCGAGGGCGGCGAGCGCGATTCCGGCCGGGATCAGCCGTCGCGGTGAGACCCGGTCGACCCATCGCGCCGCGAACTGCATCGCCGTACCGACGACGAGACCGGTCGGGGCGCCCAGCAGACCGGCCGCCGTCGCGCTCAGGCCCCGCTCCTGCTGCCAGTACAGCGGACCGAGCAGCATCGACCCGAAGTAACCGCAGGTGAACAGGGCGAGCGTGGTGACGCCGGCGGCGAAGGTACGGTCGCGCAGGAGCCGTAGGTCCAGCAGCGGGTCGCGGACGGTCAGCGCCCGGCGGACGAAGGCGGCTGTCAGGGCGGCACCGGCGAGGGTGGGCAGGAGGGCGCCGGGGGCGGTGAAGTCGCCGCGTTCGCCGCCCCGGGCCAGGCCGTAGAGCAGCAGGGCGAGGCCCGGCGAGAGCATCAGCAGGCCCGGGACGTCCAGGCGGGCGGTGCGCCGCGTCTGCGGGTCCGGCGCGTCGTACGGCAGCAGGCGTGCCGTGAGCGCCAGGGCGAGCAGACCCACGGGCAGGTTGACCAGGAAGATCCAGTGCCAGGAGGCGGCGTCGACCAGCCAGCCGCCCAGCACCGGGCCGACGACCGGGCCGACCAGGACGGGCAGTCCGCCCACGGCCATCACCCGGCCGAGCCGGCGCCGGTCGGCGGCGCGCATCACCATCGTCATCCCGACCGGCTGCAGCAGTCCGCCGCCGAGCCCCTGCACCGCACGGAAGGCGATGAGACTGGTGACGTCCCAGGCGCAGGCGGCGAGCAGGGAGCCGAGGGTGAAGAGGACGAGTGCGGTCGCGTAGGTGCGCTTCGCGCCGATCCGGGCCATCGCCCAGGCCGCGACCGGGATGACGGCGGCGAGCGCGAGCGTGTAGGCGGTGGCGGTCCACTGGATGGTCGCCAGCGGGGCGCCGAACGACGTGGAGAGCGCGCGCATCGCCACGTTGACGATGGTCATGTCGAGCACCGCCGTCACCGAACCGATCACGGTGACGGCGAGCGTGCGCCGCAGAACGGTGGCCGAGGCGCGCGGTGTCGGTGTCCGCTCACCGGCCGGGGTCTCGGCGGCCCGTGTGCTGCTCATGTCCCCCCGCCCCCTCAGCCCGCGTACGGACGTTCGGCCCGGGCGGCGCGCAGTGCCCGTCCCCACCAGGCGAGTTGACCGAGCATGCCCTTGGCGGCGCCGGTGCAGACCTCGCTGTCGCGCGGTACGCCGTCCTCGCCCAGCCCGGACCAGGGCCCGTGCAGGCTGACCGAGTCCCGCACGGTCACCGCGTGCAGCTCGGCGAAGACCAGCCGGAGCTGCTCGACCGCGCGCAGACCGCCGCCGAGACCGCCGTACGAGACGAAGCCGACCGGCTTGGCCTGCCATGGGGCGTGGTGCCAGTCGATGACGTTCTTCAGGGAGGCCGGGAAGCTGTGGTTGTACTCGGGCGTGACGACCACGAAGGCGTCGGCGGCGGCGAGCCGGGGCGTCAGGTCGCGCAGGACGGCGGCGGTCCCGGGGTCCGGTGTGCCGCCCCAGCCGGGCAGCGCCAGCGGCAGCCGCACGTCGGCGAGGTCGATGAGGTCGAGGTCGAGCCCCGGGTCGCCGTCGGCGGTGCGGAGGAACCAGTCGGCGACGGCCCGCCCCTGCCGGCCCTCGCGCACGCTGCCGACGATGACGGCGACGCGAAGCGGCGCTTCCTGTGCTTCACGGGCTTCGCGGGCCTCATGGGCTTCGTTGCTGGTGACAGGCATGGAGATCCCCCATCTGGTGGTCGGCCGGTCGCTCGGCGCGATCGGCTCTCCAGCAAGTTACAACGGTCGTTGTAGAAATTACAACGCTCGTTGTAATTCGAGTAGAGTAGGGCGGGCTGAGGAGGGTGACTGTGGGCGAAACGAACGAGTCCCGGCTGGAGCAGGCGCGGAGCGAGGTCTCACCGCGCAAGCTGCAGAAGCAGATGGCCATCGCGGGCGCGGCCTGCGCGGTGTTCGGCCGTGAGGGCTACGCCCGCGCCTCGGTCGACGCGCTCGCGGCGGAGGCCGGCGTCTCCACGCGCACGCTGTACAACCACTTTCCCGGCGGCAAGGCCCAGCTCTTCCGGACGGTGGTCACCTGGACCTCGAGCGACGTGCGCGACGCCCAACTGGCCCGGCTGCAGGCGGTCCTGGACCCCGAGCGGCCGCCGCGCCCCGACGACCTGGAGCGCGACCTGGTCGCCCTGGCCCGTGGGTTCGTCGGGCTGATGGCCGAGTACCCGAACCACTTCGCCCTCGTCCGCCACATCAACGCCGAGGCCGACCACGTACCCCCGGAGGTCCTCGAGGCCTGGCACGCGGCGGGCCCGGAACCCGTCGGCCGCGCCCTCGCCGACGCGCTGACCCACCTCGCGGAGGCCGGCCTGCTCACCCTGCACGACGACGCCCCGCTGGCCGCGGGCCACTTCATGGCCCTGACGTCCCACACGATCGTCCAGTCCACCCACTACGGCGTCCTCCCCCTGCCCGCCAAGGAGACCGACCGGCTGATCAAGGCCGGGGTGGGGGCATTCCTGCGGGCGTACGGGGCGATTTAGGGAAGTTACTGAATTGGCGGCCATATATCGGCCGTTGCAGGCCGGGGTGTAACGGGGCCGCGCCGAGGGGACGCAGTAGGAGGAGAAATACGTCAGCGTCAGATCGGATTTCTCGTGAGCAACATCGACCCGGTTTCCGGATACCCGGTCCACGACCAGCCACCACGACCCGAGCGACCTAGGGACCACCAGGCCACGGCGCGGCGAACAGCGCTGGCCATCTGCACGATCGCCGACATCGCGGCCGGGCTGCTGGGCCTGTGGATCGTGCTCTACCTGCTCGACGCCAACCGGGGAAACGCGTTCGTGCAATTCGTTCACGGAATGGCGGACTGGCTGTCCGGCTGGGCACAGGACATTTTCGTGATGGACACAGAAGGTCTACGTGTCGCCCTCAATTACGGCCTGCCGGCCGTTCTGTATTTGGTCATAGGCCATGGCGTCGCGCTCCGGGTCAACCGGGCGTGAAGATCGAGGGACCGGAACAGTGACACGTATGCCCATCCGAAACGACGAAGCGCCGATCTACGAGGATCTGGTCCGCGAACGCGGTGACGCGGTGGCGGAGGCCCGGACGGCCGCGGAACGCACGCAGTACCAGGCGGCGCAACTGCTGCCGGGACACGACATGGGCCGGCCCGACCGAGGAGCCGGCCAGGCTTCCGGGTGGTGAAGCGGGCCGGCCGGCGGGCGTGACACCGAGGTCACCCCGCCGGCCGGCCGGGTCGGTCCGTAGGACGGGTGCGTCAGCCGAGGCAGAGCACCAGCAGGCAGACCTGTGTCGGCGACGTCGACGCCGGACCGGAGTCGGCCCCGGACGTGCCCGAGGAGTTCGACGTGCCCGACGTGTTCGACGTGCCCGAGTCCGTGCCGCCGGCGGGTGCGGCGGGCGTCGGCTGTGCCGCCGTACCCGTGTGGGCGGGGACCGTCTGGGTCGAGGAGTGTGCCGGGGCCTGCTGTTGCGGGGACGAGACCGTCACCGGGTGGGGAGGCGTCGCGGAGTCCGGCCGGGTGATCTGCGGCGCGGTGTGCGGGGTGGTCGCGAGGGACTGCCGGTGCGGGGCGGTGGCCGGCGACTGTGCCTGGGGCGTGCCGGGGGCCGTTCGGTGACCGGTGGACGGCGTCGACGCGGGAGCCTCGGAGGCCGGCACCGCCGTCGGCTCCCCCGACTGCTCCCTGGTGTCGCCCACGCTCCTGTTGTCCGGCGCGGAGGCCGCCTGCGCCCGGTCGGCGGTGTGCCGGTCCATCGTGGCGATGGTGAGACCGCCTCCGACGAGCGCGACGGCCGTCGCCACCACGGCGCGGCGCTGCGTCTTCTTCCAGCGGGCCAACTGGCGCCGCCGCGCCGCCCGTCCGGGCCGCGTCCACACGCCCTCCGCATCGGCGGCGGGGCTCGCGCTCACATCGGCCGCGTGTGCCGTGTCGTCGGCGGGCGGTCCGTCGTGCCACGCGCCGGAGGCCGTCGGCGGCCCGCCGGCCGTCGAGCCGGGCGCGGCCATGACGGCCGTCGCGGTCGTCGCGGTCCTTGCGGTCGTGGTGCCGGGCGGGGCGATGTCCGGGGCGTAGGCGCCGCACCCGGGACACACCAGGGCGCCGTTGAGATGTCGCCGGCACGAGGAGCAATAGTCCATCTGCGGTCTTCCTGGGTTGACTGCGCCGTCGGCCCACCTTGACCACGGCCTGGTCACGCTCGCGCGGGGGATCGAGCGACCAGTCACGCTAACGAGCCTTTCGAAAGGCTGTGTGGAGCCCATGTGGCACTCGTGCGGAGGTTTGCCCGCCGCCGGACCCGGGCGCGCCGCGCGGGGTGGTCCCGGACACCGGCCCGGCCGGCGTCGGACGCAAAGCGTGATGACAAACGCACGCTGAATTAGCACCGTCCTTCACCATCGTCTTCTTCCGCACTTTTCTTGGGAGTTCCGGAGTCTGCGCAGCATGATTCTCTTGGCTCTGCTGAGAGGATGCCCAGTCCTCCTGGAGCCGTATGTAACCAAGCATCAGGATAGGAATTCCCATGGAGAACCAGGTCCAGGTCATCGAAGAGGACATCGCCGTCGAGGAGCTCGACGAGGTCAGCGGCGCGGGCAGCGTCGGCACCGCCAGCTCCCTGGCCTGCCCGGGCAGCTCGGCCAGCACCTTCGGTAGCCACAGCTGATCGTTCGGCTCCTGAAGTCGTAAACCGGTTTCACATAACGGAGGGATTCTCCATGGACAACGAGCACATCATCGAAGAGGACATCTCCATCGAGGAGATGGACGAGGTGAGCGGCGCGGGTTGCGCCGGTACCGCCGGTACCGCGTCCTGCCCGGCCAGCATCGGTACGGCGGCCTGCTGGTAAAACAGCCGGCGTAACAGCCGGGCGGGGGCGGGAACCAATTCGGTTCCCGCCCCCGTTCCTGTCTGCGCTCATCATTGCGCTCATCATTGCGTGTACTTTTCGCGCCTTTGTGTGCGCCGTCGTCGCGCGCGAGGCCGAAGGCCCCGGCACGGAGTAGACCGTGCCGGGGCCGGGTCGTCACGCGATGCGCCGGCGGTGCTCCGCCAGCCAGAGCAGCCGGGCGATCTGGGCCTCCTCGCCTCCGGTCAGCCCGAGCCGGTTGTTGGTGAGGTGGACATGGTGGAAGAGGACGAGCGGTCGGGGGCGCGCAGACGTCAGCAGCGTGGACGCCTGCTCCGCGTAGCCGGTGAGTGCCCGGCCCGCCGTGGTGCGGAGGGTGGCCGTGACACGGGCGAGCATCGCCTCCGCCTTGGCCGTCCGCTGGGCGTCGGGTACCGCGTCCCGCCGCCATGACGACGGCTGGGCCATGCCCAGGTGTCCTCCGCTCCAGTACCAGGCGTAGTGGTGCAGGAAGGCGAGGCGCAGCGGGCGGGGCAGCAGTCCCGCCATGACACGGGTGTGGGCCGCCCCGTGCACGATGCGCAGATTTCCGGCATGGCTCTCGGCACACAACAGCGCGGCTTCGCTGCCACGCCAGAACACCTCCTCCGCCGCCGCCATCGCGGCCCCGGTGCCGAATTTCCACGTCTCGGGCGTGTATACGGCCTTCTGCGCGTCCCGGACCAGGGGAATCGACGGAAGCGCTGCGTCGATGACCTGCTCGGCGAGCGTGAGCTCCTCCGTGAAGGCGCGGACGCGCAGCCGGACATGGGGACCGAAGCCGTCCGCGTAATTCAGGAAGAACCATCGCGCGTCCGTGACGGCCGATGACAGCCGCTGGAGCAAGGGCCTCATGTGGTCCCTGAGAAGACGCTCCAGGTCTTCCGGTTCCCGTACGTAGAGCCGGTAGTAGAGCCAGTCTTCCGTCGGCTCGGTGTACGCGTCGCGCTCAGCCATGCCGCACCAGCCCCATGAATTCCGTGACGACCGGCCTCCCCTGGGCGTCGTGCCACGGCTGCTGTCCGCTCCCGGGAAACGCCTCGACGAAATCGACGGCCACCGCGTCCGGGTGTATCCGGCGCAGCGCGGACCAGACGAGATGCGGGCTGTCGAACTGGATCCACTGCGGTTTCGACTTGGTGATTCCCCGCCGGTCCCGGACGGCCTGGGCGATGAAGGCCTCCCGCGGAATTCCGTTGCGCCGGCGCCACCGTTCGACGTCGGTGAGGAAGTCGACGGTCGGGGCGCCGGGGTCCGGCCTGGGGACCTCGGCGGGCGGGACGCTCCAGCGGGCACGGGCCCACACCAGCCGCCCGTGTTGGATCCGGGGCCGGTAGGTGAGGGTCTCGACGGGCCGCATCCTGTCGTACGGGCGGAACTCCCGGTCGACGCGTGCCGTGGTCTGCCAGGGATCGGAGAGCAGGCACAGCAGCTTCAGCGGTCCGGCCAGCAGATGGACCGGGACGACGCCCATGTACGTCACGGCCGCCGGGTGGCCGTCGCCGTCGCGTGCCTGGAGGGTCCCGGTCTCCGGATCGTGGGCCAGGGTCCAGCCGGTCAGGTCGACCGTGTCGCCGTCGCTGTCCGGCAGATCGCCGGGGGCCCGCAGCCGGGGCAGCGAGCGCATCGGCATCCGCTGCAGCTCCGCCCAGTCCGGGTAGGCGGACACCTGGTGGACCCGGCACCCGGGATGCAGCGACTGCACCCAGTCCCGGAGGGGGAGGGCCGTCGCGTCGTGCAGCTCGGGGACGCATGCCCAACGGCCGAGCAGGCCCGCGCCGCCGTCCTGCACCAGGTTCACGGCGATCTCGTAGTCGCCCGCGGCGACCGCAGCCTCGTCCGCCGCCGCGACCTGGAAGAACACCGCGTGACTGGGCCGCGCCACCGTGCCATGGCCGACGACCCGGTCGCCCTCCCCGGCGGCGGCAGCCGCGCCGCGCGGCGCGGGAAAGCCGTCCGTCGCGACGTGGAAGGCGTAGAGGAAGTCCAGCAGGTCCACGCCGCCCGCGCCGTGGCCGTGGCGTCGTACGAAGCCGTCCACGAGCCGCCGGTAGAGCGGGGAGAGCGAGACCGCCGGGGCGATCCAACGAGCCGCCTCGGCGAGGTCGTCGGCGAGGTGGGACGGCAACTGCCGGGTCCGCTGCGGCTGTCCGGCCACGGCCTCGTGATACAGCGGCGCCGTGGCCAGCCAGGACGGGGCGGGACGGCCGAGCGCGGTGAACGCCTCGTGCGCGGCCTGCCGGGTACGGACCACCGCCCGCGCCCGCCGGAGCGGGTCGCGGGTCGTCTCCACGGTCGTCTCCAGCGCGGCCAGCTCGCGGACGGCCCGGACGGCTCCCTCCCCGCCGGCCGCCGGTCCGTCGCCGTCCGGTCCGTCGACCGCCGTGGCCAGCGCGCCGAAGTGCAGCCCGGCCGCCGACGACCAGGGAACGAGCGGCTGGAGAAGTCCGGTCTCCGTCATGCGCCGCAGCGCCGCCGCGTCGCCGCCCGGTGCGCGCCGCAGCACGTCGTCCAGGGTGCGGGGTTCGGTGCCCGCCGCGTCGAGAACGGGCCGGTAGCGGTCGCAGGGCACGACCTCGTCCTGACGGAAGAAGAAGCCCGCGGGGGAAGCGGCGTACGACACGAGGGTGCACCGCGTGCCGTCGTCGCCGGTGTGCAGGCCGGTGTTGGCCACGACCGGGACCGCGGCGCCGGGCGGCCCGGCGGCGACGAAGGAGCGGAGCAGCGACACCGCCACGCCCCTGGACGAGCTCAGCGCGCGTGCTTCGCGTCCCGCACCGTCCGCCGCGGGGCCCGCAGGTCCGTCGAACCGGGCCGTACCGAGCGTGGTGAGCGTGCTGAACGGGCTCGGTTTGACCGCGATCCGGGCCAGGTAGGCCGCCGCGCTGCGCATGCGCCGCGACTCGGGCGGGGCGGCGGTGTCGCGGTCGAGCAGCAGCTCCTCGGTGAAGTCCGGGCTCGCCAGCGCCAGGCCGAGCGCCGTCTGCGGGGCACGGAGGTGGCCCAGCAGGGCGTCACCGGCCCGGCGCAGCTCCGGCTCGGTGGCCCGCCGTGCGGTGGCGAGGGCCGCGTCGGCTTCGGCCATGGCCCGGAGCCAGCGCGCGAGGCGCTCGCGCACCGTCTCGTCCAGGTGCGGAGTCAACGCGTCCGCGTGCGCCTGTGTCTTCGGCGTACGCCGCGTGTTGTGGATGTCCCGGCGCAACCGGACCGCGGCCCGCCGTACGGCACGGTCACCGAGCTTCGGGACGAGGCGGTACAGGTCGTCGCCGAGTTGCGGCGCCAGTGCGTCGGCGGCCTCGCGCCGGTCACACGCGTGTGCGACGGCAGCGGTGAGCCGACCGGTGGCGACGTCGCGCAGGACGGACACCGGCAGCCCGGCCGCGCGCACCCCCGCCACCGGTGCGACGGCGGTGGCGGCGCGGCCGGGCGGCAGCGTGCCGAGGTCGGGAATGTGTGGGTGGGTCATGATGCCGGTTCTCGTGCGGGAGGGTTGCTGCAGCGGCCGTTCATGACGGCTGGGGGCCGCGCAGGCCCGCCCACGCGGCGGCCGCCCACGCGTGGTCGTTGACCGGTGTCCGGGTCGCGTCGCTCTCCCGCGGCGCGGCGGCGTCCTCCGGCAGGCTCCCGAGCATGAACTCCCCGACCGCGGACTCGCGCAGGTAGTCCAGCCCCAGGACCCGGCCCGACAGGTCGGCGTCCCCGCTGCCCAGCCCGCACGGCGCCAGCCCCATGGCGGTGGCGACCAGGTACATGGTCTGGTAGAGCGCGCCGGCGTGCTTGAGCGAGACGGCGTAGGCGATGCCCCGGTACTTCCAGGACAGGCGCTGGAAGCGTGAGCACATGGTGATCAGCACGTCGGGGACGGTCACCCGGGCGGCGGCCAGCGAGGCCATGTACAGCAGTGCCTGCCGGTCCTCGGCGTCGTCGTTGATGAGGACGAGGCGGTGGCCGGCGGGGTCGTAGTAGTACACGCCCTCGGCCAGGCCCTCGCACCGCCGCACGGTCAGGTACAGCTCGAGTTCGTAGGAAGAACCGCCGCACGGGTACGGGCGGGACGTCGCCTCGTACGGCATGCCCTGTTCCGGCAGCGGGTCCTGGGCCGAGCGGACCCGCGCCGTGCGGTACAGGAACTCGCCGAGCTGGGTGAGCGTCATGGGCGCCGCGCCGTACTGCCGCACGGAGCGCCTGCCCTCCAGCGCCACGCTGAAGGTCGGGTCGGCGGCGACCACGTCGTCCCAGGAGGGGCGGGGCAGCTCGATCGCGGGGCCGGCCGGGACGGGCTTGACAGCGGGCTGCGGCGGGATCTGCCCCACGTAGGGGAAGATCCCGCCGAACGGCTCGTCGTGGCGGCCGAGGCGGCTTCGGGAGTGGAAGAGCAGATCGTGGAAGTCCCACTGCCGCAGCACGTCGTCCTCGTCGGCGGCGAAGCGGGCCTCACGTCCGTCCCAGTGGCCGACGTCGACGAAGCCGGCTCCGGCGAGGTGGGCGAGGAGCGTGTGGACCGCCTCGGCGGACAGTCCGTGACCGGTGAGCTCCCGGGGCGCCACCGGTCGGCTCAGCTCCGTCACCAGAGCTCGCGCCGCGGGGTCGGTGAGGACCACCCGGTGTGCGGTGAGGGGCGATTCCATGACCAGTTCACCGGCGCGCGTGCGCAGCAGGGCGAAGGGCGACTGGCGGACGGTGGCGTCGTCTCGGAGCGCGCTCGGGGTGTAGGAGGTGGTGCGGGTGAGGGCCTCGATCCGCGCCAGCGGGCGCTCCCCGTCCGTGAGGGTGCGGCTGAGCAGGTGCGCGAAGCGGACCACCAGCCGTTCGAGGGCGGTGTCCGTCCCCGGCGGCTGGTCGCCCAGCAGTTCGGCCAGGGGGACCGGAGCGCCGGTCAGCCGCTGAAGCGCAGCGGTGGTCCTTGGGGCGGCGCCCCGGACCGTGAAACCGCCGTAGGGGCTGGTGATCGTCAGGGTGTCGGACGTGGCCTGGACGGTCACGCCGTCGCGGAAGTTCAGCGAGACGTCGGTGAGGGCGTCGAGGGCGGAGTGCGCGGCGGGCGGCTGCACCGGCTCGGTGGGGGTCACAGGAACATTCCGATCGGATTGAGGTCGGACTCGGGGGTCGGGGCGGCGAGCATGCCGGTGCGGACCGGGACGTCGTAGAGGCGGCCCGCCCCGTACCGCGGCCAGAAGTGCCGCATGCCGGGCACGACGACCTTCACCACCGGCAGACCGATGTCGGGCCGGGTCTGGTCGAGGACGTGCATCTCCATGCCGTGCGCCTCGACGGTGCGCTGCGCCAGCAGCAGGTCCTCGCGCAGGTCGGTTCCGCTCGGGTCGTGGTAGTCGGCGGCGGTGCGCAGGGCGACGGCGGCCGGAACCAGGTAGGGCTGGTTCTCGACGGTGGCCGTGCGCCACCAGCGGTGCTGGTCGGGGTCGGGGAAGGCGTAGGCGCCGGTGCCGTCCGACTTGATCGGCAGGACGGCCGGCAGGAACTGGTTCATCTCGGTGAGCGCCCGCGAGATCGCGATCTTCATGTCGAAGTGGGAGCCGAAGGAGATCAGGATGTCCTCGACGGGCTTGTCGGTCCGCCGCGAGACGGCCACCGCGGTGGGGATGCCGAGGTCGCTGGTGATGTCGAGCACCCAGGTCTCGCGGTGGTGCTCGCGGTAGCGCTGCTGCCAGCGGGTGAAGTAGGGCTCGCCGAAGCTGTCGAGGTCGATGCCGGGGAAGCGGAGCCGGTTGTACCACCAGATGGCCACCGCGTCCCGTTCGACGAGTTCCATGAAGCCCTGGAGGGCCGCGTCCTCCAGGCAGGTGCCGGCCGCGTTGCCGTTGGAGTCGGCGGAGCTGAAGACCTGGCCGGGGCGGAACGGGTAGCCGTAGAACAGCGTGCCCGTGGGCAGGTAGCGGTGCTCCTGGCGGGTCAGCGACCACACGGGCGTCCACTCGATCCGGGCCGTGGGGTCGAACGGGTCGCACACCCGGTGGAAGTGGGAGTCCCGCTTGTTCCACTCGGCGCGCTCGGCGAACTGGCGCTCGCTGTAGAGGTGGAGGTCGTTCGGCGCGATCGCCCTGGAGCCCAGCTCCTCGTACGACGCCGTGATCCGGGCCTCGTCGCCCTGGTGCAGCCCGCTGTACCGCTCGATGGCCTCGGCGAGCGCGCTGGCCTTGGCCTGCGAGTCGCTCATTCCCTTGCCGGCGCTCATGCTGCGCAGACCGGCGCGCAGGTCGGCGACGCTGGACATGTTGACGGCGAAGTTCTGGCCCGCGGTGTAGCTGTGCAGCTCGTCGGAGCCCGAGGTCATCTTGATCAGGCCGGTGACGGGGCCGGTGACCGGACTGACGAGGTGCTCGTGGGCGGCGAGGAACTGGTCGGGGTCCTTGGCCCGGTGCCCCCCGTCGGAGGTGACCCGCTTGCGGCGGCTCTCCAGAACCACCGGCTGCAGCTGGCGTTCGGCCATGATGCCCGGGTCGCCGCAGTCGGCGCACTGGGGCCGGTGAGCGAGGCGGTGCCGCTGCGTCTCCATGGTGAGCGTGTCCAGGGTGAAGACCTCGCCGTGGCCGGGCGCCGGGTGGGACGGCAGGCCCCGCGCGGCGGGCAGCTGGAAGAAGCCGGTCAGCCACTTGGCGGTCTGGAGCGCGGCCAGCTGCGCCGCGACGGTCTCCGTCGCGGCGAGACCGGTGAGGGAGGTGACGGGGTGGCGGTCGAGCCGGTTGCTCTGCTTCAGGTAGGACAGCACCATGCGGTTGCCGCTCAGGCGGTGGCTCATGCACCGCCAGCAGCCCGTGTCCCCGGGGGCGAAGAGCGGACCGATCCACAGCAGGGTTCCCGTCGGCTTCACCAGCAGCCAGGGCCGCTTGTCGGCGAGCGCCTCCTGGTTGATCCGCGCCAGCTCGGGGTGCAGGTAGTCGTCGGCCAGCACGACGCGCAGATCGGCGTCCCCGGTGACGACCCGCATCCCGAGGTCGCGCACGCTGTCGGCGAAGAGGTCGGTGCGTACGTCTCCGAGGCCCAGCACCTCGACGGTCTTCGCGCGGAGCTGCCGCTGGGCGCCGTCGCCGTCGAGACCGGCCAGGTCCCAGAAGCCGGCCGCGCGCGGGTCCTCCTCGGCGTCCGCCTCGATGACGTGCCCGGCGTCCCGGAGCTTCGTCAGCGCCCGTTCCACGCGGTCGGCGGGGTAGGCGTCGGCGAGGTCCGCCACGATCTCGGCGTGGGTGCGGGAGCCGGTGAGCAGCGGCGCCAGGCGCTCCATGAGCGGTCCGTGCAGCCGTGTCTGACCGGGCCGTTCGGAGATGAGATAGACGCCGTCGCCGGGCACCACCTCGGCGTGGACGGAGCGCTTGAATCGGGTGACCGTGCGCATGGTTCTCCTCTTGCGTGCAGTGTTTCGGTGAAAGTCGTGGGTGCCGCGTCGGGGCGCGGGCCGTCCCGCTGCCTCAGACGGCGACGGGAGGCGAGCCGAGCTGGCCTCCGACGAGCCGGGCGAAGGCCCCGCCCGAGGCGAGCAGTTCGTCGTAGCGGCCGGTCTCGGCGATGCGGCCGGATTCGAGGACGACGATGCGGTCGGCGTGCCGGATCGTGCTGAGCCGGTGGGCCACCACGATCCGGGTCACGTCCAGCGCGGCGACGCGGGCGCTCACATCCCGCTGGGTCGCGTTGTCCAGCGCACTCGTGGCCTCGTCCAGCAGCAGGACGCGCGGTTGTTTCGCCAACGCCCGGGCCAGCAGCAGACGTTGTTGCTGGCCTCCGGAGAAGCCGGTCTGCCCGTCGGACAGCCGGGTGTCGAGCCCGAGGGGCAGCGCGCGGACGTCGTCGGCGAGTCCCGCGGCGGCCAGGGCCGCCCAGGCGGTGTCCTCGTCGTCGGTCGCGGCGCTGCCCAGGACGACGTCCCGCAGGCTGCCCCGCAGGATCCGGGTGTCCTGCGGCACGTAGCCGACCATGCCGCGCAGGGCGTCGAGGTCGAGGCCGGCGAGGTCGTGTCCGTCGTAGCGGACGCACCCCGACCGCGGGCTCTCCAGCCCCAGGCACAGCCGCAGCAGGGAGGTCTTGCCGGCCCCGGACGGCCCGACGACGGCCACGAACTCGCCGGCGGAGACGTGGAGCGACACACCGTCGAGCTGGGGGGCGTGGTCGTCGTAGGCGAAGGTGACGTTCTCCAGCGCGAGCTCACCGCTGAGCCGGTCCGGGAGCCGGGCGTCGGGCGCCGTCTCCGGGGTGGCGTCGAGAACGGCCCTCAGCCGCTGGTAGACGGGGCCGGCCGCGAAGAGCTGTTCCAGGACGTGCTGGATGTGGCCGAGCGCCAAGGTCAGCTGGATGGCGGCGAAACCCACCATGACCGCGCCGGGGAATCCGGTCCCGTGGCTGAGGGCCAGCGGCAGCAGCACCGCCAGTGTCAGCGGCTGGGCCGCGCTCAGCACGGCGGCCGACACCGCCGCCGGACGCAGCCCGGCGGCGTCGGCCCGCTTCTGGCCTTCGAACATCCGCCACCAGCGCTGGTGGACGAATCCCTCGGCGCCGTACAGCTGCACTTCCTCGATCCCGGCGAGCGCGGGGTACAGGACGGACTGGGCGCCCTCGACGCCGTCGAAGACCTCGCGGTCGTGCACCTGCTGCCGCCATGCCAGCGCGGTGAGGGTGCCGGCGAACACCGCGGACAGGCCCAGCCCGGCCAGCCCCAGCCACCGGTCGGCGGTGGCGAGTGCCGACACGGCGGCGCAGGTGAACAGCGCGCCGAGCAGCGCCTCCAGGGTGCCCGCCCCGAACATGCTCCGCAGCCGGCTCACCGCGCCGGCGCATGCCGCCAGCTGTCCGGTGGACCGACCCCGCAGGAACGGTACTTCCAGGCTGAGCAACCGGTCCCACACCGCTGTCTCGACGGTGTCCTGCACGCGGCTCTGCAGGGTGGCGGAGGCTTTGTCGCGGACGAGCAGGAGGACCGCGGAGGCGAGGACGGCACCGGCCACCGCGGCAGCCGTCGTGTACATCGCCGAGGAGTCCTGGTGCGCGGCCGCCTTCACCATGAAGAACGCCCCGACGGGCACCGCGAAGCCGAGCAGCGCGGTCACCGTTCCGGCGATCAGCAGCAGTCCGAGCACACCGCGGTTGCCGCGGCCCAGCAGGCCCAGCAGACGCAGGCCGGTCGGCGTGCGGTGCGGCAGCCGCAGATGGAAGGCCCAGCCCTGCTCCCCCAGCTGCGCGGCGACGGAGGTGCTGCCCCCGTCGCCGGCCGGGGCTGCGGTGTCGGTCCGCCACCCGGACCGGCTCGGCAGGACGACGACGGGCATGCCGTCGCCGACGCCGGCGGCGAGCAGGGGACGGCGCGGACGGCGGCTCAGATGGTCGCTCACCGCCACCCGCCGCACCCGCAGGTACCGGCCGACGGCCGCGGCCACCGGGTCGGGATGGGAGGGGGCGTGCGTCGGCAGGTCGACGGGAACGCCGAAGTGGCGGCCCAGGCGGCTCAGGGCAGCGCGGTACGCCGGCCAGGCCGCCGCCGGAGGGGCCGGCGGCGCGGACGGGGGGACGGTGGGCACGCTCCGCAGGACGGGCCGTGTTCCGGCCGCCCAGCGCCGTGCCCACGACGGCTTGGCGTGTCTCGGGCTGCTGCGCGGGCGGCCCGGCCGCCCCGGATGCGGTGCGCGGTGGCGTGACGTGGACGCCATCAGGCCGCCACCTCCCGCAGCAGTCGCCGGTAGGGCCCGGACAGGGTGACGAGCTCGTCGTGCGAGCCCACCTGGGCGACGTGGCCGCCGTCCATGACGAGCACCAGGTCCGCCGCACGGATGGTGCTGAGCCGGTGCGCGATCACCACGACGGTGGAGCCGCGCTGCCGCAGCCGCGCGTCGACCTCCTGCTCCAGCTGCGCCTCCATGGCGCTGGTGGCCTCGTCCAGGACCAGGATCGCGGGGCGGCGTGCCAGGGCTCGGGCCAGGACGAGACGCTGCCGCTCGCCTCCGCTGAAGTTGCGGCCGTCCTGCCGGACCTGTGCGGCGTCGGGGCCGCCGCGGCGGGCGACGACGGTGTCCAGGCACGCCTCGCGCAGGGCCCGGTCGACGTCCTGCGGGCTGATCCGGGGATCGCCCAGGGTGATGTTCTCGGTGACGCTGCCCTCGAACAGCCAGGGGTGCTGGCTGACGTAGGCCAGGGACCGGGTCAGCTCCTCACGGTCGAGGCCCGCGATGTCCCGGCCGTCGAGGAGCACCTGCCCGCTCCACGGCCGGAGCGCGCCGATGAGCAGGCGGGCGAGCGTGGACTTGCCGCTTCCGGTGGAGCCGACGACGGCGATGCGCCGACCGGCCTCGATCCGCATGCTGGCCCCCTCGATGAGCGGGGTCCGGTTGACGTCGTATCCGAAGGTGACGTCCCGCAACTCGAGAGCACCGGCCGGCGCGGCCCGGTACGGCGGGTGGGCCGGGGCGGTCCGCACAGCCGGTGCCTGCGGGCTCACGCCGGGGACGGCGACGGTCTGCGCGGTCTGCGCGGTCTGCGCCTGCGGGCTCACGGGGGCGGGAACGGTCTGCGCGGCCGGTGCCTCGGGGCGCGCGGGTTCGGCGCCGAGCACGTCCTCCAGCAGTGCCAGGGAGCTGCGCAACCGGGACAGGTCGAGACCGGCCCGGGTGACGCCGCCGGCGGACGCCAGGAAGGCGCCCACTACGGCGATCAGCGCCATGAAGTCCGTGAAGGCCAGGCGGCCGTCGGCCACCCAGGCGACTCCGGTGGTGACCATGGCCAGTTGGGCGAGCGACTCGACGGTGGTGGCCGCCGCGCGGAAGCGGGCGGCGAGCGCGTCGACGCGGTGCTGCAGATCCACACCCTGGGCCTGCGAGGAGGCCCAGTCGCCGAAGGCACGCCCGGAGGTGCCCTCGGCCTTCAGGTTCTCCAGCATGGTCAGGGCCGTGAGCGTGATGCCGTCGCGGCTCTGCCGTTCCGCCATCAGGCGGTGTTCCAGCGGCGCGATCCTGCGGGCGGCCCAGCGCATCAGGCACCAGGAGACCAGCGACCCGGCGACGGCCGTCGCGGCCAGCGCGGGGGAGAGTCCGACCATCACCGCACCGAAGGCGCAGGCGCCGGCCGTGTCCAGGGCCGCCGCGAGCAGCCCGCGGGTGAGCTGCATGGCGACGGCGTCGCTGAGCTGTGCGCGGACCGCCAGTCCGGCGGTGAACCGCCGCTGGAAGAAGAGGCCGGGCAGGGACAGCATGGAGGCCACGAAGTCCCGGGAGCGCTGCAGGGACATCCGCCACAGCACGTGGGACAGCAGGCGGTGGCGTATCCACGCGAACAGCCCGGCACCCGCGGCGAGCGCCAGCAGACCCAGGGCGTCGTGCCACACGGTGTGTGCCGAAGCGGCCGTGGCGGCGCCGGACAGCGCGGCCCGGACGCGAAAGACACCGAGGACGGACAGGACGGTGCAGACCAGTCCCGCGGCGGCGGCGAGCAGGACGAGGAGCCGGTTGCCCCGGAACCACACCGGCAGCACGTGACGCAGCCCGGTGGGCCGTCCCGACCGGGTGAAGTCGTCGGCCGGGGTGAAGGTCAGCACCACGCCCGCGAACGACGAGACGAAATCGCGCGGCGACACCGCGGTGCGGCCGGCGGCCGGGTCGCTGAACACGATGCGGCCGGAGCGGGTGGCTCCCTCCAGCACGACGAAGTGCGCCCCGCGCATGTACGCCACGGCGGGCAGGTCCAGGGCGCTGACGGCATCGGCGGCGCCGTGCTCGGACAGGGTCAGTCGGCGGCCCCGGCCGAGGAGTCGGTACTGGCGCGCCCCCCGTACGAGGGCGGCCGCGGTCAGGCCGTCCCGGCTGACCCCGCAGGTCCGGCGGAGTTCGGGCAGCGGCACGTGCCGGCCGTGGGCGGCCAGCACCATGGCCAGGCAGGCCGCCCCGCAGTCCGCCTCCTCCAGCTGCTGACGGAAAGGGACCCGGACCAGTCGGCGGCGAGGGCGCCGGTGCGGATCCGTGCTCATCGGCCGCTCGCGGCGAGTATGGGGCGCGGTGCGGCGCTCCCGCCCAGGTCCAGCGGAAGCTCCCGCACGCTGTGGAAGGCGAGGTCGTCCCGCCACTGAAGTTCGTCGGCGGCGAGCGCGATGCGCGGACTGCACGTGGTGAGCTTGCGTACGACGCTCTCGCCCTGAAGCTGGGAGAGCGCGGCCCCGAGGCAGAAGTACGGTCCGTGGCCGAAGGCGAGCTGTCCGATGCCCGGGCGGTCGAGGTCGTAGCGGCTCGGCTCGGAGAACTGCCGGGGGTCCTGGTTGGCCGCGCCCCACATCAGCAGCACGGTCTGGCCCGGCTGGATGAGGTGCGGGCCCAGTTCCACCTCGGCCTGCGCCACGCGGCTTCCCATGGGCACCGGGGTGACGGTGCGGATCCCTTCCGCGAAGGCGGTCGCGGCGAGGGACGGGTCGGCGACCACCCGCTGCCAGGCGTCCGGGTTCCGCGCCAGGCACAGCAGGGTGTTGGCCAGTGCCGCGGTCATCGTCTCCAGGCCGGTCATGAAGATCAGCAACACCATGGAGACGAGTTCGTCGTGGCTGAGCCGGCCGTCCTCGCCGCTCTGCCGGGCCAGGTGGGACACCAGGTCCTCGCCGGGCTGCGCCGAGCGCCGCCGGACGAGTTCCTCGATGTAGTCCATGACCTCACGCAGGGTCCGCTCGCGCTCCTCGCGCGAGGGGACGAGCTCCTGGTCCCCGGCCGCCTGGAAGGCGGCGGTCATCTCGCTGAGGTCGGCCGTGAGGGAGTGGGCCCACCGCAGCACGTGACGCCAGTCCCCCTCCGGCAGTCCGAGCAGGGCGGCGGTGGTCATGACGGGCAGCGGGATGCCGATCTCCGCGACGAATTCGCAGTGTCCTCGGCGGATCGGCTCCTCGAAGAGCCGGTCCACGACCTGCTCGACCCGGGGGCGCAGCGCCTGAATGGTCCGCGCGCTGAATCCCCTGGCCACCAGGCGGCGCAGCCGGCGGTGGGACTCGTCGGGCTGGACGGTCATGAAGCTCTTGAACACCTCGCCGAAAGCGGGGTTGACCCGTGCGCACTGCTCGTCCCAGGTCGGCGGGAGCGCGAGGGTGCAGCGCGGGTCCCCGGCGAGCCGGGTCACCTCGTCGTATCCGGCGACCAGCCACACCGGGCCGAAGTGCAGTACCGGTGCGTCCGCCGCCAGCCTGCCGAACAGCGCACTGTTGTCGACGGCCCGCGCCCGGGGGTCGCTCAGGTACGTCCATGCGGCTTGCTTCAGACCGGTCATGCGTTGCTTCCCGTGAGGTTCGTGGCGAGTGGGGCGTGGGGTGGGGCGTCGGCTGCTCCCGGGGGACGGAGGAGCCGACGCCCCGGCTCATCAGTTGCTGCCGAAGGTGCCGGCGGTCGACGGGCAGGTCGCCGTGCCGAGGGTTCCGGCGGTGCCGGCTCCGCTGACCTCGTTGAGCTCCTCGATGGAGAACTCCTGGTCGTCCTCGGCGATTTCGGCGATGTTCACGTTCGTCACGGCAATTCCTTTCATTTGCATGGAGCGAGGAAAGAGTCGGAACACGGAGCCGTGCCCCGAACTCGAAGGTAGGGATTCCCCGGATCACACAACAAAAGAAATGCGGAAGTCGACGAACGGAAGGGACCTGGCGCTAGGCCGCGACCGGCAGTGGCGCGCGCTGATGGACCACCAGGCAGGCGTGGGCGGCCATGGCCAGTGTCATATGGCGGTACCAGGCACGCCATTTACGTACTTCATATTGGTCGAGGCCCGCCTGGGCGCACGCGAAGCCAAGTGCCGCGGTGACGCTGTTCCGGTGCCGGACGAATTCGTCGACGGTCGCCCGGAGGGACCCGGCCGGTGCGAAGCACACGTACATGTCCCTGCCGCCCGGTGAGTTCGGCACCCCGCTCACCACGACACGGCGCTCGAAACCCGGTACCGCGGGGCCGAGCAGCGGAAGAGAGCCGGGGGTCAGTCCGAGAAGGTACGGAACCCGTCGTTCCTCCAGCGTCCGGCGCAGGTGCGGCCCATCGCCGTACGGGGCGGGGGCGACGACCCCCCGGGTCGGCACGGCGGGGTCCAGGCTCCGCTCGACCAGAGCGCGCGCGATGTCGTCCCGTTCGCGTGGTACCAGGTCAGGCGGTATGTCGGCCGCTCGCCGCCGCTGTTCGTCCTGCCAGGTGGGAGGCAGGTACAACTCGCGGTCTATCGGGGCGGCGGTCCCCGAGGCGTCGCTGTACAACAGGAAGACACCGACCTGGCAGTTGGTCACGCGGTCGAGAGGGGGACACAACTGCCGCTCCACGCCCGCCGAACAACGCCCCTTCTTGGGGAAGCCGAGATCGGCGAGGGCCAGTACGCCCGGCCGGCGGCCGAGGTTGCCGGTGACGAACGCGCGGACGCTGTCGCGTACGTCGTCCTCGTCCCAGCGGGCCGTCGACAGCAGCCGCTGGAATCCGTCCGGCGTGCCGGCGTACCGGGGCCGACGGCCTGAATGCTTCAGAAGTCGCTGGAGATACGCCAGCGCATGGGCGCGAGGTTCCTCGCGACGGAAATGCTTCTCTATGCAACGGAACACGGAATGCAACGAAGAGTCGAGATTCGCAACATTCGTGTCGCGCGCAGGCTGAAGTCTGCTCAACAACACTACCACTTCCCCCGTGAGCAGATCCGGCTCTGTGCTGGTCAAGCGCTGCCGGAACTGCATGTTGTTGCGGCCGTGAAGGCCGCGTGACGCATGTTCGCACATGCGAGGTGATCACGGTATTGGACCTTGGACCAATGGCTCAACTCGGCCCCGATCAGGTACACCTGACACCGCGACAAGCACTTGCCACCATGGAAAGTGGATGCCATAGTGGCAATCGTCCATGTGGCGTGGTGCGCTCGTGCAGGAGGAGCCGATGACCGAGGACCGATCCATGCAGGCGGAGGAAGCCCTCGCCCGCGTCCGGAAGCTGGACGCCGCCGTGCGGCGCGAGTCGCGCTGGGGCGTTCGCTATCTGGCGCTCTACGCGGTGGCCAGCTTCGTGTTCACCTTCGTCGTCGGCATGCTGCGCGGTCCGGCCATCGCCGTGGCCTCCGTGCTCTGGGCGGCCTTCACGGTCGGCATCTCGCTGTGGGCCGCTCGCCAGAAGGTGCACCGGGAGGGTTACGGCCGCCGCCAGCGGGTGGTGATCACCGCCTGGGGAGCCGTCTACGCGGTCGTCATCTGCCTGGGCAGCGAGCAGCACCACGCAAGCCTGCTGTGGTGGCTGCTCGGCGCCGTCGCGACCGCCGCCCCGGCCGCGGTCGGGGCCGTCGTGGAGAGCCGTGCATGAGCCACCCCCGTCATCAGCTGAACGACGTCATCCACGCGCCGGTGCGGTTCTCGATCATGGCCACCCTGGCGTCGTGCGACAAGGCGGAGTTCGCCTTCGTCCGCGAAACCGTCGAAGTCAGCGACTCCACGCTGTCGAAGCAGGTCAGCCAGCTCGAGGCCGCCGGCTACGTGGAGGTCACCAAGGGCTACGTGGGCAAGCGGCCCAGAACCTGGCTGTCGATCAGCGAGGAGGGGCGAGCCGCCTTCACGGAGCACTGCGCCGCCCTGCGCGCCATCGCCGCGGGCATGTCGGGAGAGGCGCTGCCATGAACAAGCTGTTACCGAAAGGGTTCCCGTGAACCATCCGTCCCCCCACGCCGTCCAGGTGACCGGCCTGGTGAAGCGCTACGGCGACAAGACGGCCGTCGACGGCCTCAGCCTCCAGGTCGCCCAGGGCGAGGTCTTCGGCCTGCTCGGGCCCAACGGAGCGGGCAAGACGACGACCATCGAAACCATCGTCGGCCTGCGTGTCGCCACCGCCGGCAAGGTCGAGGTGCTGGGCCTCGACCCGGTCGTCGACCGGGCCGAACTGCGCCGCCACGTCGGCATCCAGCCCCAGCAAGCCGCGGTCTTCGACCACTTGACCGTCGTCGAGACCCTCCGGTTGTGGCGTTCCTTCCACCGGGAGGGTGCTGACACCGAGGAGGTCATCGCCCGACTGGGCCTCCAGGAATGCCGGACCGTCCGCGTCGGCCGGCTCTCCGGCGGCCAGCGCCAGCGCGTCCTGGTGGCGGCGAGCCTCATCTCCCGGCCCCGGCTGCTCGTCCTGGACGAACCCGCGACCGGACTCGACCCCAATGCCCGGCAGGAACTCTGGCAGGCGATCCGGGACCACCGCGCCGCCGACCGCACGGTCCTGATGTCGACGCACTCGATGGAGGAAGCGGAATCGCTCTGCGACCGCGTGGCCATCGTCGACCACGGACGGGTCATCGCCTGTGGAACCCCGGAGAGCCTGGTGCGCCGGCACTGCGCCGCCCACGACGTCACCTTCACCGTGGCCGCCTCCCAGACCGTCCCCGACCTGCGCGCCCTGCCCGCCGTCAACGGCGTGGAGACCGAGGCGGACGAGGACCGCGTGCGCATCCGGCTGCAGACGGGTGATCCCGACGCCACGCTGCGCGGGGTGCTGGACCGGGTACCGAACGCCCGCGACCTGGCCACCCGCTCACCCGGCCTCGACGGCGTCTTCCGCAAGCTGACCGGCCGCCAGTACGAGAGCGCCGCCTGACGCGCTCGGCACGCCGCGCCCGACCCCTCTACTGCAAAGGCTGTCCCCTCATGAACACAGCGGCCCTGCGCGAGCTCTCGCTGGCCAACATCCGTGAACTGAGCCGGAACAAGAAGACCTTCTTCCTGTCCTTCGTCACCCCGTTCTTCGTCGCCGGGATCTACCTCGCCGTGGGATCACTGTCCTCGGCCGGTGCGGACAACGCCACCGAACGCAACGCGGTGATACCCGTCGCGCTGTTCATGGCGCTCGGGAGCGTCGCCTTCTTCGGCACCGGAGTCCCCCTCGTGACCATGCGGGAACGGGGAACCCTGCGGCTGCTGGGCACCACCCCCGTGCCGCGCTGGACGGTCCTGCTGTCGCTGGTCCCCGCCCGGCTGGCGATGGCGGCCGTGCAGATCGCGGTGGTGCTGGCCTTCGGCGTCGCCACGCACCGCGTGGACGGGAACTCCGTACCGATGCTGGTCGTCTCCTGCCTCGCGGGGTTCGTGCTGCTCGGTGCGCTCGGACTGCTGGCCGGCGGGCTGCTGCCCTCGTCCGAGGTGGCCGGCCAGATCCTCTCGCTGGCCCTCGTCGTGCTGCTGTTCCTCAGCGGTCTGACGATGCCGCTGGACGCCGTCCCGGCGGGTGCCCGGACGGTGCTGGAGTCCCTGCCGACCAGCAGGTTCGGGGATCTGGCGAAGAGTCTGGCCACCGGGGCGAAGGCCCTGCACCCCGTCTGGTCGGACCTGGCCGTCATCGGCGGCTCGGCCGCGGTCCTGCTGGGTGTCGCCCTGTGGGCGTTCCGCTGGGACCAGGGCGAGGCTCGCTGACGTCCTGTCACGGCAGCGGATGGTTTTCTTTCGAGCTGGGAGAGATTCATGGGCGTGTCGGCACCGGACACTCTGCGGATCACCAGGATCCAGGGGCTGATCGAACGGTGGGAGCCACGGGACATCGCGTCCACCCTCACCCCCCGCGAACGGCAGGCGTTCTACCTGCTGGGCGAGGGCCGGTCCAATGAACAGATAGCGAAGGAGATGGGGGTCACCGTGCGCACGGCGAAGGCCCACATCGGAAAGATCCTGGAGAAGACGGGGGTGGAGACGCGCCTCCAGGCCGGCCTCGCCGCCTACGCGTGCCAGCTCCTCGAAGCATGCCGGCTGGGATGACCGGGACCGGCTCGCCGTCCCCTCCCACAGAACTCCTCTTCCCCCACACCACGATCACGACGGAGGCGAACGCCTTGACCTCACTCCCGGAAGACCTTCTGCTGCTGGCGCTCGACGACGAGTCCGGCACCGCCCCCTCCGGCCCGCTCGACCTCGGCCTCGCGGGCGCCGAGCTCGCCGAACTCGCTCTCGGCGGCCACCTGGTGCTGCGCGACGGCAGGCTGCACGCGCAGGCCGACGGCCGCACCGGCGACCCGCTGCTCGACGCGGTGCTCACCGAGCTGGCCCGCAAGCCGGTCAAGCCCTCCGCCTGGCTGTCGTCCCGGCGCAAGGGCATGGTGGCGGCGTACGGAACGCGCCTGACCGAAACCGGGCTGGTGACCCATCAGCGGAGCAGGGCCTTCGGGGTCCTCACCACGCACCGGTATCCCGCGGCCGACACCTCGGTGAAGGCCGGCGTCCGGGCGAGGCTCGACGCGGTCGCCACCCGGCAGACCGAGCCCGACGCCCGTACGGCGGCGCTGGGCTCACTGGTCCACGCGGCGGGACTCGCCCGCCGGCTCTACGGCGGCCGTGACGGCGCGGACGCGCGCAAGACTCTGCGGGCGCTCGCGGAGGGGGACTGGGCGTCGCGGGCGGTCTCCCGGGAGGTCGCCAAGGCCACCGCGGCGATCAGCGCGTCCGTCGCGGCGGCGGTCGCGGTCTCCGCGGCCGCCGGCTCCTGACCGGTCCGCCGCGTCCCCGTGGGCGGTCGGCGGCGCACCGTGGAAAACATCGCGGCGCCCGCGTCGGCCGAAGCCGGCTCGGGCGCCGCGCAGCAGGTCAGAGGGCGCGCTGCCCTCCTGCCGGACCGTAGGCCCTGTGGGACTCGAACCCACAACCAATGGATTAAAAGTCCACTGCTCTGCCAATTGAGCTAAGGGCCCAGGCGATGTTGCCTGTCCGAGCATAGCCGGACGAGGCCGTGTCTCCGACGGGGTATCGGCGACCCGGCCGCGTCGGGCGGGCAGAGAGCGGTGAGATGGTCACTTTTGAACCAGGTCGGGGGCCGTCGCGGAGGCCGGTCTGAGGAACCAGTGGCGGGCCGAGGCGACCCACCAGGTGGCCGCGAAGCCGACGACGACCAGGACGGCGACGGGCGCGTAGTTGAAGGTCTTCCAGGTGACCGGGGAGACCTGCGGCAGCATGAAGAGGATCGTGATCGCGCCCACCCACAGCACCGAGACGACGCCGATCGGCCCCGACCAGCGGCCCAGGTGCCAGGGGCCGCGCTCGAAGCCGGCGCCCTTGCGGAGCCGGAGGAAGGTCGGCACGACGTACGCGATGTAGAGGCCGATCACCGCGATCGACGTCACCGCCGCGTAGGCCGTCGAGTTGATCAGGTACGGCAGGCCCAGGGCGAGTGCGGCGAGCGCGGCCAGCCAGACCGCCGCCACGGGAGTGCGGGTGCGCGGGCTGACCGTGTGCCAGACGCGGGAGAACGGCAGCGCGCCGTCCCGGGAAAAGGCGTAGATCATCCGGCTGTTGGCCGTCACGGACGCCATCCCGCAGAACAGCTGGGCACCGATCACGACCAGGAGGAGGAGCTTGCCGGTGGTGGCGCCCAGGGCGTCCAGGAGGATCTGGGCGGGGGGCGCGCCGGTGGGCGAGGCCAGTTCCTTGTCGTACGACTGGATCGCGTAGGTGAAGCCGAGGAGCAGGACGAAGCCGGCGATCCAGGACGTCCAGATCGAGCGGACGATGCCCTTCGGGCCGGCCGTGGCCGCGTCGTGGGTCTCCTCCGTCATGTGGGCGGAGGCGTCGTAGCCGGTGAAGGTGTACTGCGCCATCAGCAGGCCGAGCAGGACGACGTACGGGCCGCTGCCCCAGCCGGTCTCGTTGACGAAGTGCGTGAACACGAAGGACGTCGACCGGTGGTGGTCGGGGACGAAGGCGAGCGCGGCGACGATGACCGCGACGCCGAGCACGTGCCACCACACGCTCACGCTGTTCAGGAAGGCGACGATGCGCACCCCGAAGGTGTTCAGCAGGCCGTGGAGCAGCAGGATCGCCGCGAAGAGCAGCACCGTGCGGCCGGGAGTCACCTCGAAGCCGAACTGCAGGTTCAGCCAGGCGCCGAGGAAGGAGGCCGCGCCGAAGTCGATGCCCGCGGTCACCGCCACCTGGCCCAGCACGTTGAACCAGCCCGTGAACCAGGCCCAGGCGGCCGCCGACCGCGGGGGCGCGAGGCGGTGCGCCCAGAAGTACAGGCCCGCGGACGTCGGGTAGGCGGAGCAGATCTCGGCCATCGACAGGCCCACGAACAGCGTCATCAGCCCCACCGCCACCCAGCCCCAGGTGATCACCGCGGGACCGCCGGTGATCATGCCGAAGAGGTAGAGGGTCAGACAGCCGGACAGGACCGAGATGATCGTGAAGGAGACGGCGTAGTTCGAGAACGCCGACATGCGACGGGCGAGGACCTGGGTGTATCCGAGCTGGGCCAGCCGTTCCTCGTCCGACGGCCCACTCGCTCTGACGTCATCTGTCATGCCCCCAGCAATTCCCTCGGCAAGCGCGTGACATGCGTCACGCGTTGGCCGAAAAAGGGCCCGCACGACCGAAGTCGTACGGGCCCTTCTCAGATCACGCGCGCCGGCGCGTCAGGTCAGCCGTTGCGCTTCCAGCGCGGCTTGTCCTCGCGACGGCCGAAGCCGGTGCCGCGGTGGTCGTCACGACGGCCGTAGGGGCGCTCGTGGCCGCCGGAGCGGAAGCCCGGACGGTCGTCACGGCGGTCCCGGTTGAACGGGCGGTCGCTGCCCCGGTGCCCACCGCGCTCGTCCCGGCGGAAGCCGGGACGGTCGTCACGACGCTCGAAGGAACGGCCACCACGGTCGTCACGGCGCTCGAAGCCCCGCTCGCCACGGTCCCGGTCACGGTCGAACGGACGGCGCTCGCCACGGTCCCGGTCGAAGCTGCGGCCACCACGGTCGTCACGGCGGTCGTCACGACGCTCGAAGGAACGGCCACCACGGTCGTCACGGCGCTCGAAGCCCCGCTCGCCACGGTCCCGGTCACGGTCGAACGGGCGACGCTCGTCACGACGCTCGAAGCTGCGGCCGCCACGGTCGTCACGGCGGTCGTCACGACGCTCGAAGGAACGGCCACCACGGTCGTCACGGCGCTCGAAGCCCCGCTCGCCACGGTCCCGGTCACGGTCGAACGGGCGACGCTCGCCACGGTCCCGGTCGAAGCTCCGCCGCTCCCTGCGCTCGTACGGCGCGGAAGCCGCCGGGCGCTCCTCGCGCTCGGCCTCGCGCTCCACCGACTGCTCGGCCACGGCCAGCTCCTCGGCAGCCGTCGCCTGGGCCTCGGCCACCGCCGCCTCCGGGTCCTCGCCGCGCTCGCGGGCGACCCGGGCGACCAGCCGGTCGGCCTCCTCGCGCAGTTCGGCGGCACGGCGCTGGGCGCGCTCCAGCTGCTTGGTGAGCTGGGCGACCTCACGCTCGGCCTGCTGCGCGGCGTTGCCCGCGGACTCGGCCTGGACCTCGGTCATGGAGCGGGCGCCGGTGATCTCGGCGACCTCCGGGTCGAAGGCGGCGCCGCCCTGGATGATGTGGCGGGCCGCGTCGACGCCGGCGTCCTCCATCAGGCGGAAGATCTGACGCCGCTGGTGCGGCAGGGAGAGGGAGACCACGGTGCCGGTACGGCCCGCACGCGCGGTGCGGCCCGCGCGGTGCAGGTAGTCCTTGTGGTCGCCGGCCGGGTCCACGTTCAGGACCAGGTCGATGCCGTCGACGTGGATGCCGCGGGCGGCGACGTCGGTGGCGACCAGGACGTTGACGTACCCGTCCTTGAAGTCGGCCAGGGTGCGGGTGCGGGCGCCCTGGGTCATGCCGCCGTGCAGCGCGTCGGCCTTCACGCCGGCCTCGCGCAGCTGCTCGGCGACGCGGTCCGCGCCCAGCTGGGTGCGGACGAAGATGATCGTGCGGCCCTTGCGGGAGGCGATCGCGGCGGTGACCGGCGCCTTGTCCTTGGGCTTCACGATGAGGATGTGGTGCGACATGGTCGTCACCGCGCCCTGGGCCGCGTCCACCTCGTGGGAGACGGGGCTGTCGAGGTAGCGGTCGACGAGGGTCTGGATCTCGTTCTCCATCGTGGCGGAGAAGAGCATGCGCTGACCGCCGGCCGGGACCTGGTCGAGCAGCTCGGTGACCTCGGGCAGGAAGCCCAGGTCGGACATCTGGTCGGCCTCGTCGAGGACGGTGATCTGCACGTCCTCCAGGGAGCAGGCGCCACGGTTGATGATGTCGCGCAGGCGTCCGGGGGTGGCGACGAGGATGTCGACGCCGCGCTCCAGGGCGTAGATCTGGTTGCCCATGGAGGTGCCGCCGCAGACGACCTTCATCTTCAGGCCGAGGACGTCGCCGTACGGCTGGAGGGCGTCGGCGACCTGCATCGCCAGCTCGCGGGTGGGGGTGAGGATGACCGCGCGGGGCTTCTTCTTCTCGGTGTGCCCGCCGGCCAGCGTGGCCAGGGTCGGCAGACCGAAGGAGAGGGTCTTGCCGGAGCCGGTGCGGCCACGGCCGAGGATGTCCTTGCCGGTCAGGGCGTCCGGGATGGTCGCGGCCTGGATCGGGAAGGGGGTGGTCACGCCGTTCTGTGCGAGCTTGCGCACGATGCCCTCGGGGAGTCCGAGGTCGGCGAAGGTGGTCTGGGGGGTGGTGTCGGTGGCCTCGGGGGCCTCGGTGACCTCGGTCGTCACGTCGACGAGTTCGCTGTCGAGCTCGTTTTCGGACACGACGATCAGATCAGTACTGGACACGGACATGCGAATGCGAAACCTTCCGGAGTCTCTTCGGCACGCGCCCGTCAACTCCGTGATTCGCTCACGACCGCCTCGATGCGGTCCGCCACGGCAAAGGAGAGTACGCGCCACACGGCGCGCTCTGGTGATGGCGCCGGGCAAATGGGATCAAACGATCTACCACCATACGCACCTACCACCCCTCAAGGCAAACTGATCTCTCCGCCGCAGGTGAACGGGGGTGCCGGGCACCGGCCGACCGTCACCGCCGCCATGCGGCTCGGCCATGCCTCTCACACCGGAACCCCCGCCTCGGGAGCCGGCTCGCGCTGCACCAACTGGGGCGAGGTGCCCTCATGGGCCGAGGAGGACGGTTCCGCCGACGGGGGATCGGACGGTGGCGGAGGCGGTGTGGTGTCCGGGGGCTCGGACGGGGCGGAGGTGGGCGGGGGCGTCGGCTGGTCCTGGGTCGGCGCCGGGTCTCCGGGCTCGACGGTCGCCCCGGGCTTCCCCGGCTTCCCGGGGGCCGCCGACGCGCTGCCCCGCCGGCCGGACGGGCTGGCCGACGCCGAGGCCGACTCCCCCGGCCTGGCCTTGCCGCCACGGTGCCTGCCGTCGCCGCCCGCACCCTCGCGCCCGAGGCCCCCCGCACCTTGCACCGGGCCGCCGTCGGGTGCCTCACCCCCGCGCTGCCCCGCCGAGTGCGAGGGCCTGGTGGCCCGGCCCGCGTCGTCACCCACGTTCACACAGCCGGCGGCGGCGGTGACGGCCAGCACCGTGACGGCGAGACGGACGGGTACGTTCAAGGGGCGCACGGCGGCCACCTCCGAGGCAAGGAAAGAAGTCAACCTGCCCAACTCCCGCCGCCCGCAAGAGGACACGCGGCCCGCCCGCATCGGCGCTCAGCCGTAGCCGAGGGTGTGCAGCCGGGTGTCGTCGATACCGAAGTGATGGGCGATCTCGTGGACCACGGTCACCTCGGTCTCCGCGACGACGTCCTCCCGGCTCTCGCAGATCCTGAGCGTCGGCCCCCGGTAGACGGTGATCCGGTCCGGCAGGACACCGGCGTACCACTCGCCCCGGTCGGTGAGCGGGGTGCCCTCGTACAGTCCGAGCAGCTCGGGGTCGTCGGCGGGCGGTTCGTCCTCCACGAACACCGCCACGTTGTCCATGAGCCGCGTCAGCTCCGGCGGGATCCGGTCGAGCGCCTCGGCGACCAGTTCCTCGAACTCCTCGCGCGTCATCTCCAGCACACGGTCATTGTCGGGCACGACGGGCCCGTACGAGAGTGCCGAACCGTCGCATATCCGCGGCGGGACATGGGCATACGGGACCAATGGCCCGCGTCCCCGTCGCCGCGCTGAGCAGCATGCTGAACCGGACCTCGCACCGCGTACCCCGTATCGGCGGCGTCCGCCGCATCCCCGGCGCCCTCCGCATCCCCGGTGTCGCCCGTCTCCGCCGCGCCGGCGAAGGCACCCACCGGCTGCCCGACCTCGAACTCGGCGACCGGCCGCGACCCTGGCTCCAGGCCCTCGGCCTCATGGCCGTCGTGCTCGTCGGTGCCTGGCTGGGCCTGCTGATCGTCGGCAACGTACGGGCGCCGGTCGGGCCGATGAACACGACGATGGCGCTCCGGCCCTCCCTCACCGGCGGCACGAAGATCAACATCTCTCCCCTGGGCGCGCTCACCCTGGACAGCCATGTGGCCCCGGTCCGCCTGGACGTGAACGTCGACCAGCTCGACCCGCTCCGCGCCCAGGCCCTGGTCGACCATCCGGAGCGGATCTCCGGACTGCAGGACGAGGTCGCCCACGACGTCGAGCACGGAACGCTGGACCTCGCCGTGCGCTCCTGCGTGGCCGTGGTCGCCGGCGCCACCGCCCTCGGTCTCGCGGTCTACCGGCGCCCGGGCCGGGCCTTCGCGGCCGGCGGACTCGCCCTGACCCTGCTGGCCGCCTCGGGCGCGTCGGCGTACGCCACCTGGAACCCGAAGTCGATCCTGGAGCCGAAGTTCTCCGGGCTGCTGACCTCCGCTCCGTCCGTCGTCGGCAACGCGCGCAGCATCGTCACCGAGTTCGACGTCTACCAGCAGGAGCTGGCCCGTCTGGTGACGAACGTGACCAAGCTCTACGACGTCGCGTCCACGCTCCCGGCCTACCAGCCGGACCCCTCCACCATCCGGGTCCTGCACGTGTCGGACATCCACCTCAACCCGGCGAGCTGGAAGATCATCGCCTCGCTCGTGGAGCAGTACAAGGTCGACGTGATCGTCGACTCCGGCGACACGATGGACCACGGCACGGCCGCGGAGAACGGCTTCCTGGACCCGGTGAAGGATCTGGGCGTGCCGTACGTCTGGGTGCGCGGCAACCACGACTCCCGGATCACGCAGCGCTACCTGGGACGCATGAAGAACGTGCGCGTCCTGGACGACGGACACGCACAGACGGTCGCCGGCCTGCGTTTCGCCGGGACCGGCGACCCGCAGTACACGCCCGACCGCTCGGTGGTGCCCGGTGGCGACGCCTCCGAGCGGCTGGCGGGGGACCGGCTGGCCAGCGCCCTGCGCGACCAGCGGGCGGCCGGCACCCCCGTGGACGTGGCGATCGCCCACGAGCCGTCCGCGGCCCGCGAGACCGACGGCGAAGTGCCGCTGGTGCTCTGCGGCCATCTGCACCACGAGGGGGACGAGATGCTGCCGTACGGCACCCGGCTGCGCATGGAGGGCTCCACGGGCGGGAGCGGGCTGCGGGCGGTGGAGCACAAGTACCCCGCCCCCATCGAGGCCTCGGTCCTCTACTTCGACCGCGACAGCCACCGCCTGCAGGCCTGGGACGCGATCAAGCTGGGAGGCCTGGGCCAGACGACAGCCGAGGTCAGCCGCCATCTGGCGGACGAGAACCGGCCCGGTGCCACACCGGCCCCGAGCACCTCGTCCCCCTCCCCCGGCACCTCGTCCGCGGCCTCGCCGTAAACCGTTTTGGCGATACTCCCCGGCATCCCATATGCTTCTCACGTCCCCGACGCGCTGAGAAGCGCCCAGGCGGGCCGATAGCCCTCATCGTCTAGCGGCCTAGGACGCCGCCCTTTCAAGGCGGTAGCACGGGTTCGAATCCCGTTGGGGGCACGCAAGATCGTGTGCGACACTGTTGCACACACGCTTGGTCCTGTGGAGCAGTTTGGAGTGCTCGCCACCCTGTCAAGGTGGAGGCCGCGGGTTCAAATCCCGTCAGGACCGCTGGTGTTTCACGTGAAACACCATGGCTGGGTAGCTCAGTTGGTACGAGCGTCCGCCTGAAAAGCGGAAGGTCGCCGGTTCGACCCCGGCCCCAGCCACCGCAGCCCTCACCAGGGCATGAGCCCCTCTCCAGCGTCAATGGAGAGGGGCTCTTTCGTGTCGCCTGCGCCAACCGGCTGTCAGCGCACCACGGCGTGCAGCCCGTACCCCAGAAAGACGAGCCCCAAGATCCCGAACTGGATCCGCATGCTGGTAAGGCTCCGCCAGGGCGTTCCGTACCGGCTCCGTTGGCTCGTCACCACGGGCGCCCAGTCCCACACCCACACGTCGACACCGCGGTATCCGCATGCCACCGTCAGGAAAGCACTGCCCACGAGCAGCGCGAGCACGCCCCGAAAGATCAATGCCGTTCCTTTCCCAACCCCACGACCAGCGCCCGTATCGCGGCATTGTCGCACCAGCCGCTGCCAGTGGCCGAGGGGTCGAAATCCACGCGAGCCGGGACCTGACCAGCGCCGGGCCCGCTCAGCCGGCAGCAAGGGGCAGCGTGAGACAGGTCAGCACAGTCGCGGGAAGAGCAAGGTGACTACGTGTCAGGTCAGATGCCTCATGCCGTACGCCAACCCGTACGCCGGCAGCCGCACACAGCAACACCTGTCGTCCGACACCCCCGCCCCCTATGATCAGGCGACGCCCCTCCAGGACGCGGCCTGAAAGGCGGAAGGTCGCCGGTTAGACCCCGGCCCCAGCCAGAGAAGAAGGCCCCGTTCAGCGAACGGGGCCGTCGTCGTCTCGGGCTGGGGGGCAGCAGTGGATACCGACGTGGAGAAGTACCGGGCGCGGTACGGCTTGCTCGCGGTGATCGTCAGCAATCTCGCGATCGCCGGGGTCGCGGTCTTCGGGGTGTGGCGGTTCGACGGGGACAAGAGCGTGATCGTCGGGATCCTCACCGCCGCGTTCACGGCCGTGAGCAGCATGACCACCGCCTACCTGGGCATCAAGGCCGTCTCCAACACCGCGAAGTCGTTCGCGCTGCGGGACGGCGGCCGGCCCCCGCAACAGGGCACCGCGGCGACCCCGCCACCCGCCCAGCGCACTCCCTAGTCCCTGCCGGACGGGTCGGCCTCCCGGCCGCCCGGGTGCCGGTGCCGCCAGATCACGAAGACCGCGCAGGACAGGACCAGCCAGCCCGCCAGTACCAGGAACGGAAAGGCGTGCTGGTACCCACGGAAGTACACCGCCGTGTGCTGGGCGTTCACCGAGGCACCGGGCGGCAGCCAGCGGCCGACCGTGCCGAGCGGGGACGGCAGCAGGGGCCAGGAGACGGCACCGCCGGACGAGGGGTTGCCGAGCAGCACCATCAGGCCCCAGGTCGGCAGCATGGCCCAGCGTCCGACCAGGGTGTTGAACATCGTGAAGACCATGCCCGAGGTGAACATGGTCAGGGCGAGGATCATCCAGGACTCCACGAACGGCAGCTTCACCGCCCCCAGCCACCAGTCGACCACCGCGGCGATGGTGAGCCCGCCGAGCAGGGCGTACGCGACGGTGAAGGCGATGCGCTCCATGGGGTTCAGGGCCCGCGCGTGCACGCTGAGCTGGATGGCGCCGACGAACCCGATGATCACGGCGGCGAGTGAGATGTAGAAGATCGCGAGTCCTCTGGGGTCGCCCTTCTGCAGCGGCTTCAGGTCGCGGAGCACCACGGTGGTGCCGGAGGCCTCGCCCACCTTCACGGCCGCCTCGCCGAGCACCTGGGCGACCGTGGCCCCGGACGCGGAGGACACGTCCAGCGTGATCGTCCGGCCGCCGGCGGGCGCCTCCACCACCGCGAACACCTTCTGCTCGTCCACCGCGCGCACGGCGGCGGCCCGGCTGTCGTACGGGTGCAGCACCAGGGAGGCGTTCAGGGCCTGCTCCATGCCGTCGATGAACCGCCGAGCCGCCGGCACGTCGTTGGACGCGGTCACGGCCGTGGGAATGGTGTGCGGGGTCGGGTTGGCCATGGCGTAGGTGTACGAACCGGCGAAGAGGCCCGCTGCCGCGGCGATGAGCAGCATCAGGACCGAGGCGGGGAGAAAGGGGGAGGCCTTGAACGTCGCCCAGCTCGATTCGGACATAACGATCACTTTGGCACCTCGATGTGGGGGGTGCCCGTTGATCGCCGGGTGCCGGATGCGTCGGCGGTCAAATCGTTCGCGTGTTTTTCGGGCGGGGTGAGATCCTGGACCGCGTATGTCTACGCATCCCGCCCCCGCCCTCGGCACCCTCGCCCCCCGTCTGACCGAGCTGTCGCTGCGCGACGCGCACCGGCTCGGCAGGCGGCTCGAGGGCGCGCGCAAGATCCGTAAGCCGGAGGCCCGCGCCGCCGTCCTCGCCGAGATCGAGGCCGAGGTCGGCAAGGCCGAGGCCCGCATGGCCGAGCGGCGCGTCCGCGTGCCCGCGGTCACGTATCCCGAGCAGCTGCCCGTCAGCCAGAAGAAGGACGAGATCGCGGCAGCCATCCGCGATCACCAGGTCGTCATCGTCGCCGGTGAGACCGGCTCCGGCAAGACGACCCAGATCCCCAAGATCTGCATGGAGCTCGGTCGCGGTGTCCGGGGCATGATCGGGCACACCCAGCCCCGCCGTATCGCCGCCCGTACCGTCGCCGAGCGGGTCGCCGACGAGCTGAGGACACCCCTCGGCGAGGCCGTCGGCTGGAAGGTGCGGTTCACCGACCAGGTCAACCCGGACGCCACCTTCGTCAAGCTGATGACGGACGGCATCCTGCTCGCCGAGATCCAGACCGACCGCGAGCTGCGCGCCTACGACACGATCATCATCGACGAGGCCCACGAGCGGTCACTCAACATCGACTTCCTGCTGGGCTACCTCGCCCAGCTGCTGCCCAAGCGTCCGGACCTGAAGGTCGTCATCACCTCGGCGACCATCGACCCCGAGCGCTTCTCCCGGCACTTCGGCGACGCCCCGATCATCGAGGTCAGCGGCCGTACGTACCCGGTGGAGGTGCGCTACCGGCCCCTCCTGGAGGAGGACTCGGACGACGCCGACCGGGACCAGATCACCGCCATCACCGACGCCGTCGAGGAGCTGATGGGGGAGGGCAAGGGCGACATCCTCGTCTTCCTCTCCGGTGAGCGGGAGATCCGGGACACGGCCGACGCGCTGGAGAAGAAGAAGTACAGATTCACCGAGGTGCTTCCCCTGTACGCCCGGCTCTCGCACGCCGAGCAGCACCGGGTCTTCCAGCCGCACACCGGGCGCAGGATCGTTCTGGCCACGAACGTCGCCGAGACCTCCCTGACCGTCCCCGGCATCAAGTACGTGATCGACCCCGGCTTCGCCCGGATCAGCCGTTACAGCCACCGCACCAAGGTCCAGCGGCTGCCCATCGAGCCGATCTCGCAGGCCAGCGCCAACCAGCGCAAGGGCCGTTGTGGTCGTACGTCCGACGGCATCTGCATCCGCCTGTACTCCGAGGACGACTTCCTCGCCCGCCCGGAGTTCACGGACGCGGAGATCCTGCGGACCAACCTGGCGTCCGTCATCCTGCAGATGACCGCGGCCGGTCTCGGCGACATCGAGAAGTTCCCCTTCATCGACCCGCCGGACCACCGCAACATCCGCGACGGCGTCCAGCTGCTCCAGGAACTGGGCGCGCTGGACCCGGCGCAGAAGGACGTCCGCAAGCAGCTCACCGACACCGGCCGCAAGCTGGCCCAGCTGCCCGTCGACCCGCGCCTGGCCCGCATGGTCCTGGAGGCCGACAAGAACGGCTGCGTCCGCGAGGTCATGGTCATCGCGGCGGCCCTCTCCATCCAGGACCCGCGCGAGCGCCCGGCGGAGAAGCAGACCCAGGCCGACCAGCAGCACGCCCGCTTCAAGGACGAGACCAGCGACTTCCTCGCCTATCTGAACCTGTGGCGGTACGTCCGCGAGCAGCAGAAGGAGCGGGGGTCGTCGTCCTTCCGGCGGATGTGCAAGCAGGAGTACCTGAACTTCCTGCGCATCCGGGAGTGGCAGGACATCTACACCCAGCTGCGTACGGTGGCCAAGCAGATGGGCATCCACCTCGCCGAGGAGGACGCCCCTTCCGACCGCATCCACGTCTCCCTCCTCGCCGGCCTGCTCTCGCACGTCGGGATGAAGGACGTGAAGGACGGCACCAAGAACGAGTACCTGGGTGCCCGCAACGCCAAGTTCGCGATCTTCCCGGGTTCCGCGCTGTTCAAGAAGCAGCCGAAGTTCGTGATGTCGGCCGAGCTGGTGGAGACGAGCCGGCTGTGGGCGCGGGTCAACGCCAAGATCGAGCCGGAGTGGGTCGAACCGCTCGCCGGTCACCTGCTCAAGCGGACGTACAGCGAGCCGCACTGGGAGAAGGACCAGGCGGCCGTGATGGCGTACGAGAAGGTCACCCTGTACGGCGTCCCGATCGTCGCCCAGCGGAAGGTGAACTACGGCCGCATCGACCCCGAGGTCAGCCGCGAGCTGTTCATCCGCAACGCGCTCGTGGAGGGCGACTGGCGTACGCACCACAAGTTCTTCGCCGACAACCGCAAGCTCCTCAGCGAGGTCGAGGAGCTGGAGCACCGGGCGCGGCGCCGGAACATCGTGGTCGACGACGAGACGCTGTTCGACTTCTACGACCAGCGGGTGCCCGAACACGTCGTGTCGGGGGCCCACTTCGACTCCTGGTGGAAGCGGAAGCGGCACGAGCAGCCGGACTTCCTGGACTTCGAGCGGGAGATGCTGATCCGGGAGTCGGCGGAGGCGG
The DNA here is from genome assembly GCF_044593395.1 of Streptomyces sp. NPDC052301. Taxonomy (NCBI): domain Bacteria; kingdom Bacillati; phylum Actinomycetota; class Actinomycetes; order Kitasatosporales; family Streptomycetaceae; genus Streptomyces; species Streptomyces sp. NPDC052301. The sequence continues at coordinate 62,133 of NZ_JBIUBE010000020.1, read as the reverse complement.
TCACGAAGGCCGACTATCCCGACTCCTGGCGGCAGGGGCCGCTCACGTTCCGGGTGACGTACCAGTTCGAGCCGGGCGCGGACGCCGACGGTGTGACCGTCCACATCCCGCTGCAGGTCCTCAACCAGGTCACGGAGGAGGGCTTCGACTGGCAGATCCCGGGTCTGCGCGAGGAGTTGGTGACGGAGCTGATCCGCTCGCTGCCGAAGCCGATCCGCCGCCACTACGTGCCCGCGCCGAACTACGCGAAGGCGTTCCTGGAGAAGGCGGCGCCCCTGCAGGAGCCGCTGACGGTCACGATGGCGCGTGAGCTGAAGCGGATGGTCGGTGTGCCTTTCGAGGCGGACGACTTCGACTGGGCGAAGATCCCCGACCATCTGAAGATCACGTTCCGGATCGTCGACGAACGGCGCCGGAAGCTGGCCGAGGACAAGGACCTGGAGGCGCTGAAGCTCCAGCTGAAGCCGAAGGCACGCAAGGCCCTGTCCCAGGCGGCAGCGGCGACCGCCTCCCGCGAGGGCGGCGAGTCCCTGGAACGCAAGGGCCTGACCGACTGGTCGATCGGCACGCTGACCCGGGTCTTCGAGACCCGCCGGGCCGGCCAGCCGGTGAAGGCCTACCCCGCGCTGGTCGACGACGGCGACACGGTCTCGGTGCGCCTCTTCGACACCGAGGCCGAGCAGGCCGAGGCGATGTGGAAGGGCACCCGGCGGCTGATCCTGCGGAACATCCCGGTGAACCCGGCGAAGTTCGCGTCCGAGAAGCTGACGAACCAGCAGAAGCTCGGCCTCTCGGCCAACCCGCACGGCTCCATCCAGGCCCTGTTCGACGACTGTGCGATGGCGGCGGCGGACAAGCTGATCGGGGACTTCGGGGGGCCGGCGTGGGACGAGGAGTCGTACCGGAAGCTGTACGACAAGGTGCGCGCGGAGATCGTGGACACGACGGTGCACACGGTCGCCCAGGTGCAGCAGGTGCTGGCCGCCTGGCAGGCCTGTGAACGCCGCCTGAAGGCCGTGCGCAGCCCCGTCCTGCTGGCAAACCTGACGGACGTCCGCAAGCAGCTGGACGCCCTCGTGAAGCCGGGATTCGTCACCTGGGCGGGCATACGGCGCCTCCCCGACCTGATGCGCTACCTGGTGGCCGCCGACCGGCGGCTGCAGCAGATGCCGACGGGCGTCCAGCGGGACACCACCCGCATGGAGAAGGTCCACGAGATGCAGGACGAGTACGCCTGGCTCCTGGAGCAGCTGCCTCAGGGCCGCCCGGTCCCGCCTGCGGTCCTGGACATCCGCTGGATGCTGGAGGAGCTGCGGGTCAGCTACTTCGCCCACGCGCTGGGGACGGCGTACCCCGTCTCCGACAAGCGGATCGTGAAGGCGATCGACGCGGCGGCACCGTAACCGATCATGTACGGAGGGTGAGTTCGACCAGGCGGGCCCACCTCCTGTACAGTCTCTTTTCGCAGCGCAACGCAGCAAGCCGAGCGCCGCGAAACCTGGTCCTGTGGAGCAGTTTGGAGTGCTCGCCACCCTGTCAAGGTGGAGGCCGCGGGTTCAAATCCCGTCAGGACCGCAGAAGAGGCCCGCATCCGCACCGGATGCGGGCCTCACTCATACCCCGGCCACCAGCCGCGATCACAGACAGCACACCCAGCCGGCGAGGGGCCGCCCCCGCAAGGATGCGCCCCCACCACACCCCCGCATGGGGCGCCGCGTCGCGATCAAGGCGGTCTCGGCGTCGGCCACAGGGCCGCGTCCGCAAGGGCCCCTGGGGCGCTCTGCGCCCTCGTCCGCGGCCTTGACGGCGTCACATTCCGTCGGTACCCAGGGAGCAGGGCCCGTTCCCCTGTGCGGCCCGCGGAGGTGGCGTATGGCGGCATCGGCCAGGCATGAGACGCGGGCGCTGCTCAGGGCGCACCTCGCGGCCGCTTCGTCGTACCGGCACCTCACCCGCCACTGTCCGGTCTGCCACCACCTGCTGCGCCTCGCCATGGACGCCGGCCCCCGACCCCAGGAGACCGAGGAAGCGGCGGTCGAGGACGAGAGCCCCCGGAGCGCGTGACTCCTGTCGGCCCCAACGCCCTTGCGGGCGTGGGACGCTGGAACCTGACCTTCCACTAATACACCGGGGCCACGGGCGACAAGCGTCCCGGCGTGTGACGGGAGTCACCGCATGAGTTTTTGAAACCGCGGTACTTACCCCCGCCCTACAACGGGTCAATTTAATATGTGCAATTGCACTCCCCCCCAGGGGGTGCGCACAGCGGTTCCGACAGCCCTCCCCAGACTCCGACAAGGCCACTCACAGGGGCACCCGTCCCCTCCGACCAGCGCACAAAAAGATCGCGCTGGACCCGGCGGAGTCCAGCGCGATCTACGACGCACCCTGTGTCGCTGCCTACAACGTTCTCTTCGGCTTGGGCGTGGGTCCTGTTGGGGCAGGTCCCGCGTCGCTTGGAGCTAGGGGTTCGGACACTTGGGCCAGTTGGGGGACCGACCGTTTTGCCCGGTTATTCAGTTGTTCAGGCCTCGCTGCGCTGCTGCGGGATGCCCGCAAGCAGTGCGCGGACCTCGGCTTCGCGGTAGCGGCGGTGCCCGCCGAGCGTACGGATCGACGTGAGCTTGCCGGCCTTCGCCCACCGCGTGACCGTCTTCGGGTCCACGCGGAACATCGTGGCGACCTCAGCCGGGGTCAGCAGCGGCTCGGCATCAGGGGTGCGAGCGGTCATGAGCGGCCTCCTCGGGAGAACCGAACCTTCTCGGTTCTTTCCTCTAAATTCTGCACCTTGACCCACGTTGCCCGAAATGGCGGACGCGGGCCGAGTCGGTTATAGGACGAACGGCTTGTCCTCGGCACTACAACTACACCATCTGTCCAGCCACGTCGGCCAAACCGATGGAATTGCCCTCCCAGGTGTTCATCAGCGACGGAAGCCGATGGACCATGCCATAGCGGACAGTCACGCCCCTGTGACGATCAGTCACAGTGGCGATCAGGAGGCACCAGACCCCCCAAAGCGTGCAATGCTGAGATTCCACCCAAGCTGGGGCACAGTTGGGCAGAGGGAACCCTCCCCGGGCTCCTTGTCCTATTTTGGCACGAGGGGCGGCAAGAGGCGCAAGGGCCGTGTTAGTGCCGTCCATCACCCTTGAGGCAAAAGCCCGGATCGGGACCAACGTCCCGTCAGGTGGTCAAGTGCCGTAGACCGTACGTCCTTCAGCGGCTTTTGGACCGTGACGTGCGTCACTCAGTTCGCGGAGCGCCGGTCCCGTACCGCCCGCCACCGCTCCACGAGCCGCCCGTAGGCCTCGCCGGCCGCCGCCCCGTCACCGCGGCGCAGCGCCTCGATGCCCGCGGCCACGTCCGCCGCCGAGTGGTCGCCCTCCAGTTCGCCGGCCGGCAGCACGTGCACCAGGCCGCCGTAGTCCAGCTCGACCAGCGAGCGGGGGTGGAACTCCTCCAGCCAGCGGCCGACATCCACCAGCCCGTCGATCAGGGGACCGTCCTCGACGGCGTCCTTCAGGGTGCGCAGCGCCCGCGCCACCCGGCGCCGGGCCTGGACCATGGGGGTGCGGTAGCGCAGCAGCGGGGGGACCTCGGCGGTGCCCTTCTCGTAGCGCCGCTCCTCGTCGGAGACGAGTACGAACCAGTTCAGCGGCACCTGCCAGGTCGCCGTGCGGATCCAGGGGCGGGCGTCGGGGTTGCGGGCGAGCCAGCGCTCGTAGTCCTGGGCGGCCTGGTCACGCACCAGCGGCGGCAGCACCGCGTCCAGTACCGGCGGCGGCAGCTCCTCGGCCAGCTCGCCGAGCGCCTGCCAGCCGCGCAGCCGGGTCCGCCAGGGACAGACGCAGACCACCCCGTCGACCTCCAGCACGAAGGCGTCACTGCTCTCGTGCACCGGCACCGCGACCGGCGGGGTGGGCAGCAAGTCGGCCAGGGAGCGGCGCAGTTCGTCCTGGTAGGAGGGGCGGTCGGGGCGGCGGGCGTAGCGCGCCCAGTGGCCGCGCTCCGGCTCCGGGAAGGCACCCAGCGGCTCGTACACGCGCAGGTACACGGCATAGGGGACGACCACGGAGGACACCTTCGGCACGCCTGCTCCCTCCCCATCGGGCCCGGCTCGAAACACTGCAAATCGTGCCACGGTCATGCGTGCACAGAAGGCTCGGGAGAGTGATCCTGAACACTGCGCGGATGGTGTTCGCGCCGAGGCTCTACGCTCATGCCACGGCGCCCCGCCACCCGCACGGGGTTCCGCCCCACTCGCCGCTCTTTACACAGGAGTCACCACAGTGACCGAGGTAATTGGCGCACCTGCTGATGTTCTGCACACCCTGTTCCACTCGGACCAGGGGGGCCATGAGCAGGTCGTGCTCTGTCAGGACCGCTCGACCGGCCTGAAGGCCGTGATCGCCATCCACTCCACCGCCCTGGGCCCCGCTCTCGGCGGCACCCGCTTCTACCCCTACGCCACCGAGGCCGAGGCCGTCGCGGACGCCCTCAACCTCGCGCGCGGGATGTCGTACAAGAACGCCATGGCCGGACTCGACCACGGCGGCGGCAAGGCCGTGATCATCGGCGACCCGGAGCGCGACAAGACCGAGGAGCTGCTGCTCGCCTACGGTCGCATGGTCGCCTCGCTCGGTGGTCGCTACGTGACCGCGTGCGACGTCGGCACGTACGTCGCCGACATGGACGTCGTGGCCCGCGAGTGCCGCTGGACCACCGGCCGCTCCCCGGAGAACGGCGGCGCCGGCGACTCCTCCGTCCTCACCGCCTTCGGTGTCTACCAGGGCATGCGCGCCTCCGCCCAGCACCTGTGGGGTGACCCCGTGCTGCGCGGCCGCAAGATCGGTATCGCCGGCGTCGGCAAGGTCGGCCACCACCTGGTGCGGCACCTGCGGGACGAGGGCGCCGAGGTCGTCATCACGGACGTCCGCCCGGACGCCGTCCAGCGGATCCTCGACCAGCACCCCGAGGTGGTCACGGCGGTCGCCGACACCGAGGAGCTGATCCGGGTCGAGGGGCTGGACATCTACGCCCCCTGCGCGCTCGGCGGTGCGCTGAACGACGACAGCGTGCCGGTGCTCACCGCCAAGGTGGTCTGCGGGGCCGCCAACAACCAGCTCGCCCACCCGGGCGTCGAGAAGGACCTCGCCGACCGCGGGATCCTCTACGCGCCGGACTACGTGGTGAACGCGGGCGGGGTCATCCAGGTGGCCGACGAGCTGCACGGGTTCGACTTCGACCGGTGCAAGGTGAAGGCGGCGAAGATCTTCGACACCACGCTGGCCATATTCGCACGTGCGAAGGAAGACGGGATTCCGCCGGCCGCCGCGGCCGACCGGATCGCCGAGCAGCGGATGGCCGACGCCCGCGCCGACCGCACGGCCCGGTGACCGGCACCGGGCGCCGATCGCACGTTTGACCGGTACCCGCCGGTGGGATCTTAGAGAGAACTCTCACTTCCACCGGCGGGTCGTTCCCCGATAAGTGGTTAAAATCGCCACTGACCAGCGAGGACGGGGCGCCTCGAAGGTCCTGGGCACAGGCGCGTGCTGCGGGCGACGTACCGTATGGGCGCGGGCTCAGGTACCGTGGAAGCCCTACGGACCGGCCTCTCCACGGAGGGTCCGTTCCGATCATGAACGCGTGTCAGACTCTGGGGCCGTCGAGCCCCGTCACCGAGGGGGTCGAGCCATGGGGCGCGGCCGGGCCAAGGCCAAGCAGACAAAGGTCGCCCGCCAGCTGAAGTACAACAGCGGTGGGACTGATCTGTCACGTCTGGCCAGTGAACTGGGCGCATCGACGTCGAGCCAGCCGCCGAACGGCGAGCCGTTCGAGGACGATGAGAACGACGACGATCTCTATTCTCGGTACGCCGACCTCTATGAGGACGACGACGAGGACGAGGACGAGGGTCCCTCACAGCACCGTCGCGGCGCTTGACCTAGTACTCAGCACCTGCCCGGTCGGTGGCACTGCCACCGACCGGGTTCTGTGCTACCCGCAGGTTCAGCCGGCGTAGTCGCCGACCAGCTCGGCGCCGGTCTCCTTGTCGCCGCGCTCGGTGATCTCGCCGGCCACCCAGGCCTCGACTCCCCGGTCCGCCAGGGTCGCGAGGGCCACCTCGGTGGACTCCGCGGGGACGATCGCCATCATGCCGACGCCCATGTTGAGGGTCTTCTCCAGTTCCAGGCGCTCGACGTTCCCGGTCCTGCCGACCAGATCGAAGATCGCGCCCGGGGTCCACGTGGAGCGGTCGACGACCGCGTGCAGGTCGTCGGGGACGACCCGGGCCAGGTTCGCCGCGAGACCTCCGCCCGTGATGTGGCTGTACGCGTGCACGTCCGCCGTGCGGGTGAGCGCCAGGCAGTCCAGCGAGTAGATCTTGGTGGGCTCCAGCAGCTCCTCGCCGAGGGTGCGGCCCAGCTCGGCGATCTCCGTGTCCAGGGCGAGGCCGGCGCGCTCCAGCAGGACGTGCCGGACCAGGGAGTACCCGTTGGAGTGAAGCCCGGAGGACGCCATGGCGATCACCGCGTCACCCGTGCGGATACGATCCGCGCCGAGCAGCCGGTCGGCCTCCACGACGCCCGTACCGGCGCCGGCGACGTCGAAGTCGTCCTCGCCCAGCAGGCCGGGGTGCTCGGCCGTCTCGCCGCCCACCAGGGCGCATCCGGCGAGCACACAGCCCTCCGCGATGCCCTTCACGATGGCCGCGACGCGCTCGGGGTGGACCTTGCCGACGCAGATGTAGTCGGTCATGAACAGCGGCTCGGCGCCGCACACCACGATGTCGTCCATGACCATGGCGACCAGGTCGTGGCCGATGGTGTCGTAGACGCCCATGCGGCGCGCGATGTCCACCTTGGTGCCGACGCCGTCCGTGGCGGAGGCGAGCAGCGGGCGCTCGTAGCGCTTGAGGGCGGAGGCGTCGAAGAGCCCGGCGAAGCCGCCGAGGCCGCCCAGGACCTCGGGCCGCTGGGTCTTCTTCACCCACTCCTTCATCAGCTCGACCGCGCGGTCGCCCGCCTCGATGTCGACGCCCGCCGCTGCGTAGCTGGCACCAGTTGTCTCAGACATGGCTGTGAGAGCTTTCGTGTCGTACTGCAGGGGTGTTACGGGCGGCGGATCGCGTCCGACGCGGCCGTGGCGGCGGGACCGGCCGCCAGCTCGGTCTCCAGCAGCTGCTTGCCGAGCAGCTCCGGGTCCGGCAGCTCCATCGGGTACTCGCCGTCGAAGCAGGCGCGGCACAGGTTCGGCTTGGCGATGGTGGTCGCCTCGATCATGCCGTCGATGGAGATGTAGGCGAGCGAGTCGGCGCCGAGGCTGGTGCCGATCTCCTCGATGGTCATGCCGTTGGCGATCAGCTCCGCGCGCGTGGCGAAGTCGATGCCGAAGAAGCAGGGCCACTTCACGGGCGGGGAGGAGATCCGGATGTGGACCTCCGCCGCGCCGGCCTCGCGGAGCATCCGGACCAGGGCTCGCTGGGTGTTGCCGCGCACGATCGAGTCGTCGACGACGACCAGGCGCTTGCCCTTGATGACTTCCTTCAGCGGGTTCAGCTTCAGGCGGATGCCCAGCTGGCGGATGGTCTGCGAGGGCTGGATGAAGGTGCGGCCGACGTAGGCGTTCTTCACGAGACCCGCGCCGAACGGGATGCCGGAGGCCTCCGCGTAGCCGATGGCGGCCGGGGTGCCGGATTCCGGGGTCGCTATGACCAGGTCGGCCTCGACCGGGGCCTCCTTGGCGAGCCGGCGGCCCATCTCCACCCGGGAGAGGTACACGTTCCGGCCGGCGATGTCGGTGTCCGGACGGGCCAGGTACACGTACTCGAAGACACAGCCCTTGGGCTTCGCTTCCGCGAATCGGGAGGAGCGCAGGCCGTTCTCGTCGATGGCGACGAACTCGCCCGGCTCGATCTCCCGCACGAAGCTCGCGCCGCAGATGTCGAGAGCGGCGGACTCGGAGGCGACCACCCAGCCGCGCTCCAGGCGGCCGAGGACCAGCGGGCGGATGCCCTGCGGGTCACGGGCGGCGTAGAGGGTCTGCTCGTCCATGAAGACGAGCGAGAAGGCGCCCCGCACCTTCGGGAGGACCGCGTGGGCGGCCTCCTCGATGGTCAGCGGCTTGCCGTCCCCGTCGACCTGGGCGGCGAGCAGGGCCGTCAGCAGGTCGGTGTCGTTGGTGGCCGCGACCCGGGTGGAGCGGCTGTTGTTGTCGTTGGGCAGTTCGGCGACCATCTCGGCGAGCTGCACCGTGTTGACCAGGTTGCCGTTGTGGCCGAGCGCGATCGAGCCGTGCGCGGTGGCGCGGAACGTCGGCTGGGCGTTCTCCCACACGGAGGCGCCGGTGGTCGAGTAGCGGGCGTGTCCGACCGCGATATGACCCTGGAGCGAACCGAGCGAGGTCTCGTCGAAGACCTGGGAGACCAGGCCCATGTCCTTGAAGACGAGGATCTGGGAGCCGTTGCTGACCGCGATTCCCGCGGATTCCTGACCCCGGTGCTGGAGGGCGTAGAGCCCGAAGTACGTGAGCTTTGCGACCTCTTCACCCGGAGCCCAGACGCCGAAGACGCCGCAAGCGTCCTGGGGGCCCTTCTCGCCGGGAAGCAGATCGTGATTGAGTCGACCGTCACCACGTGGCACGCCACCGAGTGTAGGCGAGGTCGACCACTGGTCCGAATTGGGGATACGCGACTCTGACGGGCCAACGGATGTGGATCACCTTGGGTGATTATCCGTTTCCGCAGGTCAGAGGCGCGCGACCGGGCGCGGTCCGGATCTGGGGCGCGCCGTACGGGGCGGCTGCGCGGGTTCTCGCCGTGGGCCCGAGTGAGGTGTCGCACATCATTCGGGCGTGCTGCGGGTGAGGCGCACGCGCTCCCCGTGACCCGTGGTGAGGACGAGCGTTCCGTGCTCGGCCGTGCCGGTGAGCGTCTGGCCGCCGAGCGCCCGGGCGAGGGCCCGCTCGAAGGTCATCCTGGCGTTGTCACAGGCCATCCGGGTGGTGCGGAGGCCACCGAAGGTGATCCGGTCGCCCTGCACGGTGGCCTGGGCGCTGAACTGGTTGCAGCCCAGGTTGCCCGCCGCCCTTCCGTCCTCGTCGATGCGCAGCCGGGCGGCGGCGGGGGCGTGCAGGGTCGTCCCGTCGGTGGTGACGCTGTCGACCCGCCACTCGACGCCGGTCACCGGTTCGTGTGCGGCCACCGGACCACTGTCCCCCCGCGCCCCGGCGCAGGCCACCCCCAGGGGGCCGAACACGACGGCCAGCGCCGCCGCCGTCACGCGTTGCTTGTACCGGTTCATAACGTTTCGACGGACGTGCGGGGCCAGTGGTTCCGCTACGCCATGAGCGGCAGCAGCTCCCCGATGTCGGCGCGCTCGCCGCTCGCGCTGACCTTCGCCTCGGTCAGAGCGTCCTTCCAGGTCAGGCGGCCGGTGGCGAGCCGGATCCAGGTCAGGGGGTCGGTCTCGACGACGTTGGGCGGGGTGCCGCGGGTGTGCCGGGGGCCTTCCACGCACTGCACGACGGCGTACGGCGGCACGCGCACCTCGGTGGAGCCGCCGGGCGCCTTCACGGCGAGGGCGTCGGCGAGCAGCCGGGTGGCGGCGGCCAGGGCCTGCCGGTCGTGCGGGACGTCGAGGCCCGGCACGGCGTCGTTGAGGTCGTCGGTGTGCACGACGAGCTCGACCGTACGGGTGACCAGATAGTCGTCCAGGGACAGGGCGCCGGCACTCGTCCGCAGGAGCCGGCTGCCGGGATGCTCGTCGAGGAGGGTGCGCAGGGACTGCTCGACGTCCGTCAGATAGGCGTGCAGGTCGGGCTGTTCGGCGGCGATGTTCCGGGTGAACTCGGCGATGGCGGCGGAGTTGGCCGAGGTGGCGAAGGGCCAGTCGAGCAGCACGGCGTCCGCCCTCGGCGGCTCGGGCAGGGCGAGCGCCCGGTGGATCGCGGTGAGGGCCATGCCGATGTGCGCGACGAGATCGCGCACGGTCCACCCGCCGAGCCGCGTGGGCCGGGCGAGCTGCTCTGGGCCGAGACCGCGTGCGGCCTCTCGTACGTTCCCGAACTGGGCGAGGACGGCTGCTCGGGTCCTGGCGGGGTCGTAGCTGCGCGCGCGCTTCTTGGCCGGTGGCATGGCGGTGAGCCTATGCCTTCGCCCCGTGGCCCTTCAGGTCGTTTTCGACCGGGGGTTGCGCGGCCCGGCCCGTGCGGCCGGAACCCGTCGAGGGCGCCCTGGCCGCGTGGGAAAGGCCCCGCCCGGTGTCCCGGACGGGGCCCTCACAGCCGTACGGCGACTACTTCAGCAGCGCCGGGACGGTGTCCTCGTGCGCCGTGCGCAGCTCCTCCAGGGTGAGCGTGAACTCGCCCTGGACCTCCACCGTGTCGCCGTCCACGACGCCGATACGGGTGACCGGCAGGCCCCGCGCACCGCACATGTCGTTGAAGCGGACCTCCTCCGAGCGCGGCACGGCGACGATCGCGCGTCCGGCCGACTCGGAGAACAGGAAGGTGAAGGCGTCCAGGCCGTCGGGGACGACCAGACGGGCGCCCTTGCCGCCCAGCAGGGCGGACTCGACCACGGCCTGGACCAGGCCGCCGTCGGACAGGTCGTGCGCGGAGTCGATCATGCCGTCGCGGGAGGCGGAGATCAGGATCTCGGCCAGCAGCCGCTCACGCTCCAGGTCGACCTTGGGAGGCAGACCACCGAGGTGGTCGTGGACCACCTGGGACCAGGCCGAGCCGCCGAACTCCTCGCGGGTGTCGCCGAGGAGGTACAGCAGCTGGCCCTCCTCCTGGAAGGCGACCGGGGTGCGGCGGGCCACGTCGTCGATCACGCCGAGTACGGCGACGACCGGGGTGGGGTGGATCGCCGCCTCGCCCGTCTGGTTGTAGAGCGAGACGTTGCCGCCGGTCACCGGGGTGCCCAGCTGCTGACAGCCGTCGGCGAGACCGCGCACGGCCTCCGCGAACTGCCACATCACCGCCGGGTCCTCGGGCGAGCCGAAGTTCAGGCAGTCCGAGACCGCGAGGGGCTTGGCGCCCGTGGTGGCCACGTTCCGGTACGCCTCGGCCAGGGCCAGCTGGGCGCCCGTGTACGGGTCCAGCTTGGCGTAACGGCCGTTGCCGTCCGTGGCGATGGCGACGCCGAGACCGGTCTCCTCGTCCACGCGGATCATGCCGGAGTCCTCCGGCTGGGCGAGGACGGTGTTGCCCTGCACGAAGTGGTCGTACTGGGACGTGATCCACTTCTTGGAGGCCTGGTTGGGGGAGGCGACCAGCTTCAGGACCTGGTCCTTCAGCTCCTCGCCCGTCTCCGGGCGCGGCAGCTTGTTCGCGTCGTCGGCCTGCAGCGCGTCCTGCCACTCGGGGCGGGCGTACGGGCGCTCGTAGACCGGACCCTCGTGCGCCACCGTGCGCGGGTTCACGTCGACGATCTTCTCGCCGTGCCAGAAGATCTCCAGCCGGTCGCCGTCGGTGACCTCACCGATGACGGTGGCGATGACGTCCCACTTCTCGCAGATCTCCAGGAAGCGGTCGACCTTCTCCGGCTCCACGACCGCGCACATGCGCTCCTGCGACTCGCTCATGAGGATCTCCTCGGGCGAGAGCGTGGAGTCGCGCAGCGGCACGTCGTCCAGGGTGACGCGCATGCCGCCGGAGCCGTTCGAGGCGAGCTCGCTCGTCGCGCAGGACAGACCGGCCGCGCCGAGGTCCTGGATGCCGACGACCAGCTTCTCCTTGAAGGCCTCCAGGGTGCACTCGATGAGGAGCTTCTCCTGGAAGGGGTCGCCGACCTGGACGGCGGGGCGCTTCGACGGCTTCGCGTCGTCGAAGGTCTCGGAGGCGAGGATCGACGCGCCGCCGATGCCGTCGCCGCCGGTCCGGGCGCCGTACAGGATGACCTTGTTGCCCGCGCCGGAGGCCTTGGCGAGGTGGATGTCCTCGTGCCGCATCACACCGATGGCACCGGCGTTGACCAGCGGGTTTCCCTGGTAGCAGGCGTCGAAGACGACCTCGCCGCCGATGTTCGGCAGACCCAGGCAGTTGCCGTAGCCGCCGATGCCGGCGACGACACCCGGGAGCACCCGCTTGGTGTCCGGGTGGTCGGCCGCACCGAACCGCAACGGGTCCACGACGGCGACCGGACGGGCGCCCATCGCGATGATGTCGCGGACGATGCCGCCCACGCCCGTGGCCGCGCCCTGGTAGGGCTCGACGTAGGAGGGGTGGTTGTGCGACTCGACCTTGAAGGTGACCGCGTAACCCTGGCCGACGTCCACCACACCGGCGTTCTCGCCGATGCCGACGAGCAGGGCGTCGCTCTCGGGCGCCTTCTCGCCGAACTGGCGCAGGTGGACCTTGGAGGACTTGTACGAGCAGTGCTCGGACCACATGACCGAGTACATGGCGAGCTCGGCGCCGGTCGGGCGGCGGCCGAGGATCTCCACCACCCGTTCGTACTCGTCCTTCTTCAGGCCGAGTTCGGCCCAGGGCAGCTCGACGTCGGGGGTCGCGGCCGCGTGCTCGACCGTGTCCAGAGGCGTCCGGCTCATGCGTTGACCAGCTTCTTGAGGATCGAGGTGAAGAACGGCAGGCCGTCGGTACGGCCCGTACCGATCAGCGGCTCGACGGCGTGCTCCGGGTGCGGCATGAGGCCGACGACGTTGCCCGCCTCGTTGGTGATGCCGGCGATGTCGCGCAGCGAGCCGTTCGGGTTGAAGTCGAGGTACCGGAAAGCCACCCGGCCCTCCGCCTCCAGCTTGTCGAGCGTGTACTCGTCGGCGACGTACCGGCCGTCCATGTTCTTCAGCGGGATGTGGATCTCCTGGCCCTGGCGGTAGTCGCCGGTCCAGGAGGTCTCCGCGTTCTCCACCCGCAGCTTCTGGTCGCGGCAGATGAAGTGGAGGTGGTCGTTGCCGAGCATGGCGCCCGGGAGGAGGTGGGCCTCGGTGAGGATCTGGAAGCCGTTGCAGATACCGAGGACCGGCAGACCGGCCTTCGCCTGCTCGACGAGCGGCTCCATCACCGGCGAGAAGCGCGCGATGGCACCGGCGCGCAGATAGTCGCCGTACGAGAAACCTCCGCAGAGCACCACGGCGTCGACCTGCTTGAGGTCCTTGTCCTTGTGCCACAGGGCGACCGGTTCGGCGCCCGCGACACGGATCGCGCGCTGGGTGTCCCGGTCGTCCAGGCTCCCGGGGAAAGTGACGACGCCAATACGAGCGGTCACTTGGCCGCCTCCGCCACTTCTTCGACCTTGACGGTGAAGTCCTCGATCACGGTGTTCGCGAGGAAGGATTCCGCGAGATCGTGGATGCGGGCGAGTGCGGCCTCGTCGACCGGCCCGTCAACTTCCAGTTCGAATCGCTTTCCCTGACGTACGTCCGAGATCCCCGTGAAACCCAGGCGCGGCAGCGCACGCTGGACCGCCTGGCCCTGGGGGTCGAGGATCTCCGGCTTGAGCATGACGTCGACTACGACGCGTGCCACTGGCACTCCCGGTGTGTGGTGCTGAGCAGGTTCCTTCAGACTACCCGCACAAAATTTCTACGCGGGTAGAGTTGTAGGAAACTACGTGAGGCGCATCACGATCGGGTGTCGAAGCCGTACCGCCGCGAAAAGTTCTGGGAAAGTTCGACGGTCCACTCCGGCCGCCTATTGTGCTCGGACACGCGGACAGATTTAGTCGGGCTTCACTTTGCATTGCCAGGCACTGTACAAATGAATTGGCAATAGCCGATACTCGGCACGTCATCGCCGTGAGCTGTATCGACGTGCCGCACGAAGGGACCGATATTCGTGGCGCAAAAGGTCGTGGTCACTCTCTTTGACGACATCGACGGCTCGGAAGCGGCGGAAACGATCGCCTTCGGACTCGACGGCAAGTCGTACGAGATCGACCTGAACGAAACCAACGCCAAGAAACTGCGCAAGGCGCTCGCGCCGTACGTGGAGGCCGGCCGCAAGCGCTCGCGGTCCGGCAAGGCGTACAAGCAGACGGAGGTCGCCCCCGACCCGGCGGCCGTCCGCGCCTGGGCCCAGGCCAACAAGATGGACGTCCCCGCCCGTGGACGCATCCCGAAGAAGGTCTACGAGGCGTTCAGCGCCGCGCAGTGAGCCCGCGAAGGGGCGAGTCCTCAGGGTCCGTCAGCGGGCCCTGAGGTCCGTGCACTTGGCAGACACCGGGCCGTGCGGGGGAACCGACTTGCGCAACCCCCCTGCTGATCAGCTAATGTCTGCAGCACGCCGAGGGGCGAGGCCGAAAGGCCGGATCCCGAGGACCATGCGGGTGTAGTTCAGTAGTAGAACATCCCCCTTCCAGGGGGAAGGCGCAGTGTGCGATTCCTGTCACCCGCTCTGACACCGGTCACGACCACTCTTGTGGATCAGGTAGGCTGGTGTTCGCACCGATCGGTGGGAGCCGGTCGGGAGCAGTGCGGACGTAGCTCAGTTGGTAGAGCGCAACCTTGCCAAGGTTGAGGTCGCGAGTTCGAGCCTCGTCGTCCGCTCGGGAAAAAGACCCCGGTCCACTGGACCGGGGTCTTTTCGTTGATCTCAGGATTGATCTCCGGCCTGTTTTCCCACCCGATCACGAATCATGTGAACGTCGCCACATCTCCGCACCCCGAACTGCCCGGCCCGCGGACGCCGATCGCCATCGGGAGCGACGCCTCCCGGTGGCGGGCGGGGGGGGGGCACGGAGCGAGATGGCCGGTGCCCGGCGGATCGACGGGCACAGCCGGACCGCGCACGCCGAAAACCACTGTCCGCCCCGGAGTTGGCCGGCGCCGTGACGCCCTCCGCGGGCTCGCCGCCGGGTGCGCGGAAGGCCGAGACGGTGCGGCCGGCCACCGACGGGGCGCCCGGTGCGGTGACCGCCGAGGGGGCCGCTGCGCCCCCGGAACCACACTCTTCGATCGTCACGCCGCTCGGGGCGGGAGCCCTCATACGGGAGTGCGTCACGCGCGCGACCGAGGTTGGGTATAGTTGCTCTCGCGCCACGGCGCAGTGCGGACGTAGCTCAGTTGGTAGAGCGCAACCTTGCCAAGGTTGAGGTCGCGAGTTCGAGCCTCGTCGTCCGCTCCAGCAAGGCCCCCGGGAGACCGGGGGCCTTTTGCGTTGCCCCCGGTCTCCCGGGGGCGGGGCGGGTCAGCGCCAGCCGGCACCCGTCAGGCGCTCGTACGCCTCCACGTACTTCTGCCGCGTCGCCTCCACGACCTCCTGCGGCAGCGGCGGCGGGGGCTGCTCGCTCTTGCGGTCCCAGCCGGACGCGGCGGAGGTCAGCCAGTTCCGGACGAACTGCTTGTCGTACGAGGCCTGCGCGCGGCCCGGCTGCCACTGGTCGGCCGGCCAGAACCGGGAGGAGTCCGGAGTGAGGACCTCGTCGGCGAGGACGAGCGAGTCGCCGTCGAAGCCGAACTCGAACTTGGTGTCGGCCAGGATGATCCCCCGGTCCCGGGCGATGTCACGGGCCCGGGAGTACACGGCGAGCGTGGCCTGGCGCAGCTGGGCAGCGGTCTCGGCGCCGACCTGGCGGGCGACCTCCTCGTAGGAGACGTTCTCGTCGTGCTCGCCGACCTCGGCCTTGGTGGCCGGGGTGAAGATCGGGGCGGGCAGCTCCGAGCCGTCGACCAGGCCTTCGGGGAGGGCGAGGCCGCAGACCGTACGGGACTCTTCGTACTCGAGCAGGCCGGAGCCGGTGAGGTAGCCACGGGCCACGCACTCCACCGGGACCATCTTCAGCGACTTGCAGACCAGCGTGCGGCCCGCCCAGTCGGCCGGGGCGCCCGCGGGCAGCTCGGTGCTGATCACATGGTTGGTGGCCAGGTCGCGCAGCTGGTCGAACCACCACAGGGAGAGCTGGGTGAGGATGCGGCCCTTGTCGGGGATCTCGGTGGGCAGCACCCAGTCGTAGGCGGACATGCGGTCGCTGGCGACCATCACGAGGTCGCCCGCCTCGTTCTGGTACAGCTCGCGCACCTTGCCGGTGTGCAGGTGCACCAGGCCCGGAACCTGGATCGGCTCGGGCTTTTCTACGAATCCGGACACGGTTCCTCCCCGTGGTTCTGTCCAAGTGCCTCGATTCTCCCTTATCGGGGCGATCGGTTTCGGCCAGGGGGGTCGCAGACGCTCCGTTTGATCAGTCGCGTTTGCAGATGCGGTCGAGCAGGTTCGCCGTGGCGCGCTGGATCCTGGGGTCCACATGGCCGGGACGGTCCAGGGCCGGGGACCAGGCGAAGGTGCCGGAGGCGAACACCCAGGCGCCGGAGGGGGCGCGGTACAGGGAGGTCTCCTGGTGACGCCGGACACCGTCGTTGTCGGTGTAGGGAGAGTGCGCGAGCAGGATGCGCTCGTCGTGCTCGGGCAGCGCGGTGCGCGGGAAGTACCGGTCGGCCTCGCCGGCCACCAGGCCCTCGATCTCGTCGCCCTCGTGCGCGCCGGTCGCCTCCCACAGCCAGTGGCCGGCGTTGCGGACGATCAACGGGTGCGGCTCGGGGACGCGGCCTGCGTACTGGATGCCGACCAGCTGCTGCTCGGGCCGGTCGATCTCCCGCCACAGCACCGGCTTTCCGGGCCCCTTGCGCTTGCGGCAGGTCAGTAGCCGGTCGGGCACTCCCGACGGGGAAGGGCCCAGCTCCACCTGCCAGTACATGGTGTTGGCGGAGAGGAAGACCAGCGAGGTGCCACGGTCGCGGGCCTCCTCGACGGCCCGGCGCATCGGCACCGACCAGTACTCGTCGTGCCCGGGGAAGACCAGGCCCCGGTAGCGGGCGGGGTCGACGCGGCCGGCGTGCAGGTCGCGGGCGTCGGCGTAGGCGAGGTCGTAGCCGTAGCGCTCGGCCCAGCGGATGAAGTCGTAGGCGTGCCCCACGTGGAGCGGGAGGCCCGCGCCGGCGTAGGGGCGGTCGAAGGAGACCGTGGTCGCCGCGTCGGCCTCGCCCAGCAGGCAGCCCTTCTCGTCCCAGGCGTGGTAGAGGCTGGCACCGGTGCGGCCGTCCTCCGGGTACAGGTTGTACGCCTGCCAGGTGATGTCCGGCAGCAGCAGGAGCAGGTCGGCGGGATGGTCGTCGCGGACCGTGAACGGAACGTGGGAGCGGTAGCCGTCCGAGGTGGTCAGGACGGCCACATAGGCGCCGATGCTCCAGTGGGAGGGCACCTGGAGGCGCCAGGACAGCCACCAGTGGTGGCAGGAGACCGTGCGGTCGGCGGCCAGCGGCTGAGGCTGCACGATGCCGGACAGCCGGGGGCTGGTGGTGATCTTGGATGCGCCGTCGCCGCCGTAGTGGCCGATCCGGTAGATGTCGACGCTGAACTCCTGGGGCCGCTCGACCGTGATGTGGAAGTCGATCGCCTCGCCGGGCGTGACCGCGCCGGTGGAGGTGAAGCCCTTGATCTGGCGGTGCACGTCGTCGGCCGAGCGGGGTCCGGAACCGGACGAGCGGGGTGCCGGGACGCGCGGGTTCTCACCGGTCGGCTGCGGCTGGCTCGGGTCCACGTACCAGGGCACGACGTGACCTGTGTCGTCGAAATAGGTCTCACTGCCGCGCAGCCAGGGCACCGGGCCCTGGCCGAAGGGGTCCGTGACGGCGTGCGCGAGTGCTCCGGACTCCCAGCGGCGGATGTGGTCCGAGGCCATGGTCGCTCCCCTCCCTCATGCCCCCGTGAGCTGTCTCGGTGTGCTGGTCTGCGGGTACGCCCTTGGGCTGGCCGTGCGCGCTGTGCTCGGTCGGGCTGTCGTATGTCGCAAGCCTTTGCCAAAGGCGTGGTCGGTCCCAGCACATCACATAACGCACGGGCTCGGTCACTAGTCGTTGCGAATTGACCTGAAGTGGAAGTCGCTTCTCCGTTACGACGGTGTGCGGGAGTGGCGTACGGCTGGGGGTACGGCTGCCTGTGTACGGGGGTGCGGCGCGGGTCAGACGAGCCGTACGGGCTTCTCGGGGCGTATCCCGGAGGCGGCCAGCCAGTCGCGCAGCGGGCCCGGGTCTCCCTCCTCGATCAGGCTGCGGACCTTGGGCGCCAGATCGGCGGCCCGCTCGCCGTCCAGCAGCAGGGAGGGGCCGTCCAGCCAGTCCAGGGCGGGGAGCGCGCCGGCGGTGTCCACGGCCGCGCAGCACACCATCGCCGTGACGTGGTCGGCGAGCAGATCGCGGCCGGTTCTCGGGGGTTGGAGCGGGAACAGCGGCAGCCCGCCGTCGTCCCACAGCGCGCTCTCGGGACACCGCCCGGCGGCGGACGCCCCTCGCGGCACGGCAGCCTCCTCACGAGCCAACTCCGCACTGAGCCCAGCGGCGAGAACAGCACTGCGCTCGGTACCGGGGTCGGTGTCGTCGTCGGGGTGGAGGGCTGTCGCTTCAACGGGAGTGGCGGGGACTTCGGCGGGCCCGGGCTCGGTGGTGGGATCGGCGCCGGCCGGGACGGGCGCGACGGCGTCCCGAGGGATGGCCGCCGAGACGGGCACGGCGGCTCCGGCCTCGGCCTCGAGGGGGCCGGGGGTGGTCTCATTCGCCGGGGGCGGCTCGGCACCCAGGGCCGTGGGGGCAGCCTGGTCAGAGGGCCCGGGGCCGGACCGGCAGGCGCCGGGAGCGGTGCCCTCGGCCTGATGCGGTGCGGCATCCGAGGCGTCGGCGGTGGTGCTGTCCGGCGAGGTCGGCTCGGTGCCCGGGGCCGTGGGGGCAGACCTCCGGGACGGCCCGGGGTCGGGCTCGGTGGTGGGGCCTGGGCCGATGGCCTCGGTGGAGGGCTGCCCGGGGTGGTGGACCCCGTGGGCGGGCCTCTCGTCGGCGCCAGGATGGACCTGGGGGGCACCTGGGGCGGTGGCCTCGGCCGGGGGCGGCTCGGCGCTCAGGACCGCGTGGGCTGTTTCCTCGCCGGGCCCGGACTCGGCGAGCGGGGCGGGGACGGTCTGCCCGGCGGGCCCGGGCTCGGGGGCTGCGGGGCCGGAAGCCGTCCCTTCGGTGGGCCCGGGACTGGTGTGGGGATCGGGGTCCGGGGGGTGGAGCAGCGCCGCGGGGGCATTGGGTTCGGTGAGGTGGTCCAGGACCCGGGAGAGGGTGGCGCCGCCGGGGTCGGGGGTCGAGGGGTCGAGGGACGGGCGGACGCCCAGGGAGTCCAGGACCCGGTGCAGACGGGCCGCGTCGGCGCGCCAGGTGCGGTCCACGACCTCTTCCGGATAGGCCTGCCACTCCACCGGGGCCCAGTCGGGGCCGGTCTCCGCGGGGCCGCCGTGGAAGAGGCGGGCGGCGAGGAGGGAGGCGGCCTCGTCGATCGCGCCGGGCTCCTCCAGCAGGTCGCAGGCGGGGCGCTCGCCGAGGCGGGAGGCGAAGCCCTCGGCCAGCCGGTCGCGCCGGGACAGCTCGGTCAGCGCCGCGACCACGCCCGCGTCCAGCCGGGACGGCCAGCGGCCCATCCGCCAGGCGGGCAGCGCGACCCTGGTCAGCAGCCGGTCCCAACCGGCGTAGGCGAGGCCCACCTGCTCCTGGGCGACGATCCTGAGGCCGTAGTCCACCGCCTGTGCCCGCTCGGCCGCCGCCGCGGCGACCCCGCGCTCCATCTGCGTCGCATGCTCGCGGCAGCCCCGCAGCAGCAGCCGGGCCACCGAGCCGAGGACGGCGCACACCCCTCGGGTCGCCGGACAGCGGCCCGGCGTCGCGGCCACGGCCACCGCCGCGTCCAGCCCGCGCACGAAACGACGGGCGGCGGCTATGTCGGGGTGCGCCGAGGGGCCCGTACCCGCGATGACCGGGGCGAGGACCGCGCGCAGCTCGCCGACCCGCATCCACCACAGGAACGGGGAGCCGATGACCAGGACCGGCGCGACGGGGGCGCGACGGTGACCCGGGCCCGGGCCCGCTATCTCGTCCGCCGCCGGGCTCGGGGGCGGGCCGTGGGCCGAATGGGCGCGGTCCTCCAGCCAGCTGTCGCAGTCCGGGGTGAGCGCTATGGCCGAGGGAGCGGGCACGTCGAGGCGGTCGGCGAGGTCACGCACCATCCGGTACAGGTCCGGGGCGGACTCCTCCGGTACCGGCACCGTCGGGCTGACCGCGGGGCGGGCCCGCGCCACGACCAGGGCGATGCCGGCGGCGGCCAGCAGCACCAGCACGGCGAGCACGCACGCGGCCCAGCGGACGCCGTCCCAGCCCGGGCCGGTGAGATGACCGGTGGCGCCACCGGTCAGCAGGATCACGGCCGCACCCGCGGGCAGCAGGGCCACGGCCAGCGCCCGGCCCCGCACCCGCAGCACGGCGAGGGCGCGGGAGCGCGCCGCCTGCGCGCCCATCTCCACACCGATTCCGGTCACGAGCCGACCTCACCCCCTCCCTGTCGATGCCGTGCTGTCCTGGTGTTGCTCACTCCCCCACTGTGGCACCCGCCACTGACATCGCAATGCCGGTGGGCCAAGTGCCGGAACGCTTGCGCGGCACCCTAGTTGGGGCCCTGGCCCCCGTCAGCCATATAGGCGATTGCTCACTCGATGGAATGGCTTTGGTCAGAGCTGGGTGACAGACAGCAAAGATCGGGCCCCGGATTCCGCTCCGGGGCCCGATCAAGTCGAGAATGCGCCGCTACGGCCGTCGAGGACGCCTACGCCTGCGCCGCCTTCGCCGCGATGTCCGTGCGGTGCTGGGAGCCGTCCAGGCGGATGCGGTCCACCGCCCGGTACGCCCGCTCGCGCGCCTGAGCAAGGTCCTCGCCGACGGCCGTGACGGACAGCACGCGTCCGCCCGCGCTGACGACCGCGTCGCCGTCGCGCCTGGTCCCGGCGTGCAGCACGTACGCGTGCGGGGCGTCCTCGGCGGCCACCTGGTCCAGGCCGGTGATCGGGTCGCCCGTACGAGGGGTGCCGGGGTAGTTGTGCGAGGCGACGACGACGGTGACGGCCGCCTCCTCGCTCCAGCGCAGGGGTGCCAGGTCGGCGAGGTGGCCGGTCGCGGCGGCCATGAGGAGACCGGCCAGCGGCGTCTGCAGCCGTGCCAGCACGACCTGGGTCTCGGGGTCGCCGAAGCGGGCGTTGAACTCGATCACCCGCACCCCGCGCGAGGTGATCGCCAGCCCCGCGTAGAGCAGGCCGGAGAACGGGGTGCCGCGGCGGCGCAGCTCGTCGACCGTCGGCTGCAGCACCGACTGCAGCACCTCCTCGACCAGCTTCGGGTCGGCCCACGGCAGCGGCGAGTACGCGCCCATGCCACCGGTGTTCGGGCCTTCGTCGCCGTCCAGGGCGCGCTTGAAGTCCTGGGCGGGCTGGAGCGGGACGACCGTCTCGCCGTCGGTGACGGCGAACAGGGAGACCTCGGGGCCGTCAAGGAACTCCTCGATGACCACGCGGTCGCAGGCGGCGGCGTGCGCCTTGGCGGCCTCGATGTCGTCGGTGACGACCACGCCCTTGCCAGCGGCCAGGCCGTCGTCCTTGACGACGTAGGGGGCACCGAAGGCGTCCAGGGCCTCGGCGATCTCCTCGGCCGTCGTGCAGACGTAGGAGCGGGCGGTCGGCACCGCGGCCGCCGCCATGACGTCCTTGGCGAAGGCCTTGGACCCCTCCAGCCGGGCGGCCTCACCGGACGGGCCGAAGACCGGGATGCCGGCCGCGCGCACGGCGTCGGCCACCCCGGCGACCAGCGGGGCCTCCGGGCCTACGACGACCAGCTCGGCGCCGAGGCGGCCGGCCAGCTCGGCGACCGCCGTGCCGTCGAGCGCGTCGACCTGGTGCAGCTCGGCGACCTCGGCGATGCCGGCGTTGCCGGGGGCGCAGTACAGCGCGGTGACGTCGGGGTCGAGGGACAGGGAGCGGCACAGGGCGTGTTCGCGGGCGCCGCTGCCGATGACGAGGACCTTCACGGGGTCAGCCTACTGGCAAGGTCGCCGAAGCTCGGGCGCCGGTGGAGTTGGGGCTTCCTCCAAGAGCGCGGGGCGCGGGTCGCTCGGCACCGGTCCCGGCGGGCCGGGCCCTACTCGTTCGAGAACTCCTCCACCACCGTCGCCCCCAGTTCCCGGACGATCAGCTCGTGGCCGGACAGGGCCGACTCGTCCAGGTCCGGATCGTCGTCCTCGGGGATGTCGTCCTCGGGGGCGACCGGAGCCGGCGGCTCGGGCGCCGCGGCGGGCTGCGGGGCCGGGCGGGCGGGTGCCGCCGCCGAGCCGCCCTGAGGAGCGGCAGGCGGCTGCAGTGCCGACGGAGGCGCTGCCGGGCGGGCGGCGGACTGGGCGCCGTAGCCACCACCGCCGCCGGCAGGCGCACCGCCGTGGCCGGTGCCACCGGCCGGCGCACCGCCGTAGCCGCCCCCGCCGCCGTAACCCGGCGAGCCGCCCGCGGGCGGGGGCGCGGAGCCACCACCGGACGGGTCGACGATCGCCTCGATCTTCCACTGCACGTTGAACTGCTCGGCCAGCGCCTGCCGCAGCACGTCCTCGCTGCCGCTGCCGGAGAAGTTGTCGCGGGCCCCGGAGTTGACGAAGCCGAGCTGGAGGGTGGTGCCGTCGAAGCCGGTCACCTGGGCGTTCTGGCTGAGCAGGATCCAGGTGAAGCGGCGGCGGTTCTTGACCGCCTCCAGGATGTTCGGCCAGAGCATGCGGGGGTCGAGGCCACCGGCCGGGGGCGTGTACCCGGCGGCCTGCGGCGGGGCCGCCTGCGGGGAGCCGGAAGGCGGGGCACCGGCCGGGGCCGCGGCGGCGGGCGCCGGGGAGGGCCGGCCGCCGCTCCCCGCGGATGCGGCCGTGGGCCAGCCACCGGGACGTCGGCCGCCGCCCGCGGGAGCCGCGGTCGGCCAGGCGCCGGGAGCGGACGGGGAGGGCGCGACGGGCTCGGCGGGGGCAGGAGCGGGGGACTGCGCGGCTGCGGGTGCCGGGGCCGGGGCCTCCTCGGCCGCAGACAGGGGGGCTGAGGCAGCGGCCGGGGCGGGGGTGGGTGCCGGTGCCGGGGCGGAAGCGGGCGCAGGGGCGGCGGCCGGGGCGCCGACGGCTCCCGGCCCCTGCACCGCTCCCGGGGTCCCTCCCGGAGCCCCCGAGGCCTGCGGGCCCCCCGACCGCACGGCCGCCCGGGCGGCGGCCGCACCGCCGCCAGGCGGGACGGGCACGCCGCCGTGGGCCTCGGGTCCGGGGGCGTAGCCCATGGCTGGCGCGCCGGCGCCGGCCGAGAAGCTGACGCCGCGCTCGATGCGGTCGAGACGGGCCATCACCGAGCGCTGGTCGCCGTAGGCGGCGGGAAGCAGCACGCGCGCGCAGATCAGCTCCAGCTGGAGGCGGGGCGAGGTGGCGCCGCGCATCTCTGTCAGGCCCTCGTTGACCAGGTCGGCGGCGCGGCTCAGCTCGGCGGCACCGAAGGTGGAGGCCTGGACCTGCATGCGCTCCAGGACGTCGGCCGGGGCGTCCAGGAGCCCCTTCTCCACCGCGTCCGGCACGGCGGCGAGGATCACCAGGTCGCGCAGCCGCTCCAGGAGGTCGGCGACGAACCGGCGCGGGTCGTTGCCCCCCTCGATGACCCGGTCCACGACCTCGAAGGCCGCGGCCCCGTCACCGGTGGCGAAGGCCTCGACGACGGAGTCGAGCAGGGAACCGTCGGTGTACCCGAGCAGCGAGGTCGCCATGGCGTACGTCACACCGGCCTCGCCGGCACCGGCGAGGAGCTGGTCCATGACGGACATGGAGTCACGCACGGAACCGGCGCCGGCACGCACGACGAGCGGGAGCACGCCCTCCTCGACCGGGATGTCCTCCCGCCCGCACACCTCGGCGAGGTAGTCGCGCAGGGTGCCGGGCGGCACGAGCCGGAAGGGGTAGTGGTGGGTCCGGGACCGGATGGTGCCGATGACCTTCTCGGGCTCGGTGGTGGCGAAGATGAACTTCAGATGCTCCGGCGGCTCCTCGACCACCTTCAGCAGCGCGTTGAAGCCGGCAGACGTGACCATGTGGGCCTCGTCGATGATGTAGATCTTGTACCGGCTGCCGGCGGGGCCGAAGAAGGCCTTCTCACGCAGGTCACGGGCGTCGTCCACACCACCGTGGGAGGCCGCGTCGATCTCGATGACGTCGATCGAGCCCGGGCCGTTGCGCGCGAGGTCCCGGCAGGACTGGCACTCCCCGCAGGGGGTGGGAGTGGGTCCCTGCTCACAGTTCAGGCAGCGGGCGAGGATGCGCGCGCTGGTGGTCTTCCCGCACCCACGCGGCCCGCTGAACAGGTACGCGTGATTGACCCTGTTGTTCCGCAGCGCCTGCTGCAGCGGGTCGGTGACATGCTCCTGCCCGATGACCTCCGCGAAGGTCTCCGGGCGATAGCGGCGGTACAGGGCGAGAGACGACACGCATACGAGGTTATAGGCGCCCACTGACAACGGGCTCCGCCCGAGACGCCCGCCCCCTCGGCGGTCCACCGCATTTCCCGCGTCCTCGGGGAAACGCAAGGGCCCCCCACGCACCCGCCAGAGCCGACTTACCCTTGCTGCCTTCCGGCCCTGGGGGAGTTCAGTCAGATAGCGCCACGTGAGGGGCTGCGCCCCACAGTACCCGATCGCGGGCCGCGATCTGTACCCGAGGCGGGCCGCGGACCGCACCCGAGGACGGCCTGCGGGAACGGGTTCGCGAGCACTCCCCTCGGTCATGTAATGTTTCCGGCGGAGGATTCGCCTAGAGGCCTAGGGCGCACGCTTGGAAAGCGTGTTGGGGGCAACCCCTCACGAGTTCGAATCTCGTATCCTCCGCCAGTGCCTCACCGGGCACGTTGTCGAAGGGCCCCACTGTTCGCAGTGGGGCCCTTCGACGTTGTCGTTCTCGGTTCCGACTCGCTGGGTGACTCGCCGGGCGCCCTCGCGGAGCATGACTCCCGTCACATGGCGTGCGGGCGCCCCCGGCGCCCTACGCGTCGCCTTCGTCCCGGCCGTCCTCGAGGACGAGGAGCGGTTTGGCGCCGTGAGCGGGTGTCTCGGCGAACGAGACGGCTTCGGTGAAGCGTTCGAGCGGGAACGGCCGGCCTCGGGGGATGCTCAGCACGTCGTCGGCGACGAGACCGCGGACCTCGGACAGCGCGCTCAGCGCATCCGCGGGTGAGGCGGTGCCGAACCAGCGGTTCAGCCAGAAGCCGCGGACCACCTTGGTCTCGTAGATGACCGAGCGCGCCGACAGCGGGATCGTCAGCGCCGCCGGGTCGGTCTGCCGATGGGGCGAGAGGGGCGCCGTAGACCACGACCTCTCCTCCCGGAGCCAAGGCCTGGGACACCTGGGCACCTACGGGGCCCGCGACACAGTCGACGGCCTTGCGCACGCCGGCCGGTCCGGCGATCTCAGCGACCCGCTGCACCAGGTCCTCGTCCTCGGTGCAGATGACCTCGTCGCCACCGAGCGCCTTGATCTCGTCGACGGCATCGCGCCGCCGCACCACGTTGATCGTGCGCACACCCAGATGCCTGGCCAGCTGGATGACGAGCCGGCCGACGGTGGAGCCCGCCGCCGTCTGCAACAGCCATTCGCCCGGCTGTGCCTCGAGTTCACGCGTCACCAGGAGGAGCGCGGTCAACGGGTTGACAGCGAGTTGGCAGGCGCTGGAGTCGCTCAGCCGGTCGGGGACCGGCAGAAGCCTGTGCGTATCGGCGACGAGGTACTCCTGCCAGGTGCCGGCCACGCGCGGCCCGGGTACGGCCGGGACGGCGACGGCCACGACGCGCTCGCCGATCTCCAGTCCCTCGGTGTCCGGCCCCAGGGCCTCGATACGGCCCACGCATTCCATGTGCCCGCCGACGGTGGGGAACTCGGGGAGGAATCCGTAGCGACCACGCAGCACGTGCAGATCGCTGGCGTGGATCGGGGTCGCCTTCACCCGGATCAACGCCTGGCCGGCTTCTGCCGTGGGAACAGGCCGGGATTCCAGCCGCAGGACATCGTTCGGCTCGCCGACCTCTGTGGCGACGAGCGCGCGCATGGATCGCGGCATGAGTGACCTTTCGTCTCCTCACCCCTGCCCCAGCCTGCGCTGCCTCGCGAGCGCTGTCATGTCGTGGACGGCCGTGCGGGCAGGCTCCCCGAGCACACGCCCGGAGAGCCCTGCGGGGCTGTCTGCCGAACCCCGTGCGGAACGAGTAGCCAGTCCTCCGTGGAGCCATTCCGTGTTTCGGCCTATCCCGCCACCCGCAGCGGTGCCGAGACGGTCACCTGGTCCAGGGCGGAGACCCGTACCGTCGCCTTCAGGGTCCAGCGGCCCGGGATCGGCAGGTCGAAGGAGTCCGCGGCCCAGTAGCCGCCGCGGTCGGTGACCTTGGTGTCCAGGGGGCCGATCCGCTGGGCGGGGAGGGTGAGGGTGATCCGGAGTTCGGGGACCGTGGAGAGGCCGCCGTCGGGGCCGTAGACGACCGCCTGGACGGAGTTCCCGCCGACCCGGCCCGGATCCAGGGTGATCTGGACGCTGCCGTGACCGCCGGGCGTGCCGACGTCGAACGGGATCGTCGTGACCGAGGCCGTGGCGATGCCGGACGTCGGCGCCGGGGAGTCGGCCGCCTGCGTCGCCGTGCGGCCGGGCGGGGTGGTCGTCAGGAGGGTCGTCAGGGCCAGCACGACACCGGCCACGGCCGCCTCGGCCAGCACCGAGCGGCGGAGGAGGTGGAAGGAGACGGCGGGGGGCGGGGCGGGCCGGTCCGGGGGCGGGGACGGTGCCGGCGAGGGGGGTGCCGGCGAGGGGGGTGCCGAGGGGACGGTGGCCGGTTCGGGGGTGCGGGCGCGCTGCGGGGACGGGGCCGAGGCCGGTGAGTGCCGGGTCAGGCGTTTCGTCCAGGTGCGGGAGCAGGCCGCTGCCAGCAGCAGGGCCGTCACCGCGGCCAGTTTGGCCAGCAGGGTGCGGCCGTACGTGGTGTCCGTGAGCGCCTGCCAGGAGCCCAGGCCCCGCCAGGACTGGTAGACGCCGGTGAGGGCCAGGACCGTCACCGAGGCGAGCGCCAGGCGGGAGAACCGGGTGAGGACCGGCACGGGGAGGGCGGCCGGGTCGTGTGCCGTGCGCCGCAGGGTGCGCAGCAGCGCCGCCAGGCCGCCCAGCCAGGCCGCCATGGCCAGCAGGTGCAGGGTCGCCGAGGTGATCGCCAGCGGGACCTGGAGGCCCGCGGAGGCGTGTTCGGCCGTCGTCCACGTCAGGGCCAGCGGGAGGGTGAGGGCCGCGGACACGGCGAGGGCCGTACGGCGGGGCAGCCTTCTGCGGCGGGCCCGCAGGAGGGCCGCGCCGGCCCCGGCCAGGAGCAGCAGCGCCAGCCGGGCGAGGAGCAGCTCGCCGGGCCGGGTCGTCGCCGTCCGGGTGAGCGCGGACAGGGACAGGGCCGTCACCGGGGACGTGCCCTCCTCGTACGGGGCCCGCAGCAGGAACAGGGCCGCCGTCGAGGCGAGGAGCGTCACGGCGGCGGCCAGGGCGGGGGTGCGCAGCGGGGACGTCACGCGCGGGCGGCAGTACGCCACGAACGCCGCCGTGCCGAGCAGCAGGGCCAGGGAGAGATAGGCGAGGTAGCGGGCGATGTTGTACAGGGCCGCCGTCGCCGGGTTCTCCGTGTCGTCCGCGACGGGGCTCGCCGTGGTCGCGGTGCGCTTGCCGACCGAGAAGGTGAGCGCGCCGGACACCGGGTGGCTGTCCGCCGACACCACCCGCCAGGCCACCGTGTAGGTGCCGGTGGCGAGCCTGGCCGGCAGGGGGACGCGGGCGGTGGCGGAGCGGCCCGAGGCGTGCTCGGCGGGGCCGGTGCGGATCCGGTGGTTACGGGGGTCGTAGATCCGGAAGGAGTCGTCGAGCAGACCGACCGACTCGCTGAAGGTCAGGGTCACCTGCCGGGGGGCCGTCTTCAGGACCGTGCCGTCGGAGGGGTCGCTCCGGCGCAGGGCGGCGTGGGCCGAGGCGGGGGCCGCGGTGCCGAGCAGGAGCAGGAGGACGGCCGTGCAGAGGAGCGTCAGGTGGCGCAGGGCCGGTCGCGGGCGTGCCCGGAGGGAGGTCGGGAGGGGTGTTCGCGGAGATGTGCGCACAGAGGTCCGGAGAAGTGTTGGCCGGCGTGGTTCCCGGCCTTGGCCGCGGTCCCGCTCCCGGTCCTGGCGTGTCTGGTGCACGTCGTTCCCTCCGTCCCCGCGCGACCGTGTGCCTCGTACAGGTACGGAGAGATCGGCCGCCGTGCTCACCGGGCCGGCCGGGCCGGGGCTCCGGCTGCTCACCAGGTCGGCCGCGCCGAGACCCCGCCGTCCACCACCAGGTCGTGACCGGTGATCCAGGACGCCAGCGGCGAGGCCAGGAACACGCAGGCGTCGGCCACGTCCTCGGCGCGGCCGAGGCGGCCGGTGGGGGCGGCGGCGAGCCAGCGCCGTACGCCTTCCGGCCAGGTCTCCGCCAGGCCCTCGCGGTCGATCAGGCCGGGCGAGACCGTGTTGACGCGGATGCCCGCCGGGCCGTACTCCAGGGCCGCCGCGCGGGCGTGCATGACCACCGCGGCCTTGGCCGCGCCGTAGTGCGCGTGGCCGGGGGCGGGGTGGGCGGCCTCGATGGAGGCGAGGTGGGTGATGGTGCCGCCGCCGTGCTCGCGCAGATGGGCGGCGGCGGCCTGGGTGCAGGCGAAGACGCTGGTGAGATTGGTGTCGACGACGGTGCGCCACTGCGCCGCCGTCATGCCGGGCAGGGGCTGGACCGGCTGGACGGCGGCGTTGTTGACGAGGGCGGTGAGTCGGCCACCGGACCAGTCCGTGGTCTCCCGGACCAGCCGGTGACAGGCGTCCTCGTCCGTCAGGTCCGCCCGGAGCACGACGGCCTCGCCGCCCGACTCCCGGATGCGGGCGGCCACTTCCCCGGCCGAGGCGACCGCCGTACGGCAGTGCAGGGCCACCGCGGCACCTTCCTGGGCGAAGCGCAGGGCGATGGCGCGGCCGATGCCGCCACCCGCGCCGGTCACCAGGGCGGTCTGTCCGTCGAGCAGGGTCATGGACGGCACAGTTCCGTGATGCGGGCGGCTTCGGAGGGGTAACGCGCCGTCAGCTCCTCGGAGTTCCCGTGTTCGTAGTCCGCGTAGGTGAATCCGGGGGCCATCGTGCAGCCGAAGAACGTCCAGGCGCCGCCCGGCGCCACCCGCGCGCCCATCCAGGTGCGGGCCGGCACGGTCAGCTGGAGGTGCTGTCCCGAGCGCAGGTCGGGGCCGAGGACGGTGCTGCGGGTGGTGCCGTCCGGGGCGAGGAGCAGCAGGTGGAGCGGGTCACCGAGGTAGAAGTGCCAGATCTCGTCGGCGGGGAGGCGGTGCAGGGCGGAGAAGTCGTCCGCGGTGAGCAGGGCGACGATGGCGGAGCCCTCGGGCCGGCCGTCCGGCCGCTCGGGCCCCGCCCACGTCTGCCGGAACAGTCCGCCCTCGCGGGGGATCGGTTCGAGTCCGTAGTGGGCGATCAGCTCGTGTGGCGTCGTCGTCACCCGGGGAAGGCTACCGCCCGCTCGAGGAAGGCGAGTTGGGCGTGCTTCTCGGGCAGGTGGACGTCGGGGACGTCCACCTCGGGGAGGACGACCGCCGGTCCGCGGACGAAGCCCTGGCGCTCGAAGCGGTCGATGGCCTTGGTGTTGCGCACGTCCGGGTCGACCACGAGCCGTCGCCGGTCGAGGCCGAGCAGCGCGTACGCCGTCATCGCCGTCAGCAGCGCGGTGGTCCAGCCGGGCCGGGGTCCGGCGGGGCCGGCGGGGGCGAGGAGGACGTGGACGCCGAGGTCGCCGGGGCGTACGTCGTAGCACTCGCCGACCCGGTCGGCCGCCGGTTCGTACGTCTGGAGCAGGGCGGCCGGCGTGCCGTCCTTGGTGACGAGGCGGGCGTGGTGGGTGTCGAGGGTCGCCATGTGGGCGTAGGTCTCGGCGACCTGGTCCCGGGTGAGGCCGGTCATGCCCCAGAAGGCGGCGCGTTCCGCACGCACCCAGGCGTGGACCACGGTCGCGTCGGCCGCCGGGTCGAGGGGGCGGACACGGACGGTGCCGTAGCCGTCGATGTGGTGTTCGTACAGGTCAGACATCGGTCTCCTCGGTGCGGTCGGGTTCCAGCAGGGCCCAGTCGGTGACGATCGGAGCCAGTTCTCCCGTGAGCCAGAGGGGGAGTTGGTCGGTGTGGTGAGGGGTGCCGGGGACGCCGTCGGCGCCGAAGGGGACCACCCAGCGGCTGTTGTCGCGGTCGGCCAGGTCCCAGATGTAGCGGGCGGCGGGGCCGCGGGCGGCGCGGTCGGTGAGGCCGGGGACGGCGGAGGTGCAGAGCACGCAGTCGTGGTCGCCGGCGAGACCGGGTTCCGCGGACGGCTCCGGGGCCGGCAGTGCGCGCCAGGGGCTCAGGCGGTGGGTGTCGGACCAGGTGCCGTGCGGGGGCTGGGCGGCCACCTCCTCCAGGGCGGCGCGGACGGTGGCCGGGCGGTCGATGCCGTACAACTCCTCGGCGCGCAGCAGGTGTTCGAGGGCGTGGCCGATGCGGGGGACGAGGGCCAGCCAGGGAAGCAGGACCTCGGGGTAGGCGGGGGGTTCGGCGAGCGGGGCGAACACCGGGTGCGCGGCGAGGTGGCGTACGACGGCGGAGCGCACGGCCGCGTAGGCCGCCGCGTCGGTGCTGCCGGCGTCCATGTGGCGGTTCCAGGCGAGCAGGCGGTCGCGGAGGCGGGCCGCTTCGGGGGTGAGTCCGTCGAGGGCGGCGAGGTGGTCGAGGAGGGGCGCGGCGGAGCCGAGGTGGGTGTCGGTGTGGATCGCGGGCATGGCGTCGGCGGTCCAGGAGCGGCGGGTGCCGAGGAGGGCGCGGATGCGGTCGGCGCGGTGCGGTGGGGCGAACTCGACGCCGAGGGGCGTGGCCAGGCCGCGTTGGTTGGCCATCACCGCGATGCCGTCGGCCGGTTCGGCGTACGGCGTCCGGTGCGTGCCCTGCCAGTCGTGGCCGGGCTGCCAGGCGGGGACCGGGTGGAGCCGGTTGGCCTCGGCGCGGAGGGGGACGCGGCCGGCGACGCGGTGGAGGGTGTGGCCCCGGGTGTCGGCGGCCTGTACGACGTTGACGGGCTCGGCCCAGGCGTCCAGGGCCCGGTCGATGTCGGCGACGGTGCGAGCGCGCAGGAGGGGGAGCAGAGCGCTGAGACCGAGGTCCTCCGTGACGCGCGGCGGGTAGCGCAGGGCGAGCGCCTCGACGTCGCCTTCGGCGGCTTGGGGGGGGTGTGGACGCTCGGGGGTGAGCCCCGCCTCCAGGCCCTCCGGACCGCCGGCGATCACCGGGCCGCGGGGTGTTTCGATCAGCTCGATCTCGACGGGCGGCTCGCCCGCGATCTCCACGGTCTCCGTGTGCCGTGCGGCCCGGTGCCAGTGGCCGTCCGGGCCGAGGGCCTCCACGCCGGCGCCGGTGCGCCGCAGCCGTTCGCGGTAGAGGTCCTGGTAGTCAGCCATGGCGTTGGTGATGGCCCAGGCGGCCGTGCCGGTGTGGCCGAAGTGGGCGATGCCGGGGACGCCGGGGACGGCGAGTCCGACGACGTCGAACTCGGGGCAGGACAGGCGGATCTGCTGATAGACGCCGGGGTCCTCGATGAACCGGTGCGGGTCACCGGCGACGATGGCGTGACCGCTCGCCGTGCGGGCCCCGGTGAGCAGCCAGCCGTTGCTGCCGGCCGTGCCGGGGCCGTCGGTGGCGAAGAGGCGGACGGCGTCGCGGCCCAGGTGCCGTACCGCCTGCTCGCGCCAGAGCTTGGCGGGGAAACCGGCGAACAGGATGTGGGTGGCGAGCCAGACGGCCAGCGGGGTCCACGGCCGCCAGCGGCCCGGGGTGAGGCCGGTGCGGGTGAACTCGGGGGCGCGGCGGGCGCCGGCGGGCAGGCCGTCGTTGACGCCGTCGACGTAGGCGCGGACCCAGTCGGCGGTCTCGGGGTCCCGGCGTTCCAGCGCGGCGAAGCAGCGGCGGGCGGTGTCGTCGAGGCGGGCCCGGCGGGCGAGGACGTCCCAGGACAGGGCCCCGGCGCCGAGGAAGGAGGCCGAGGTGCCCCGGGAGCGGTGGCGTTCGACCTCCAGCTGCCAGGCCCGGTCCAGGGCGGTCACCCGGCCCTGGGCGTGGGCGAGTTCGCGGGCGTCGGACGCGCGCAGGTGCGGGATGCCCCAGGCGTCACGGTAGGTCTCGGCGGTCACCCCGGGGCTCCCTCTACTTCAGGTCTACTTTAGGTAAGCCTTGCCTAAGTTTCACGGGGAATCGTACGCGAGCGGGGGACGGCCGGACGCTCGGGGACCGGTACACGCCGTACGCCCCGGCACCGGCGCGCGCCGTCCCCGAGCCCGCGAGATCATCGACCCATGGACGTGACGCTGCACCTCGCCCAGGACCCCGAGGCCGACGCGCTGCTCGGCCGCTCCCCGCTCGCCGCCCTGGTGGGGATGCTGCTCGACCAGCAGGTGCCGATGGAATGGGCGTTCAAGGGCCCCCGGACCATCGCCGACCGGCTCGGCGCCGACGACCTGGACGCGCACGACATCGCCGCCATGGACCCGGAGGCCTTCGCCGCGCTGCTCTCCGAGAAACCCGCCGTGCACCGCTACCCGGGGTCGATGGCGAAGCGGATCCTGCAGCTGTGCCAGTACCTGGTCGAGCACTACGACGGGGACGCGGAGGCGGTCTGGCGGGACGTCCGGTCGGGGCAGGAACTGCTGCAACGCCTGGAGGAACTGCCGGGGTTCGGCAAGCAGAAGGCGCAGATCTTCCTCGCGTTGCTCGGCAAGCAGCTCGGGGTCGCGCCCACGGGGTGGCGGGAGGCCGCGGGCGCGTACGGCGAGGCGAAGTCCTTCCGGTCCGTCGCCGACATCACCGGACCGGAGTCGCTGGCCAAGGTGCGCGCCCACAAGCAGGAGACGAAGGCGGCGGCGAAGGCCGCCAAGGCGGGCGGGAAGCAGGCCGGGGCGAGGTAAGCCGATCGGCCCACCCGGCTGGCGGGGGTCCTCCGCGCGGTCCAAGCATGGACCATGACCGAGGCACCCAACAGCGGCCCGCAGTGGGGCCGTGAGCGTGAGTACGACGACCGGCGCGTCCACGCGACACCGCCCACGGGCGGGCACCACGAGCCCGAGCCGCCGTTCGAGGGCCCCCTGCACGCGCTGTCCCGGGCCGCCTGGCAGGTCGTCCTGGTCACCGGGATCGCCTCGCTGATCCTCGGGATCCTGGTCCTGATCTGGCCCGGCCACTCGCTCCTCGTGGCCGGCGTCCTCTTCGGCGTCTACCTCGTCGTCAGCGGCATCTTCCAACTGGTCGCCGCTTTCGGCACGCACAAGGCGACCTCGCTGCGCGTGCTGGCCTTCATGAGCGGTGCGCTGTCGATCCTGCTCGGTCTGTTCTGCTTCCGCGGGCCCATGCAGTCGATCCTGCTGCTCGCCCTGTGGATCGGCATCGGCTGGCTGATCCGCGGCATCACCCAGACCGTGGCCGCGCTGCACGACTCCCGGATGCCCGCCCGGGGCTGGCAGATCTTCCTCGGGATCGTCACCTTCATCGCCGGGATCGTGCTCATCGACTCGCCGTTCCGGTCGATCGCCGTGCTGACCCTCGTCGGCGGCATCTGGCTGCTCGTGGTGGGCATCACCGAGATCGTCACCGCGTTCGGCATCCGCAGCCGGGCCAAGGCGGTGCCCCGCACGGTGTGACCGCCGGCGTCAACCGCCGGGCCCTCACCTACGCCGAGCGGGCGGATCCCGGGCCC
Source organism: Streptomyces sp. NPDC052301 (assembly GCF_044593395.1). NCBI lineage: Bacteria > Bacillati > Actinomycetota > Actinomycetes > Kitasatosporales > Streptomycetaceae > Streptomyces > Streptomyces sp. NPDC052301. The sequence continues at coordinate 28,473 of NZ_JBIUBE010000020.1, read as the reverse complement.
CGCGTGCTGCACCCCCGCCCGCCGGGGGGAGAACCCTGCCGTGAGCCGAACCGCGCGCAGTCCCCGCAGCCGCACCTGGCTGCGGATGCTCGCGCTGCTGCTCGCCCTGTGGGTGCCCGGCGCCCATGTGCAGGCCCAGGCGGCACCCGCGCTCGGCGCGGCGGCCGAGACCTTCGAGCACGACGTCCTCGGCACGCTCGTACGGCCCTGCGCCCGCGCCGTCCACCGGGCCGACGTACCCGAACGCCCCGCACCCCTCTCCGCCCCCGCGTCACCGGCCCGGCCGGCCCCACGCCCGTGCTCCACCACGCCCCGGGAGCCGTACGCCCCGGCCCTGCTGCGCACGGTGGTCCTGCGCTGCTGACAGACCCGCGCCCCGCACAGGTCAGTCGGCTCGACGCAAGGAGCACCGCCATGCCCATGGACCCGTACGCCGTTCTGCGCGCCCTGCTGCGCGCGGAGGCCAGGCGCGGTACGGCGCCAAAGCCGGAACGGAAGGAGGAATCCCAGCGGCAGCCCGGGAAACGGGACCGCTGAACCGGTGCCGGCGGGGGCGGGCTACCGCCTCCGCCGGGCCGTGCCGAACAGGGAGCGGGTGATCTCCCGGCCGAGCTGGGTGCCGACCGAACGGGCCAGGGACTTGAACATCCCGCTGTCGACGACCTGTTCGACCAGGGACGGCTCCCTGTCGGGGGCCCGCGGAGCCCTCGGGGGCGGTGCCTGCTGCGCGGGCGCGGCGGCGCTCAGCTTCTCGTAGGCCGACTCGCGGTCCACAGCCTGTGCATAACGGCCGTGCAGCGAGGAGTCGCGGACCGCCCGGTCCAGTTCGGCCGCGTCCACCGGGCCCATCAGGGACTCCGGGGCGCCCAGCCGGGTGGCCGCGACCGGGGTCGGGGCGCCGTTCTCGCTGAGCACGGTCACCACGGCCTCGCCGATGCCGAGACCGGTGAGCAGTTCCTCCAGGTCGTACGCCGACCTCGGGAAGGTCTGCACGGTGGCCTTCAGGGCCTTCTGGTCGTCGGGGGTGAAGGCGCGCAGGGCGTGCTGGACGCGGTTGCCGAGCTGGGCGAGGACGTCGGCGGGGACGTCCTTGGGGGTCTGGGTGACGAAGAAGACCCCGACGCCCTTGGACCGGATCAGCCGTACCGTCTGCGTGAGGGAGTCCAGGAACGCCTCGGAGGCGTCGTCGAACAGCAGGTGGGCCTCGTCGAAGAAGAACACCAGCTTGGGCCTGTCGGCGTCCCCGACCTCGGGCAGGTCGTGGAAGAGGTCGGCGAGCAGCCACATCAGGAACGTCGAGAACAGCAGGGGCCGGTCCTGCACGGCGGGGAGTTCGAGCACGGAGACGATGCCGCGCCCGTCCTCGGCCGAACGGAGGAATTCCGCCGTGTCGAACTCCGGCTCGCCGAAGAAGTCCGCCATGCCCTGCGCCTCGAAGACGGTGAGCGCGCGCAGGACCACCCCGGCCGTGGCGCTGGACAGGCCGCCGATGCTCCGCAGCTCGGCCTTGCCCTCGTCCGAGGTGAGGAAGGCGACCACCGCCCTGAGGTCCTTGAGGTCGATCAGCTCCAGGCCCTTGGTGTCGGCGTAGTGGAAGATCAGGCCGAGGGACTGCTCCTGGGTCCGGTTCAGCCGGAGGACCTTGGCCAGCAGCACCGGGCCGAAGCTGGTGACGGTGGCGCGCACGGGAACGCCGTGGCCCAGGCCGCCGAGCGCGAAGAACTCCGCCGGGAAGCCGGCCGGGGTCCACGGCCGGCCGACCTCGCCGGACCGCTTGCGCACCCGGTCGTTCTCCTGCCCGGGGCGTGCGATGCCGGACAGGTCGCCCTTGACGTCCGCGAGGAACACCGGGACGCCCTGGGCCGACAGCTGCTCGGCGATCAGCTGGAGGGTCTTGGTCTTGCCGGTGCCGGTGGCGCCCGCGACCAGCCCGTGCCGGTTGAGCATGGACAGGGGAATGCGGACCGGGGCGTCCGGGTGGCAGGTGCCGTCCCACAGCAGCGCGCCGAGATCGAGGGCGGGGCCCGTGAACGCGTATCCGGAGGCGATCTTCCGTGCCTCGGCGGGGAGGTCCGCGGTGCCCCGGGGAGCGGCGGACGGCACGGGCTCGCTGTCACTCATCTCCGGCCCCTCTTCCCGCCATCAGCCTGTATGTCCCTTTTGTGGCATCTTTTCAAGCGTTGCACTCCGCCGCCATGGCTGCGCCCGGAACGTCTTGGCCGGTAGGCTTTCCGTGTGATCTTCAAGCGCATCGGAAACGGCCGGCCGTACCCCGACCACGGCCGGGAAAGCACCCGGCAGTGGGCGGACGTCGCGCCGCGCCCGGTCCGCCTCGATCAGCTCGTGACGACCAAGCAGCAGCTCGACCTCGAGACCCTGCTGGCGGAGGATTCGACCTTCTACGGCGACCTCTTCGCACACGTCGTGAAGTGGCAGGGCGACCTGTACCTGGAGGACGGCCTCCACCGCGCGGTCCGCGCCGCCCTCCAGCAGCGGCAGGTGCTGCACGCGCGCGTGCTCGAACTCGACTGATCCCGCGCGGGCACGACGGTCGGTCCCTTGACCCTTTCGGGTTCCGCTGAGCGGCATCTACTGATCATCTAATAGGCATCGCCGCTCAGGCACACTACGCTGCGCCCATGAGCATGCTGACTCCCCCGGGCATGGGCGGCAAGTACCGGATCACGGGGGACAAGTACCCTCGCATGCGCCCGCCCCGGCGTCGCCGCAGGCTCGTGGCCGTGGTGGTGGCGTCCGTCGCCGTGCTCGGTCTGGTCGGGTGGGGCAGCCTGCAGCTCGTCGACGTCTTCGCGGGCGGCGACAAGAAGCACACCACGGCCGGCACCAGGACCCACTGCCGCACCGAGGCCGCGCCCGCCGCCCGGGTGAAGGCCCTGCCCGAGCCCGGCCGGATCACCGTGAACGTCTACAACGCCACCGCCCGCACCGGGCTCGCGAAGGACACCGCGGACCAGCTGAAGAAGCGCGGCTTCAAGATCGGCTCCGTGGGGAACGCGAGCAAGGAGTTCGACAAGAAGGTCAAGGGCACCGGGCTGCTCCTCGGTCCCGCCGACGCCCGGAACACCTCGCTGGCGGTGCTCGCCACGGAGATCTCAGGCGCCGAGCAGCGTGCCGAAGCCGGCCGCAAGGACGCCGCCGTGGACTTCGTCATCGGCGACGCCTTCAAGGGCCTGGCCGCCCCCGCGGTGGCGGAGCAGGCACGATCGGCCCTGACGGCCCCCGAGCCGACGGCATCCACGAAGAAGGGCTGCTGAACAGCGCCCCCGCAAGGGACGCAGGATCGATGTGCGGCTCCGCCGCGTGGGCGGAAGAGGCCCCCACGCAGCCGCGCCCGCGAACGGTGCCGGAGCCGCATCCCGTAGGCGCGGAGAACTACTCGGCCGCCCCGTAGAGCCGGTCCCCCGCGTCGCCCAGCCCCGGCACGATGTACCCGTGCTCGTTGAGGTGGTCGTCCACGGCCGCCGTGACGACGGTGACCGGCGTCCCCGCCAGCTCCCGCTCCATCAGCTCGACGCCCTCGGGAGCCGCGAGAAGGACCACCGCGGTGACGTCGTCGGCGCCCCGCTTGATCAGCTCCTGGATCGCCGCGACCAGCGTGCCGCCCGTGGCCAGCATCGGGTCCAGGACGTACACCTGGCGGCCCGAGAGGTCCTCCGGCATCCGCGAGGCGTAGGTGGAGGCCTGCAGCGTCTCCTCGTTGCGGATCATGCCGAGGAAGCCCACCTCGGCCGTCGGCAGCAGCCGCACCATCCCGTCCAGCATGCCGAGGCCGGCCCGCAGGATCGGCACCACGAGCGGGCGGGGGCGGGCCAGCTTGACGCCGGTGGTCTGTGCGACGGGCGTCCGGATGTCGACGGCCTCGGTGCGCACGTCCCGCGTGGCCTCGTAGGCGAGCAGGGTGACCAGCTCGTCGGCGAGACGGCGGAAGGTGGCGGAGTCGGTGCGCTGGTCGCGCAGCGTGGTGAGCTTGTGAGCGACCAGGGGGTGGTCGACGACATGGAGACGCATGTCCCTAACGGTACCCGCGCCCCGCACTCCGTCGGCCCTGGCATCGGACCCGCCGTACGAGGGAAAGTGGGAGGGACGGACCTGGGGTGGTGGTGACATGGCTGACCTGCCTGACCCGTCGGACGCGGCGGGCGATTCCGAGACGGTCGACCCCGAGCCGCCGGAGACGGACACCGAGCGGCGCCGCCGCCGCGCCCAGTTCCTGCGCGACCTCGCCGAGGCACGCGCCCTCCGCGCCCGGGTACAGCCGCGACGCGCCAAGGCCGCCCGGCTGCGCCACGCGCTGCGCATGCGGACGTTCCGCTGGTAGGGAGGACCCCCGTGAGCACGGCACTGCAGACACGTTCCGGGTGAGGAAGATCCGCGCACGCACCGGCGTTTGGGCGGTGGGCGTGCGTGAGCGCGCGGAAAAGCCGCGTACGATCCGCAGGTGGCGGCAACGAACGCTCAACACACAGGGAGCCGAAGACGTCCCCTGAAAGCCTTGTTTCTGCCACGATTCCGAGTGGGCGGGGCTCGGAGACCGAGCTCTTCCCGCCGATGTACCTCCGCCGGGGGGACCCCCAACCGGCACGCCTATGACCAGTGGGAGAGTCACGGTGTACTTCGCCGCACTGCTCGCGCGCACCGAAGACGGGTGGGAAGCGAGCGACACAGAGCTCGACGATGTGGAGACCCTGTCGGATCTGGCCGACCTGGCCCGGGAAGCCTCTCCCGAAGAGGACACGGTGCTCGTCCTGATCGAGCAGGAGGACGCCTGGTTCGGCGTCGTCCGCGTGGACGGCGAGGACGACCCTCGCATCTACGTCTCGGACGCGGCCGCCGCCCAGCGCAGCGCCTACGGTGAGCTGCTGCTCACGGACGAGCTGCTGGGCCGGGAGCCCGGTGCCGACGACGGCCCCGACCTGGACTCGCTGGACCTCGACGGCACGGAGGACGGTGAGTCGGAGGACGACGACGAGGACGAGGGCGGCGCCGCCGCCGACGCGGTGCCGCACAGCCCGGTGGGCGACGGCGCGATCCTGGACGACCTGGGCATCAGCGAGAAGGAGCTGCGCATCCTGGACGCCGATGAGGCGCTGAGCTCGATCGCCGAGGCCCTGGGCGCCTCGGAGGTGCTGGAGACCGTCCGCTGACCGCGGCGCGGCTCCCCGGCACCACGGCGGGCACACCGGACCCGGTACGCGACCGCTGGCGGGCCGCGATGCGGCTCGCCCTGGGCGAGGCCGAAGCGGCCGTCCGGGGCGGGGACGTCCCCGTAGGGGCCGTCGTGCTGTCCCCGGACGGTACGACGGTGCTCGGCGCCGGGCACAACGAGCGCGAGGCCACCGGCGACCCCACGGCCCACGCGGAGGTGCTCGCGATCCGGCGGGCGGCGGCCCGGCTCGGGGAGTGGCGGCTGACCGGCTGCACGCTGGTGGTCACCCTGGAGCCGTGCACGATGTGTGCCGGCGCCCTCGTGCAGTCCCGGGTCGACCGGGTGGTCTACGGAGCACGGGACGACAAGGCGGGCGCGGCGGGCTCCCTGTGGGACGTGGTGCGCGACCGGCGGCTCAATCACCGCCCGGAGGTCGTCGAGGGCGTACTCGCGGCGGAGTGCGCCCGGCTTCTCACCGATTTCTTCCGGGACCGGTGAATACCGATTTCAAACCTTGCCCCACCTTGCTGTAGGGTCTCCCTCGGTAGCGTGTCCGAGCGGCCGAAGGAGCTCGCCTCGAAAGCGAGTGTGGCGCAAGTCACCGAGGGTTCAAATCCCTCCGCTACCGCTTGTGCGAGGGCCTCGTCGAAAGACGGGGCCCTTCGTGCGTCCCGAGGAGGGGACGCACGGGAAGAGAACCGCAAGTGCGCGCCGCTTTCCGGGGGATGGCACGGCCCGCGGTCGTACCAGCCCGGCAAAGGACCTCGGTCGGCGGGCCGTTGATCCCCGAAAAGGGCGCGACGGTTACACTCGCCGCCGGCAGCAGGGGCCCACGGGGCACGGGACAGGGGAGGCCGCGGTGGCGGTGAACGCGAAGAAGATCGCCGTGTACGCGCTCGTGGTCTTCGCGCTGTACGTGATCATCACAGACCCGGCGAAGGCCGCCGACTACGTGCAGATAGGCTTCGAAGGCATTTCGGACGCGGCCAAGGCCATCGGCGACTTCATGACCTGGGTCGCCCACGGAGGAAAGAGCTGAGGTACACCCCATGATCCGCCACCTGGTCCTCTTCAGGCTCAACGAGGGCGTCGAGCGCGACGATCCGCGGGTCGTGGCGGGCGTGGAAGCCTTCCGCGCGCTCGGCGGGCAGATCGAGGAACTGCGCTTCTGGGAGTGCGGCTGGAACATCAGCGACCGGCCGATCGCGTACGACTTCGCGATCAACTCGGCGGTCGAGGACACCGACGCCCTCAAGCGCTACCTGGAACACCCGGCCCACCAGACGGGCGTCGCGCTGTGGCGCGAGTTCGCCACGTGGGTGATCGCCGACTACGAGTTCTAGAGCATCACCCCGGGAGCCCCCCGCCGGATCGGCGGGGGGCTTTCGTGCGCCTTTACGCCCCAACTTGTCGATGTTTGACCACAACACGGCGTTATGAGGTGCTTGCACACAGTGCACATGTCTTGTGATGCTATGACCGCTTTTGACGGATGATTGAGCGATGAAGAGGTGGCGTTGACCGTGTCGGCCAGTACTGCGCCACCCCAGGAGGAGGCACCCCCTCCCGCCCCCGAGACCCCCGAGAAACGGCGTGGCGCCGACACCCGAGCCCTCACCCAGGTACTGTTCGCCGAGCTGAAGGAGCTGACCCCCGGCACGCCGGAGCACAACCGGGTACGGGGAGCGCTGATCGAGGCGAACCTCCCGCTCGTGCGCTACGCCGCCGCCCGCTTCCGCTCCCGCAACGAACCCATGGAGGACGTGATCCAGGTCGGCACGATCGGCCTGATCAACGCCATCGACCGCTTCGACCCGGAGCGGGGCGTGCAGTTCCCGACCTTCGCGATGCCGACCGTGGTCGGCGAGATCAAGCGCTACTTCCGGGACAACGTCCGCACGGTCCACGTCCCGCGCCGGCTGCACGAGCTGTGGGTGCAGGTCAACAGCGCCACCGAGGACCTGACCACGCTCTACGGCCGCTCGCCGTCCACCTCCGAGATCGCCGAGCGGCTGCGGATCAGCGAGGAGGAGGTGCTCTCCTGCATCGAGGCGGGGCGGTCGTACCACGCCACCTCGCTCGAAGCCGCGCAGGAGGGCGACGGGCTGCCCGGCCTGCTGGACCGGATCGGCTACGAGGACCCGGCCCTGGACGGCGTGGAACACCGCGACCTGGTCCGCCATCTGCTCGTCCAACTCCCCGAGCGGGAACAGAGAATCCTTCTGCTGCGCTACTACAGCAATCTCACCCAGTCCCAGATCAGCGCGGAACTCGGCGTCTCCCAGATGCATGTCTCCCGGCTACTCGCGCGTAGCTTCCAGCGGCTGCGGTCCGCCAATCGCATCGACGCATAGCGCACTCCGGCCGATGCACAGCGGGTGTTCGACTGATGCATAGCGGGCGCACGGAAGCACACGAACCGAACGCCACTGCATCGCAAACTCGATCGAGCGCTAACCGCCGCGAGCGAATCGCTCACCTGCGCTGTTTCCGACAGTTTCCCCTCGAATAACCGTCAGACCCCTTGTTTCCAGGGCCGATTCGCATCTTGCATGTCGACATGTCACTACAGCGTGTTGCCGACATGTGACATTCTGCGGGAAGCGCGTTTGCCGGGGCCCCGGCGCCGGTATTCAGGTGAAGGCTGCGTTGCTCGAAAGACGGCGCCGCCCCGACCGTCCCGCGACCCAAAGGGGGTGGCATGTCCGCAGAACAGGGCAGCTCGAAGGTGCTGACGCCCACGAAGAGCGAGGCAGCACCCAAGGAGCTCGACGCTCTCGACGTCCTCGACGGCATCGGGGGCGTCACGGCCCTCGACGCCGTGCCGGCCCCGGCCGTCCCCGACGCGGAGGCCGCCCCGGCCCTGCCGGCCGCCGGGGACATCGACACCCGCACCCTGTCCCGCTCCCTGTTCCTGCGGCTCGCCGCACTCGACGAGAACAGTCCCGAGCGCGCCTACGTCCGGGACACCCTGATCGAGCTGAACCTCCCGCTGGTCCGCTACGCGGCGGCCCGCTTCCGCTCGCGCAACGAGCCGATGGAGGACATCGTCCAGGTCGGCACCATCGGCCTGATCAAGGCGATCGACCGCTTCGACTGCGAACGGGGCGTGGAGTTCCCGACGTTCGCGATGCCGACGGTCGTGGGCGAGATCAAGCGCTTCTTCCGGGACACCTCCTGGTCGGTGCGCGTCCCGCGCCGCCTGCAGGAGCTGCGCCTGGCCCTCACCAAGGCCAGCGACGAGCTGTCCCAGAAGCTGGACCGGTCCCCGACGGTGACCGAGCTGGCCGCGGTGCTCGGTGTCTCCGAGGAGGACGTGGTCGACGGCCTCGCGGTCGGCAACGCCTACACCGCCTCCTCGCTCGACTCCCCCGCCCCCGAGGACGACGGCGGCGAGGGCTCCCTGGCCGACCGGCTCGGCTACGAGGACACCGCGCTCGAGGGCGTGGAGTACCGGGAGTCCCTCAAGCCGCTGCTGGCCAAACTCCCGCCCCGGGAGCGGCGGATCATCATGCTGCGCTTCTTCGCCAACATGACCCAGTCGCAGATCGGCGAGGAGGTCGGCATCTCGCAGATGCACGTCTCCCGGCTGCTCACCCGGACCCTGGCCCAGCTGCGCGAGGGACTGATCTCCGACTGACGCTTCTTTTCTGACGAACCGTCAGTCACACTGGCCCGATGCCGCGAGCGACAGGGCCGGACCGCAGCGCACGCACACCCGGGACGACCCGGGCGACATGGACGACATGGACGCGTGGCCGCCGAGGCGCCGTTACGGCAGCGTCGGCGGCCGTCGTCTGTCTGGGCGGGGTGCTGGCCGCGTGCGGGGGCGGCGGCCCGGGCGGCGGCTATGTCGCCGTCGGCGCGGGCTCCCCACGGGGCAATCCGGGCGCCGCCGCACCGACCGGGGCGGTGACGTTCGTGCCGCTCGACGGGGCGAACGGTGAGGGCGGGGCCAACTCTTCCAACGGCACGCGGGGTTCGGGCCGTACCGGCGCTTCGGGCCGGCCGGGTACCGCGAAGAAGGCGGCGCCGGACGATTCGGTCACCCCGGGCGCGGGCGGCGGCTCGGGCGCCCCGGGCGCGGACGGCGGCTCCGGCACCCCCGGCGGAGGTGCCACCCCGGGCAGTCCCGGCCCGGGCGGCGGCGGGGGCGGTCGTACGACACCGGCGCCCGGCCCTTCCGGCCCGGCTCCGAGCCGTACCGCGAGCCCTTCCCCGGCCGACCTCTCCTGGGAGGGCCCGGCGACGGCCGAGGCGGACCGGCGGTGGTGCCAGAAGGTGACCGTCGCCTTCCACAACTCCGGCGGCACGGCCGTGCGTTCGGGCTCGGTGACGTTCGGCACGCACATCATCGGCGCGCTCGGGATCGACTGGGGGACGGTCGAGTCGACCGTGGAGCTCCCGGCGCCGATCGGCCCGGGAGCACACGAGAAGCCCACCTGGACGGTGTGCGTCGACGCCTGGCGGGTGCCGCTCGGGATGCACATCGAGACGCGGGACATGTCCGTCCGGTGGGAGTAGGCCTGCCTGAGCGGGCCCGGTAAGTCCTGCTACATCGCGAGCCAGGCGACGCCCGCGATCACGGCGACGGCCACGACGATGCCGACGATCAGGCCGATGCGGGGGCCCGAGGAGGCGGCCGCCGCCTGCTGCTGCCGGCCCTGCGGGGCCTCGTCGACGAACGCGCGGAACATCTGGGTGCTGCCGGCGGGGTCGTAATTGCCCTGGGGGCCCTGGGTGTTAGCCATGGCCCGAGACCTTAGCGAAGACGGGCCCGGCGGCCCAAGTGGGGGGCCATCGGGACAGAGGGGGGCACCCCACCCCGCCTCACCTCGATGTTTACGCTCGCAATACTTGCCTTTGCCAAGTTTTTACAGCCGCACCCCCCTACTTGTTTGCCTGCAGCAACCAACCGGGCTTATGGTTGCCCCAAGCAACGATTACGGGAGGTGTGATGGCCGAGCAGGCGCAGTTCGAAGAGCTGGCGCGTCAGCTCAGTGCCGTCGGAGCCGTGAAGCGGGACATGGGGCGCATCCTGCCCCCCGACTGCCCGGCCGGCTCGGCCGCCGTGCTGACCCTGCTCAGCCGACACGGCGACATGCGCATGAGCAAGCTCGCCGAGCTGCTCGCCGTCGACATGTCGGTGACCAGCAGGCATGTCGCACACGTGGCCGCACGCGGCTGGATCGAGCGGCACCCGGACCCGGCGGACAAGCGCTCGCGCATCCTGCGCCTGACGCCCGCGGGCCTGGAGCAGTGCGACGAGCTGTCCCGGCGCACCACGCACCTGCTGGCCGAGCGGCTCGCCGACTGGACCGACGACGAGGTCGGCCAGCTCATCCGGCTGATGACGCGCCTGCGCGCGTCCTTCGGCGACTGCCGCTCCGCCCCCATCCGGCTCCCGGCCCCGGTGGCCGAGCAGACCACTCCCGTCGTCGCACAGCCCACCCGTACACCCGCAAGCACGTAAGAAAAGGAAGCCCATGGCAACGACCACACCAGCCGGTGTGCGGGCTCACGCCAAGCACGGGGGAGGTTCCTCGGCGAGCGAGGCCCCGATGACGCACCGGCAGATCATGGAGGCGCTCTCCGGCCTGCTGCTGGGCCTGTTCGCCGCCATCCTGTCCTCCACCATCGTCACCAACGCCCTGCCGACGATCATCAAGGATCTCGGCGGCGGCCAGTCCGCCTACACCTGGGTCGTCACCGCGGCGCTGCTCGCCCTGACGGCCTCCGTGCCGCTGTGGGGCAAGCTCGCCGACCTGGTGAGCAAGAAGGCCCTCGTCCAGATATCCCTGGTCATCTACATCATCGGCTCGGTCGTCGCGGGTCTCGCGCAGAACCCGGCGATGCTGATCAGCGCGCGTGTCATCCAGGGCCTCGGCGCCGGCGGTCTGTCCGCCCTGGTGCAGGTCATCATGGCCGCGATGATCTCCCCGCGGGAACGCGGCCGGTACTCCGGCTACACCGGTGCCACCTTCGCCGTCGCCACCGTCGGCGGCCCGCTGCTCGGCGGTGTCATCACCGACACCTCCTGGCTCGGCTGGCGCTACTGCCTGTACGTCGGCATCCCCTTCGCGCTGATCGCGCTGGTCGTGCTGCAGAAGACCCTGCACCTGCCGGTCGCCAAGCGGAAGGTCAAGGTCGACTGGACCGGCGCCTTCTTCATCACCGCCGCCGCCTCGCTGCTGCTGGTCTGGGTGACCTTCGCCAACGACAAGTACGACTGGCTGTCCTGGCAGACGTACACGATGGTGGGCGGCACGATCGTGCTCGCGCTGCTGTTCGTGTTCACCGAGACCAGGGCCTCCGAGCCGATCATCCCGCTGCGCCTGTTCCGCAACCGCACGATCTCGCTGGCCTCGCTGGCCTCGCTGTTCGTCGGCGTCGGCATGTACGCGGGCACCGTCTTCTTCTCGCAGTACTTCCAGCTGGCCCGCGACAAGTCCCCGACGATGTCCGGCGTCATGACCATCCCGATGATCGGCGGCCTGTTCGTCGCGTCCATGGTCTCGGGCCGGTTCATCACCAACACCGGCCGCTGGAAGGGCTGGCTGGTCGCCGGCGGGCTGTTCCTCACGGCCGGTCTGGCCCTGCTCGGCCTGATGCGCTACGACACCCCCTACTGGCAGCTGTCGATCTACATGGCGCTCCTGGGCATCGGCGTCGGCATGATGATGCAGAACCTGGTCCTGTCCACGCAGAACCAGGTCACCCCCAAGGACCTCGGCGCCGCCTCCTCCACGGTCAGCTTCTTCCGCTCCCTCGGCGGTGCGGTCGGCGTCGGCGTGCTCGGCTCGGTGATGTCGGAGCGGATCACGCACTACGCCAAGGACTCCATCACCGACCTCAGCCCGAAGGCGCGGCTGGCCGCGGCCAAGGCCATGGGCGGCGGCGACCTGCCGGACATGAACGCGCTGCCCAAGCCGGTGCGCGACTGGCTGGAGGGCGCTTACGGCCACGGCATCGCGGACGTCTTCCTCTACGCGGCCCCGTTCGCGCTGATCGCGTTCCTCACGGTGCTGTTCATCAAGGAGGTCCCGCTGCGGACCTCCGGCGCGCTGGCCCAGGCCGCGCAGGACAAGGCCGGGGCGGTCACGGAGGCCGCCGCGTCCCTCGAGACGACCGTGGAGAACGTCGTGCAGGAACCCGCACAGCAGAACGTGCCCAGCTGGGCCCAGCCCGTCGTGTCGGACACCTCCGGCCCGGCGGCGGCCGGCGCCGCGGCGCCGGTGGCGACCGCCGTGGCCACGCTCGCCGAGCCCTCGACGGGCGCGGGCGGCGGCACCCCGGTGCACGGCTTCGTCCGCGGCGCCGAGAGCGCCCCGGTGCCGCAGGCCGCGGTGACGCTGATCTCGCTCGGTGGCCGCCAGCTGGGCCGCTCGGTCGCCCAGGCGGACGGCTCCTACGCCCTGGCCGCCCCGGGCACCGGCAGCTACGTGCTGATCGCCTCCGCCGACGGCTACCAGCCGCAGGCCTCCACCGTCGTGGTGGGCGAGGAGCCGCTGTCGTACGACATCCTGCTCAGCGGCACCAGCGGGCTGACCGGTGTGGTCCGGGCCGCCGGGAGCGCGCTGCCGGTCAAGGACGCCATGGTGATCGTCACCGATGTGCGCGGTGACCTGCTGGCCACCGCGGCCACCGGCGAGCAGGGCGAGTTCGCCTTCACCGACCTGGTGCCGGGCTCGATGACCGTCGCCGTCAACGCGAGCGGGTTCCGGCCGCGGGCGCTGCCGGTCGAGGTCGGCGCCACCGGCATCACCCGCCTCGAGGTCGACCTGGACGCCGGCGCCCGGCTGCAGGGTGTGGTCAAGGCTCCGCACGGCCCGCTCGCCGACGCCCGGGTGACCCTGGTGGACCAGGCCGGCAACGTGGTCGGCACCGCCACCACCGGTACGGACGGCGCGTACGCCTTCACCGACCTGGACAGCGGCGAGTACACCGTCATCGCGACGGGCTACCCGCCGGTGGCCACCGCGCTGACCGTCTCCGGTACCGGTGCCGACGGCCACGACATCGAACTCGCCCACCCCGGCGAGTAGTTCGACCACGGCCCGTGGCGCGCGCCGCTCCCCGGAGGTGGCGGTGCGCGCCACGGGCCGGTTCCATGAGACCGATTTGTAGGCTTTTCAGGGAGAAAACGGGATGGGACTGACCGCGAAGATCCGTACGCGGGACGGGTGGGCCGTGTCGCACGCGGTCGTCACGGTGACCGACATGACCGGCACGCAGGTGCTGCGCGCCGAGGCGGACGCCGAGGGGGCCGTACGGGATGCCACCGAGCTGACGCCGGGGGCGTACACCGTGATCGTGACGGCCGTCGGGTACGCGCCCGCCGCGTCCAGCGCGATCGTCACCGCGAGCGGCCGGGCCGAGGTGGGCACGGTGACGCTGGCCCGGCAGGGCGGCACCGAGCTGCCGCCGCCCGGCCCGTGGACGATCGACCCGGTGCACTCCTCCGTCGCCGCCGTCGCCCAGCACCTGGGTATCTCCAGCGTGCACGGCCGGTTCACGGAGTTCGGCGGCACGATCGAGATCGCGCCCGACGACGTCGCCAAGTCCCGCGTGGAGGCGGTGATCAGGTCGGCGTCCATCGACACCGGCAACGGCATGCGCGACACGCATCTGCGCTCGGCCGACTTCCTCGACGTCGAGCAGCACCCGGAGATCACGTACCGCTCCACGGGGGTGACGGCCGCGGGTTCGGACCGCTGGACGGTCCACGGCGAGCTGTCCATGCACGGGGTCGTCCGGCCGGTGGACCTGGACCTCGCCTACCTCGGCACCGGCGCCGACCCGTGGGGCGGCACCCGGGCCGCGTTCCGCGCCACCGCGGAACTGCACCGCGAGGACTTCGCGATGAACTACAACCAGGTGCTGCAGGCCGGTATCGCCGCGATCGGCACGACGCTGAGGGTCGAGCTGGACATCCAGGCGGTGCAGGGCGACTCGCTGCCCCAGGCCTAGGCACAGCAGGGTCAGCCACAGGGGCGGGCGCTGCCCCTAGGCTGCCCCCATGGCACCGAACATCGCGACGAACACCCGTGTATCGCTGGACGAGCTGCTGGACTTCGTACGCCCCCGCCACCGGGCCTTGCTGATCACCCGCCGCACCGACGGCGGGCCGCAGGCCTCCCCGCTGACCTGCGGGGTCGACGACTCGGGCCGGATCGTGGTCTCGACCTACCCCGAGCGTGCCAAGACCCGCAACGCCAAGCGGGACCCGCGGGTCAGCCTGCTCGTCCTCAGCGACGACTGGGACGGCCCCTGGGTGCAGATCGACGGCGCGGCGGAGGTCATCGACGCCCCCGACTCCGTGGAGCCCCTGGTCGAGTACTTCCGCACCATCGCCGGTGAACACCCCGACTGGGACGAGTACCGCCAGGCGATGCTCAAGCAGGGCAAGTCCATCATCCGGGTGACCCCGCAACGCTGGGGCCCGGTCGCCACCGGCGGATTCCCGGCGCGGCTGGTGGCGGGCGAGGAGTAGGCCTCAGCCGCGGTCGACCATCGCCTCGATGCCGGCGATCAGCAGGTCCAGGGCGAAGGTGAAGTCCCGGTCGAGCATCTCGGCGACCGTGTCGCCGCCACGGGCCGCCATGATGTCCTTCGACTCCTCGATGACCTCGGCGGTCTCCGGGGCCTCGGCCACCATGGCCATGGCCTGCCGGTGATACTCGTCGGCGCTCAGCCCGGTGTCCGCGATCCGGGCGGAGAAGTGCGCCTCGATCGTGCCGAAGCCGTACACGAACTGGAAGACGGCCGAGATCGCCCCCGTCACCCCGTGCACGGGCAGCCCCGCCCTGCGCACCACCCGCTGGACCGCACGGGAGAAGGCCAGCGAGTTCGGACCGATGTTGAGGTAGCGCCCCGCCAGCGGCGACAGCCAGGGGTGGCGCACCAGCAACGCCCGGTACTCGGTGGCCAGCCCCCGCAACTGCCCGCGCCAGTCCTCCCCCTCGGCGTCCGGATCGGGCAGCGGCAGCTCGCCCATGGCGGCGTCCAGGGCGAGTTCGAGCAGGTCGTCCTTGGTGTCGACGTACCAGTACAGGGACATCGCGGTGACACTCAGCTCGGCGGCCAGCCGCCGCATGGAGAACTTGGCGAGACCTTCGGCGTCGAGAAGCCGTACGGACACGCTCGTGATCCGCTCCCGGTCCAGCCCGGAGGGCTGACCGTTACGACTGCCACGGCGGGACCCGCCCCCCAGCCAGACGCTGGCCCGCGCCGAACGACCCGCTTCCTTCGCCACCGACGCACCTTTCTCCAGTCCGCTCACTGCCCCAACCTAGCCGCCCCCTACCCATACCCCCCGGGCTCTCAGGCGCTCACCCGCTCCGCCCGCCGGAGCAGCCCCGCTGCGACGAATCCCCCCGCCGGCACCGCGGACGCCCCCACCAGCTGCCCGGTCCCCAGCCCCGCGGACAACGACTCCCCCGCCGCCACAGATGAGCTGAGCACAGCTCCTAGGACGGCAACACCAAGCCCGTTCCCGAATTCGGCAAGGGTGCCGTTGATTCCGGCCCCCGCCCCCGTCCTCTCGGGAGGAATCGCGCTCATGACGGCGTGCGCCATCGCCGGGTCGGCGACCGCGCGACGGGACGGCCACGTTCAGCACGGTGTTGTCGAGCAGCACGGTGAGCTGCGCGAGACAGACGACTCCGAGGATCAGCCGGCGCCGGAGGCGACCGGGGGAACCTGGGGACACGGACATGTCGTACACCGCATAGGAGCTCCTATGCGGTGTACGACACCTTTTTCGGCCGGTCGCCTACTTCTTCCGCGTCAGGTCGTAGAAGGTGGCCGAACCGGCCGTGACCTTCTCGAAGGTGCTCTGCACCCACGAGCTGATCTCGGAGGACGTACCGCTGTTGCCGCCGCCCCCGCCGAACCCGCCGCCCGCGATGAAGTAGTGGACCTTGCCCTCCGCCACGTACTTCTTGAACTGCGCCGGCGTCGGGGAGGGGTCGGTTCCGTTGAAGCCGCCGATCGCCATCACCGGTTCACCGGTGGCGAGCTGGTAGCCGGCCGCGTTCTGCGAGCCGATGGACGCGGCGGCCCAGGTGTACTCCGAGGCGTCCGTCTCCAGCAGCTTCTTGGCTGCGGAGGACACGTCCGCGCCGTTCAGCAGGCCGCCGACGCCGCCGCCCATGCCGCCCTCGCCCATCCGGCCGCCGCCGGGGAAGCCGTTGCCGTTCCGGCCCTGGCCCGGGCCCTGCGTGGTGCCGTTGCCCTGCTGCTGGTTCCGGCCCGGCACACCGCCACCGGGGAAGCCGCCGCCACCCGGGAAACCGTTGCCGTTCTGCCCGCCCGGCAGACCCTGGCCCTGCTGCCCCTGGCCGTTCGGCCGGCCCTGCTGACCCGGCGTCCCACCGCCGAAGCCACCCCGCAGGCCGCCGCCCGGACGGCCGCCGCCGAAGCCCATCATGCTCGCGCCCGCCGGACCGGCCGTCGGGATGGAGCCGGTGTGGGCGGAGTCCACGGTGCTCAGCGTGTACGCCGTCGGACCGGCGAGCGCGACCACCAGGCCCACCGCCGCCGCCCCCAGCGCCGCCCGCCGGGAGATCCGGCCGGCGAAGATCAGACCCAGCGCCGCCGCCAGACCGCCGATCAGCACCAGCCACTTCAGCCAGGGCAGATAGGCCGGGGTGCGGTCGAGCAGGACGTAACCCCAGGCCGCCGCGGCCACCACGGACGCGGCCAGGGCGATCGACGCCCAGGTCTCCTTCCGCCTCTCCCACAGCAGCCCGGCACCCATGCCGACGACGGCCGCCAGGTACGGCGCGAGCGCCACCGTGTAGTACTGGTGGAAGATGCCCGCCATGTAGCTGAACACCACGAGGGTCATCAGCAGCGAGCCGCCCCACACCAGGAACGACGCACGGGTGACCGACGTCCGCTTCAGCTTCCTGGTGACCACCAGGCCCGCGACCAGCAGGATCAGCGCGGCCGGGAGCAGCCAGGAGATCTGGCTGCCGATCTCGGAGCCGAACATCCGGTCCCAGCCGGTCTCGCCCCAGCGGCCGGACCCGTTGCCGCCGCCACCGCCGCCGACGCTGCCGGTCTCGTCGCCGCTGATACGGCCGAGGCCGTTGTAGCCGAAGGTCAGTTCGAGGAAGCTGTTGGTCTGCGAACCGCCGATGTAGGGGCGGGAAGAGGCAGGCCACAGCTCGACGATCGCCACCCACCAGCCGCCGGAGACGACCAGGGCGACCGTCGCGAGGCCCAGCTGGACCAGGCGCTTGCGCAGCTTCACCGGACCGCAGACCGCGTAGACGAGGGCCAGCGGCGGCAGGATCAGGAACGCCTGCAGCGTCTTGGCGAGGAACGCGAAGCCGATCGCGGTGCCGGCCCACACCAGCCACCTCGTCCGGCCGTCCTCCACGGCCCGTACGACGAAGTAGCAGGCCAGTGCCATCAGCAGGGCCAGCATGGCGTCCGGGTTGTTGAACCGGAACATCAGCGCGGCGACGGGGGTGAGCGCGAGCACCGCGCCCGCGATCAGACCGGCCGCCGGGCTGAACCGGCGTCGCACGCCCGCGTACACGACCGCCACCGTGCCGACACCCATGAGGACTTCGGGGGTGAGGATCGCCCACGCGTTCAGGCCGAAGACGCGCACCGACAGCTCCATCGGCCACAGGAAGGCCGAGGGCTTGTCGACGGTGATGGCGTTGCCCGCGTCCAGCGAGCCGAAGAAGAACGCCTTCCAGGACCTGCTGCCCGCCTGGACGGCCGCCGAGTAGAAGGAGTTGGCGTAGCCGGAGGCGCTGAGGTCCCAGAGGTAGAGGACGACAGTGGCGGCCAGCAGGCCGAGGAGGGCCGGGCGGACCCAGCGGGGGTCCTCGGGCCGGCCGCGCCACAGTCTCCGGGCGAACGGCTGCCGGGGTTCACCGGCCTCGCCCTCTCTGGGGGGAGCTGACGGGGGCGGGCCCCACACGGTCGAGGCGCTCTCCTGGTGGATGGTCATCGGGGGTCCCCCGGGTCGGTGTCGTGAGGGCGCACCGGCTGCAGTCGCATGGTGGCGTCCCTCCAGCTGCCGTCCGCGGCTTCACCGGCGCGGACCTGGGTGGTCGTGGGGTACGGGTCGTAGGGCTGCCGGTGCGGCACCGGCCGCTGGGGCAGCGGTGCGTACGGGGCCCCGGGGGCCGTCGTGCGGTAGGCCGGCGGGGACGGGTCGTGCGCGGCGACCACCGTGGACGGGGTGGTCTCCCCACGGTCCGGGAAGACCCAGGCCCGGAAGAGCAGGAACCGCAGCACGGTCGCCGCGAGGTTGGCGGCGATCAGCACCGCCAGTTCGGTGGAGTGCGCCGGGCCGGCGCCGGCCGCGTTCAGGGCGGCCAGGGAGCCGCTGGTCAGAGCGAGGCCGATACCGAAGACGACCAGGCCCTGCGCCTGGTGGCGTACGGCGCCGCTCCGGCCGCGCACCCCGAAGGTGAGCCGGCGGTTGGCGGCCGTGTTGGCGACCGCGGAGACCAGCAGGGCGAGCGCGTTGGCGATCTGCGGGCCGGAGAACTGCCGGAAGAGGCTGTACAGCAGGAGGTAGAACAGGGTCGACAGGGCGCCCACCGCACAGAAGCCGACGACCTGGCGGGCCAGTCCCTTGGGCACGTCGGTCAGTTGCCGGTCGCGCGGGTCGTCCCCGAAGGGCCGGGTCAGCCGGTCCAGCGGCAGCGAACCGGTGGTCAGCGCCCTGCCGACCCGCCACACGCCCCTGAGGTCGTCGGTGGCCGTCCGCACGATGTGCACCGTGGAGTCGGGGTCGTCGACCCAGTCCACCGGCACCTCGTGGATCCTGAGCCCGGCCCGCTCGGCCAGCACCAGCATCTCGGTGTCGAAGAACCAGCCGGTGTCCTCCACCAGGGGCAGCAGCACCTGCGCCACATCGCGCCGGACTGCCTTGAAGCCGCACTGCGCGTCGGAGAAGCGGGCCTGGAGCGAGCCGCGCAGGATCAGGTTGTAGGCCCGGCTGATGAACTCCCGCTTGGGGCCGCGTACGACCCGGGAGGTGCGGGCGAGCCGGGAGCCGATCGCGAGGTCCGAGTGACCGGAGATCAGCGGTGCCACCAGCGGCAGCAGGGCGTTGAGGTCGGTGGACAGATCGACGTCCATGTAGGCGAGGATCGGCGCCTCGGAAGCGGACCACACGGTCCGCAGGGCGCGTCCGCGCCCCTTCTGCTCCAGCCGGAAGTTGGTGACCTCGGGGATCTCCGCCTCCAGTCGCGCCGCCACCGACGGCGTGGTGTCCGTGGACGCGTTGTCCGCGATCGTGATCCGGAAGGCGTACGGGAAGGTGCGGGTGAGGTGCTCGTGCAGTCTGCGGACGCACGGCTGGAGGTCCTTCTCCTCGTTGTAGACGGGGACCACTACGTCCAGGACAGGCGTACCGGCGTCCGCGGCCGGGAGGTGCTCCCGCGCCGGCAGGGTGCCGGGAGAAGAGTCGGTTCGCATGGGACCGACTCTCGTCAGGCGCCCTGTCGCACCGATGTGGTGGTGCTGTGCTGTGCCTGTGAGTGCGCTGCCCAGTTCGTCTCCGGGGCCGGCTGCGGGACGGCCGGGGCGAGCGCGGGCAGGTGCACGGTGAACACGGTCCGCCCGGGGACGCTGTCGACGGTCACGGCTCCGCCGTGCGCGGTGGCCACGGCCTGCACGATGGCGAGCCCGAGTCCGGTCGACCCGGTGGACCGCGAGCGGGCGGAGTCCCCGCGTGCGAAGCGCTCGAAGACGTGCGGCAGCAGCTCGGCGGGGATCCCCTGCCCGTTGTCCTCGACGTCGACGCACATCCAGGGCCCGCGCCGCTGCACGCGCGCGGTGACGGTCGTACCGGGCGGGGTGTGCTTGCGGGCGTTGCCCAGCAGGTTGACCAGCACCTGCTGGACGCGGGCCGCGTCGGCGGAGACGAGGGCGGGCTCGTCGGGCAGGTCGAGCCGCCAGTTGTGGTCCATGCCGGCCGCGCGGGAGTCGCTCACGGTGTCCACGACGAGCGGGATGAGATCGGTCTGCTCGAACTGCAGCGGCCGGCCCGCGTCGAGCCGGGCGAGCAGCAGCAGATCCTCGACGAGGAGGGTCATCCGGCCGGCCTCGGACTCGATCCGCCCGAGCGCGTGCCG
Source organism: Streptomyces sp. NPDC052301 (assembly GCF_044593395.1). Lineage (NCBI taxonomy): Bacteria > Bacillati > Actinomycetota > Actinomycetes > Kitasatosporales > Streptomycetaceae > Streptomyces > Streptomyces sp. NPDC052301. The sequence goes on along the minus strand of NZ_JBIUBE010000020.1, from coordinate 8,193 downwards.
GGTGTCCGGCCCGACCTGTTCGCGTCCGCGCCGGGTCAGCTCGGCGTACCCGCGGATGGAGGCGAGGGGGGTGCGCAGCTCGTGGCTGGCGTCGGCCACGAACTGCCGTACTCGCGTCTCGCTCTGCTGCCGGGCGTGGAGAGCGCCGTGCACGTGGTTGAGCATGCGGTTGAGCGCGGCACCGACCTGGCCGACCTCGCTGTGCGGGTCGCACTCCGACTCCGGGACCCGCTCGCTGAGGTTCACCTCGCCGGTGTGCAGGGGGAGTTCGGAGACGCGGGTGGCGGTGGCGGCGACCTTGCGCAGGGGGCGGGTGGCAACGCCGACGATGACGGTCCCCGCGAGGGTGGCGGCGATCAGACCGGCGGCGGTGACACTGATCTCGACGAGGATGAGTGTGGTGATGGTGCCGTCGACCGACGAGGTCGGAACAGCGACGTAGAAGGAACCGTTGTCACCGGTCCGGTACTCGACCCGGTAATCACCCAACCCCGGTACGCCGACGGTGTACTGTCCCCCGTTCTGCTGCGGCACGGCTCCCAGAGCGGCGAGCTGCGCCTCGGTCAGCGGCTTCGGGGTCATCGAGAAGTCGCTCGTGGACTTCTCGCCGCGTTTGGCGTCGGTGATGACACCCTTCTCGACCTTGGCCGCGATGGTGCCCGAGGGCTGTGGGCCGCCCTTGGTGACGAAATCGCCGAGGCCCGTCCGGTGCGGCTTGATCCTCTGTCCGTCGGGCATGACGCCACCACCGGGCTGCCGGCCGGGCGGCCCGAAGGAGCCGGACGCGCGCGAGGCGATCTCGTTCAGCTGGCCGTTCAGCTGGCCGTACAGATACGAGCGCAGCGCCAGCGTCGTCACCGTGCCGATCACCGCGCACACCACCGCGATCAGCGCCACCGACGCGACGACGAGCCGGGTCCGCAGGGTGCGCGGCCGTCCCGCCCGTCGGCGCTTTCGCGGACCCGGCCGTCGTCGCCGGCTCATGACACCGCGGGCTTGATCAGGTAACCCGCCCCCCGCCGGGTGTGGATCATCGGCTCGCGGCCCGCGTCGATCTTCCTGCGCAGGTAGGAGATGTACAGCTCCACGACATTGGCCTGCCCACCGAAGTCGTACGACCACACACGGTCCAGGATCTGCGCCTTGCTGAGCACGCGCCGCGGGTTGCGCATGAGGAAGCGCAGCAGCTCGAACTCGGTGGCGGTGAGGTGGATGGAGTCGCCGTCCCGCGACACCTCGTGGCTGTCCTCGTCCAGGGTCAGGTCGCCCACGACGAGCACGGAGTCCGACCGCCGGTCGGCGGCGCCCGAGCGGCGGATGAGCCCGCGCAGCCGGGCGACGACCTCCTCCAGGCTGAACGGCTTGGTGACGTAGTCGTCGCCGCCGGCGGTGAGCCCGGCGATACGGTCCTCGACCGCGTCCTTGGCGGTCAGGAAGAGGACGGGCACATCGGGCAGCTCGCGGCGCAGCCGCCCGAGGACGGCCAGCCCGTCCATGTCGGGCAGCATCATGTCGAGCACGACGGCGTCGGGCCGGAACTCGCGGGCCGTCTGGACGGCCCCCTGCCCGTCTCCCGCACTCCTGATCTGCCAGCCCTCGTAACGAAGGGCCATGCTCAGCAGTTCCGTGATCGACAGCTCGTCGTCCACCACAAGCACTCGGACGGGGCTCCCGTCCGGCCTCAGCAGTTCGGTGCGCCCCTGGGGCGAGGTCGTGGTCATGGTGGACACCTTGGCCGGGGCCTCTGAGAGGATGCTTTCCCCATTCTGTGATTTCCCTGAGAAACGCACAGGCATCTCTCAGGGAACTCCTGGGACTTCTCACGGCCGCTCAGGCACGGGCGAAGGCGTGCGTGTGCTCGACCCGGGCGATGTGGATCACGTAGCGCTCGTACCACCGCTCGCGCCCCCGCCGCTTGGCCGCGAGATGTTCGGGATGCCGCCGCCACCGCTCGATGCCGTCGAGGTCCCGGAAGTAGGCGACGCTGATGGCGAGCCCGCCCGGAGTGTGGGCGGAGTCCTCGCCGAGGAAGCCGGGGACGTCCCGCACGAGCCGGGAGAGGTGCTCGGCGGTGTGGCCGTATCCGTCGGCGTCGTCACCGGTGCGCAGGGAGGTGAACACGACGGCGTAGTACGGCGGTTCGGGAGTGGGTGTGACAGGACTGTGCGTGTGATCACTCATGGCACCACCGTCGGCGGTGGGGCCAACCGACGTCCATGGACCTTGCCCGAAGGGATCCGTACGGGATCCAATTCTTTACCCGCCCCCCTCAGAACAGGCCGTCCTGCTCCCTCCTGAACTCCCGCACCGGCAGAACGACTTCCGCGGCCCCGCCGCCCGCCGGCACCAGCTCCCACCCGGTCATCAGCCGGGTGTCGAGAACGACGATCCCGCGCCCCTCCACCACCAGGTGAAGATCGGGTCCGGCCGCCGCGGCCAGCTCCCCGCTCACGGCACCGCCCGGCACGAGCTCCAGCACCTCACCGCGAGCGGCCGGTGCCCCGGCGAGCCCGAAGACGCGCATGTGATCGACGACGTGGCAGTCCTCCGGCCGCAACGACTCCGGCCACTGCGCGAGCGCACGGGCACGGGCATACAACTCCCGTACTTCCGCCGCCCGTTCGTCTGCGGCCGTCGGCAGGGCGGACCGCACCGCCCGCTTCCCGGCGTACGGGATCCGGTCCGGCACCCGCAGCGCCGCCCGCAGCAGTTCTTCCGTGCGGCGGGCGGCCATCAGCGGACCGGTGCCCAGCCAGCTGAAACAGACGGCGCCCTGTTCGAGCAGCCGCGCCGATCCCCGCTCCACGGCGGTGATGCCGACCTTGGTCATCCCCGGTCCGAACCACGCCAGGTACACCCGGTACGGCCGCGGATCGTCGGCGATCGTGTCCGCGGCCACCGAGTGCGCCCGGTCCAGCCGCGCGCACTCCTCGCACCGGGCCCCCGTACTCCGCCCCGGCACGGCCGCCCGCGCGGGACAGGCATGCCCGCGCGCCCCCACACACGTCCGCCGTCCCCCTTCCGGCACGGCGAACGCGACCCGCTTCCCCCAGGGCAGCACACTGCGCCGCCCGCCGCCCCACACCAGCACGGGCCCGTCCGACGACCAGCGGAGCCCGGAACATGTCCATACCTGAGCCATCACCCGCGAGGGTAGGCGGTGGGTCCGACAACGGCGTCCGGGCGGGGCTGCACGCGGCAGGCGCGCGTTCAGTCGACGGGCGACACAGGGACAGGCTCCCCGGGAAGCACCTCCGGCAGCGACGGGGCCGCCGCGGCCGAGGCGGCCACCGTCCGCCGCCCACGCCCCGCCAGCCGACAGCCGACGCACCCGGGATGTCCCTCCCGCGCCCGCGCGTCCCGGACCCGCATGCCCCACTGCCCCCGAGGCCGTACCCCCGGTGGCTTGCCCCAGCCGGACAGATGCAGGGCCCACGTCACCAGGACGCTCACGGCGACGACGGCGAGCCCACCCGCGGCCGCCGCCGGCGAGGAGGTGCACACCCCCAGGCCCACCACGGCGCCACCCACGGTCGCGATGCCGAAGCCGGTCCAACCGGCGATCGTGTGGCCCTCGTCGTACAGACTCATACCGCCACCTCCACGGAGGGCATTCCCTCACGAACTAAGAAGTTCATCGATCCGAATATCTCACGAGCTAAGGGATTCTGAAAGATGCACGGCACGCCGCGACCGCCCGCCACCCCGGCCCAGGCGCTGTCGTCGATGGACCACCTCATCGCCGCCCACCTGATCGGACAGCAGGAGCTGGCCCGGCGGCTGGGGCTGAACGTCACGGACCTGACCTGCTTCGCCTTCGTCCTGGAGGCCGGCGACGACCTGCTGACGGCCGGCGACCTCGCGGCCCGCGCGCACGTCACCACGGGCGCGGTGACCGGCATCCTCAACCGCCTCGAACGCGCCGGTTACGTCACCCGCCGTCCCGACCCGAAGGACCGCCGCCGGGTCCGGGTGGCCGCCGTACCGGCCGCGGTGACCCGCGTCGAGGCCGTCTACGCGGGCCACTACGAACGCATGACGGCCCTGTTCTCCGACTACTCGCCCGAGGAACTGGCGATCATCACCGACTGGTTCACCCGGGCCACGGCGCTGGCCCACGAGTACCTGGAGAAGCTGAACCGGAACGACCCGGAGGAGGAGTGCTGAGGCCGGTGGGCAGGAGACGGGGGAGGCCGTCGCCCGGTCCGGCCCTTCCCGAGCCCCGGCTCCGCCCGTTCCCGGCGCCCCGGCCCGGGCCACCGGTGTCCGGTCAATGTCCCTGGCCGCTCCCCACGTCCGCGCGCATGGCCGTGCGCAGCGCCGCCAACGCGTCGGCGTACGGCCGGTGGACGCCCTGCCACGCGGCTGCCCCGGGGTCGGGGTCGCCTCCCTCCGGGCCGGAACCGCTGACGGTGACCACGGTCGTGCCCATGAGGTTCCGTACCTCGCGCAGCGCCCGGTACGCCGTCTCGGCCGCGGCGGCGACCGGCGATGGGGCCACCAGCGCGATCTCGTAGTTCAGGGCGAGCAGGGAGTGACCGCGCCACGCGGCGCGGAGGTCGGCCCCGTCCACCGGGGCCCGCCGCCGGACGGCAAGCAGCTGCAGCTCGCTGTCCGTGCCGGTGAGCGCTTCGAGATAGCGCGCGTACAGCTGCCGTCTGAGCTGGTGCAGTTGGTGTCCCCGATCGCGTCGGGACCGCACGCTCTCGGCCAGCAGCGTCGATCCCACCCCGACCAGCCCACCGATCAGCGTGCTCACGGGCGTAGTCCAGTCCATGACAGGTAACCGTAGGTCCCGGAGAAGCCTGTCGGACGAGAGGAAACAGTTCAGCGCCCAAGGCTTTGACCTGGGCACTGAACTCTTCTCTGCGCAGCTGGAATCGAGGATCTGCGCACTGATCTGTTCAGTGCGCAGACACCCGACGGTGCGGCTACCTGGGGCGTTCGTAACCGACGAAGAGGTCGTGGGTTCGAATCCCGCCACCCCGACAGCCGAAACAGCAGATCAGGCAGGCACTGGATGCAGCACCTGCCTGATCTGTTTCTGTCTGCGTGTCTATCCCCGCCTGCCACGCAAGCGGCTTGACTCCGTCATTGAGACTCGCTCCGCTCCCCGCGCGCGGCCCGGCCCTCGGCCGGGCCTGCGCTCATGTCTCCGCCCCGCTTCAGTCCGGCCGGCGCCCGTGCCGCTGCGGCTCCATGGTCTCCATGATGCAGCGAGCCCCGCCGCTGCGGGGTGCGCGGCGAGGCCTGCAGATGGTGGTCGGCGTCGTGCGACGTCAGCGATCAGAAGTCAGTTCGGGACGCTTTGATGGTCTTGCACTCGAGCTTCTTGGCGTCCTTGATCTCGTCCGCGTTCACCAGCGCACCAGCGTTCTTGTCAGTGAACTTCTGGCCCGGGGCGAGGTTCTCGGCGGTTGACATGAAGTCGTTGACCTTCTTGCCGTCGGCCAGGACCTCGCCCTCTACGAAGTACGAGTATCGGCGGTCGCCGTTGTTGGCGTAGTCGACGTGGATGGCCATCTCCTTGATGCCGAAGTCGCCGGTGACCACGTCGCACTTGGTGACCTTGAAGTCCTTCATGACCTTGGACTCCTTGGCGCCGCCGGTCTTGGACTTGCCGGCGCCGACGGTGGTGGAGTCGTACGACTTGTCGAGCTCCTTGCTGGCCTTGTCGACGGCGGAGAAGAACAGGGCGTTCATGGCGAAGAACATGATGATCGCTACGGCCGACGTGACGAGGCCGGTGATGCCGGCGCCCTTGCCCTTGCGGACCTTGCCCGCCTTGGAGAGGCCGATGGCGCCGAAGATGATGCCAAGGATCGCGAGCGGCCAGACGACGACGTTGAGGACAGGGATGAGGCTGACCACGACGGCGATGATGCCGAGGACGAGTGCGGTGGTGGCCAGGCCGTTGCTGCCGGGCTGCTGGGGCTGGGGGTACTGCTGCTGGCTCATGGTGCTCCCCACGGGTTTCTGCGGTGTTTGCGCGTGGGTGACCGGTGAAGGACCTGTGCGGTTGCCGCGAAAGTACGGAAAGTAATTAGTTCGTTATTGAACTTTCCTGATAGGCAAAAAATTCGGTGTGCAGGGCGCGGCTGTGGTGTTTTGGGAGGTCATCGGCGGTGACGGCGGGATCGGGCAGGGGCCTCACCTCGGCGTCCGACCGCGATGCGTCACGCGGCTCCACCGTCGTCACCCGCAGTGCGGTGTGATGCTTCGCGTTGAGGAAAACGAGTCGTCCTGGTTGCCCGACACAACGTGTGTGGGCGTTGATGCGCGGCGGTGTGGACAGCACGCCGCACTGCCGCGGTCCGCGAAGTCCACCGATCGGCCGCACCCGCGGCAACATCCGTCCGAGCGTTCGTGCAACCACTCGACACAGCACGCCCGATCGAACGATTTCCGCCATGCGGCGCTACTGAACAGATGCCGTTGCCGGTGGCGCAGACGGCCGCGCTGACCCCGTGGTCGTATCCGCTGCCCGGGTTCGGACTGAGCGACACCTCGACCGCACGCCCCGTCCGGCCGTCGAACGTGGTCGTCGTGGCCCCGGAGACCTGCACGCTGTGGCCGCCGAGGACGACGTCCTCGTTGCCGCCGACGAAGGACGTGGCGAGCTCGTGACTGCCGTTCGGCAGCGGCGCCTTCTTGTTGTCCTCGACGTAGCGGAAGTCGTCGCTCTTCGTGTTGCAGACCGCGACCTGGGCGTGGACCGGCTTGCCGCTCCGGTCCGGTGTCCTGACGGTCAGTGATCCACCGGCTGTGGCCGACGCCGTGGAAGCGCCGGCCAGGAGAAGCGGCACGAGTACGGTGACGACGCTCGCGGCCGCCGTGGTCCGCCGCATCGACCCCCCCCCATGGGTGCGCGACAAAACCGAGTCACCGTGACGCACCGGGCAGGCGCCACCTCCACCGTCCTCTCACTTTCCCCTCACCGGCGGCGCAGAGGACGTGGAACTGGCAGGATCCGCCCATGACGTCAGATCCTCTGCAGGCCGGAGCCCGCGCGCTGTGGGAGGTCCTGGCGGCAGCTCCCGTGTCGTTCCCGCCGGCCGGAGGCGTCAGTGTCGTCACCTCGCCCACCTCGAGCCTGTGCCCGGCCGGCTGGATCGGTGTCGTGCGCCTGGGCGGTGCGGCCGTCGTGACCGCCCCGACGAAGCGCGCGGCAGCCCTGGTCCGGGACGGACTGGCGACGCTGCCGCCGGATGCGCTCACCGACGCCGACGCGGTGCGCGCGGCCCTGCCCGTGGCCCGGGTACTCGGACCCGCAACGCTGTCCTACACCTCCCCGGACCTGTTCCGCCCGGCCGCCGCGGGCGCCTCGCCGGTGCAGCGACTTCCGGGCGGCCGCTCCGATCTACGACGCCTGGAGGAGGCCGCGGGTGCGGACGACACCGACGAGGCCGCCCTGGAGGACATCACCTCGCCGGCCTTCGTGGTCCGCGCGGGCGGTACGGGTCCGGTGATCGCCGCTGCCGGGTATCAGTCCTGGCCGGGCCGGGCCGCCCATCTCAGCGTGCTGACCCACCCGGCGTGGCGGGGCCGCGGCCTCGCCCGGGTGCCGGCGTCGGCAGCCGTGGCCCACGCGCTCGCCACCGGACTGCTCCCGCAATGGCGTGCCCGGCTCCTCGCCTCGCGCCGGGTCGCGGCCGCCCTGGGCTTCCGGGAACTGGGCGCCCAGCTGAGCATCCAGCTCCGCACGGCCACAGCGAAGCCGCACCCGTGCCCCTGAGCGCGCTCACAGCGATCGCTGCCCTGATGTGCCGCTGTCAGCCTGTTCGTTGCGTACGCCCCTGAAACGCCGAAGGCCCCGGATCTCTCCGGGGCCTTCAACCTGCGTGCACTCGGCAGGATTCGAACCTGCAACCTTCTGATCCGTAGGCGTGTCCACGCTGCGCGCGCACGGCGGCCACCAGCCATTCGGCATCGTCAATCCAGGGATGCGGACCGGGTCGATCCGTCGCCATGTACTGGTGTGCGTGGCGGTTGATGTCAAACGCTGATGTCAGGGTGGCGGCCCGTTCCACTGGTCAAGGCATCACTGGCCGAAGTGAGGCGTGAGTCGTTTGGCGCTGCTGGACTACCGATCCCACTAAGAGCTCGTTACAGAATGAGCCGTTCGCGACCGGCCGGTCTTCCGGCCCCGTCCCTCTTTCCCAGGTCCAGCAACCTACCCATCGCCGACCGTTA
>NZ_JBIUBE010000019.1:0-126543 GCF_044593395.1 Streptomyces sp. NPDC052301 | reverse complement strand
GTCCACCATCACCGCCCCCCCCCCCCCCCCCCCCCCCCACCCACCCCCCCCCCCCCCCCCCCCCCCCCCCCCCCCCCCCCCCCCCCCCCCCCCCCCCCCCCCCCCCCCCCCCCCCCCCCCCCGTCACACGCTGGATCAGGCCTTGCCGCAGCTGCCCGGGCCCCAGCTGCCCCACTCGCCACTGGAGTACTCGCCCGAGCCGGCCCAGATGCAGACGCCGGTGCCCTCGGGGTAGCTCCTGTTGGAGGTGACCGTCGTGCCGTTGCCCTTGTTGTTCCAGATGGCGAAGTCGTAGCCGCCATCCGACTGATAAGGCGCGACATCCACCTTGATCACCGCTGACCAGCCGTCGGCACAGGTGTCCTTGACGGAGAAGATCTCGTCGTTGTCCTCGAACTTGCCGTACGAGGCGTGCGCACACCCGGCCTTCATGCTCTGCCCCCACACGCTGGCATCCAGCGCCGAGGCGGGCGAGTTGGTGAGCGCGATCAGCGCAACCGCACCAACAAGGGCTGACCCGAGCTGAAACTTCTTCACACTTCCCCCAAGCTTCGGTCGAAGTTCACTACGTGAACAAGATCGATACTAGCCGGGGAGATCTTGCGATACGAACAAGTTTCCGAGTGTGACCGATCCGTTACTTCTTGATCGCTCCGGCGGAGGCAGCGGGCTTCTCGGCCGTGATTCGGGCGAACATGCGGCGCCGCCACACGGCCACCGGGACGAGAGCCGTGAAGGCGACCCCCTGCGGCACGTGCGGAAGCACGGCTCCGGCCGCCTCGCCGCTGAGTCCGGGCTGGTCGAAAGTGTCCGGGACCGGCAGGGTGCCCCAGCGGTTGATCGGCCAGGCCTTGACGATTGCTCGACCGACGACATCCTTCACCGGAACCATGCCGTGGTACTTGTCGGACTGGTTGTAGCGCGAATCGCGGGAGTCCTGGCGGTGGTCGCCCATGACCCAGATGTAGCCCTCGGGAACCTTCACCTTGAACTGGCCGCCCTGGTCGTCCACGCTGCACGGCGTGTTACCCGGGTAGACGTACGGCTCGTTGAGCGCCTTGCCGTTGACCAGCAGCGGGCCCGAGTTCTTGCACTCGACCGTGTCGCCGCCGACCCCGATCACCCGCTTGATCAGGTCCTTCTCGTTGGCGGACGGCATCAGGCCGATCCAGCTGAGGACCTTCTGCACCGCGTTCGGGTTCGGCTGCGGCTCGCCCTTCAGCCAGCCGCTGGGGTCGTGGAAGACGACCACCTCGCCGCGCTCGGGCTCGGAGCCGAACCACGGGGTGAGCTTGTCGACCAGGACGCGGTCACCCACCTGCAGGGTGTTCTCCATCGAGGCGGAGGGGATCGAGAACGCCTGCACCAGGAACGTCTTGATCAGCAGCGCCAGGACCAGCGCGATGACGACCAGGATCGGCAGCTCCTTCCAGAAGGAGCGCGGCCCCTTGGACCGACGTGCCGCCTCGCCCGTGCCCGCGTCCCCGGCCCGGGGCGGCTGCTCGCCCTGCTGCGTGCCGTCGCCGTCCGCCGTCATGTCATTCCCGGAGGTCATGGCGCCGTCGGGTGCGGGGGCGTTCGCCTCCACGGGGTGCCCGCGGTGCTCCTCGCCGTCGTGTCCCGACCGTGCGCCAACCGCCACATCCCCCACGCCAACTCCTTACTCTGTGCCGCCGCCCGCACCGCATACGGCGCAGGCCCACCACTCCCATAACGAGCGGGAGTTCCGCAGGGGTCGGGAGTTGAGCCATTCCGTTCGGATTCTCGGAGGCAACCCTATGCGACATGCGAGGTGCGGCGGCCGTCCCCGCTCCGGGGGCGGCAACGCTTGCGAAGGTTTTAGGTTCCTCCAGACGCGTCCAGTGCCCGACCGGCCAGCCGATGACCATGGCGCGGCCGACCACGGATTTCTCGGAGACCGTGCCGCCGTACGGGGTGTTCTGGTGGGCACGGGAGTCCGCGGAGTCGTCCCGGTGGTCGCCCATCACCCACAGCCGGCCCTTGGGGACGGTGATGTCGAAGGGCGTCGCGGAGGGGGAGTTGCCCGGATAGAGGTAGTCCCCTTCCGTGAGCGGTACGCCGTTGACGGTGACCCGGCCCTGCGCGTCACAGCACTTCACATGGTCGCCGCCGACCCCGATGACCCGCTTGATCAGGTCCTTCTCGTTGTCGGAGGGAAGCAGGCCGATGAAGGTGAGGCCTTCCTTGAACTGCTTGACGACGACCGGGTCGTGCTTCTTGGCGGTCTGCTCGTCGGCCAGCCAGCCGCCCGGGTCGTGGAACACGACGACGTCCCCGCGCTGCGGCTTGGAGCCGAACCACGGGGTGAACTTGTCGACCAGGACGCGGTCGCCGATCCGGATCGTCTGCTCCATGGAGCCGGACGGGATCACGAACGCCTGGACGAGGAAGGTCTTCAGGACCAGCGCTATGAGGACGGCGACACCGATCAGAAGGGGGATCTCCCGAACGGCTGAACGCCGTCGCTTGCGCTTGACCTTGCGCTGGAGCTTGCGCCGCTCCGCGCGCGTGCGGCCGCCGCCGGACGTGGACGTACGGCGGGAGCCGGTGGGCAGCAGGTTGTCGGCGGGCGTGCCGGGGACGCCGCGCGGTTTGCCGCGGTTACCCATGGCCGCCCTCCGCCGGGGCGGCGGGCACGCGCGCGTAGGCGGACGGCCGGGACAAGTGGGTCAGGCGGTCGTACGGCCAGACGATCCAGTCGGCCCGGCCGATGACCTCGCCGACGGGGACCATGCCGCCGCCGGGCGAGCCCAGGTGGTCGCGGGAGTCGCTGGAGCGGCTGCGGTGGTCGCCGAGGACGAACAGGCGGCCCGCGGGTACGACGACGTCGAAAGGCACACTGGAGGCGCTGTCCCCCGGATAGAGGAACGCCGTCTCGTCGACCGGCCGGCCGTTCACCCCGATCCTCCCGTTCTTGTCGCAGCAGACCACACGGTCTCCCCCCACACCCACGACGCGCTTGATGTAGTCCGCGTCCCCGAAATACCCGGTGCCGTCGAACACAATCACGTCGCCGCGGCGCGGCTGGGCACCGAAACGGTACGCCAACTTATTTACGAGAACGCGGTCGCCGATCCTCAAACCCTGTTCCATGGATCCGCTCGGGATCTGGAACGGTTGCAGCACGAAGGTGTTGAGGAGCAGCAGAAACGCCAGGCAGGCGACGAGGGTGAGGGTGATCCGGCCGCCCGGCAGCCACTCGGTGATCCGCGCCACCAACGCGGAACGCGACCGTCCCTCCGCACCCGGAGAACCGGGTGGGGAGGAGCGGTCGCGTTCCGTCGGCTGTGCTTCGGTGTCCATCGGAGCCAGATGCTATCCGGCCCCGCTGTGACTCCGGGAAAGCGCTCAGCTCTCGCGCTTCTCCTTGATCTTCGCGGCCTTGCCGCGCAGCTCACGGAGGTAGTACAGCTTGGCGCGGCGCACGTCACCACGGGTGACCAGCTCGATCTTCTCGACGATCGGGGTGTGCACCGGGAAGGTGCGCTCGACGCCGACGGAGAACGAGACCTTGCGGACCGTGAAGGTCTCGCGGACACCGGAGCCCTGGCGGCGGATCACGACGCCCTTGAACTGCTGCACACGGGAGCGGTTGCCCTCGATGACGCGGACGTGCACGTTGACGGTGTCACCCGGACGGAAGGCCGGGACGTCGCTGCGCAGCGACGCGGAGTCGACGGAGTCGAGCAGGTGAGACATTTCGTCTGCTTTCTTCGCTGATGCCACAGGTCATCAACGGAAACTAGGGTTCCAGGAGGTCTGCCGTGCGGGTCGGAACGGGCGTCGTGTCCCCCTGTGGCAGGGGCGCACGCCGGACGGGCGCACAACAGCGGTCTATTCTTCCATGCCCTCGGCCCGGCGCCAAAATCGGCCGTACGGCTCGCCCTCCGGATCCGGCTCCCAGCCCAGGATGGAGAGCATCTCGCGGTCCTTCTTGTCGAAGGCCTTGGGGTCGCAGCGCTCGATCAGGTCGGGCCGGTTGGCGGTCGTACGCCTGAGAGCCTCGTCGCGGCGCCAGCGGGCGATCTTCCCGTGGTGGCCGCTGAGCAGCACGTCCGGGATGTCCCTGCCACGCCAGAGAGGCGGCTTGGTGTAGACGGGGCCCTCCAGGAGGCTCGCCATCGCGCCGGGCGCGAAGGAGTCGTCCCGGTGGGACTCGGCGTTGCCGAGGACGCCGGGCAGCAGCCGGGCGACGGCCTCGGTGACGACGAGGACGGCCGCCTCGCCGCCGGCGAGGACGTAGTCGCCGATGGAGACCTCGTAGACCGGGACGCGGGTGGCGTACTCGTCCATGACGCGCCGGTCGATGCCCTCGTAGCGGGCCGGTGTGAAGATCAGCCAGGGGCGCTCGGAGAGCTCGACGGCCAGTTCCTGGGTGAAGGGACGGCCGCTGGGCGTGGGGACGATCAGCGCGGGGGCCTGGGCCCCTGACTCGTAGCCGTCGGCGAGGACGGTGTCGAGGGCGTCGCCCCAGGGGTCGGTCTTCATGACCATGCCGGGGCCGCCGCCGTACGGGGTGTCGTCGACCGTGCTGTGGCGGTCGTACGTCCAGTCCCTCAGGTCGTGCACATGGACGTCGAGCTGACCACGCGCGCGTGCCTTGCCGACCAGGGAGACGTTGAGGGGTTCCAGGTACTCGGGGAAGATCGTGACGACGTCGAGGCGCATTACGACTCTTCTCCCGAGCCCTCGGCGCCGCCGGAGCCCTCCGAGCCCTCCGAGCCCTCGGAGCCCTCCGAGTCCCGCGCGGACGCGATCTCGGCGCGGTCGTCGATCAGGCCCGGCGGGGGCGCGATGACGGCCCTCTGCTCCTCCAGGTCGATCTCGGTGACGATCTCCTCCACGAAGGGGATCATGACCTCGGTCCCGTCCGGGCGCTCCACGATGAACAGGTCCTGGGAGGGCAGGTGCGAGATCTCGGTGATCCGGCCGACCTCCACCCCGTCCTCGGTGACCACGTCGAGGTCGATGAGCTGGTGGTCGTAGTACTCGTCCTCGCCCTCGGGCAGTTCCTCGGGGTCGATCTCGGCGATGAGCAGGGTGTTGCGGAGGGCCTCGGCGCCGTTGCGGTCGGTGACACCCGCGAAGCGCAGGAGGAGGCGGCCGCTGTGGACGCGCCCCGTCTCGATGGTCAGCGGTCCCGTGGCGGCGGGGTCCGTGGCGAGTACGGCGCCGGGCGCGAGCCTGAGTTCCGGCTCGTCGGTACGTACCTCGACGGTGACTTCGCCCTTGATGCCATGGGCACGGCCGATCCGTGCGACTACCAGCTGCACGTGTACAGATCTCCTGTCATACGACTGCGGGCCGGGGACGGCCCGAAGGCCCTCCCCGGCCCGAGCCGGTTGCGATGAAGCGTCAGCGGACGTGGTCCACGTCGACCAGGTCGACGCGGACACCGCGACCGCCGATGGCGCCCACGACGGTACGCAGGGCACGCGCGGTGCGGCCGTTGCGGCCGATCACCTTGCCGAGGTCGTCCGGGTGGACCCGGACCTCGAGCACGCGCCCGCGGCGCAGGTTGCGCGAGGCGACCTGCACATCGTCAGGGTTGTCGACGATGCCCTTCACGAGGTGCTCAAGCGCCTCTTCGAGCATGCTGCTCAGGCCTCGGTCGACTCGGACTCGGCAGCGGCCTCGTCCTTCTTCTCAGCCTTCTTCTTCTGGGTGATCGCCTCACCCTTGCCCTCGTCGTCACCGCCGAGAGCCTCGAACGACGGACGGGCCGGCTTCGGCTCGGCGACGAGCAGCGGCGCGGGAGCCGGCTCGCCCTTGAACTTCTGCCAGTCGCCGGTCTTCTTCAGGATGGCGAGAACCGGCTCGGTCGGCTGCGCGCCGACACCCAGCCAGTACGCCACACGCTCGGCGTCCACCTCGATGACCGACGGGTTGTAGGTCGGGTGGTACTTGCCGATCTCCTCGATGGCCCGGCCGTCACGGCGGGTACGGGAGTCGGCGACGACGATGCGGTAGTGAGGCGAACGGATCTTGCCCAGACGCTTCAGCTTGATCTTGACTGCCACGGGAGTGGGTTCTCCTGGAATTGACGTGGTTGGGCACGGCGAGACTGCCGCGTGGGGTTGCGGTACCCGAGTGCCCGATGGACGCGTCAGCCGGAGGAGAGAGGGGTCCTGTGCGACTGTCGAGTACAGCTAGCCATTGTGCCATACGCCGCGGGTCGCCTCTGGCCGAGGGTGGCTGAGCCGGGCCTGGACGTGCTCCAGCGGCACCCGGCGTGGAGGTGAGGTCACGTCGGGTGCGCTGCCCGGTGCTGTGAAGTTGCCGGCCCGTCGTCGTCCGCGTCCCCGGCACCCACGAGATGCCGGTACTCCGCGCGGCCCGCGACTACGCCGCCCCCACGACCTCCGGGATCCTGAACGGCTTGCCGCAGCCACCGCACACGATCGGGGCCTGGGCCAGGACGGACGGCACGACCCGGACGTTGCGACCGCAGTCGCAGACCGCCTTGACGCGGACGCCGCCGCCGGAGGAGCCGTGTCTGGCGGCCGGGCCGCGGAAGGTGCGGGAGGTGTCGGAGGAGGTGGCCGCGGTGTGGGCCTTCAGGGCGCGCTGCAGCCGTTCCATGGTCGGGCGGTAGCGCCGCTTCGCCTCGGGGTTGAGCGTGACCAGGGAGAAGCCGCTGCTCGGGTGCGGCTCCTCGGGGTGGTCCAGGCCCAGCTCCTCGGCGATGGCGAGGAAACGGCGGTTGTGGTAGCGGCCGGCGCGGGAGGTGTCGCGGATCCCACGGGCGGCGGCGATGCCGTGGACTGCCTCATGGAGCAGTCGCTCGAAGGAGAGTTCGTGACCGCACGCGGACGACGACTCTCCGATCAGGGACTCTGGCGCGGCGAGGTCAGGCAGCTCGGGGTGGTACCGCTGAATGTCGGCCCACGCCTGCGCCAGCTCTGCGGCGAGAACAGGTGGTGTCTGTGTCGTGCTCACGTAATGACAACGAGCGGGGGTGCCGCTGTGTTCCTATTCCGGGGCATCCCAAATAATTTGCACTTACCCGTCAGTTGCCGCTGATGCGTCCGGACGAGGGCGGGTGCGCTGATCTGCGGAGAAGCCGCACAGCTCGTACCAAGCTGGTGCGTAGTTCGCCGTACGACCCGGCGCGTAGAGCTTCTGCGCACACCCGCACGGATACCGGCGGCGGATGCGCAAGAGACGTTTCGGTCGCTCTCGGCGGGGAGCCTCACCTTGCTCAGCGTCCGTGACGGTCGTGACGTTACCGCGCTCGTCCGAACCCCCGGCACCGGCACGTCCTGCCCGAGCGGACACCGTACGGTCACCTGGATTGCCGGGATGTGAAATCTCGCCACACACGCGGACAGACCCCAAGCGGGACGCCACGACCCCTGGACGGCGCCGCGAGCCCGGAGTTACCTGGCATACGTGGGAAGTGCGCGCGCACGGTACGGGGGCCACGCAATCGGGCACAGCGGCGAACTGTCGGCGGATTGGGGCGCTTACCTATGACACCTACGCTCGTGCGGCAGCACGTGGCTCACGCGGATTCCGCACCCCGCGTGGACCGGTGCGCACGCGCGCGTGACTGGTCCGAGATCCAGGAGCGGATGCTGGTCCCGCTCTACGAAGCCGTCTACGAACGACTGGAAGTGGGCCCGGCCACCCGACTGCTGGGCCTGCGCTGCGGCTCCGGGCTCGCCCTGCTGATGGCGGCCTCCAGAGGTGCCGCGGCCGTCACCGGTGTCGACTGCTGTGCCGAGCGGCTCGCCCTCGCGCGCGAGCGCCTGGTGCCGGACACCCCCCGCGCGGCGCACGGCACGCGCACGCGTGCGGCCCCGCACCTCGTCGAGGGCGATCCAGGGGACGCGGTCGACGCGGAGACGGCCGCGTACACGCTGGTGACCGTCTTCGAGCCGATCGGCTGCCTCGCGGGCGACTCCGAGGGGCTCGGCGAGCTGCTGGCAGCCGCGCTGCCGCTGGCCGGGCGAGGGGCCGCGGTGGTGCTGGCCGGCTGGGGCCCGCCGGAGCGCTGTGCCACCTCCTCGGTGCTGCGGGTGGCGACGAAACTGGCCGATCCGCTGCGCAGCGCGCGCAGCTGGCGGCCGGCCCGCCGGGACGACCTGGAGGACGTCGCGCAGCGGGCCGGGCTGAAGCCGGACGGCTCGGGGCGGGTCGCCTGCCCGTTCGGGTACGCCGACCCGGACAGCGCGGTACGGGGCCTGTTGTCGACCGGGCTGTTCGACGCGGCGATCGCGGCGACCGACGCCAAGCAGGTGGACAAGGAGCTGACGGAGGCCCTGCACGCGCACCGGCGCGAGGACGGGACCGTGTGGATGGAGAACGTCTTCCGCTACCTCATAGCCCGCGTGCCCTAGGCACCGGCCTCGGGCGCCGCCCGGTCTCAGGCGTCGGTGGCTGCAGGCGCCGCCCGTCTCAGGCGTCGGTGGTCTTGGCCAGGCGGGGGATGCCGGCGATCCGGTAGGCGTCCGCCTCCTCCAGCGTCTCGCTCTCCAGCAGGGCTTCGGCGAGCGCGTCCAACTGGCCGCGGTGGTCGCGGAGCTTGCGGCACGCCTCCTCGTAACAGTCGTCGACGATGCGGCGCATCTCGGCGTCGATCACGTCGAGGGTCTGCGGGGCGGCGGCCAGCCCGTAGGCCTGCTGGGCGTCGTCCGGCAGGGCGGACAGCCGGCCGACGCGCTCGCTCATGCCCCAGCGGGCCACCATCCCGCGCGCGATCCTGGTGACCTGTTCGAGGTCGTTCTCCGCGCCCGTGGTGACGACCCCGTAGACGACGTCCTCCGCCGCCATCCCGCCCAGGGCGCCGATGATGCGACCGCGCAGGTACTCCTCCGAGTGCGCGTACCGCTCCACCTCGGGCGTGGACATGGTGACCCCGAGCGCCCGGCCGCGCGGCACGATGGTGATCTTGCGGACGGGGTCGGCGCCGGGCTGCAGCATGCCGAGGAGGGCGTGGCCGCTCTCGTGGAACGCGGTGCGCCGGCGGTCCTCCTCGGGCATGACGAGGGTGCGCTCGGCACCCAGCTGGACCTTCTCCAGCGCCTCGGACAGGTCCGCACCGGTCACCTGCTCCTGCTTGCGCTTGACGGCGAGCAGAGCCGCCTCGTTGGCGAGGTTGGCCAGATCCGCGCCCGTCATCCCGGGGGTCACGCGGGCCAGCTGCTCCAGGTCCACGTCCGCGGCGAGCGGGATCGGGCGGGTGTGGATCCGCAGGATCGACTCGCGCCCGGCGCGGTCCGGCGGGGCCACGGTGACCACCCGGTCGAAACGGCCGGGGCGGGTCAGGGCCGGGTCCAGGATGTCCGCGCGGTTCGTCGCCGCGATGACGATCACGCCCTCGGAGCCGGAGAAGCCGTCCATCTCGGTGAGGATCTGGTTCAGCGTCTGCTCGCGCTCGTCGTGACCGCCCATGGAGCTCGAGCCGCTGCGCGCCCGGCCGATGGTGTCGATCTCGTCGATGAAGATGATCGACGGCGCCACCTTCCGGGCCTCGGCGAACAGCTCGCGGACGCGGGACGCACCGACGCCGACGATCATCTCGATGAACTCGGACGCCGAGGCGGAGAAGAACGGCACTCCGGCCTCGCCCGCCACCGCCCGTGCGAGCAGGGTCTTGCCGGTGCCGGGCGGCCCCGCGAGCAGCACGCCGCGTGGCAGTTTCGCGCCCATCCTGCGGTAGACGTCGGGGTGTTCCAGGAAGTCGACGACGTCGTCCAGCTCCCCCTTGACCTCGTCGATGCCGGCCACGTCCGCGAAGGTCGTCCGTTCGGTGCCCGGCCGCAGCCCGATCGGTTTGGGCGGCGCCCTGCGGCCGAAGATCCCGCCCGCGCCGGGCAGGCCGGTGCCGAGCCGCCGTGAGACGACGATCCACACCACGGCCAGGACCGCGATCGGGATCAGGGAGATGCCCACGTTGGACAGCAGACTGCGTTCCTGCACGACCGGCCGCGCGGTCACCGTGACACCGTGGCTGCTCAGGTTCTGCCAGAGCCTGTCGGCCGCGAACGCCGGACGCTGTGTCTTGAACCTGGTGTACTGGCCGCCGCCCTCGGGATCGGCACGCGAACTCTTGAGCTCGCCCTGGATCGCGTCGCCCTTCGAGTAGATCTTGGCGACGTTGCCCTCACCGACCTGCCGGCTGAACTCGGTGTAGGAGATCGTCGGCTCGTTGCCCCGGCCGAAATAGTTCAGCCCGATGTAGGCCAGCAGGAAGACGATCACCGCGGTGACAAGCAGGCCCCACCACTTTCCGCCACGGATCCTTCCGCCACCGGACCGCCGGCGCGATTCATCGGGGGTGCCTTCGGTGCGCCACGGCTGATCAGGGGTTTTACGAGGGGGCGCCGCATCGCTCATATATGGACGTTACGGTACTTGGCGGACGTCGGCATGCGCTGAGGGCGCCCTCCCTGGTCAGGGGGGCGCCCTCAGCGGCGTACGGGCGGGATTCAGCCCATGAACTTCTCGGAGCTCAGCCCATGAACTTCTTGAACTCGTCCGGCAGCTCGAAGTCCTGGCCGCCCTGCTGCGGCAGCCCGAAGGCGTTGCCGCCCTGCGCGGCGGCCTCCCGGCGCTGGGCCTCCTCCAGCTCCTGCTGCTTGCGCTTCATCGGGTTGCCCGAGCGCTGCTTGCCCTTGGCCTTCTTCTGCTGCTTCTTCTGCCGGCCGGGGCCGCCGCCCATGCCCGGGATCCCCGGCATGCCCGGCATACCGCCGCCCTGGGCCATGCGGGACATCATCTTGCGGGCGTCGAAGAACCGCTCGACCAGGTTCTTCACCGCGCTGACATCGACACCGGAACCCTTGGCGATACGGGCGCGGCGCGAGCCGTTG
Source organism: Streptomyces sp. NPDC052301 (assembly GCF_044593395.1). Lineage (NCBI taxonomy): Bacteria > Bacillati > Actinomycetota > Actinomycetes > Kitasatosporales > Streptomycetaceae > Streptomyces > Streptomyces sp. NPDC052301. Next base: position 115,705 of record NZ_JBIUBE010000019.1, on the reverse strand, counting down.
ATGATCGTCGGGTCCTGGCGCTCGCCCGGGGTCATCGACTTGATGATCGCGGCCATGCGGTCGACGTCCCGCTCGTCGATGTTCTGGATCTGGTCCTTGATCTGGCCCATGCCCGGGAGCATGCCGAGCAGCTTGGAGATGGAGCCCATCTTCCTGACCTGCTCCATCTGGGCCAGGAAGTCGTCCAGGGTGAAGTCCTGGCCCTTCTTGGACGCCAGCTTCGAGGCCATCTTGGCGGCCTCTTCCTGGCTGAAGGTCTTCTCCGCCTGCTCGATCAGGGTGAGCAGGTCACCCATGTCGAGGATGCGGGAGGCCATCCGGTCGGGGTGGAAGGCGTCGAAGTCGTCCAGCTTCTCGCCGTTCGACGCGAACATGATCGGCTTGCCGGTGATCTGCCGGATCGACAGGGCCGCGCCACCGCGGGCGTCACCGTCGAGCTTGGACAGGACCACGCCGTCGAAGCCGACGCCGTCGCGGAAGGCCTCGGCGGTGTTGACCGCGTCCTGACCGATCATCGCGTCGACGACGAACAGGATCTCGTCGGGGCCGACCGCGTCCCGGATGTCCGCGGCCTGCTGCATCATCTCGGCGTCGATGCCGAGGCGGCCGGCGGTGTCCACGATCACGATGTCGTGGACCTTGGTCCTGGCGAACTCGATGGAGTCCTTGGCGACCTTGACCGGGTCGCCGACGCCGTTGCCGGGCTCGGGCGCGTAGACGCCGACACCGGCACGCTCGGCGACCACGCTGAGCTGGTTCACGGCGTTCGGGCGCTGGAGGTCACAGGCGACCAGCAGCGGGGAGTGGCCCTGCTCCTTGAGCCACTTGCCGAGCTTGCCCGCGAGGGTGGTCTTACCGGCACCCTGCAGACCCGCCAGCATGATCACGGTGGGCGGCTGCTTGGCGAAGCGCAGGCGCCGGGTCTCGCCGCCGAGGATGGTGACCAGTTCCTCGTTGACGATCTTGAGGACCTGCTGGGCGGGGTTCAGGGCGCGGGAGACCTCGGCGCCGAGGGCACGCTCCTTGACGTTCTTGATGAACGTGCGGACGACAGGGAGGGCGACGTCCGCCTCGAGGAGAGCGATGCGGATCTCGCGCGCCGTGGCGTCGATGTCCGCTTCGCTCAAGCGCCCCTTGCCGCGCAAGTTCTTGAAGGTCGCTGAGAGGCGATCGGAGAGAGTATCGAACACGGCGGCGTCGGTCCTCGGAGTCGGGGGCAGTCTGAGCGTCTTCCAGGGTATCCGGCCCGACAAGGCGGTGGCCCCCGCCCGGGGCATTCGACGGGCGGGAAACCCCCTGCTGCGGCGAGCATGTGGCGTCCGTGCCGGCCTCTGCCGAGCTGCCCGGGTCGCCTCCGCGGCTGCGGAGTGCATGCCCGGCCAACGGCCCGGACCGCCACGAGGTCACGCCCGCAGCGTCTCCTCCAGCACCCGGGCCACCGACGCGGCGTCCTCCAGCGGCAGCGGCGCCCCGGTCCCGGTCGTGACATAGAACGCATCCACCGCGTTCGAGCCCAGCGTCGACACGTGCATGCTGCGCACCCGCACCCCCGCCTTCTCCAGGGCCATCCCGATCCGGTACAGCAGGCCCGGCGCGTCCTGGGCGCGGACCTCGATCACCGTGGCGTGGTGGGAGGCCGCCGGGGCCACCGTCACCCGGGGCGGCGGGGCCACCCAGCCGCGCCGGCGCGGGTAGGCCGCGTCGCGTTCGGCGAGACGGCCGGCGATGTCCAGGGTGCCGTCCAGGGCGCGGACCAGGTCGGCACGGAGCCGGGTGGCCTGGGGCAGCGAGCCGTACTCGGCGGCGACCCGCCAGTTCAGCAGCAGGACCGAGCCGTCGTCGACGTCGTCCGGCAGGCTCAGGGCGCTCAGCCCGGCCGTGCGGACGGTGAGGCGGTGCACGGCGAGGACGCCGGCGACCGCGGGGAGCACGGCGGGCTGGTCGGGTACGGCGATGAGCAGCTCGACGCCGAGGGGCTCGCCGGAGGGCTCCACCTCGGGGACCGGTGCCGTTCGTGCGTCCGTCCCTGGTTCCGCCCGGGTCTCCGTCTGTGCTCCCGTCTGCGCGCGCAGGGCGAGGACCGGGCCGCCCGTGCGGAACGCCTCGATCGCCAGCCGCTCCTGCTCGGCCGTGGGCGCGACGGGCTCCGGCTCCCCGGGGGCGTCCCCGGCGAGCACGGCGGACACCCGCCGTACCAGGTCGGCGACGAGCGAGCCGCGCCAGGAGGACCATGCCGCCGGCCCGGTGGCGAGCGCGTCGGCCTCCGTCAGGGCGTGCAGCAGCTCCAGGGTGCTCTGGGTGCCGACCGCCTCGGCGACCGAGCGGACGGTCGCCGGGTCCTCCAGGTCACGGCGCGTGGCCGTCTCGATCAGCAGCAGGTGATGGCGGACGAGCGTCGACACGACCGCCACGTCCGCACGGTCGAAGCCGATCCGCGCGGCCACGTCCTTGGCGATGATCTCCCCGGCCAGCGAGTGGTCGCCGGGCCAGCCCTTCCCCATGTCGTGCAGCAGGGCGGAGACGAGCAGCAGGTCGGGGCGGCTCACCCGGCGGGTCAGTGCCGAGGCGCGGGCCGCCGTCTCGATCAGGTGCCGGTCGACCGTCCAGATGTGGACGGCGTTGCGCTGCGGACGGCAGCGGACCCGTTCCCAGTCCGGCAGCAGACGGCTGATCAGGCCTTCCGCCTCCAGTGCCTCCCAGACGTCGACGGTCGGGCGGCCGGAGCCGAGCAGGGTCACCAATTGCTCGCGCGCCTCGGCGGGCCAGGGAGTGGGCAGGGGGCGTGCGGTGGCCGCCAGGCGCCGCACGGCGTGCAGGGAGAGCGGGAGACCGGCCTGTGCGGCGGCGGCCGCGGCCCGCAGGGGCAGCACCGGATCGCGCTCGGGACGCGCGGCGCGGGCGAGCACCACCTCGCCGTCCTGCTCCACGACGCCCTCGGCCAGCGGCGACCGTTCCGCGACCGGCGTGCCGCCGCCCAGCGCCTTCGCGTCGCCCGCCACCGCCCTTCTGAGGAAGTCGCTCCGCTCCCTTGCCAGCTTGCGCAGCCGCGGCCGGACGGCGCGCGAGCGCAGCACGCGCCCCACCTCACGCCAGGTGACATCGCTGGCGTACGCGATCACGCGCGCCGCCTCGTACACCTGCCGCAGCAGGGTGTCGGCGTCGAGGAGACCGAGTTCGGCGGCCACCTGGTCCTGCTCCTGCAGGGCCAGACGGTCGGTCGCGCGGCCCGTCGCCAGGTGCAGCGCGTCCCGGACGTCCAGCAGACGCCGACGGGCCTCGGCGAGGCCCTCGCGCGGGGCGTCGGCGAGCCAGGACGCGGCGACGGCACGCAGCGCGGTGGCGTCGCGCAGGCCGCCGCGGGCCTCCTTGAGGTCGGGTTCCAGCAGATACTGCAGCTCACCCTGGCGCTCCGCGCGGTCGGCGCACAGCTGCTGCAGTTCGGGCAGGCGCTTGGGGGCCTGGTTGCGCCAGTCGGCGAGGACGGCCGTACGCAGTCCGGCGGTGAGGCCGAGGTCGCCGGCGAGGTGGCGGGCGTCCAGGAGGCTCAGCTGGGCCTTCAGGTCCTCCCCCGCGGTCTTGCGGGCCTCCGCGGGGGTGCGTACGGAGTGGTCGAGGGCGAGGCCGAGATCCCAGACGGGGTACCAGAGGCGGTCGGCGAGGGCGGCGACCGCGCCCGGGTCGGAGCCGTCGTGCAGCAGCAGGAGGTCCAGGTCGCTGCGCGGGGACAGCTCGCCACGGCCGTAGCCGCCGACGGCGACCAGGGAGACGCCCGGCAGTCCTCCCGCCGCCGCGCCGAAGAGCCCGCCGAGCCATTCGTCGGTCAGCTCGGCGAGGGCGGTACGGCGCGGCGGCCCGGACAGCGCCCCCTCAGTGAGGAGGCGCAGCCGGGCCGCCGCGTACCCGCCGGGTCCCGAGTCTTCCGCCTTCGTGCGCACATCCGTCCCGGTCACCCAGCGACTCCCGTCGTTCGTGTCGTGGTCAGAGCGCGTCCGGCCCGCGCTCGCCGGTGCGGACCCGGACGGCCGTATCGACCGGCAGGGACCAGACCTTGCCGTCGCCGATCTTGCCGGTGCGGGCGGCCTTGGTGATGACGTCGATCAGCTGTTCGACGTCGTCGTCCTCGGCCAGCACCTCGATACGGATCTTGGGTACCAGGTCGACGGTGTACTCGGCACCACGGTAGACCTCGGTGTGTCCCCGCTGCCGACCGTAACCGCTGGCCTCGGTGACCGTCAGCCCGTGGACGCCGAAGGCCTGGAGTGCCTCCTTGATCTCGTCCAGCCGGTGGGGCTTCACGACGGCGGTGATGAGCTTCATGCGTCCACCTTCTTGGTCTGCGCGGCGGCCATGGCCGGGGCGTGGGCGGCGGAGCCGAGGACACCGCCACCGGTGCCGCTGAAGTCGTAGGCGCTCTCGGCGTGCTCGGCCTGGTCGATGCCGGAGATCTCCGCGTCCTGGGGCACCCGCATGCCGATGGTCCGGTCCAGCAGGAAGGCGAGGACGGCGGAGACGATCAGCGAGTAGGCGAGGACCGCGCCGACACCCGCGCACTGCTTCCACAGCTGGGTCCAGGTGTGGTCGCCGTAGAAGACACCGGTCGCGGTGGACTGGCCCTTGCCGGTGGCGAAGAAGCCGATCAGCAGGGAGCCGATGATGCCGCCGACCATGTGGACGCCGACGACGTCCAGGGAGTCGTCGAAGCCGAACTTGAACTTCAGGCCCACGGCCGCGGCGCAGGCGACACCGGCGATGGCACCGACGGCGATCGCGCCGAGCGGGGAGACCGCACCGCCGGACGGGGTGATCGCGACCAGACCGGCGACCGCGCCGGAGGCGGCACCGAGGGTGGTGAAGGCGCCGTGCCGGATCTTCTCGTAGGCGAGCCAGGCCAGCATGGCGGCGGCCGTCGCGACCTGCGTGTTGACGAACATCAGCGCGCCGACGCCGTCGTCGTTGCCGAGCCAGGAGCCCGCGTTGAAGCCGAACCAGCCGAACCACAGCAGGCCCGCGCCGAGCATGACCAGCGGGAGGCTGTGCGGGCGCATCGGGTCCTTCTTGAAGCCGACGCGCCTGCCGATGACGAGGATGACACCGAGGGCCGCCGCACCCGCGTTGATGTGGACCGCCGTGCCGCCCGCGAAGTCGATCACACCGAGCTTGTAGGCCCAGCCGTCGGCGCCCCAGACCCAGTGGGCGACCGGGACGTAGACGATCGTGACCCACAGGGCGATGAACAGCGACCAGGCCGAGAACTTCACGCGGTCGGCGAGGGCACCGCTGATCAGGGCCGGCGTGATGATCGCGAACATCATCTGGAAGACCATGAACACGAAGATCGGGATGGTGTAGCCGGGCCAGAGCTCCGTCAGACCGATCTTGCGCAGGCCGAGCCAGTCGGGGTCCCAGCCGATCAGGGCGTTGTTCGTGCCGAAGGCGAGGGAGAAGCCGTAGAGCACCCACAGAATGGTGACGATGCCCATGCTGATGAAGCTCATCATCAGCATGTTCAGGGTGCTCTTGACGCGGACCATGCCTCCGTAGAAGAAGGCCAGACCCGGCGTCATGATCAGCACCAGGGCGGAAGCAATGAGCATGAAGCCTGTGTTCGCGGACGACAGTTTGGGCGCGTCCGCCGCAAGCATGATGGCTGGTGCCATCGGCGTCTCCTCGTCGGTTGGTACGGCCCCGTGCGGGCGGTGCCTGAGCGGTCCGGCGGGTCGTGGGGGCGGGCCGGTTATGGGCCACGAGACTGACGCAGCGCGGTTTCGGTGGAAGCCCCTCGTTGTTTCGCCGGGGTGACGAAGACGCCCTGTGTGTTACGCGTCGATGAAGCGCGGGATGTCCGGCCGGGCGCTCGTTATCGTGGCGCAGCCTGCACCGGAGCATCCGGCAGGAGAAACAGGCCGGCCGCGGCGGGCCTTCCGATGACCTGGCGTGGGGGAGCCGAGTCGGGCAGTTCGGGAGGACCGGCCGCGGCCGGGGCTCATGGGGGTGGGCCGGTCAGACGGCCTCCGCGGTTTCGGGCAGGTCCAGGGCGAGCTTGTCGCCGAGGTCGACGACGGCGGCGAGGTCGCCGTAGTCCCGCGCGGCCGTGTCGACCGTCTTTCGGATACGAGTGTTCACACGCTCGGAGCGGACCTTCCTGGCGATGTCCATGGCCTGAGCCGCATAGGTCGTGCTCTGCTCGGGCTCGCGCTGGAGCAGGTGCACGGTGGCCATGCCGATCAGGTTCAGCGCGTACGACCGCTGGTGCTCACTGTCGTCGGCGAACTTCTCCACCGCCTTGCGCATCAGCGGCTCGGCGAGGGAGGCATAGGTCGGGCTGCGTCCGGCGACGTAGGCGAGGTCGCGGTAGGAGTGGGAGTTCTCGCCGTACAGCTCGGCCTCGGAGAAGAAGCGGATCCAGTCGGGGTCCGGCTCGTCCCACTCGTCGGCCTCGGCGAAGGTGTCCTCGGCCATGCGGACCGCACGCTTGGTCTTGCCCGGCTGGCCCATGTTCGCGTAGGCGCGGGCCTCCATCGCATACAGCATCGACTGGGTGCGCGGGCTCGCGCAGTCGCGGCTGCCGTACTGGGCGAGGTGGATCAGCTCCAGGGCGTCGTCGGGCCGCCCCAGGTGGATCATCTGGCGGCTCATACTGGAGAGGATGTACGAGCCGAGCGGCTTGTCACCGGCCTCCTTGGCCGCGTGCAGGGCGAGCACGAAGTACTTCTGCGCGGTGGGCTGCAGACCGATGTCGTAACTCATCCAGCCCGCCAGCTCGGCGAGTTCGGCGGCGACCTTGAACAGCTTGCGGGTGGTCGCCTCGGGCTGCGGCTCCTGGAGCAGGTCGGTCACCTCGTGCAGCTGGCCGACGACCGCCTTGCGGCGCAGGCCGCCGCCGCACTGGGCGTCCCACTGGCGGAACATCCGCGTGGTGGACTCCAGCAGGTCCAGCTCGGGCTTGGAGAGCCGGCCCGGCCTGCGGGAGTCCGGCATCGGCTCGGGCTCGGTCGTCACCGGCGAGCCCGGGGTCGGGACGAGCCAGCGCTGCATGGGCTCGATCAGGGAGGGACCCGCGGACAGTGCGAGCGAGGTGCCGAGGAAGCCGCGCCGGGCGAGCATCAGGTCGCTGCGCGAGAACTCGCTGAGCAGGGCGACCGTCTGCGGGCCCGTCCACGGCAGGTCGACACCGGACGCGGAGGGGGACGGACGCGCGGCGCGCAGGCCGAGGTCCTCGATGGAGACCACACAGCCGAAGCGCTCCGAGAACAGCTCCGAGAGGATGCGCGGGATCGGCTCGCGCGGGTTCTCCCCGTCCAGCCAGCGGCGCACGCGCGAGGTGTCCGTGGAGATGTGGTTGGCGCCCAACTGGCGTGCCCTGCGGTTCACCTGGCGAGCCAGCTCGCCCTTGGACCAGCCGCTGCGCACGAACCACGATCCGAGCAGCTCGTTGGGGCGCTTGTCAGCGTTCGCCCCGCCACCGCCGTTGCCGCCCACTGGAACGCCCCCATCCCTGAGACCACTTGTCGCCGAGTGCGCCAAGCCCTATCAGAATGCCGGTAAATACGGCCTCTCGTCCGCCGGTTCTCACCCACCGAACGAGATGACGACTCGCCTCCGGCATACCCGTGAAGGCATATGCCCCCAGGCCTCGCACACACACAGTAATCCTACGATCACCCGCTCAGCCACGTGGATCCCTGAAACGCCACCATTCGCCACCCCTTCGAATGAACTCACGATCGCCCGCACGCGATTCACTTGACATAGGACGGCCGGGAGTGGGCGGAGTGATGCACGGAGGGGCGCGTGGACCCGGGTGCGCCACCCGAAACGCTTCAAGGCGCCGCCTTGGCCCAGCGGTGGCGCGGGGAGGCGGAGCCGTAGCGTTACGTTCCGCTTCCGTCTCGCTCCGTGCCGTAACCACCGGCGCGCCGGACCTGTTGGAGGGGGCATGGGCTTCACGATCGGCGGCATCCGCGAGATCCGCTCGGGCACGCGTCGGCGCGGCCGCTCGTCGGAGTGCACCGCCGTCGCCGAGTTCACCGGACTGTGGGGCTGGGACGTGGTCCCGGGCGCGCGGGCCGCGGCGGGTGTCTGCTCCTGCGGACCCGCCGGCTGCCCGGCCCCCGGGGCGCACCCCCTCGACTTCGCGCCCCAGGTGCCGGCCGGGGCCACGCTGGACGAGGTCACCAAGGCCTGGTCCGAGTTCCCGGGCGCTGCGGCGATGCTGCCGGTCGGCCGCGCGTTCGACGTCCTGGAGGTCTCCGAGCCCGCCGGGCGCCGCGCCCTGGCCCGGCTGGAGCGCATGGGTCTCCCCCTCGGCCCGGTCACCGCGACCCCGGACGGCCGCGCCCACTTCTTCGTCGCGCCCGGAGCCGCCGCCGAGCTGCCCGGGCTCCTGTACCGCATGGGCTGGGACGACCCCTCCGCCCTGGACCTGCGCGGCCTCGGCTCCGGCGCGCACATCACCGCGCCGCCCTCCGACCGGGGCGGCCTGGGCCCGGTGCGCTGGCTGCGACCGCCCGCGCTGGACTCGGCGACCCGGCCTCCGGCAGCCCGGCTGCTGCTGGGCACGCTGGCGTACGTGGCGCACCGGTCACGGGCGCGTGCCTGATCGGGCCTCGGCGTTCAACCGCACCGTGGCCGGCGCTGAGATGGTCAAGGTCCGGCCGTAGCCGGAGGGCGTCGACGCGGCTCTCGTTCGCGCGTCGGGCCCTGCGCTTGGCCGGGATCGACGGGGCGCCCTGGGCGGCATCGAGGGGCTGGCAGCGGGCGAGGAACGGGCGGCGAACCGGGGGCGCGGCGGCGATGCGCAGTGTGTGGCCCCGGCCGCGCCGTACGTTCACGCCCTGGTTGGGCGCGGCCCGCTCGGCGTCGTCCGGCTCGGTCGCGCGGAGGAAGTCGGCGGCCTTGTCTGGCATCTCGCGTGCGACCGGCAGCTCCGGGGCCGGTGCGTCCGCCTGATTGGCCGCGGTGTGCTCGGACACGAGGTCGGCGACGGCCGTGCGGACGGCGCCCCGGCCGACGTCGTCCTCGCGGGCCAGGGCTGCGATGGACCGACCGTCCAGGTATGCGGGGCGGCCGGCACCCGCCCGTCGCGGCCGGGCGCCGGCCGCCCTTGTCGCCCCTGGCCTCGGCGGACCGCAGCCCGTCGCAGGTCGGTTCACGCGGGAGGTCGCGCTGGAGTCCGCCGGCGGCGGCGAGGGTCTGCACGATGAACTTCGCGCGGGTGGCGGGCGGTGAGGTCCATCACGGAGAGGAGACCCCGGATCGTCCGGGTTCATCGGACATCCGCCGCGCCTGTCGTCATTCGATCGTTGCCGACACTCCCGAGCCGGTCCGCCGGCTCGGACGGATCGCGGCCTCGATGTGGGCGAGTTGGGCGGCGATGATCTCTTCGAACGCTGCGCGGCGATCGGCCCCGAGGGGACGGACGTCGCGGGCGAAGTGGGCCAGGGTCGGGAAGCGTTCGGGGTCGGCGCCCAGAACCGCCACGCGGAACAGCTCCATGCCCTGTTCGTACTCTCCGGGGGTGACGGTGCTGACCCCGGCCTCGGAGGCGATCAACGCGGAGATGAGGACCGCGATCCGGTGGTAGCGCGCCGGGATCTCCTCGTCGGGCAGCCCCGACGCGCGCAAGGCCTGCAGCACCTCTTCCATGACCAGCCGGGAACCGGTGCCGCTTGACGCGTAGCGTCCCCAGACCGCGGCGAGCTGGGGCTGCCGTCCGAAGGCCTCTCTCAGCCGCAGGGCCAAGGTCGTGACGCGCTGCTTCCAGTCACCCTCGGGGCGATAGCCGTCCATCGCGGCCACCAGGATCCGGTCGGCGACCGCGCGCAGCAGTTCCGTCTTGCTGCGGAAGTGCCGGTAGAGGCTGGAGGAGTCGGTCCCGAGGGCCGCGGCCAGCTTGCGCACGCTGAACGAGTCCGCGTCGCCCGTGCGCAGCAGTTCCGCCGCCGCATCCAGGATCTCTTCGGTGGACCAACGCCTTCGGCCTGCCATCTTGCTCCTCTCGCCACCTCTCATCCTATCTGTGCACTTGGTGTTGCACGCACTGCGTGCATAATAAGGACATGGCTATGCCGGGCGGGTCGGCATGCCACTCGTGCCCTGTTGTCCGGGCCAGGCGACCGATGCGGAGCTCACCCCGGGAAAACGAAAGGACGCATGACGTGAGGAACCCACTGGATCACGTGGCACTGGACGCGGCCGTCGAGAACGTCCACCGCGCCGGGATGCCGGGCCTGTTCGCCGAGGTGCGGGACGGAGACCAGGTCTGGCGCGGCGCAGCCGGGGTCGCCGATGTCGCCACGGGCCGCCCCGTCACCGCCGACATGCGGCACCGTGTCGGCAGCATCACCAAGACCTTCACCGCCGCCGCGGTTCTGCAGCAGGTCGAGAACGGCCGGATCGGTCTCGACACACCGATCGGCCGGTACCTTCCGAAGCTGGTTCCCGGTGAACGCGGTGACGCGATCACCGTCCGGATGCTGCTCGACCACACCAGCGGCCTCGCCGAGTACCTCCCGTACGCCTACCCCTCCCTCAAGGCGTACCCCGCCCTCGCGGAGACCGGACCCCAGAGCCTGGACGACCACCGGTTCACGCGGTTCGACCCCGTTGAACTGATCGAGATGGGCGTCACCGCACCTGCCGTCGGCGCCCCGGGCGGCACTCCGGGGGTGTACTCCAACACCAACTACCTGCTCCTCGTCCAACTCCTGGAACAGGTGGCGGGCACGCCGGCGGAGCGATACATCACCCGGCACGTCATCGAGCGCGCCGGACTCCGGGACACCGAACTCCCCGCCGGACCGTACGTCGACGGGCCGCACTCGCAGCTCTACGAGGCGTGGTTCGGCATGATCGACCCGCCGCGCGACTACAGCGTCTACGACATGTCATGGGTGGGGCCGTCGGCCTCGCTGATATCGACCGTCACGGACCTCAACCGCTTCTTCGCCATGCTGCTGGCCGGAGAGATCGTCAGTCCGTCGTCGCTCGCGCAGATGCAACGCACCGTCCCGGTCGTCTCCCAAGAGGGGAAGACGATCGACTACGGCCTCGGCCTGCACCCGATGGAGGGGCCCGGTCAGGGCACCTTCTGGGGCCACGGCGGTACGGTCTGGGGTGGTGGAGCGCTGGCCATGACCCGTGCCGACGGCAAGCGGCAGATGTCCGTCGCGGTGAACCTCCAGAGGTGGAACCGGCTCGACTCCTCCGGCAAGCCGCAGCCCCATCCCATCGACGACGCGCTTGCGACTCTGTACCGCGTGGCGATGTACGGCTGACCGGGCCGCCTGCTGAACCCGTCGGCCGCTCTCATTCCTCTTCGTCCTCGTCGGGACTGCCCGCACGTCATTCACCCGCTCCAGCGCCTTCGCCGGGCTCGCGCCCGCCGTCCGCGTCGGCGGCCGGCGCAGCCGCTGCAGTTCCGAGATCCGACGCCCGTCCGGCACCCCCCGGCAGAGCCGTCCGATCCGCCGGCAGTGCGGTGCCTGCCCGCCGCGCGGCGCCCGCCACTGTCGCGCACAGCCGCTTGTCCGCTGCCTGTCGCACCGATGCACCTGCTGGGCCGGCACGCTCACGCCCGGCCACGGCCGACCACGACACGTCCGGCGGATCACCGACCAAGAACCGGCCGACGTACCGGACGGTGCGCATCCGCACCGCGAACCCCAGCCGGTGCGGTGCGACGGAGCCCCGAGGCCGTGATCGTCGTACGGCGCGCCGGACAAGGCGAAGCGCCCGTCCCCGACTGCACCTTGGGGCGGGCGCTTCATGTGTACCTACCGGTACACGGTCCTAGTCGCCGATCAGCGCGTCCACGAACGCCTCCGGCTCGAACGGCGCGAGATCGTCCGCGCCCTCGCCGAGCCCGACCAGCTTGACCGGCACGTTCAGCTCACGCTGGACCGCGACGACGATGCCGCCCTTGGCCGTACCGTCCAGCTTGGTCAGCACGATGCCGGTGATGTCCACGACCTCGGCGAAGACCCGGGCCTGCACCAGTCCGTTCTGCCCGGTGGTGGCGTCCAGTACGAGCAGCACCTCGTCCAGCGGCGCGTGCTTCTCCACGACCCGCTTGACCTTGCCCAGCTCGTCCATGAGACCGGTCTTGGTGTGCAGGCGGCCGGCGGTGTCGATGAGGACGACGTCGACCCCCATCTCCTTGCCTTCCTTGACCGCGTCGAAGGCGACGGAGGCGGGGTCGCCGGCCTCCGGACCGCGCACGGTGTAGGCGCCGACACGCTCGCCCCAGGTCTGCAGCTGGTCGGCGGCGGCGGCACGGAAGGTGTCGGCGGCGCCGAGGACGACCGTACGGCCGTCGGCGACGAGCACGCGCGCGAGCTTGCCGGTGGTGGTGGTCTTGCCGGTGCCGTTGACGCCGACGACCATCACGATGCCGGGCTTGCGGTCCTCGGGCTCGGTGCGCACCGTGCGGTCGACGTCGGTGCCGACCAGCTTGAGGAGCTCCTCACGCAACAGGCCGCGCAGCTCGTCGGGGGTGCGGGTGCCGAGCACCTTCACCCGCTCGCGCAGGTTGTCGACCAGCTCCTGGGTGGGCTGCACGCCGACGTCGGCGGTGAGCAGCGTGTCCTCGATCTCCTCCCAGGTGTCCTCGTCGAGGTGCTCGCGGGAGAGCAGCGTGAGCAGCCCCTTGCCGAGGGCGTTCTGCGAGCGGGACAGGCGGGCGCGCAGCCGGACCAGCCGGCCCGCGGTGGGCTCCGGGATCTCGATCTCGGGCGCCTCGACAGCGGCAGGGGGCTCCTCCACGACGACCGGTGCGGGGCCGCCCGGGAGATCCACCTCCTCGATCGTGCGGCGCGGTTCGTCGCGCGGCGTCTCGGCCTCGTCGCCGACGTGCGGCTCGGCCGGGGGCGCGGTGATGTCGGGCGTCTTCGGGGGCGGCGGAGGCAGCGGCTTCCGGCGCCGGCTGCCCACGATCAGCCCGCCGAGCGCGCCGAGCACGACCACGGCGATGATCACAGCAAGGATGATGGTTTCCATAACGGCTCCAGTATCAGCCATGGGGTAGGGCGGGAGGTTGTTTGTGGCTTCCTCCGAGAGACAAACGCCACCTATGAGAAGGAGTCGGAGCAAAGTACGATGGTGGCGGCTCGGTTGACGCGCGTAGAGTCCCGACCGTCACCTGTCCCCCCACGTCTGGCCCCTTTTTCATGAGCAAAACCGTCGAGACCGAAGGCGCTCTCGAGACCCGCGGCATCGAGCAGGTCCCGGATCACGAGCGCACCGCGCAGACCCGTGAGCTGTTCCCCACCTGGGTCGGCGCCAACATCAGCGTGCTGCTGCTGACCATGGGCGCGAGCCTGGTCGTGGCGTACCACCTGAACATCTGGCAGGCGCTCGTCGTCGCGGTGGCCGCGCCGGTCGTGTCGTACGGCCTGGTCGGCCTGATCGGCATCTCCGGGAAGCGGGGCGGGGCGCCCGGCATGGCCCTGTCGCGCGCGGTCTTCGGACAGCGGGGCAACCTGCTGCCCGGCTCGCTGATCTGGGTCGCGCGCTGGGGCTGGGAGACGATCAACGCGGTCACCGGCGCCTACGCGATGCTCACCATCCTGGACATCCTGTTCGGCATCAAGGGCAACAGCGTGCTGGACATGGTGACGCTGCTGGTGTTCGTCGTGGCGACCTTCGCGATCTCCGGGCTCGGCATCAACGCCGTGCAGAAGTGCAACAAGTACGCGACCTATTTCTTCGGCGTCTTCTCGGTGCTGGTCCTGGTCTACCTGGCCGTCAACACGGACTGGTCGAAGGTCGTGCACCACGGCGGCGGGTCGACGGCCGCGGTGATCACCGGTGTCGGCATGATCGCGGCCGGCGGTGTCAGCTGGATCCCGACGGCGCCCGACTTCACGCGCTACCTGCCGCGCACGGCGTCCTCGAAGGCGATCGTGGGCACGGCCGTGGGCGGTGCCGGCATCGTGGTCCTCCCCATGGTCCTCATGGGCGCGGTGATGGCGGTCTCCACGCCGGACCTGGCCTCGGCCACCGACCCGGTGTCCTTCCTCGGCGAGATCCTGCCGACGTGGATCGCGGTGCCGTACCTGTTCATCGCGCTGGTCGGCATGCTGCTGATCAACTCGATGTCGATGTACTCAGCGGGCTTCACCGCGCAGACCCTGGGCTTCAAGGTGCCGCGGCACTGGGCGGTCTCGGTCAACGCCGTGATCTCGCTGGCCTTCGGCGGGGTGCTGATGCTGGTGGCGACGAGCTTCATGGGCTCCTTCATCGCCTTCCTGTCCCTGCTGGCCGTCGCCTTCTCCGCCTGGGTCGGCGTCTTCGGCGCGGACATGCTGCGCCGCACGGAGTACGACGGCGAGGCGATGACCGACACCACCCGCACCAGCGCCTACTGGTACAAGGGCGGCTTCTCCCCCGCCGCCGTCGCCGCCTGGGCGATCGGCCTGGTGTCGGGCCTGATGTTCACGACCTCGGACTGGTTCACCGGCCCGCTCGCGAAAAACAACGTCATCGGCGAGTACGGCCTCGGCTGGGTCGCCACGATCGTGATCTCCGGCCTGCTGTACCTGGCCCTGCCCAAGCCTCGGGTGACGGCTCCGGCCGGGGCCACCGAGGCTGCCGAGACCACCGAGGAGCGGGCGACCGCCGACGTCTGACCGCGGGCTCAGCCGGACAGACCACTCTCGTGCAGGGCCGCGCTCGCCCGGGAACGGAGACGAGCGCACCGGCCCTCGGCCTCCTCGTCGGCACCGTCCGGGCAACAGCAAGGGGCGGCCGGCCACCGCAGGTCCCCCGGCTCGAGCCACTGGGCGGCCCGCCTCCGCCCGGCGTCCACCCGCGGATCGTCGGGTACGGCGTCGGTCGTCCGCCGAGCCCGGCCCTCGGCCTCCTGGCTATCTGACGCTACGTCAGCTACCGTCCCCCTCCACCGCAGCGCACCGGAGGGGGACCTTCCCATGCCCGTCACGGTCGTACGTTTCAACCTCGTCGCTCCCGGCGCGAGCCCCGCCGCCCTCTCCGCCCGCTACCGGGCCGCCCTGGAGATGGCCGCGTACGCCGATGAGCACGGCATCAGCACCGTGCAGACCGAGGAGCACCACGGCGCCGAGAACAACTGGCTGCCGTCGCCGTTCGCCTTCGCGGGCGCGGTGTTCGGGGCGACCCGCCGGATCGCGGTCACCGTGTCCGCGCTGATCGGCCCGCTGCACGACCCGCTGCGGCTGGCCGAGGAGATCGCCGTACTGGACCTGTTGAGCGCCGGTCGGCTGGTGACGGTGGCCGGGATCGGCTACCGGCCCGAGGAGTACGCCCTCTTCGACGTGGACTGGAAGCGGCGCGGCCGGCTGCAGGACGAGCTGCTGGAGACGCTGCTGAAGGCCTGGTCGGGCGACGAGTTCGGCTACCGGGGCCGCAGCGTCCGGCTCACCCCGCGCCCGTACACCGATCCGCACCCGCTGCTGCTGGTCGGCGGCTCCTCGAAGGCCGCCGCCCGCCGGGCCGCCCGGCTGGGCCTGCCGTTCTTCCCGAGCGCGCATCTGCCGGAGCTGGAGGCGTACTACAAGGAGAAGCTCACCGAGTACGGCACCGAGGGCTGGGTCATGATGCCCGCCGCCGAGACCCCGCTGCTGCACATCGCCGAGGACCCGGACCGGGCGTGGGCGCACTACGGCGAGCACTTCCTGCACGAGGCACGGACGTACGCCTCCTGGCAGTCCGGGCAGATCCGCTCGGCGGTGAAGTCGGCGGCCACGACGGTGGAGGAGCTGCGCGCGGAGGGTGTGTACCGGATCCTGACATCACAGGAGTGCGTGGCGCTGGGGGCCGACAGTCTCGTACTGCATCCGCTGGCGGGCGGGATGCCCCTGGAGGAGGCGTGGCGAAGCCTGCGCCTGTTCGCGGAGCAAGTGCTTCCGCAAGCGGGGGCCTGAGCTCGCCCTTCGGGCGGGAGTGAGGGGCGGATCCGTTCCGGCGGCGGGTGCGGACGGCCAGGGTTCGCGCAGGTCAGGCTCGTGCGACCCGGGGCGTGAGGTGCGGGCGGTGGAACGGATCTGCCGATCGGCCCCCTCCGGGCCGGCGCGACGCCGTGGGCGGGCGCGACGCCGTGGGCGGGCGGGGTCCGGACCGGTGGGGGCCGGGTCGGGGAGGGAACCGCCGCCCCCGGACCGGTGGGGGCCGGGCCGGGGGCGGCGGACGGTACGAGGAGAGGGGCAGCGGGGACTTGGCCCTTCTCCCCGAGTTCGGGGGCCGGTGATCAGCCCATCTCCTCCAGGGCCTTGCCCTTCGTCTCCTTGACGTACTTCAGGACGAACGGGATGGAGAGCGCGGCGAAGAGCGTGTAGATCACATAGGTGCCGGACAGGTTCCAGTCGGCCAGCGACGGGAAGCTCGCGGTGATGGCCCAGTTGGCGATCCACTGCGCGGAGGCGGCCACGCCGAGGGCGGCGGCACGGATCTTGTTCGGGAACATCTCGCCGAGGAAGACCCAGACCACCACGCCCCAGGAGAGGGCGAAGAAGAGGACGAACACGTGGGCGGCGATCAGGGCGACCCAGCCCTGCGTCGCGGGCAGCTTGCCGTCGACCAGGTGGTACGAGAACGCCCAGGCCTCCAGCGCGAGGCCGACGACCATACCGACCGAGCCGATCAGGGCGAGCGGCTTGCGGCCGACGCGGTCCACGAAGATCATCGCGATCACGGTGCCGATGATGTTGATGATCGACGTCGTGAAGGAGTAGAAGAACGAGTCCGTCGGGTCGACACCGACCGACTGCCACAGCGTCGAGGAGTAGTAGAACGCGACGTTGATGCCGACGAACTGCTGGAAGACCGACAGGCCGATACCGACCCAGACGATCGGCTTGAAGAAGAAGGAGCCGCCGAGCAGGTCCTTGAAGGAGGACTTGTGCTCGCTCTTCATCGCGTGCTCGATCTCGGCGACGCGGGCGTCCAGGTCGGTGCCCTTGCCCTCGACCTCGGCGAGGATCTCCTTGGCGCGCTCGCGCTTGCCGACGGAGAGCAGGAAGCGCGGGGACTCGGGGATGGCGAAGGAGAGCAGGCCGTAGAGGACGGCCGGGATGACCATCACGCCGAGCATGACCTGCCAGGCCTCCAGGCCCATCAGCTCGCCGCGCTGGTCGCCGCCGGCGGCGTTCAGCAGGCCCCAGTTGACCAGCTGGGAGATGGCGATGCCGACGACGATCGCGGCCTGCTGGAAGGAGCCGAGCCGGCCGCGGTAGGCGGGCGGGGCGACCTCGGCGATGTAGGCCGGGCCGATGACGGAGGCCATGCCGATGGCGAAGCCGCCGACGATGCGCCAGAAGGCCAGGTCCCACAGCGCGAAGGGGAGGGCCGAACCGACGGCGCTGATCGTGAAGAGGACCGCGGCGATCTGCATGCAGCGGATGCGGCCGATGCGGTCGGCTATGCGGCCCGCGGTGGCGGCGCCGATGGCACAGCCGATCAGGGCGATCGCGATGACCTGGGCGAGGGCCGCGGAACCGATGTCGTACTTGCCGCGGATGGCCTCGACCGCACCGTTGATCACGGAGCTGTCGTAACCGAAGAGGAAGCCGCCCATGGCGGCAGCCGCCGCGATGAAGATGACGTGCCCGAGATGTTCGGGGTGAGCCGTCCCGGCTCCTGACTGAGGTGCCTGCGCTGTGCTGGTCACGTAAATCTCCTCGGGCCACGGCAACGCTGCCGCGGGTGGGGGTGATCCCATTCAGGTATCCAGTGGCGCACTGGTTCACACCACCCACACCTGAAGGTAAAAGCAACGTTGCAGAGACTATGCCTTCAAGTTTCGAAGTCAATAGTTCAGGTGCTGTGAGTTTTGAGTCACCCAGAGGCTCTCGGTGTTCAAGAAGTGAACACTGAGTCAGTTGATCTTCTTTGTGGATCTTGAAGAGTCAGCGAAGGCGCTGCGAGATGACCTTGGACACGCCGTCGCCCTGCATGGAGACGCCGTAGAGCGCGTCGGCGACCTCCATCGTGCGCTTCTGGTGCGTGATCACGATCAGCTGCGAGGCCTCCTGCAGCTCCTGCATGATCCGGATCAGCCGCTGCAGGTTGGTGTCGTCGAGCGCCGCCTCGACCTCGTCCATGACGTAGAAGGGGCTCGGCCGGGCCTTGAAGATCGACACCAGCAGCGCCACGGCCGTCAGCGAGCGCTCGCCGCCGGAGAGCAGGGAGAGCCGCTTGACCTTCTTGCCCGGCGGCCGGGCCTCGACGTCCACGCCCGTGGTGAGCATGTTGTCGGGGTCGGTGAGCACGAGCCGTCCCTCACCGCCCGGGAACAGGCGGCTGAAGACGCCCTCGAACTCGCGGGCCGTGTCACGGTAGGCCTCGGTGAAGACCTGTTCGACGCGCTCGTCGACCTCCTTCACCACCTGAAGCAGGTCGGCGCGGGTCTTCTTCAGGTCCTCCAGCTGCTCGCTGAGGAACTTGTGCCGCTCCTCCAGCGCCGCGAACTCCTCCAGCGCCAGCGGGTTGACCTTGCCCAGCTGCTGGTACGCCCGCTCGGCGGCCTTCAGCCGCTTCTCCTGCTCGGCCCGCACGAAGGGGCGCGGCTGGTTCCGGGGGTGCTCGGGGTCCTCCGGCAGCTGCTCGCCGTCGGCGGGGGGCGAGGGCGGCACGGGCTGGTGCGGCCCGTACTCCGCCACCAGCCCCGCCGGCTCGACACCCAGCTCCTCCATGGCCTTGGTCTCCAGCTGCTCGATCCGCAGCCGCTTCTCGGCGCCGAGCACCTCACCGCGGTGCACCGAATCCGTCAACTTGTCGAGTTCGGCCTTCAGTTCGCGTCCCGCGGTGCGCGCGGCGGCCAGCTCCTGCTCGCGCCGGGCCTTGGCCGCCTCGGCGGCGGCACGCTCCTGCTCGGCGCGGGCGACGGACACCTCGACATGGGCGAGCAGTTGCCGGGCGCCGGAGGCGACGGCCCCGGCGACGGCCTCCTCGTGACGCAGCCGGGCGCGGCGCTGCTCGGCACGCGTGCGTGCCTCGCGTTCCGCGCGGGCGGCCCGGTCGAGCGAGTCGGCCCGCCCGGCGAGCCCCTTGACCCGCTCTTCGTGGGTACGGACCTGGAGGCGAGCCTCCATCTCGGTCTGCCGGGCGTTGGCGCCGTCGGCGGCGAGCCGGTCGCGTACGGCGGTGTCGGGCTCCTCCTCGACCGGCATCTCCTCGGCGACGGCCAGGCGCTCGGCCAGCTCCTCGGCCTCCTGTACGGCCCTGTCCAGCGCCTCCTGGGCACGTGCGGCCGCGGCGGCGGACCGCTCGGCCTCGCCCGCGGCACCCCGGGCCTGCCCGGCGAGCCGGCCCAGTTGCTGGGCCACGGCCGACTTCTCCCGGTCGGCGGCCCGGCGCCGCTCCCCGAGCTCCTCCACGAGGCCGGCCGCCCGCTTGCGGTGCTCGGCCGCCGTGTGCTGTGCCTCGGCCAGCTCCTCGCAGCGGACCACCAGCTCGGCCAGCTCGGCGGCGGCCTCGTCGACGGAGGCCTGCACCTCCAGCAGGCTCGGCGCACCGGCCGACCCGCCGTGCGCGAAGTGGGCGGCGAAGAGGTCGCCCTCGGCGGTGACGGCGGTGAGTTCCGGGTGGGCGCGGACGAGGTCTTCGGCGTCCTCGAGGGTCTCTACGACGACGGTTCCCCGCAGGAGACGGCGGACGGCGGGCATGAGGTCGGCGGGGCCGCGGACGAAGCGCTCGGCCGGTCGGGGCGCACCGGGCAGTGGTGCGTCGGCGGGTGCGTCGTGGCCGGGCACGCCCGGCGGCGGAGCCGCATCGTGATGCTGCCCCGAGTCCGTTCGGGGCGTGTCCCCCGCCAGGAGGAGTGACGCCCTTCCGCCGTCCTGCTTGCGCAGGAGTCTGATCGCCTCTGCCGCCGAGGCCGGGGTCGTCACGGCGATCGCGTCCGCCGCCGCGCCGAAGGCCGCGGCCAGGGGGACCTCGTAGCCGGGTGTGACCGTGAGGAGTTCCGCGGCCGGGCCCAGGACGCCGGCGAGGCGATCACGGGCGCCGAGGAGTATGCCGGTTCCGTCCTTGCGGCGCAGGCCCAGGGCGAGGGCCTCGTGGCGGGCCTGGGTCGCGGCGCGGGCGCGTTCGGCCGCGGTGGCCGCCTCGCGGGCGGCGGTGAGTGCCGCCTCCGCTTCCGTCAGCTGCCGCTTGGCCGCCTCGTGCTGCTCGGCGAGGTCCGCGTCGTCCGCGTCGAGGCCGTCGACCTCGGCCTTCAGAGCCTCGTACTCCTCCTGGGCGCGCACCGCGCGTTCCTGCGCCTCGTCGCGGGCCGTGGCCAGCCGGTCGATCTCGGCCTGGGCGGAGGCGGCGCGTGAGCGGGCCGCGTTGACCTGTCCGGAGAGGCGGGCGAGTCCCTCGCGCCGGTCGGCGATGGCACGGGCCACGTCCTTCAGCCGGCGCTCCTCGACGGCCAGCTCCCGCTCCAGCTCGGCGCGGTGGGCGACGGTGTCGTCGAGGGCGCGCTGGGCCGCCTCCAGGGCCGCTTCCAGCTCGGCCTCCTGCTCGCGGACGCGGGCGGCCTCCTGCTCCAGGTCCTCCGGGTCACGGCCGCGCCGTTCCTCCGCGGGGGCGGAGGTGGCGCTCTTCACCCGGGCGTCGGCCAGCGAGATCGTGCCGCGGACGCGTTCGGCCAGCTGGGACAGCTCGTACCAGGTCTGCTGGGCGCGCTGGAGGCGGGGCGTGAGCTGCCGTACCTCGTCCTCCAGCAGGGCTTCCCGCTGGAGTGCCTTCTTCAGCTCCTGCTCGGCGGCTTCCTTGCGCTCCTTGAGGGCGGCTTCGTCGGCGATCTCAGTCCTGAGCGCCTCGCGGAGTCGTACGAGGTCGTCGGCCAGCAGCCGCAGACGCGCGTCCCGCAGGTCCGCCTGGATCACTGCGGCCCGGCGGGCCACCGCCGCCTGCCGGCCGAGCGGCTTCAGCTGGCGGCGCAGTTCGTCCGTCAGGTCCTGCACGCGCGCGAGGTTGGCCTGCATCGCGTCCAGCTTGCGGAGGGCCTTCTCCTTGCGCTTGCGGTGCTTGAGGACACCGGCCGCCTCTTCGATGAAGGCGCGGCGGCCCATCGGATCGGCGTGCAGGACGGAGTCGAGCTGGCCCTGGCCGACGATGACGTGCATCTCGCGGCCGATGCCGGAGTCGGAGAGCAGTTCCTGGATGTCGAGGAGGCGGCAGGTGTCACCATTGATCTGGTACTCGCTGCCGCCGTTGCGGAACATGATCCGCGTGATGGTGACCTCGGCGTACTCGATGGGCAGGGCCCCGTCGGAGTTGTCGATGGTCAGCGACACCTCGGCCCGGCCGAGCGGCGGGCGGCCGGTGGTGCCGGCGAAGATGACGTCCTCCATCTTGCCGCCGCGCAGCGACTTGGCGCCCTGCTCGCCCATGACCCAGCTGAGCGCGTCCACGACGTTGGACTTGCCCGAGCCGTTCGGTCCGACGACGCACGTGATGCCCGGTTCGAACCGGAGCGTGGTCGCCGAGGCGAACGACTTGAACCCGCGGAGGGTCAGGGCCTTGAGGTGCACGCCGCCGGACTCTACCGGGCGCCGCTATCTCACTCCATGAACCCCCGCAACCGCGCGGTTTCGCCACTGAACATGCAGGGCAGACCGTACGTTAAAGAGGGTGAAAGGATGCGCGGGGAAATAGAAAGAAGGGACGCCGAAGCGTCCCTTGCAGTTCTCTACGGCTGGGTCACAGCCGCTGGATCAACTGAGCGGTTGATACGGGCAGCCCCACCACTGCGACTGCTGTCGTGAAGCGATGCAGTGATCAGGTGAGCGCAGGCTCCGCCTGGTGTGCGTCGATGCTCTCCATGATCCTGTCCTGAGAGGCGGCAGCCGTCAGCGCTTCGTTCTCCGCCTGGATCCGTCCGAGCTCGGACTCCAGGTCCTGCACACGCTGCTGCAGCCGTCGCATCTCGGCGAGGAGTCGAGGGTCGGAGCCGCCGACGTAACCGAGAAGCGCCTTTGCCATGATGGATGGTCCTCCACAATGAGTGACCGACCGATGCGGTGTGGGTCGTGAGGGATTTGCACCCGCGGTGCTTGGCACATCCGGGTGTTGCTCTGCTGTTGCTCCATGCCAAACAGCTAAGGTGCGCGGGGCTTTCAGCGTCTCACCAAAAAGTTTGACGGTCAACACGATCACGCCCTGTATTGGCGGGCGAACCGGGTGCGCGGCCGGAAAAGTGGCGGCGCTGGGAGTCATCCGGAGCCCTCAGGGCGTGACGATCAGCTGTACCAGCGGAGCCTCCCACGCCACGGCGTTCTTGGCAACCACCAGGTCGTTTCTGCTCTCCGCATGTGCCCCCGGCAGTTCGCCGCACCCCGGCCTGCACGGCTTTACAGAAACGGCTCAGCGGATGGCGAAGCCGTCGTAGCCGCCCCGCGGTGTGTCCCAGATCTCGGTGACACCGTCGACGTGGCCGGGCGTGTCGTCACCCTCGAGCCAGTCGAGCAGCCCCTCGCAGTCCGCACGCGAGCCCTCGGCGACCACCTGGACCCGGCCGTCGGCCAAATTGAGAGCAAAACCACTCAGGCCGCCGATCTCCAGCGCCTTGGCGCGCGTGAACCAGCGGAAACCCACACCCTGCACGCGTCCACGCACCCAGGCGACCAGCCGTACATCCTCGCTCATGGATGCAACCTAACCGGCCGATGTCGCTCGGAGCGCATCGCCCCTCGGGGGCATGGGGTACCGTCCCGACCCGATAAATCTCATATGAAACTCACTCGTTCGAGTGAGTCGGGTTGGCCAGAGGGAGTCACGCACGGCGCACCGGCACCGGGCCGACCGCGAGGACGAGGAAGAGGGCAAGGACATGGGACGCCACCGCCGCTCCGCCGCCGACCGCGCCGCCACGGGCCACGCCACGGGGGGCACGCACACACGCCGTTCCGCTGCCGGCGCCGGAGGGACCGCAGGTGGCGAGGGCTCCCAGGACCGGTACGCGGACGGCTCGTACGGGGGCGGCCGGGTGCCCCGGGGCATCGCTCCGTATCTGAACCCCGAGGCCTACGCCGACGCGACGGCCAGGGCACACGCGTACTTGTTCGAGGCGGAGGACGGTCGGCCGCTGGGCGGTGACGGTACCGCGGGCGGCGGTTTCACCCCGGAGGGCGGCCCGGCGGACGGCTCCGCCCACCGCGGCCGGCGCCGGAAGAAGGGAACGCGGCCGGTGCGGACGGGCCTGCTCGGGGTGTCGGCGGCCGTCGCCCTCGGTACGGCCGCCGTGGCCACGGGCGTGGTGCCCGGCCTGCAGCACTACAAGCTCGGCGGTGCCACGCACACCACCGGCGGCGACCGAATACAGGCGGCGGACTCCCCCACCGACACGGCCATGGCGCAGGGCGGCACGTCGGGCAGCGCCGACGGCGGTACCGGCACCGCCCCGGCCGGCCGGAGCACCGGGCCCGCGGCGTCCCCGAGCCCGTCCCCCTCCGCGTCGTCCTCCGCCCCTTCCGCCCCTTCCTCCCCGTCCCCCTCCGTTTCCCCTTCGAAGTCTGCCTCGCCGAAGCCGCGGGCCACCGAGGCCACCCCGTCGAGGACGGCCGCCCGGAAGCCCGCCGTCCCGAAGGTGACGCCGTCCACGCCGAAGAGCCCTCCGTCGCGCACGGCGACCGAGGCACCGACGCCGAGCTCCGCGCCGGTGACGGTGTCGGCGCAGGCCGCCGCCGAGGCGCAGGTGCTGAAGCTCGTCAACGAGGAGCGGGCGAAGGCCGGCTGCAGCCCCCTGGCGGCGAGCTCCTCGCTGACCAGGCTGGCCGAGTCCTTCAGTGGCGACATGGCGACCCGGGACTTCTTCGACCACACCGACCCGAACGGCAGGACGCCGTGGGACCGGGCGGCGGCGGCCGGGGTCACCGACCTCGGCGGCGAGAACATAGCCCGCGGGCAGGCCGACGCGGCGTCCGTGATGCAGGCTTGGATGGCCAGCCCCGGCCACCGCGCCAACATCCTGAACCGCGACTTCAAGACTCTCGGCGTCGGTGTCCACTTCGGCCCGGGCGGGCCCTGGTGGACGCAGGACTTCGGCTATTGAGACAGCCGCAGGTCAGAGACCTACGCGCCGTCCTGGGCCGCGTCCGGATCCCCGTCATCGTCCGACCGCCATCGCGCAAGGAGACACCTGCTCGGGAGGAAGCTACGCCTGACTTGCCCGGTCGAGGTCGATCAGATGCTCCTGGACCGGCTCGTACGACCCGTACACCATCACGTCGAAGAAGGCCCACCCCATCCCATCGTGGGGGAACGGCACCACTACCAGGACGGTCCGGGCGGCACCATAGCCGTGTCCGTGACCAAGAGCGGCACGGCTCACCGACCAGGCCCGGCCGGCCCTCGCCGCCGTTGAGGGCGGGACGGTGGTCGAGGCCGGCACGGGAGCGCGTGACCGACGGCGTCCGTACAGAGCCCACCCTGAACCGGGGCAAGACCTACCGGCTCGACCTGGTGTGTATCGGCTGCGACAGCGGACAGTTGACCTCGACACCGTCCGATCGAAGCGCCCAGCACGTACAGCAGCGAAACCTCGGCGACCTACTCGCCCGTAGTTCGCATGGAGGGCCCACCGCGACACCCCCGTCCGGGCCGTCTCCGGACCGTGCGGGGGTGCTCAACGATGACCGACGCCGACAACCACCTGCTCAATCACAGGTCGCAGCGTTGATCGGTTGCACAGCTGTGTACAGTCCGCGGCCAGGGGGCGCTGTGGACCGGGACGACGACACCGAGTACCACCAGGCCCTGACAAGGACGTGGGTCATGGTGGCGATCGCCTCGTGCTGCTCGCTGCTGGTCCTCGTGTTCGTGGTCCTGGCCGTTCTCGGCGTGGGCGTTTTCCTGGCTCTCGCGGAGGCCCTCGGCCGATAGCCCGTCGCAGCGTTGATCGACGACCCGGCCGGAGTCCGGAATCCCCCGGCCCTGCGCTTCTTCGGGCCCCGATGCTCCGGCGGCTCCCCTAGGCGGCGAGGCGCCCCCGGGTGAACACGGTCGCCGTCTCGGCCACCCGGCGGCCCAGGTGCTCGGCGGTGGCGATGTCGGCCTTGTGGACGGCCTCCGGGCCCTCGTCGGTGTTGCTCTGGGCGGCGGCGCCGGCGAAGAAGCCGAGGCGGTTCAGGTCGTTCTCCGACGCGGTGCTGGCGTTCCAGCCCGGGTGCAGGCCGAGGTTGACCCAGGTCATGCCGTGCTGGGCGGCGAGCGTCTGGAAGAACTGCAGGGTGTGCAGCTTGTCGCCGCTCTTGGACGCGGAGTTGGTGAAGCCGGCGGCCAGCTTGTCCTTCCAGTCCTGGCCGAACCAGCGCTTGGAGGTCGCCTCGGCGAAGACGTGGAAGGCACCGGAGGCGGTGCCCATGTAGGTGGGCGAGCCGAAGACGATCGCGTCGGAACGGTCCAGCACCGCCCACTCCTCGTCAGTGATCTCGTCGACCTTGATCAGGTGCGCCTCGGCACCCGCGTCGGCGGCACCGGCCCGGACGGCCTCGGCGAGGACGGCGGTGTGGCCGAAACCGGAGTGGTAGGCGACGGAGATGACAGGGCTGGTCATGAGGACTCCTCGAAAGGGCAGCTGGGAAGCTTGGGCAGCTCACATTGAACTAACCACAGGAAAGCACTATCCAGAAGTTAGTGCAACCTGGTGGTTAGCGCTGCACGCGCGTACCCTGGTTGGCATGAGCGCCACCACTCCGGACCAGGACGACCTCGCCTACGACGTCTTCGCCAAGGCCTGCCCGTCGCGCGGAACGCTGGAGCACGTCACCGGCCGCTGGGGCGGGCTGACGCTCGGCGCGCTGTACGAGGGCTCGCTGCGCTTCAACGAGCTGCGCCGCCGTGTCGACGGAGTGAGCGAGAAGATGCTGTCCCAGACGCTGCACGCGCTGGAGCGCGACGGACTGGTGCACCGCGAGGCCCAGCCGACCAACCCGCCCCGGGTGGACTACGAGCTGACTCACCTGGGCCGGCAGGTCGCGGGGCGGCTGCTGGCGCTCATCCACTGCGTGGAGGGCGCCATGGACGACGTCCTGGCGGCCCGTGCGCGCTACGACGAGACGCGCGGCGGCCTCTGACACTTCGGGCAGAAGTAGCTGGAGCGGTTCATCCAGGCACGTCGGCGCATGGGCGTCCCGCACCGCTTGCAGGGCAGACCCTCGCGGCCGTACGCGTCCAGGGAGCGGTCGAAGTAGCCCGACTCGCCGTTGACGTTGACGTACAGGCTGTCGAAGCTGGTGCCGCCGACGGCCAGGGCCGCGTTCATCACGTCCCGGATGTGGCCGAGGAGTGCGGTGGTGACCGGGCGGGTGAAGTTCGCGGTCGGGCGCTCGTAGTGGATACGGGAGCGCCAGAGCGCCTCGTCCGCGTAGATGTTGCCGACCCCGCTGATCAGTGACTGGTCGAGCAGGGCCCGCTTGACGGTGGTCCGCTTGCGGCGCAGCGCCAGGTGGAAGGCCTCGTCGTCGAACAGCGGATCGAGGGGGTCGCGGGCGATGTGCGCGATGACGTCGGGCAGGCCCTCGGAGGTGTTGTCGTGCAACGACAGTCCGCCGAAGGTGCGTTGGTCGACGAAGCGGAGTTCGGTGCCGAGCGAGTCGGCGAACCGGACCCGGATGCGCAGGTGCTTCTCGTCCGGCGCCTCGTGCGGCTGCACCAGCAGCTGGCCGCTCATGCCGAGGTGGGCCAGGACGGACTGGTTGGTCTCCTCCAGCGGCAGCCACAGGTACTTGCCGCGCCGGCTGGGGGTGCCGATGTGGTGGCCCTTGAGCCGGTGCGCGAAGTCGTCGGGGCCTGCCAGGTGCCGGCGCACGGCGCGCGGGTGCAGCACCTCGGCCTCGGCGACGGTGCGGTGCGCGACCCAGCGCGCAAGGCCCCGTCGGACTACCTCGACCTCGGGCAACTCGGGCATCGGGACCCCCCGTACGGAGCGTGGATGAGCCGAGCGCCCGCCCCGGTTGTGAACGGCGGGGCGGGCGCTCGGGACTGCTGTCGTCAGGCGGAGGCCGACGCCTCGTCGGTGCTCTGGGCTGCCTCGGCCGCCGCGGCCGCTTGGGCCGCCTCGGCCGCCGCAGCCGCCTTGGCGCGCTCGTCCGCCGCGGTCCGGATGGACCGCCAGGCGGACTCGGCGGCCTGCTGCTCCGCCTCCTTCTTGCTGCGGCCGGTGCCGGTGCCGTACGAGACGCCTCCGACGCGGGCGGCAGCAGTGAAGGTCTTCTCGTGGTCGGGGCCGGTCTCCGTGACCAGGTACTCGGGCACGCCGAGCCCCTCGATCGCGGTGAGCTCCTGGAGGGACGTCTTCCAGTCCAGGCCGGCTCCGAGGTTGGAGGACTTCTCGATCAGCGGGTCGAAGAGCCGGTGCACCAGCTCGGACGCCGCGTCGAGGCCCTGATCGAGATAGACCGCGCCGATCACCGCTTCGAGGGTGTCGGCAAGGATGGATGCCTTGTCCCGGCCGCCCGTGCCCTCTTCACCACGGCCGAGCCGGATGAAGGCGCCCAGGTCGAGGCCGCGCCCGACCTCCGCCAGCGCACGCGAGTTGACCACCGCGGCCCGCAGCTTGGCCAGCTGGCCCTCGGGCAGGTCGGGGTGGGTGCGGTACAGCGTGTCCGTGACGACGAGACCGAGGACGGAGTCACCGAGGAACTCCAGCCGCTCGTTCGTCGGCAGACCGCCGTTCTCGTACGCGTAGGAACGGTGGGTCAGCGCGCGCACCAGAAGGGCGGACTCGACCTTGTAGCCGAGCCGCCCTTCCAGAAGCGTGTGGGACGAGGCCTGGTTTTCCGCCGCCTTCTTGGGACTGGACACAGTGCCTCTCACCAGCCCGCTCAGACTTCGAGGACCTGGCGCTTGTTGTAGGTGCCGCAAGACGGGCACGCGATGTGCTGCTGCTTGGGCTCGTGGCAGCGCTCGCACGCAACCAGGGTGGGGACCGCAGCCTTCCACTGCGACCGGCGGTGGCGCGTGTTGCTGCGCGACATCTTCCGCTTCGGAACAGCCACGGCTACTTCTCCTGCTTCTCGTCGGCGCGTGCTGACTGAGGCGCGCCGCCGCTCATCTCGTCCTTCTCGCCGTCTTCGAGTGAACCGGCGAGTCCCTGCAATGCCGCCCAACGGATGTCGACGGCGTCGTGGTGGTGGTCCGGGTCGTCCGCGAGCCGCGCTCCGCACTCGGAGCACAGGCCCGGACAGCCTTCCTGGCACACCGGCTGCATCGGCAGTGCGAGCACCACCGCATCGCGCAGCAGAGGTTCGAGGTCGAACAGTCCGTCCTCGAGGAAGAACCTGTCCTCGTCGTCCTCGGCGTCGTCGCCCGGTTCCGCGATCACGCGGCCCCGGTCGTCGGCGTCAGGGTACGAGAACAGTTCCTGGAAGTCCGCTTCGAGCTCCAGCTCGACCGGCTCCAGACACCTTACGCACTCCCCCTCGGCCTGTGCACGGGCGGTGCCTGTGACGAGCACCCCTTCCATGACCGACTCGAGCCGGAGCTCGAGCTCCACCGGGGCGCCTTGCGGCACTCCGATGACCCCCTGGATGCCGAGATCGGCGGGAGCGTCGATCGTGCGGGTCAGGCGCTGCAGCGCGCCAGGACGCCGACCCAGCTCGTGCGTGTCGAACACGAGGGGGTTGCGGTGGTCGAGGCGGGCGTTGGAGGCCATTCCTGCTTTCGATCTTCGAGCTCGGAGGGCCGCCGCCCGTGGGTACTGCGGGCAGCGGTGATCGCGGACGTACGCGCGACCGAACAGCCAGGATACTGGACCTTTCGCTCAGGACCCAATCCGGGCGTCACTGCAGACCGCGGCCCTGCTCGTACGCCCTCAGCTGCTCCGCGCTGATCATGCTCGTGTCGAAGAGGCTGGTCTCGTCGAGGGCGTAGCCCTGCTGATGGTGCTGCTGGGCCTGCTGGGCCTGCTGCGGGTCGTAGGCGGCCTGCTGGGGGTCGTAGGAGCCCTGGAAGGGGGCACCTCCCGCCGGAGCGAAGCCGGAGGCGGGGGAGGAGTACGGGTCGGCCTGCTGGTAGCCGTACGGGTCCTGCTGGCCGTAGGCGGGCTGCTGCGGGAAACCGCCGTAGGGGTCCGGCTGCTGCTGGTCGTAGGAGTAGGCCGGCTGCGGCTCGTACGACGGCTGCGGCGGCTGCTGCGGCCGGTCACGGCGTTCGGCCGGGGTGTCCTGCTCGGCGAGGGCCGCGAGGTCGGCGAGGTAGTCGGCGTCGCTGGAGTGCTGGAAGGTCGTGGAGTCGTCGGCGAGGGCGCCGAGGTCGTCCGTGGCGATCCGGCCGTGCAGCTTCTGCCGGCCGCGGCCGACGGCCTCCAGGGTCTTGGCGAGGACCGCCTCGAAGGCGCCGAGCTTGACGTCGACGTACTGGTCGGCGTTGTGGCGCAGGGTCTCCGGGTCGTGGCTGCGCTCGGGGGCGTCCTCGTCCTCGTAGCCGTTCTCGTCCAGGCCGGGTCCGGTGCCGAGCAGCTTCTCGCGGCCACGGCCGACCGAGCCGAGGGTCTTGGTGAGGACGACCTCGAAGTTGGCGAGCTTGGAGTCGACGTAGTCGTCGGCCTCGGCGCGGATCTCCTCGGCCTCCTTGCGGGCCTCGGCGAGGATCCGGTCGGCCTCGGCCTGGGAGCGGCGGGCGATCTCGGTGCCGGAGACCAGCGAGCCGCGTTCGGCGTGCGCGTTCTCGATGATCCGGTCGGCCTCCATGCGGGCCTGCTCGACCATCTGGTCACGGTCGCCGATCAGCTCCTGCGCCTGTGCGAGGGAGCCCGGCAGCGCCTGGCGCACCTCTTCGAGCAGCGCGAGCAGCTCGGCGCGGTTGACCACGCACGACGCCGACATGGGCATGGACCGGGCACCGGAGACCGTGGAGACGATCTCGTCGAGCTTCTTCTGCACGTCCACCTGTGCTCGCCACTCTCTACAGCCGGGTTGGAGACGGACGGGACGACTGTAGCCCCATCAGTCCTTGCGCAGGCGCTCGTTCAGGGCCCGGAGCACCGGGGCGGGCACCAGGTGGGAGACGTCTCCACCCCAGGCCGCGACCTCCTTGACCAGGGAGGAGGAGAGGAAGCTGTAGGTGGGGTTGGTGGGCACGAACAGCGTCTCGACGCCGGTGAGGCCGATGTTCATCTGGGCCATCTGCAGCTCGTAGTCGAAGTCGCTGACGGCGCGCAGACCCTTGACGATGGCGGGGATGTCGCGCTGCTTGCAGAAGTCGACGAGGAGGCCGTGGAAGGCCTCGACGCGGACGTTGGCGTACTCGGTGGTGACCTCGCGGATCAGCTCGATCCGCTCCTCGATCTCGAACAGGCCCTTCTTGGACTTGTTGATCATCACCGCGACGTAGACCTCGTCGTACAGACGGGAGGCGCGGGCGATGATGTCGAGATGTCCGTTGGTGATCGGGTCGAACGACCCGGGACAGACGGCGCGGCGCACTTGTGATCCCTCGCTCTCCGGTCCGGTCATCGTGCGTCTTCGCACGTAGAGGCGGCGCGACCGTACCAAAACGTTCCCTCGCCGTAGCGACGGGACCGGATCGCCTCGAAGCCGTCCGGCCAGCGGAATTCGCCGCCTCTGGTGCTGCGCTCCACGGTGACGAGCGCTTGCTCAGCGAGCCACCCTTCCGAGTGGAGTGTGAGCAGAATCTCGCGAAGATCGTCGTCCGTGACGGCGTACGGGGGATCGAGGAAGACCAGGTCGTACGGGTCCTCCGGTGCCGGCTGCCTGATGATCTGTTCCGCTTTGCCTGCTCTGACCTCGGCGCCCGGAAGGCCCAGGGACTTCACGTTCTCGCGGACGATCCTCGCCGCGCGGGCGTCGGCCTCGACGAGGAGGGTGTGGCTCGCGCCCCGGGAGAGCGCCTCCAGGCCCACGGCGCCCGAGCCCGCGTAGAGGTCCAGGACCCGCTCGCCGTCCAGGGGGCCGCCCAGCAGTGACTGCCAGGTGGAGAAGAGACCTTCGCGCGCGCGATCTGAAGTGGGGCGGGTTCCGGTGCCGGGGGGTACCGAGAGGCGCCGTCCGCCGGCCCGGCCGGCGATCACGCGGGTCATGTGGGGTCCTTCTTGGTGGGCGACTTCACGGTTCATTGTGGCTGTTCGGGCCCGTGCGGCGGTAGCCGCATACGGAGTACGGCCCCGCGCCCCTGCGGGGGCGCCTCCCCTCAGCCCTTTTCCAGGTACTGCTCCCTCTCCTCGTCCAGGAGGGCGTCCAGGGCGGTCCGGAGACCCGGCAGACGCTCCAGCTCGGGGTCCGCCGCCACCAGCGCCGCCGCCTCCTTCCGCGCCTCCGCGATGACTTCCTCGTCCTCGATGACCGCGAGGACGCGCAAGGAGGAGCGGGCGCCGGACTGGGTCTGGCCGAGGACGTCGCCCTCGCGGCGCTGTTCGAGGTCGATGCGGGAGAGCTCGAAGCCGTCGAGGGTGGAGGCGACGGCGTTCAGCCGCTGGCGGGCCGCGCTGGCCTCGGGCATCTCGCTGACCAGGAGGCACAGGCCGGGGGCCGACCCTCGGCCGACGCGGCCGCGCAGCTGGTGGAGCTGGGAGACGCCGAAGCGGTCGGCGTCCATGATGACCATGGCCGTGGCGTTGGGGACGTTCACGCCGACTTCGATGACCGTCGTGGCGACCAGGACGTCCGTCTCGCCGGCCGCGAAGCGGCGCATCACGGCGTCCTTGTCGTCCGGGTGCATGCGGCCGTGGAGGACCTCGACCCGCAGGCCCTGGAGGGGTCCGCGGCTCAGCTGGTCGGCCACGTCGAGGACGGCGAGCGGCGGGCGCTTCTCGGCCTCGTCCTCCGGGGACTTCTGGGCGGCCTTCTTCGGGTCGGCCGCCTCGTCGACGTCGTCGCCGATGCGGGGGCAGACCACGTACGCCTGGTGGCCGTTCGCCACCTCCTCGCGCACCCGCTCCCAGGCGCGGGCGAGGAAGTGGGGCTTGTCGGCGGCCGGGACCACGTGGGTGGCGATCGGGGAGCGGCCGGCCGGCAGCTGGTCGAGGACCGAGGTCTCCAGGTCGCCGAAGACCGTCATGGCGACCGTGCGCGGGATGGGGGTGGCCGTCATGACGAGGAGGTGCGGGGGTTGTCTGCCCTTCCCGCGCAGGGCGTCGCGCTGCTCGACGCCGAAGCGGTGCTGTTCGTCGACGACGACCAGTCCGAGGTCGTGGAACTGGACCTTGTCCTCGATCAGGGCGTGGGTGCCGATGACGATGCCGGCCTCGCCGGTGGCCAGGTCCAGCAGAGCGTGGCGGCGGGCCGCCGCGCCCATGGAGCCGGTGAGCAGGACCACCTTGGTGGCGTGCTCGGCGCCGCCCAGCATGCCGCCCTCGGCCAGCTCGCCCATCATCTCGGTGACCGAGCGGTGGTGCTGCTGCGCGAGGACCTCGGTGGGCGCGAGCATGGCCGCCTGGCCGCCCGCGTCGACCACGGCGAGCATGGCGCGCAGGGCGACCATCGTCTTGCCCGAGCCCACTTCTCCTTGCAGCAGGCGGTGCATCGGGTGCTCGGTGGCCAGGTCGTCGAAGATCTCGCGGGAAACCTTCCGCTGCCCCTCGGTGAGGGTGAAGGGCAGGCGGTCGTCGAAGGCCGTCAGGATGCCGTCCGGCTTCGGGGTGCGGGGGACGGCGGGGAGCTGGGTGTCGGCGTACCGGCGGCGGGCCAGGGCGACCTGGAGGACGAAGGCCTCGTCCCACTTCAGCCGGGCGCGGGCGTCGTCGATGTCGGCCTTGGTGTGCGGGCGGTGGATCTTGAGCAGGGCCTCGGGGAGCGGGAGCAGGCCGCGGCCCGCGCGGAGGGAGTCCGGGAGGGGGTCGAGGGCCTCCTGGACGCTGGGCAGGACCGTCTGGACGGCCTTGCCGATCTTCCAGGACTCCAGCTTGGCGGTGGCGGGGTAGAGGGGGATCAGGGCGCCGGCCCAGGTCTCGACGGTCTCGTCGCTGTCGCCCCGGAGCAACTCGTAAGCCGGGTGTGCCAGTTGGAGTCGCCGGTTGAAGACGGAGACCTTGCCGGCGAACATCGCGCGGGTGCCCGGGAGCAGTTCCTTGTGGGGCTTGTGCACGCCGTTGCCGAAGAAGACCAGTTGGAGCCGGCCGCTGCCGTCCGTGATGGTCACCTCCAGGCGCTGGCCCTTGCCCCGGGGGGCCTTGGCCGAGGCGAAGGTGTGCAGGCGGGCGTCGGCGACCTGGGCGACCACCGTGACGTGTTCGTCCATCGGGAGGTCGGCGAGGTGGGTGAGCTGCCCGCGCTCCTCGTACCTGCGCGGGTAGTGGTGCAGGAGGTCGCCGACGGTCTGCAGGCCGAGGTGCTCGGCCATCACCTTCGCGGTGGCGGGGCCGAGCACCTTCTTCAGTGGTTCTTCCAGTGCGGGCACGAGATCCATTGCACACCACGCCACTGACAATGCCGTACACGCTGCCCTGCGGATTCGTCCCGCGATGTCGGAGAGATTCGGGAAACCCCTGGTCAGGTGGCCTGTTCCGCTCTAGGATGACGCGCTCCGGCCATCCCCCGCGGTCACCGGCCCATCCGGGACCGCCCGACCCCGCGCCGTCCCCGTCTCCCCCCTCCGGCGCAGTGACGATGGACTCCCAGACCTCACAGTCATCCCAGGCATCCCAGTCACCTCACTCACCTCATACGTTCCAGGTCGACCTGCGTGGTCTGGTGGACCTGCTCTCCCACCACCTCTACTCCAGCCCCAAGGTCTATCTGCGCGAGCTGCTGCAGAACGCCGTGGACGCCATCACCGCCCGGCGGGCGGCGGAGCCGGGTGCCCCGGCGCAGGTCCGGCTGTACGCGGCGGACGGCGGACTGCGGGTGGAGGACAGCGGCGTCGGACTCACCGAGGCGGACGTGCACAGTCTGCTGGCGACGATCGGGCGCAGCTCCAAGCGGGCCGAGAGCCTGCAGGAGGCCCGGTCCGACTTCCTCGGCCAGTTCGGCATCGGCCTGCTCGCCTGCTTCGTGGTCGCCGAGCGGATCCGGGTGGTCAGCCGCAGCGCCCGTACGCCGGACGCCCCGCCGGTGGAGTGGACGGCGTGCGACGACGGCTCGTACACCGTGCGCACCCTGCCGGACGCCGAGCGGCCCGAGCCGGGTACGACCGTGCACCTGGCCGCGCGGGCGGGGGCGGCCGAGTGGCTGGCGCCCGAGCGGGTCCGCACGCTGGCCCGGGACTTCGGTGCGCTGCTGCCGTACGACGTCCGCGTGGGCGAGGAACGGATCACCGATCTGCCCGCGCCCTGGGACCGGCCGTATCCGTCCCCCGCCGGGCGGCGGGTGGCGCTGGCCCGGCACTGCCACGAGCTGTTCGGGTTCACACCGCTGGACTCGATCGACCTGGACGTGCCACTGGCCGGGATCCGCGGGGTGGCGTACGTGCTGCCGTCGGCGGTCAGCCCCGCCCAACGGGCCACGCACCGGGTGCACCTGAAGGGCATGCTGCTGACCGAGCGGGCCGAACAGCTGCTGCCGGACTGGGCGTTCTTCGTGCGCTGCGTGCTGGACACCGACAGCCTGCGGCCCACGGCCTCGCGCGAGTCGCTGTACGAGGACGAGACCCTGGCGGCCGTGCGGGAGGCGCTCGGGACACGGATCCGGTCCTGGCTGACCGGGCTGGCCGCCGGCGATCCGGAGCGGCTGACGGCCTTCCTCGCCGTGCACCACCTGGGCGTGAAGTCCCTGGCCCGGCACGACGGCGAGATGCTGCGCACGATGCTGCCGTGGCTGCCGTTCGAGACGACCGACGGGCAGCTGTCCCTGGAGGAGTTCGCGCAGCGGCACCCGGTGGTGCACTTCACGCGGACCGTCGAGGAGTACCGGCAGGTCGCGCCGATCGCCGCCGCGCAGGGCGTGGGCGTGGTCAACGGCGGCTACACGTACGACGGCGAGCTGGTCGAGGCGCTGCCGTCGGTGCGGCCAGGGACGGTGGTCGCCGAGCTGGACGCGGACACCGTGACCGCGCACCTGGACGCGGTGGACCCGGACGAGGAGCTGGCGCTGTCGGGCTTCCTGGCGGCCGCGCGGGCGAAGCTGGACCCACTGGGCTGTGACGTCGTCCTGCGGGCCTTCCGTCCCCTCTCCGTGCCCGCGCTGCACCTGGACGACCGGGGGGCCCGGCACGAGCAGGCGCGGGCGGCGGCCGAGGAGCAGGCCGACGACCTGTGGGCGGGCATCCTGGGCTCGCTGCGCGGCAGCGCTCCGCGCGCGCGTCTGGTGCTCAACCATCTCAACCCGCTGGTGCGGCGCATCGGTTCGCTGCGCGACCGGGAGCTGATCGGCACCGCGACCGAGTCGCTGTACGGGCAGGCGCTGCTGATGGCGCAGCGCCCGCTGCGGCCGGCCGACTCGGCGCTGCTCAACCGTGCCTTCATCGGCCTGCTGGAGTGGGCGACCATGGAGAGGGCGACGGGCGATGAGTGAGATCACGGACTTCGACGGGCTGCGCCGGGCGATGGCGGAGAACGGCGAGCAGCCGGAGGGCCCGGCCCGCAACGCGCGCGCGGAGCAGCTGCTCGCCGAGGCGGAGCGGCTGAACATCCCGCTCGCCGTGATCGAGGCGCTCGGGCACCAGCTGAAGGTCTACAACTACAGCTCCGAGAAGGACAAGATGTTCGTCCCGTTCGCGCGGCTGCTGCGCCTGTGGGACGAGCGGCCCGAGGACTTCGACGAGTACGAGGCGCACTCGCTGCACTGGGTCTTCAAGTGGATGTCGGCGGGCATGCTGGACCAGCCGCACGTCCCGCTGGCCTCGGTCGAGAAGTGGCTCGGCGAGATGGAACACCGCTACCGGCTCGCCGGATACTCGGAACGGGCCGTGCGCAGCGCGGAGTTCAGCGTGGCCTCGCACGTCGGAGACCTGGCGCGGGCCGAGCGGGCGTACGGGGCGTGGCTGGCCGCGGACCGGGACGAGATGGCCGACTGCCACGCCTGCGAGCTGCACGGGCAGGGCATCTGGCAGGTGGAGCGCGGCCGGGACGCGGAGGCGCTGCGGATATGGGGGCCGGTGCTGGAGGGCGAGTACAGCTGCGCGCACGAGCCGCACACCGTCCTCGCCTCCTCGCTGACCCCGCTGCTGCGCCTCGGGCGGGTGGAGGAGGCCCGGGCGCACCATCTGCGGGGCTTCCGGCTGGTCCGCCCCATGGAGAGCATGCGGAGCGCGTACGCGGATCACGTGGAGTTCTGCGCGCTGACCGGGAACGAGGCGCGTGGTCTGGAGTTGCTCGCCGAGCGGCCGGCGTACTTCACGGACACCGGGCACCCGCGCAGCCGGCTGGAGTTCATGGCCGTGGTGACGCTCCTGACGGACCGGCTGACCGAGCTGGGCCTCGGTGAGCGGCAGGTGCCGGGACCGGCCGGGCGGACCTGGACGGCGCGGGAACTCGCCGGGCACGCGCGCGCGGAGGCGCTGGAGCTGGCCGACCGGTTCGACCTGCGCAACGGCACCGTGCACGTCGGCGACCGGATACGCGCGCGCATGGCCCAGCGCCCTGTGGTGGACCGGCTCCCGCTGGGCATACGCACGACCCGCTCCGTCGCGGCACCGGCTCCCTCGGCGACTCCCCCGGCGCGCCCGGCCGAGCCGGACCTGCCGTCGCTGCTCGCGGAGGCACGGCGGCTGTCGGACGCCCTCCAGCCGCACGCGCTGGAGGCGTGGGCGGCGGTCGCGCGGGCCGCGCGGGACGTGGAGCTGGACCCGCGGGCCCGCGCGGAGGTCACCGACCACGAGGCGATGGCCCGCGGCCCCGAGGGTGTGGAGCTGTTCGACCGCGCGGCCGAGCTGTACGCGGAGGCGGGCGACCCCGGCGAGGCGCTGGCGGCACGCGCGCGCGGGGCGTACGTCCGTGCCCTGCGGGGCGAGCCGGCCCCGGCGGTGACGGCGGTCACCGCGCTCTACGACGAGGTGCTCGCCCTGTACGCCGAGGGGGCCACCGGAGTACGGCAGACGGCCTCGGTCCTGATGAGCCGGGCCCGCATCCTGGTGCACCGCGTGCACGGGGGGCCGCCGGGCGCGGTGCCGGACGGGCCGGTGCCGGACGGGTCCGTCGTCGGTGGTGCGCTGGTGGCGGCCGAGCAGGCTGTGCGGGAGGTGCTCGCGCTGGTCGGCGGGCGGGTCGGGGACGACGTGCGGCTGGCGGCCCGGGTCGCGGAGGCGCGGGCCATGCTCGGCGAGCTGGCGGAGCGCCGGGGGGACGCCGAGCGGGCCGCGGAGTCGTTCCGGCGGGCGGCTGCCGAGTACGTGGGCGCCGGGCTGCCGTGGTTCGCGGTGGAGTACCAGGTACGGGTCGCGGCACTGGCCCATCAGGCGGGCGACCTCACCGAGGCCGAGCGCGCGCTGCGGGCCGCTCTGGAGCACGGCGGCGCGTACGTGGAGCCCATCGGGCGGGCCCAGCTGCATCTGCAGCTCGCCGAGGTCGTCGGCGGCCGGGGTGAGCCCGTCGAGGCCGCCGAGCACGCGCTGGAGGCCGCGCACCGGGCCGACGAGGCCGGTGAGAGCGGCACCCTGGGCGCCTGGGCCCGGCAGCAGCTGGGTGGCTTCCTGCTGCGGCAGGGGCGGTGCGCCGAGGCCGCCGAGGTGCTGGAGTCGGCGCTGGCCGAGCTGAACGCCGAGACGCACGGCGACGGGGCGGTCGTACAGGCGCGCTGGTGGCTCGGGGACTGCCTGGAGGAGCTGGGCGAGCACCGGGCGGCGGCGGAACACCGGCTGCGGGCCGCCGAGATCGCCCGGCACTGGCCCGAGCAGCAGGACCACGCCACACTCGCCCACCTGGCCGCCGAGTCCCTGGGCAACGCCGGTCTGCCGGCGGAGG
The DNA here is from genome assembly GCF_044593395.1 of Streptomyces sp. NPDC052301. NCBI lineage: Bacteria > Bacillati > Actinomycetota > Actinomycetes > Kitasatosporales > Streptomycetaceae > Streptomyces > Streptomyces sp. NPDC052301. The sequence continues at coordinate 77,952 of NZ_JBIUBE010000019.1, read as the reverse complement.
CCGACGAGGCCTACGCGCGCGCGGGCGAGCTGTGGCGTGCGCTGGGCAACCCGCAGTTCCTCGTCCGCTCGCTGCGCGCCCGCGGCTGGCTCGCGCTGCGCGGGGAGTCCGGGGTGGAGGGCGCTCGGGAGCTGATGGTGGCCGCGGTGCACACGTGCGAGCGTGCGCTTCAGGCCGCGGCGGACCCGGTGGCCCGCGAGCAGCTCACGGCGGAACTGGGCACCACCCATCACCAGTTCGGCGACCTGCTGGCCCGCTCGGTGGCCGAGGAGGCGGAGGACGGGGTGATCCAGGCCGCGTTCGAGGCCGCGCTGGTCCAGATGGACCGGGCGGTCACGCTGTTCGGCTCGCTCGGCGTGGACGGGCTGCACAGCCGTACCGGCGCCGAACTCGCCGCGGGCTGGCTGGAGGCCGACCTGGCGCGGGCCGCCGACGCGGCGGCACGCGCGCGTGGTGTGCTCGCGGCCTATGCGGGTGCCGACGCCGAGGAGGAGACCGCCGGGGCCCGGCGGGCCGAGGCCACGCAGCTGCTCCAGGCGGTGGAGGAGTGAGCAGAGCCCGGAAAGGGTCCGCTCCGGGAAGTCCTACTCCACGCCGATGAGCAGCAGCGCCCCTTGCCGGCCGCCCCGGTAGACCACCGTGTCCACGGCGAGGTACGACTCCCGTACGCGTGCCTCCAGGCGATCGGCGACACTCTGCGGTGCCTCCTCGCCGACGACGAGGGTGACCAGCTCGCCACCGGCCTGGAGCATGCGGTCAAGGACGGTCTCGGCGGTGGCGGTGACGTCGCCGCCGATCACCGCCACGTCCCCGTCGATCAGGCCCAGCACGTCCCCGGCCTGGCAGATGCCGGCCGTCGTCCAGGACTGGCGTTCGGCGACGACGACCTCCGCGTACCGGGTGGCGCCCGCCGCCGAGGTCATCTGGACGACGTCCTCGTCGAAGCGGCGCTCCGGCTCGTGCACGGCGAGCGCGGCGATGCCCTGGACCGCCGAGCGGGTCGGGATCAGGGCCACGCGGATGCCCTCGCCGCGGGCCTGCTCGGCCGCCGCCGCGGCCGTGAGACGCAGTTCGGCGTCGTTGGGCAGCAGGACGACCTCGCGCGCGTGGGCGCGACGCAGCGCCTGCACCAGCTCCCCGCTGGCGGGCGGCTCTCCGGGGCGCGCGAGGACGGTGGTCGCGCCCGCCTCGGTGTACAGCCCGGCCAGGCCCTCGCCCGGTACGACGGCGACGACGGCCCGCTGGGCCCGCTCGCGCGGGGGCCGTGCACCACCGGTGTGCACGTCCCCGAGCCCGAAGTGGGTGATCCTGATCCGGTACGGCCGCCCGGCCTCCACGCCCGCTTCCACGGCGGCTCCGGCGTCGTCGACGTGCACATGGACGTTCCACAGCCCGTCGCCGCCCACCACGACCAGGGAGTCCCCGAGGTCGTCGAGCCGCTCCCGGAGCCGCGCCACGGCCGCGTCGTCGGCCTCCAGCAGGTAGATCACCTCGAACGCCGGGCCGGCCGCGCCGGCCCCGTCCGCACACGACCCGGCATCGACGGCCACGCACGCGTGCGCATCGGATGCGGAAACGGACGCCGGGGCGACAGCGACGGAGGAAGCGGCCACGGAGACACTCCCCGAGGCCGCGCCCGAGGCCGTCCCCTCGTACATCCCGCTCTCCCGCACCGCCTCCCCCGTGAACGCCTCCACCAGCGCCCCCAGCACCGCCACCAGTCCCCGCCCGCCCGCGTCGACCACGCCCGCCCGCCCGAGCACGGGCAGCTGGCCCGGAGTCGCCGCCAGGGCCGTCCGTGCCCCCGCGTAGGCGGCCCGCGCGACCGTCCCGCAGTCGCCCTCCGCCCGCGCCGCGGCGTCGGCTGCGGCCGAGGCCACCGTCAGCACCGTGCCCTCCACCGGACGGGCCACGGCCTGCCGGGCGGAGTCGGCGGCCCGGCGCAGCGCCAGCCGCAGCACGGACCCGTCGATGTGGGGCGCGTCCCCACCGTCCGCGAGCACCTGGGCCATCCCGCGCAGCAGCTGGGCGAGGATCGTCCCGGAGTTCCCCCGCGCCCCGATGAGCGCCCCGTGGGCCATGGCGCGGACCGCGTCGGCCGGCGAGGGCTCCTCGGAACCGGTCTCGTACCCGGCGAACACCGCCTCCACGGCCGTCGCCGCCGACTCCAGGGTCAGGTAGAGGTTCGTCCCGGTGTCACCGTCGGCCACCGGATAGACGTTGATCGCGTCGATCTCCTCACGGGCCCGTCCCACCGCCCGGAGCGCCAGACCGCACCAGGTGCGCACCGCGAGAGCATCGAGGAATGTCTGCGGCACCTGCGCCACCTGCGCCTCCCTGAGCTGGCTGAACGTGGGACGCAGCGTAGACCCCGGGACCGTGTGCACCGGAAGAGGGCCGGGAGCGGGGCCCTGAGCTGCCATGGTAATTTCCTTGTACGGACGCAGTCGTTGTATGCTGCTCCGGTTGCCCGATCTGATCGGGCCATTCCCCCTGGCAACGCCACTCAAGATCTCAGTCTTAGGATCTCGATCTCGGCATGCCGGGATCAACCGTAAGTGCATCTGAAGTCTTTGGAGTGACCCGTGGCTGCCAACTGCGACGTCTGCGGCAAGGGGCCGGGCTTCGGCAACAACATCTCGCACTCGCACCGCCGTACGTCCCGCCGCTGGAACCCGAACATCCAGCGTGTGCGTACCGTGGTCGGCGGGACGCCGAAGCGCGTGAACGCTTGCACCTCGTGCATCAAGGCCGGCAAGGTCTCGCGCTGACGCTACAGCTGAGCGCGCGGCCACTGCCTGGTTCGCTGCACTGAGCCGGTCCACCTCACGGTGGACCGGCTTTTTGCCGTACCCGCGACCGCCTCGTACCCGTGATCATCCCGTACCCGTGATCACCCGCCGGGCCGCCCACCGGGCGGCCCGCTCCCCCTCATCCGCGGAAGCGCTGTCCGCGGAAGCGCCACCCGTGGTCGACCGGTCCGATCCCCGCGCCCAGCGCGAACCCGGCGGCGATCGCCCCGGTGACGTACTCCTTGGCCTCCGTGACCGCCTCCGGCACGCTCAGGCCCTTCGCCAGCCCCGACGCGATCGCGGACGCCAGCGTGCAGCCCGTGCCGTGCGTGTGCCGGTTGTCGTGGCGCGGGGCCCGCAGCCAGTGCTCCGCCGAGCCGTCCGTGAGCAGGTCCACCGCGTCGCCGGACAGGTGGCCGCCCTTGATCAGCACCCAGCGCGGCCCGTACGCCAGGACGGCCGCCGCCGCCCGTCGCAGATCGTCCTCCGTCTCGACCCGTACCCCCGTGAGCTGGACCACCTCGTCCAGGTTCGGCGTCGCCACGGTCGCCACCGGCAGCAGCTTGGTGCGGACCGAGTCCAGCGCGGACGCGGCCAGCAGCGAATCGCCGTGCTTGGAGACGCCCACCGGGTCCACCACGGCCGGCACGTCGGTGCCGGAGATCAACTCGGCCACCGTCTCGACCAGTTCGGCCGAGGCCAGCATGCCCGTCTTCACGGCCTGGACGCCGATGTCGTCCACGACACTGCGGTACTGGGCCCGTACCGCCTCCACGGGCAGCTCCCAGGCACCCTGCACCCCCACGGAGTTCTGCGCGGTCACGGCCGTGATCACGCTCATCCCGTGCACGCCGAGCGCCAGCATCGTCTTCAGGTCGGCCTGGATGCCGGCCCCGCCGCCGGAGTCCGAGCCGGCCACGGTCAGCACGCGCGCGATCATGACTCCATGTCTCCGAAGTGGTCCCAGCCGCCCTTGCTGGTCCAGGGCGCCCCGTCGACGGTCACCTGGGGCAGGGCGGAGGGGTTGAGGACCTCGCCGATGACCTTCCAGCGGGCCGGGAGCTTGGCGTCCGGCGGGAAGGTCGCGACGATCGCGTGGTCCTCTCCCCCGGTCAGCACCCACTGCAGCGGATCCACGCCGACGGCCTGCCCGATGTCGTTCATCTGGGTCGGGATGTCGATCGCGCCGGAGCGGATGTCGATGCGGACCTTGCTGGCCTCGGCGATGTGCCCGAGGTCGGCGATCAGTCCGTCGCTCACGTCGCACATCGCGGTCGCGCCGAGCGCGGCGGCGGCCGGGCCCGCGTGGTACGGCGGCTCGGGGCGCCGGTGGGCCTCCACGAAGGCGCGCGGCGAGCGGAAGCCGCGGGAGAGCACCGCGTAACCGGCCGCGGACCAGCCCAGCCAGCCGGTGACGGCCACGAGGTCGCCGGGCTGGGCACCCGCGCGCGTGACGGGCTCCTGGTTGCGCAGATCGCCGAGCGCGGTGATCGACACCATGATCGTGTCGCCGCGTACGACGTCCCCGCCGACCACGGAGGCGCCCGCGACCTGACACTCGTCCCGCAGGCCGTCCATCAGCTCGCTGGGCCAGGTGACCGGCAGTTCGGCCGGGACGACCAGGCCGAGCAGCAGTGCGGTCGGTACGGCGCCCATGGCGGCGATGTCCGCGAGGTTCTGTGCGGCGGCCTTACGGCCGACGTCGTAGGCCGTGGACCAGTCGCGTCTGAAGTGCCGCCCCTCCAGCAGGATGTCGGTGCTCGCCACCACCCGGCGGTCGGGCGCGGCGACCACCGCGGCGTCGTCACCGGGTCCGACCCGGACCGCCGGGGTGGCGGTGAGACGGGAGGTGAGCTCCCTGATGAGCCCGAACTCCCCGAGCTCACCAACAGTGCCCTTCATGTCCCTTGCTCCCCTTCTCTCCCTTGCCGCGCCCACTCGCGCCCCCTCAGTGTCCCCGATACGGTGAGGTGACCGTCGACGCGGTCGGGGTGACCGTCGATCGGCCCGGAAGACGGTCGTACGACCCGGATGACCGTCAACTTCCGTCGTGCCTGCACCCTGGCGCGCAAGCCCGGTTCCCGCAGGTCTCCCCGCGGGGAGCGGCGACGCGATACCGTGGCGTTCCTTTTCCCCACATGATCCTCGTGGCCGCCCTGGAGGTTCCGTGGTACAGGCGTACATCCTGATCCAGACGGAGGTCGGCAAGGCGTCGACCGTCGCCGAGACGATCAGCAAGATCCCTGGAGTGATCCAGGCCGAGGACGTGACGGGACCGTACGACGTCATCGTGCGCGCCCAGGCCGACACGGTCGACGACCTCGGTCGCATGGTGGTTGCGAAGGTCCAGCAAGTGGACGGCATCACGCGCACCCTGACCTGTCCGGTCGTGCATCTGTAGCCCCCGTCTACCCTTGGCCGGTGAACATCTTCCGTCCCCGGCCCCTCGGACTGCTCGCGCCGGCCCTGCTGATCACGGTCGCGGGCTGCTCCACAGCGGACGACGGCGCCACGGTGGCGGTTCCCAGCCCCGACGTGAAGACGACGAAGGTGTGCCGGGAACTGCACCGGGTGTTGCCGCGGAAGCTCGACGGACGGGAGCGTGCCGACCCCGAGCCCCGGTCCGCCTACACGGCGGGCTGGGGAAACCCGGCGATCATACTGCGCTGCGGTGTCGTACGACCGCCCAAGATGGTCGACCCGAAGGTGGCCGAGGGCGACGACCCCGACGCCGTCGCGGGCGGGGTGGACGGCGTCGACTGGCTGATGGAGAAGCAGGCCGACGGCACCTGGCGGTTCACCACCGCGAGCCGCGTGGCCTACGTGCAGGTCAGCCTGCCCCAGGGGATGTCCGCGCAGGAGGAGGGCACCGCGGTGCTCACCGATCTGGCGCCCTCCGTCAAGAAGGCGATCCCCGAGGGGATCGCCTCCATGAGATGAACGTCGTGGCTCAGCGCAGGCCGGTCGGGCGGCGCAGTGCCGCCTGCACCAGCCGGTCGATCAGCTCGGGGTAGCCGACCCCGGTGGCCTGCCACATCGCCGGGTACATCGAGATCGGCGTGAAGCCGGGCAGGGTGTTGATCTCGTTGATGACGAACTCGCCGTCCTCGGTGAGGAAGAAGTCCGCGCGGACCAGGCCCTCGCAGGAGGCCGCCTCGAACGCCTCCACCGCGAGCCGCCGCACCTCGGCGGTCTGCTCCTCGGTGAGCGGGGCCGGGACGATGCCGGGCGTGGAGTCGATGTACTTGGCCTCGAAGTCGTAGTACGCGTGCGTGTCCGGCGGCGGGATCTCGGCCGGGACGGAGGCGCGCGGGCCGTCCTCGAACTCCAGGACGCCGCACTCGATCTCGCGGCCCCGCACGGCCGCCTCGATCAGGATCTTCGGGTCGTGGGACTGCGCCTCGGCGATCGCCTCGTCCAGTCCGGAGAGGTCGTCGACCTTGGTGATGCCGATCGACGAGCCCGCGCGCGCGGGCTTCACGAACAGCGGCCAGCCGTGCTCGCCGGCGAAGTCGATGATCTTCTTGCGGGCGGCGGACTCGTCCTGCTGCCACTCGCGGGGGCGGATCACCACGTACGGGCCGACCTTGAGCCCGAACGAGGTGAAGATCCGCTTCATGTACTCCTTGTCCTGGCCGACGGCCGAGGCGAGCACGCCTGCGCCGACGTACGGCACCCCGGACAGCTCCAGGAGGCCCTGCAGGGTGCCGTCCTCGCCGTAGGGGCCGTGGAGCACCGGGAAGACCACGTCGACCTCGCCGAGCGCCTTGGGCACGGAGCCGGGCTCGCTGTAGACGACCTCGCGGTTGGCGGGGTCGACGGGGAGCACCACGCCGCCCTCGTGCGACTCCGCCAGCTCCTCCACGGTGGGGGTGCGGCGGTCGGTGATGGCCATCCGCTCCGGCTCGTCGGCCGTCAGCGCCCAACGTCCGTCCCGGGTGATGCCGATCGGCAGGACGTCGTACTTCGTCCGGTCGATGGCCTTGAGGACGGCGCCGGCCGTGACCACGGAGATCCCGTGTTCGGAGCTGCGCCCGCCGAACACGACGGCCACGCGCGGCTTGCGCGACGGCTGCTCAGGGCTCTGGGGAAGGTTCTCGGTGCTCATATCGCGTTGAGAGTACCCGTTGGTATCCCCCGAGTCAGCGCCAGCCGGGGCGCCGTGACTCCGTGTCCCTCGGGCGGTCGCTGAGCGTCGCGCCGGCGGTCCGTTCAGCGCCTCTCGGGCTTGGCGCTGCGCGACATCAGCTCCTTGAGGGCGACCACCGGGGGTTTGCCTTCGTGCACGATGTCCACGACCGTCTCGGTGATGGGCATCTCGACGCCGTGCCGACGGGCGAGATCCGCAATGGACTCGCAGGACTTGACGCCCTCGGCGGTCTGCTTGGTGACCGCGATGGTCTCCTGGAGGGTCATGCCCTTGCCGAGGTTGGTGCCGAAGGTGTGGTTGCGGGACAGCGGCGAGGAGCAGGTGGCCACCAGGTCGCCGAGGCCCGCGAGTCCGGAGAAGGTCAGCGGGTCGGCGCCGAGGGCCATCCCGAGCCGGGTGGTCTCGGCGAGTCCGCGCGTGATGAGCGAGCCCTTGGCGTTGTCGCCGAGTCCCATGCCGTCGGCGATGCCGACCGCGAGCCCGATGACGTTCTTCACCGCACCGCCGAGTTCGCAGCCGACCACGTCGGTGTTGGTGTACGGCCGGAAGTACGGCGTGTGGCAGGCGGCCTGGAGGCGCTGGGCGACCTGTTCGTCGGTGCAGGCCACGACGGCCAGGGCGGGCATGCGGGCGGCGATCTCCCGGGCCAGGTTGGGCCCGGTGACGACGGCGATCCGGTCGGTGCCGACCTTGGCGACGTCGTCGATGACCTCGCTCATGCGCATGGCCGAGCCGAGTTCGATGCCCTTCATCAGGGAGACGAGGACGGTGCCCGGCGCGAGCAGCGGGGTCCACTCGGCGAGGTTGGCGCGCAGGGTCTGGGAGGGCACGGCGAGGACGGTGAAGTCGGCGTCCCGCAGGGCCTCGGCCGCGTCCGCGGTGGCGCGCAGGCTCTCGGGAAGTTCCACGCCGGGCAGGTAGTCGGGGTTGGTCCGGGTGGAGTTGACCGCCTCGGCCAGCTCGGGCCGGCGGGCCCACAGGGTCACCTCGCAGCCGGCGTCGGCGAGGACCATGCCGAAGGCGGTGCCCCAGGAGCCGGTGCCCATGACGGCGGCCCGCACAGGCTTGCTCACTTGCTCTGCTCCTCTTCCTGCCGGGCCCGGGCCTGAGCCTGGGTGCGGCGGCGCTGCTCGATCCGCTCGCGGCGCGGGTCGTAGGGCGTGGCGGGCGCCTTCTCGCCGCGGATCTCCTCGAGGAGGCGGGTGATGGCCGCCATGATGACCTCGGTGGCTTCCTTCAGCAGCTCCGGGGTCATTTCCTTGTCGTAGAAGGGCGACAGGTCCACGGGCGGGCCCGCCAGCACGCGGTGGGTCTTGCGCGGGAAGAGGTTCGGCTTCTTGGCGTACGCCGGCAGCAGTTCGTTGGCGCCCCACTGGGCGACCGGGACGACCGGGCACTTGGTCTGCAGGGCCACCCGCGCGGCGCCCGTCTTGCCGGTCATGGGCCAGCCGTTCGGGTCGCGGGTGAGGGTGCCCTCGGGGTAGAAGGCGACGCACTCGCCGCGCTCCACGGCGTCGATCGCGGCGCGGAAGGCGCTGAGCGCGTCGGTGGACTCGCGGTAGACGGGGATCTGCCCGGTGCCGCGCATGGCGGCGCCGACGAATCCCTTCTTGAAAAGGCCGCTCTTCGCCAGGAATCGCGGAACCCGGCCGGTGTTGTACTGATAGTGCGCGTACGCGAAGGGGTCCACGTGGGAATTGTGGTTCACCACGGTGATAAATCCGCCGTCGGCCGGAATGTGCTCCATTCCGCGCCAGTCCCGCTTGATCAGAACCACCAGCGGCGGTTTGCAGATCACCGCGGCGAAGCGGTACCAGAAGCCGATTCTGCGGCGGGGCACAAGGACACCTTCCTCTAGGGGCTGCCACCCCGGCGGGGGCCGGACAAGTGTCGCCCCGGGCCGCCGGTCTGTCGAGGACACCGTACGCCCCGCCGCCCGGCGTGCCGGATGCCGCGGGGGACAATGAGCGCAACGAGAGAGGGACGGTACGCCGGTGCAGTGGACCTTGGTCATCCCGCTGAAGCCTTTGGCGCGGGCCAAGAGCAGGCTCTCGGACACCGCCGCCGACGGAGTGCGGCCGGGGCTGGCGCTGGCGTTCGCACAGGACACGGTGGTCGCGGCGGTGGCGTGTCCGGCGGTGGCGGATGTGGTGGTCGTCACGGACGACGAGCTGGCCGCGCGCGAGCTGGCGGTGCTGGGGGCGCGGATCGTCCCCGACGCCCCGGGGAGGGGTCTGAACGCCGCTCTGCGGCACGGGGTGAGCGTCGTACGGGAAAAACGTCCCGGCATCGCGATCGCGGCCCTCAACGCCGATCTGCCCGCATTGCGGGCGGCGGAGCTGGGTCGCGTACTGGGCGCGGCCGCCGCATTTCCGCGGGCGTTTCTCGCGGACGCGGCGGCGCTCGGTACGACGCTGCTGGCGGCGGCGGGGGGCCACGACCTGGAACCCGCCTTCGGCAGGGACTCCCGTGCCCGGCACCGCGCGTCGGGCGCCGTGGAACTCGGGCTCGCGGACGTGGATTCGGTACGGCAGGACGTCGACACCGGTGAGGACCTGCGCGCGGCGCTGGCCCTGGGGGTGGGCCCGCACACGGCTGCGGTGTCGGCGGGGTTGCTGATCCCGGGGGCCTGAAGGGACGCGGGGCCGTGCCGGTACGGGGTCGTGCCGCGTGGCGCGACCGGCCACGACCAGTAGGCTGGCTGCCATGCAGGCCACCGCATACACGTACGACGTCGAGACCCGCAGCGGACAGGTGTTGCTCGACGACGGCACCCCGGTCCCCTTCGACGCGGCGGCGTTCGACGCGGGCGGGCTGAGGCTGTTGCGTCCCGGACAGCGGGTGCGGATCGAGACCGAGGGGGCCGGGGACGGCCTGCGGATCACCCTCGTAACCCTTCAGACCCTGTAACTCCCCTTACACACGCCGCGGGCCGGGCTCCCGAGGGGAGTCCGGCCCGGCGCGTGGGTGCCCTGCTGGGCTTACGACTGCGCCTTGCGCGCGGTGGTCTTCTTCGCCGTGGTCTTGCGGGCCGTCGACTTCTTGGCCGGGGCCTTCTTGGCGGTGACCTTCTTCGCCGGAGCCTTCTTCGCCGTGGTCTTCTTCGCCGTGGTCTTGGACGCCGCGGCCTTGGCGGTCGCCGTGGTCTTCTTGGCGGGCGCCTTCTTCGCGGTCGTCTTCTTCGCGGTGGCCGTCGTCTTCTTCGCCGGCGCCGCCTTCTTCGCCGTGGTCTTCTTCGCGGCGGCCTTGGTGGTCTTCTTCGCGGCGGCCTTCTTGACCGTCGCCGCGGCGCCGCCGGTCAGGCTGCCCTTGGGCGCCTTCTTGACCGAGACCTCGCCGCCACGGGGCAGCTTCTTCGAGCCGCTCACCAGGTCCTTGAAGCCCTGACCGGCGCGGAAGCGCGGCACGGAGGTCTTCTTGACCCGAACCCGCTCGCCCGTCTGGGGGTTACGGGCGTAGCGAGCGGGGCGGTCCACCTTCTCGAAGGACCCGAAGCCGGTGACCGAGACCCGCTCGCCCGCGACGACCGCGCGGACGATGGCGTCCAGGACATGATCGACAGCCTCGGCGGCCTGCTGGCGGCCACCGACCTTCTCGGCAATCGCTTCTACGAGCTGCGCCTTGTTCACGTCTTCCCCTTCGGAGACATCGCCAGAACGAAAGTGTTCAAGCTTTTTCGCACGTTAGGCAGATATATACCGCAAATCAAACACGAAACGGGCTTATCACCCTTGTGCCGCAGCCGACTCGGTGGTCTCGGGCTGTTCAGCGGTCCTCGTCGGGGATCCGACCCTCGTCCAGGTCCGCGTTGAACCGCTCGAGCCGCCTTGCCGCAGCGGCGAGATCGTGCTTGGCCGCGGCCGTAATGACCAGCAGCTTCCGGGTCAGCGCCATCCGTACGCCCTCCGGGACTTGCAGTGCGCGCACTCTTGCGTGCGCTTCCTTCAGTTGGTTCGCGACCGCCGTATAGAGCTGGAGTTGGCCGTCGGGTTCCATGCACAGATTGTGCCATCTGGGGCGAGTTGTCGCCTGCGCAGGGGGTAACTGCCGCCTCAAATGGCCTTCCAGGCACTTGCGGTGGGCGCGATCACAGCACTCACGTACCCGTGCAACACCCTTCCTAACGTGGGAAGTTGAGGCGAGAGTAAGAGGTGGGCGGGGCCGTTCGGGTGCAGACACGGCTGTACCCCCGATCGTGGCGATCGGGGGTACAGAGGGGATGTTGGGTGGCCGAATCTCGACCTGTCCGGGCCTTCGCGGCCCAGTGGATCAGCTCTGCAGCGTCCGCGGCTTGTAGGACGGCCGCTCGGCCTCGTAGGCGGCGATGTCGGCCTCGTTCTGCAGCGTGATGGAGATGTCGTCCAGGCCGTTCAGCAGCCGCCAGCGGGAGTTCTCGTCCAGCTCGAAGGAGGCGGTGATGCCCTCCGCGCGCACCTCACGCGCCTCAAGGTCAACAGTGACCTCGGCCGTGGGGTCCGCTTCCGTGAGCTCCCACAGCGCGTCGACGATCTTCTGGTCCAGGACCACCGTGAGCAGGCCGTTCTTCAGCGAGTTGCCCCGGAAGATGTCGGCGAAGCGCGAGGAGATCACGGTCTTGAAGCCGTAGTTCTGCAGCGCCCAGACGGCGTGCTCGCGGGAGGAGCCGGTGCCGAAGTCGGGGCCGGCGACCAGGACCGTGGCGCCCTGCCGCTCGGGGCGGTTGAGGACGAACCCGGGGTCCTTGCGCCAGGCCTCGAACAGACCGTCCTCGAACCCGTCCCGGGTGACCTTCTTGAGCCAGTGAGCAGGGATGATCTGGTCGGTGTCGACGTTGCTGCGGCGCAGCGGGACGGCCCGGCCGGTGTGGGTGGTGAAGGCTTCCATGGTTCTCAGACTCCAGCGGGCGCGGGGGCGTCGGACAGATCGGCGGGCGAGGCCAGGTGGCCGAGGACGGCGGTGGCCGCCGCGACCTGCGGCGACACCAGGTGGGTACGACCGCCCTTGCCCTGCCGGCCCTCGAAGTTGCGGTTCGAGGTGGAGGCGGAGCGCTCACCCGGGGCCAGCTGGTCGGGGTTCATGCCGAGGCACATCGAGCAGCCCGCGTGCCGCCATTCGGCGCCGGCCTCCTTGAAGACCACGTCCAGGCCCTCGGAGACGGCCTGCAGACCGACCCGCACGGAGCCCGGGACGACCAGCATCCGTACGCCGTCGGCGACTTTGCGGCCCCGCAGCAGGTCCGCGGCGGCGCGCAGGTCCTCGATGCGGCCGTTGGTGCAGGAGCCTACGAAGACGGTGTCCACGTCGATGGAGCGCAGCGGCTGGCCGGCCTCCAACCCCATGTACTCCAGGGCCTTTTCGGCGGCCAGGCGCTCCGAAGCGTCCTCGTACGAAGCCGGGTCGGGGACGGACGCCGAAAGGGGCGCGCCCTGGCCCGGGTTGGTGCCCCAGGTGACGAACGGGGACAGCTCGTCGGCGCGGATGACGACCTCGGCGTCGAAGACGGCGTCCTCGTCGGTCTTCAGGGTCTTCCAGTACGCGACGGCCGCGTCCCAGTCGGCGCCCTCGGGGGCGTGCGGGCGGCCCTTCAGGTACGCGAAGGTGGTCTCGTCGGGGGCGATCATGCCCGCGCGGGCGCCGGCCTCGATCGACATGTTGCAGATGGTCATCCGGGCCTCCATCGAGAGCTTCTCGATGGCGGAGCCGCGGTACTCCAGGACGTAGCCCTGGCCGCCGCCCGTACCGATCCTGGCGATGATCGCCAGGATCAGGTCCTTGGCGGTGACGCCCTCGGGCAGCTCACCGTCGACGGTGATCGCCATGGTCTTCGGGCGGGCCATGGGCAGCGTCTGGGTGGCCAGCACGTGCTCGACCTGGGAGGTGCCGATGCCGAACGCGAGCGCACCGAAGGCACCGTGCGTGGAGGTGTGGGAGTCACCACAGACGACCGTCGTACCCGGCTGGGTCAGGCCCAGCTGCGGGCCGACCACGTGCACGACACCCTGCTCGACGTCGCCCAGCGGGTGCAGGCGCACCCCGAACTCGGCGCAGTTCTTGCGCAGCGTCTCCAGCTGGACGCGGGAGACCGGGTCGGCGATGGGCTTGTCGATGTCGAGGGTCGGGGTGTTGTGGTCCTCGGTCGCGATGGTGAGGTCGAGGCGGCGCACCTGGCGGCCGTTCTTGCGCAGCCCGTCGAAGGCCTGCGGGCTGGTCACCTCGTGCAGCAGGTGCAGATCGATGAAGAGGAGGTCGGGCTCGCCCTCGGCGCGCCGGACGACGTGGTCGTCCCAGACCTTCTCCGCGAGTGTCCTACCCATCGCTTTCCCTCCGGCCGGCAAGCGTGCACCGGCCCAACTAGAGATCTTGAGGAAGCGGCGCCCACGCCCCTGCCGCCGGGATACCGGTGATTTCGGGCGCCTACCGCCAGGCCCGTTGGTCCGCGGGCCGCTGTGTGATTCCAGGGTGGCGCGTTCCACGGAAAATTGAACTTGCGTTTCACAGAGTGAGACGCGAGTATCGTTGCATGGACAACAGTAGCGGCGTCGGCGTTCTGGACAAGGCGGCCCTCGTCCTGAGCGCTCTGGAGTCCGGTCCGGCCACCCTCGCGGGTCTGGTCGGAGCCACCGGACTGGCACGACCCACGGCTCACCGCCTGGCCGTGGCTTTGGAACACCACCGCATGGTCGCGCGTGACATGCAGGGCCGGTTCATCCTCGGACCGCGCCTCGCGGAGCTGGCCGCCGCGGCCGGCGAGGACCGCCTGCTCGCCACGGCGGGCCCCGTGCTCACCCACCTCCGTGATGTCACCGGCGAGAGCGCGCAGCTCTACCGACGCCAGGGTGACATGCGGATCTGTGTGGCCGCGGCGGAGCGCCTGTCCGGCCTGCGGGACACGGTCCCGGTGGGCTCCACGCTGACCATGAAGGCCGGCTCCTCGGCGCAGATCCTGATGGCGTGGGAGGAGCCCGAGCGGCTGCACCGCGGCCTGCAGGGTGCCCGCTTCACGGCGACGGCCCTGTCGGGCGTACGACGGCGCGGCTGGGCCCAGTCCATCGGCGAGCGCGAGCCGGGCGTGGCGTCCGTCTCCGCGCCCGTGCGCGGCCCTTCCAACCGTGTGGTGGCCGCCGTCTCGGTCTCCGGACCCATCGAGCGCCTGACCCGCCACCCGGGCCGTATGCACGCCCAGGCGGTCATCGACGCGGCGGCTCGCCTCTCGGAGGCCCTGCGCCGCTCGGGCTGACACCGCAGCGAAGCCCCGCCTCGCGAAGGACCCGCCTCAACGCCGCGGCAGGTGCCTCAGGGGGCGGGGCAGCCGGCCTTCCGGGGGGAGACGAGGGAGCCGCGCGAACTGCCGGCCGACCGGACGGACCACGACGCGGCGGGCTTCCGGCTCGGCGTCCACCTCGCCGTCTTCCCGCCCGAGCGGACCTTGTCCTCGGTGAAGCGCATGTGCTGGATGTCCGGCCGCCGGCTCGGCGAGATGCCGGTCGACATGCCCGACCGCACGACGGACGCCGGCGTCCTGCTGAACGCCGACGTCCTGCTGAAGGACGCCGACGCACCGGCCCGCACGTGGAGTCCCGCGGGACCCGGCCCCGGTCCTCACGCGCACCGGCATCGAGGCCCGCGACGGGGGCTAGGCGCTCAGCCCCTCCCCCGACCTGTGGGCGAACCGGTCCTTGGCATACCGGCCCCGCCTCTCCAGCGGCACCTGGCCGTGGGCGGCGGCGAGACCGAACGCCGGCATGTCCCCGTAGATCGCCTCGTACGACCCCTCGGGCACGACGTACGTCTCGTGCCAGATCCCGACCTGCCCGCGCAGCCTGCCGGTGCGCTCCTTGCGGTTGATCACGGCCCACGCCTTGTGGTGGAACGCGTCCGGCGCGGTCGCGTAGGCGTAGAGCTTCTCCTTGGACTCCCAGTACTGCACCACGTAGTACGTGCGCGGCGACGCCGTCAGCAGCACCTTGGCGCGCAGCCCCCGCCCCGGGTCCCTCTGCAGTTCCCGGAGCATGCGGACCATCGCGAGCATGACCGGCAGCCACAGGTGCACCGCCCAGAAGCGGTTGATGCGCATGCCGATCAGCAGGACGACGACCTCGCCCCGCGCATCGGCGGTCGTACGGGACACCATGAGTTCCCCCTCATCGGCGAGCGGCGCTATCCAATGACCTCTGCTTGGATAGTGCCGTTATCCGACAAGGAGCGCAAGAGATGCGGCTGGCCGAGCTGAGCGAGCGCAGTGGGGTGTCCACCGCGACGATCAAGTACTACCTGCGCCAGGGTCTGTTGCCGCCGGGCCGCCAGATCAACGCCACGACGGCCGAGTACGACGAGGAGCATCTGCGCCGGCTGCGGCTGGTGAGGGCGATGATCCAGGTGGGCCGGGTGCCGGTGGCGAAGGTGCGCGAGGTGCTCGGGCATGTGGACGACGACTCCCTGGGCCGCTCCGTCCGCCTGGGCGCGGCGCTGTGGGCGCTGCCGCAGGTGCCGGAGCCGGACGAGGACGACGAGTGCGTGCAGGCCGCGCACCGGGAGGTGGCCGCGCTCCTGGACCGGCTCGGCTGGCGGAACGCCGAGCGGCTCACGTCCCTCTCCCCCGCCTACCGCTCACTGGTGGTCGCGGTGGCCGCGTTCCGCCGGCTCGGCTACGACTGGGGGGTCGAACAGCTCGCACCGTACGCCGAGTTGATGCACCGGACAGCCGTACTCGATCTGGACAACATGGAGACGCACCCGTCGGAGCCGGAGCGCATCGAGTTCGCGGTCCTGGGGGCGATTCTCAACGAGCCGTTGCTGCAGGCGCTGCACCGGCTGGCCCAGGAGGAGGAGACGACCCGGCGGTACGGCCTCGAGTAGCCGGCGCCGGGCACGACGAAGGCCCTCCGCCGAAGCGAAGGGCCTTCCTGTGGTACCCCCGACCGGATTCGAACCGGCGCTACCGCCTTGAGAGGGCGGCGTGCTAGGCCGCTACACAACGGGGGCATGGACACTGCGTTTCCGCAGGTCCGAGCTGGTCTACCTGGACTCGAACCAAGACTAACTGAACCAGAATCAGTCGTGCTGCCAATTACACCATAGACCAATGATGGTTTAGACCAGTCAGTACCCCCGACCGGATTCGAACCGGCGCTACCGCCTTGAGAGGGCGGCGTGCTAGGCCGCTACACAACGGGGGCCCTAGCGATCCTGCATCGACAACGGTGGGAGCTACCCTGGCCGTCCTCGCGGGAAGGATCAGTACCCCCGACCGGATTCGAACCGGCGCTACTGCCTTGAGAGGGCAGCGTGCTAGGCCGCTACACAACGGGGGCTTTGCAGATAAGCTCTGCGAGCTGGCCTACCTGGACTCGAACCAAGACTAACTGAACCAGAATCAGTCGTGCTGCCAATTACACCATAGGCCACTGGAACTCAAGCCCCTGCGGGGTTCTCGTTCTAGCTTGCTCCTCGGGGCTCCGGCCTTTCGGCCCGCTCCCCTCGGCGCAGGAAGAACATTACCCGAAGGTGGACGGGGCTCCAAAACGGGTATGCGCGCGGACGAGCGCGGGGAGTTCGGCGAGGGTCGAGATCCGGTGCGCGACGACCTCGCCGGCGGCCTGTGCGCACGCCGTCCCGCGGTCGATCCACACGGACAGCAGGCCGGCCTCGGCGGCGCCCCGCCCGTCGATCTCCGGGTGATCGCCGACGTACGCCACCTCGCGCGGAGGCAGCCCCAGCGCCTCGCAGGCCGCCAGGAAGGCGCCGGGGTCCGGCTTGGAGACGCCCAGCTCGGCGGCGCACAGCACGGCCTCGAAGCGGTCGAGGAGGCCCAGGGTGCGCAGCTTGTGCTCCTGGACGGTGATGCTGGAGTTGGACAGCACCGCGTGCCGGTAGCCGGCGGAGAGGGCCTCCAGGGCGGGCAGGACGTCCGGGAAGACGCTCCAGGCGGCCTCGTAGTGCCCGATATACCGCTGGAACCAGGCGTCGCACTCGGCGTCGGTCAGAACCGTGTCGAGGAACACACGCACGCGGTCGCGCCGCTGGTCCCGGAAGGAGCACTCCCCCGCCGCGTACCGCGCCCACTGCCGGTCGGTGATCTCGCGCCACCGCAGGAGGGCCTCCTCGGGCGTCGCGTACCCGGCGAGCAGCCCTTCCACCGCCAGATGCGCCCGCATGCCCTCACGGTCCGCAGTCGTGTAATCGAACAGGGTGTCGTCCACGTCCCAGACCACGGCTCTGATCGTCATGACACCGACGGTACCGCCGAACGGCTGGCAGCCTGGTCCGCATGAGCGAGTACCGCGTCCAGTTCCCGTCGAAGCCCGCGCGACGTTCGACGCCCTGCCCGCAGAGCGCCGAGCGCAGTTGGACAGGGCCGTACGGATACTGGCGCGCGACCCGTTCCGGAAGACATCGACCGCGCAGCTGGGCCCTGACGAGCACCTGCGCAAGGCGTACGTGGCCCCGGGCGTCATGCTGAAGTCCGTGGTGGCCGGCGCGATCATGGTCGTCGTCGTGCTGGAGATCTTCGACGAGAGCGCCTATCTGATCGACGAAGCCGACGCCCAGTGATCGACGCGAAAGGGGCGGCGCCCGGAACACTCCGGATGCCGCCCCTGACGCATGTGCCGGCTAGGCGCTCAGCTTCGCCAGCGCCGCGTCGATGCGGGCCAGCGTCTTCTCCTTGCCCAGGACTTCGAGGGACTCGAAGAGCGGAAGGCCGACCGTGCGGCCGGTGACGGCGACGCGGACCGGGGCCTGGGCCTTGCCCAGCTTGAGACCGTGGGCCTCACCGGCGGCCAGGACGGCCTCCTTCAGGGACTCGGCGGAGGTCCAGTCGGCCGACTCCAGCTTCTCGCGGGCCGTGCGCAGGAGGGCGTCGCTGCCTTCCTTCATCGCCTTGGTCCAGCTGGCCTCGTCGAAGACCGGCTCCGCCAGGAACAGGAAGTCGACGTTGTCGGTGATCTCGGAGAGCACCTTCAGGCGGGTCTGGGCGTGCGGGGCGATCGCCTCCCACTTGGCCGCGTCGAAGTCCTCCGGCGCCCAGGGGGCGAACGGGGCCTTCAGCCAGGGCGCGCAGCGCTCGGTGAACTCCTTCACATCCAGCATGCGGATGTGGTCGCCGTTGATCGCCTCGCACTTCTTCAGGTCGAAGCGCGCCGGGTTGGGGTTCACGTCGGAGATGTCGAACGCGGCGACCATCTCGTCGATCGTGAAGATGTCCTGGTCGGCCGAGAGCGACCAGCCCAGCAGCGACAGGTAGTTGAGCAGGCCCTCGGGCAGGAAGCCCCGCTCGCGGTAGAGGTTCAGCGAGGACTGCGGGTCACGCTTGGACAGCTTCTTGTTGCCCTCGCCCATGACATAGGGGAGGTGACCGAAGTGCGGGGTCCGCTTGGCGATGCCCAGCTCGGTCAGCGCCTTGTACAGGGCGATCTGGCGCGGGGTGGAGGAGAGCAGGTCCTCGCCGCGCAGGACGTGGGTGATCTCCATCAGGGCGTCGTCGACCGGGTTGACCAGCGTGTACAGCGGGGCGCCGTTCGCGCGGACGATGCCGTAGTCCGGCACGTTCTCCGGGGTGAAGGTCAGTTCGCCGCGGACCAGGTCGGTGAAGGTGATCGTCTCGTCCGGCATGCGGAAGCGGACGATCGGGGTGCGGCCCTGGGCCTGGTAGTCCTCGACCTGCGCCTCGGTCAGCTCGCGGCAGTGGCCGTCGTAGCCGGAGGGCCTGCCGGCGGCGCGGGCGGCCTCGCGGCGGGTGTCCAGCTCCTCCTGCGAGCAGTAGCAGCGGTAGGCGTACCCGCCGTCCAGGAGCTTCTGGGCGACGTCGGCGTAGATGTCCATGCGCTGCGACTGGCGGTACGGCGCGTGCGGGCCGCCGACCTCGGGGCCCTCGTCCCAGTCGAAGCCGAGCCAGCGCATCGCGTCGAGCAGCTGGTTATACGACTCCTCCGAGTCGCGGGCCGCGTCGGTGTCCTCGATGCGGAAGACCAGCGTGCCCTGGTGGTGGCGGGCGAACGCCCAGTTGAACAGGGCGGTGCGGACCAGGCCCACGTGCGGGTTACCGGTGGGCGAGGGACAGAAACGGACGCGTACGGGGGAGCCGGGTGCGCTAGCCACGCTTGACAACCTTGTTGGTGAGAGTGCCGATGCCTTCGATGGTGACGGCGACCTCGTCGCCGACGTTCAGGGGGCCGACCCCCGCGGGGGTGCCGGTGAGGATGACGTCGCCGGGGAGCAGGGTCATGGCCTCGGAGATGTTGACGATCAGATCCTCGATGGAGTGGATCATCTCGCTCGTGCGGCCCAGCTGGCGCTGCTGCCCGTTGACCGTGAGCTGGACGGTGAGGTCGTTCGCGCGCTCGAGGTCCAGGTCCGTCTCCACCCAGGGGCCGAGCGGGCAGGAGGTGTCGAAGCCCTTGGCCCGGGCCCACTGCTTCTCGCGCTTCTGCACGTCGCGGGCGGTGACGTCGTTGGCGCAGGTGTAGCCGAAGATCACGTCCTTGACGCGCTCGCGCGGCACCTCGCGGCACATGCGGCCGATGACGACGGCCAGCTCGGCCTCGTGGTGCAGTTCCTCGGAGAACGGCGGGTACTGGATGTCGTCGCCGGGGCCGATCACCGAGGTGGAGGGCTTGAAGAAGGCGAAGGGGGCGTCCGGGACCTCGTTGCCCAGTTCGCGCGCGTGCTCGGCGTAGTTGCGGCCGAACGCCACGACCTTGTTGGGGAGGACCGGCGGGAGCAGCCTGACCTTGCTCAGCGGCACCTTCGTACCGGACAGCTCGTGGTCCGCGAAGGGGATGCCCTTGATGATGTCGAGGACGAGTTCGTCCTGCTTGTCGCCCTCGACCGCGCCGAAGGCGACGTTCCCGTCGATGGAGAACCTGGCGATGCGCACGGGATCCTTGCGCCCCTCAACTAGAACCGGCGTACTGACGCCCCAGGTTAACCGGTCGGGCGCCCCGCCGTTCGGCCGGTAGCGCCGCCGGACAGGTGTTTTCCGGTGCCGCGGGGCCCCGGGCGAAGTGCCGGGAACCGCCCGGAACGCGAGCGCGGCCGGGAGGACCACCGCGGGTGCGTGATCCTCCCGGCCGCGCTCGGCCGGGTCTGCCGGGTTACTCTCCGGACGCGGCGGCGGCGCCCACCGGGACCTCCATCAGGACGGTGCGCCTGGGGTTGGCCGTCTGGGCGGGAAGGTCGACGGAGTGCTCCGGGGACGCGATCGTCTGCAGTTCGTCGGCGTCCTCGAGGTGCGCCAGGGTCGTGCGTCGCGGGTTTGCGATCTTGTGGAACATCATCGTCGTCTTCACCGTTGTCGTCCTGTGCCCTCTGGTCGAGTGGGTTTGCAGAGTCGTCCCTCTTGTAAAGCGTCAGGCTAAACATCCGATTCCCCGTCGATGACGCCAACTGGCCGCCGCAGGCATGTGAGTTTGCTCACGAAGTCACGGACGAACCGGTCAAATCGGGCCCGCAAATCGGCCCATCGAAACGGACATTGACCCCCTGAAGGCATCATTCCGCTCCTGATCATGGCGACTGGGACACCGCAGCCCCCTCGACGACTCGCAGGGATACGCCCGTTATGCACCGAATCAGGCTCCACGGCTGGTAACGCGTCACTCACACGCCGTCACGGAGGTCACAGCTCGGGACACGGCCCTTGTTGGAGATCCGGCACTGTGCTGGAATTCCACGGACCGCCGCGGGATCGAGCCGGCGCGCAAGGGCGCAACGCAGCGCCGGGTGTGGCGGTGAGAGTAGGGGGAACCAGCGCCGGTCACTCCAGACCACCGGGGGGCGTATTCAGGGCGCTCTCCAGAACGCCGACACCGTGTTCCTCCGTTCGCGCGGAGGGGCGCCTGGTCCAGAGGTTGCGACGCTAGTGCAGGGACGTTTCAAGAGGGATGGCAGCGCTTCGGCGGAGCCGGAGTCGCACGACAGGACTGGCCCCATGAAGGGCAGCTCCTCGCCCCAGCACGCCCACAACCAGGGCCCGGCCCCGTCCGGAGACGGCGGTGACCGCGGCGGGCGCCCCGGTCCGTCGGCCTCGTCGGGCACCACGGCGGCCACCAATTCCGCCGGCGCCACGCCGACCGTGAAGGCCCCGCAGGGCCCCACCGGTCCCGGCTCGCGCATGGCCCTGCGCAACTGGCGCATCTCCACGCGCCTGGTGTCGCTGCTCGCGCTGCCCGTGGTCGCGGCGACCTCGCTCGGTGCGCTGCGCATCAGCGACAACATGAACGACATCCAGCAGCTCGACAACATGAAGCTGCTGACGGACATGACCAAGCAGGCCACCGAGCTGGCCGCCGCGCTCCAGGACGAGCGCGACCAGTCCGCCGGTCCCCTGGCGCACGGCCTCACGGTGAACAACTACGAGGTCAAGGGCTACCAGGAGAAGACCGACCGGGCCCGTTCGAACTTCCAGAACGCGGCCGAGGAGATCGACGCCGCCAGCAAGCAGGGCAACCTGCAGGGCGTCCGTGACAACCTCGTCGGCCTCTTCAACCAGCTGGACCAGCTGGCCAAGATCCGCAAGAACGCGTACCAGCAGAAGGACAACTCGACCCAGACGATCGAGTCCTACCACCGGCTGATCACCCAGCTGATCGGCCTCTCGGAGGACATGGCCGAGGCGTCCAGCAACCCGGAGATGATCCAGCGCACCCGCGCCCTGGCGGCCTTCTCCACCGCCAAGGAGTACGCGTCGGTGCAGCGCGCCGTGATCGCCGCCGCCCTGCCCTCGACCCCCAGCGGCAAGAGCAACCTCTCCGACAACGACCGCCTCTACGGCGAGTCGGCCTCCGAGAGCGAGAGCTCCGAGATCTCGATCTTCCGCAAGATCGACACCGCCGAGGACCCCGAGGAGCTGCTGAAGCCGATCGACCAGGGCAACCCGACGATCCAGGCCGCCGACCTGTACGCCAAGCGCGCGCTCGCCTCCCCGGAGGGTCTCGGCCAGCAGACCGCGCGTTCCTACCGCGACTGGGTGGACGACAGCTCGACCAAGATCGAGCAGATGAAGAAGATCGAGCACACGCTGCTCGAGGACATGGAGCAGAAGGCGCGCGAGCTGAAGAGCGCCACCCAGCGCGACGCCATCATCTCCGGTGCGCTGATCCTGCTCGTGCTCGGCGTGTCGCTGGTGGGCGCGTTCGTCGTGGCCCGCTCCATGATCCGCTCGCTGCGCCGGCTGCAGGAGACCGCGACCAAGGTCGCCCAGGAACGCCTGCCCGAGCTGGTCAAGCAGCTGTCGGAGTCCGACCCGCAGGACGTCGACACCTCCGTGGAGTCGGTCGGTGTGCACTCCCGGGACGAGATCGGCCAGGTGGCCACGGCCTTCGACGACGTGCACCGCGAGGCGGTCCGCCTCGCCGCCGAGCAGGCCCTGCTGCGGGGCAACGTCAACGCGATGTTCACCAACCTCTCGCGCCGCTCCCAGGGTCTGATCCAGCGCCAGCTGTCGCTGATCTCCGAGCTGGAATCCCGCGAGGCCGACCCGGACCAGCTGTCCTCGCTGTTCAAGCTCGACCACCTCGCGACGCGTATGCGCCGTAACGGTGAGAACCTCCTCGTCCTCGCGGGTGAGGAGCCCGGCCGCCGGTGGACCCGCCCGGTCCCGCTGGTCGACGTGCTCCGCGCCGCCGCGTCCGAGGTGGAGCAGTACGAGCGCATCGAGCTGGCCGCCGTGCCGACGACCGAGGTCGCAGGCCGGGTCGTCAACGACCTCGTGCACCTGCTCGCCGAGCTGCTCGAGAACGCCACCTCGTTCTCCTCGCCGCAGACCAAGGTCAAGGTCACCGGTCACGCGCTGCCCGACGGCCGCGTCCTGATCGAGATCCACGACACCGGTATCGGCCTCTCCCCCGAGGACCTCGCGGCGATCAACGAGCGGCTCGCCTCGCCGCCCACCGTGGACGTGTCGGTGTCCCGCCGCATGGGTCTGTTCGTGGTCGGTCGTCTGTCCCAGCGGCACGGCATCCGCATCCAGCTCCGCCCGTCCGACTCCGGTGGTACGACCGCGCTGGTCATGCTGCCCGTGGACGTGGCCCAGGGCGGCAAGAAGCCCGCTCCGGGCAAGCCGGGCGCGCCGGCCACCGGTGGTCCCGCCGCCGCGCAGGCCGCGGCCGGTGCGGCCGCGGCGCGCCGCGCGAACGGCGGCAACGGCCAGGGCGGCGCCCTCGGTGGCGCCCCGTCCGGCGGTGGACTGCTCGGTGCCGGTCCGGGCCCGCGCGGCCAGGTCGGCTCCGGCCAGGGTCCCCGGGCCGCGCTGCCCGGCGCGGGCCAGGGCGGCCGTCCCGGTGCGCCGGGCAATGCCCGGGGTCCGCAGGGCGGTCCCGGTGCTTCTCAGCAGGGCCGGCCGGCCGCCGGTGCCGGTGCGGGTGGCTTCGGCTCCCCGGCCGCCGGCGCCACGCAGGGTCTGCAGGCCGCGAACCCGGGCGGGGCCCAGCAGGACGCCTTCGGCGGCCGTGGCTCGCAGCGGCCCGGTGCCCGCTCCGAGCGGGGCCGTCAGCCCCAGCTGCCGCCGCGCGGCGGCTCGCGGCCCGAGCTGCCCGGCGGCGACCAGCAGCGCACCCCGGACTGGGGCCCGGCCCAGACACCGCTGTCGCGGGCCTCGATGGACGCTCCGCGCGGCCACGACGAGCAGGACCCGACGCAGACCGCACGCATGCCGCGTGTCGACGACCGGCAGGGCCCGGGCTCGACCTCGGAGATACCCCGGATCGACGCCCAGGGTCCGTCCGCCACGGGCGAGTTCCCGCGCGCGGACCTGAACGGCGCCCAGAGCACGGGCCAGTTCCCCCGCCCGGACCTCTCCCAGCAGCCGGGACGGTTCGGCCACCGGGACACCTCCCAGACCACCGGCCAGTACGGCCGGCCGGACGACACCCAGACCACGGGTCAGTACGCGCGGCCGGAGGACCCCCAGCAGACGGGTCAGTTCGCGCGCCCGGACAGCCCGCAACCGCCGGGCCGGTTCGACGGCCTCGGTACCCAGCAGGGCACGGATCCGTTCGTCCGCTCCGACGTGTTCGGCACGCCGGCGCCCGGGCGGCAGGACGACGCCCCGCAGAACATGGGTTACGACACCGGCCAGTTCGCGGCCCCGCAGGCGTACGACGGCGGTTTCGACTCCGGATCCACCGGACAGCACGCGCTGCCCGGCCGCCAGGGCCCGGCGCACACCGGCCAGTTCGAGCGCCCGCAGTCGGGCGGCCGGAACGACTTCGGCACCCCGCGCCCGCAGGCCCCGCAGCAGCAGCGCCCCGTGCACCGCGAGCCGGAGGCCCTGCCGCCGGCCAGCGGCCCGATGGACGGCCGTACCCCGCTGTACGACACGCTGGAGACCAACTGGTTCCACGGTCAGCAGCAGGAGAGCGCGCCCGCGCCGCAGCAGCCGCAGCAGTCGCAGGCACCCGCCCCGGCTCCGCAGCGCCCCGCGGGCGGCAACGGCTCCACCACCGGCTCCTGGCGCACCTCGCCGAACGACGAACTCGTCCGGCAGGCAGAACGCGTCCGACAGCCCGCGTCGGGCGGGATCACCACGTCCGGCCTGCCGCGCCGCGTACCCCGGGCGAACCTGGTCCCGGGCACCGCACAGCAGCAACAGCACCAAGCCGGTCCGCAGGTCTCGCGTGCGCCTGACGACGTACGCGGACGGCTGACCAATCTCCGTCGGGGCATCGCTCAGGGCCGTCAGGCCGGCAGCGGCCAGACCGGCAGCTACCCGAGCCCCACTCACCAGCAGGAGCGTTAGTTGAGTCCGATGAGCCAGGCGGCACAGAACCTGAACTGGTTGATCACCAACTTCGTGGACAACACCCCCGGGGTGTCGCACACGGTGGTGGTCTCCGCCGACGGCCTTCTGCTGGCGATGTCCGAAGGTTTCCCGCGGGACCGCGCCGACCAGCTGGCGGCCGTCGCGTCCGGTCTGACCTCACTGACGGCCGGGGCTTCCCGGATCTTCGAGGGCGGCACGGTGGCGCAGACGGTCGTCGAGATGGAGCGCGGCTTCCTCTTCCTGATGTCCATCTCGGACGGGTCGTCCCTCGCGGTCCTGGCCCATCCCGAGGCGGACATCGGTCTCGTCGGCTACGAGATGGCACTGCTCGTCGACCGCGCGGGGGCGGTACTCACCCCGGACCTGCGCGCCGAACTCCAGGGAAGTCTGCTTCACTGACCGCCCCGGCACCACCCACCTCACAAAAACACCGTCCGGCCGCCACGATCCCCCCACCGGCCCCCGACAGACGGCTCGACCGACCGACTTGCTGTCCCGCCCGGAGGATTCATGACCCCGCCCACCGCCCATCACGATCCGTACGCGGAGCCGTACGGTGACGAGGGCGATCAGCCGCTGGTCCGTCCGTACGCGATGACCGGCGGCCGGACCCGGCCGCGTTACCAGCTCGCGATCGAGGCGCTGATCAGCACCACGGCCGACCCGGCAGCGCTCATGGGACTGCTCCCTGAGCACCAGCGCATCTGCCACCTGTGCCGGGAGGTCAAGTCGGTCGCGGAGGTCTCCGCGCTGCTGGCCATGCCGCTCGGGGTGGCCCGGATCCTGGTCGCCGACCTCGCCGAGGCCGGCCTGGTCGCCATCCACCAGCCTGGTGGCGACGAGAACAACGGCGGCGCTCCGGATGTGACGCTGCTCGAAAGGGTGCTCAGTGGACTTCGCAAGCTCTGACGCGGGTCGGGCCACCACCTCCGCGAAGATCGTGGTGGCGGGCGGCTTCGGCGTGGGCAAGACCACGTTCGTCGGCGCCGTCTCGGAGATCAACCCGCTGCGCACAGAGGCCGTGATGACGTCCGCTTCGGCCGGCATCGACGACCTCACCCACACCGGGGACAAGACGACGACCACCGTCGCCATGGACTTCGGCCGCATCACCCTGGACCAGGACCTGATCCTGTACCTCTTCGGTACGCCGGGCCAGGACCGTTTCTGGTTCATGTGGGACGACCTGGTGCGCGGCGCGATCGGCGCGGTGGTGCTCGTGGACACCCGGCGCCTCGCCGACTGCTTCCCGGCCGTCGACTACTTCGAGAACAGCGGCCTGCCGTTCGTCGTCGCCCTCAACGGCTTCGACGGCCAGCAGCCCTACGCCCCCGAGGAAGTACGGGAGGCGCTGCAGATCGGCCCCGACACCCCGATCATCACGACGGACGCGCGCCACCGCGCGGACGCGAAGAGTGCGCTGATCACGCTGGTGGAGCACGCCCTGATGGCACGCCTGAAGTAGCACTCAAGTACGACCTGCCGTACGGCAGTTGTCGTAAGAAGATCGGAGCCGACTGTGGCCTTTGACACGGTCGGCTCCGGTGTTCATAACAGTTCGGCAGAGGAATCGCCCGGTGTCACCACGCGACGCGGTCGAGTGGTGCCGCTGCGCTCACAAACGCCCCGCCTTTTGGCGGGGCTCGCTCTTTATGACCGTTTTATCTGGGACTTACAACGGTCGCGTCACAAGGTTTCCACTGTTTGGAAGTGCGCTGGTCCACGTGCTGGAATGCCTGAACTGCCCAATGGTCAAAGACGTACCCCGTAGTGGTCTGCGACGAACCGGGCTCTGAGAGACTGCGGCACGACGTAGGTGCCGACCGCCGAGAGGTTGTTGGTCGAGTGAGGCGAAGCAAGAACGGTCCCGAGCCGTCGGCGCGGGGCAACTTCACCCCGCCGCCGCGCGCTGCGGCGCCCAGTCCTGTGCCCGGTGCGGAACCGACGGCCACTCCCGCGTCGAGCGGCGGCCGATTCTCCCCGCGCAACTGGCGGGTGCCGACCCGGCTGAACGCGATCCTGCTCATACCCGTGGCGGTCGGTCTCGTCATGGGCGGCTTCCAGGTGAAGAGCTCGATCGACACCTGGCAGAACGCGCAGGACGCCGAGAACACCGCGCGCCTGGTGCGGGCCTCCCTGTCCTACGCCAACGCCCTGGAGAACGAGCGGGACATCACCGCCGGCCCCCTGCTGGCGGGCAAGGCCGCGAGCGCCGAGGACAAGAAGACGATCTCCGCCGCCCGCGCGGCGACCGACAAGGCCGCCGACGTCTTCGACGAGGCCGCGCAGAACGCGCCGCACACGTCCGGCCTGGACCGCCGGCTCAAGCTGTTCCACAAGGCCGAGCCCTTCCTCAAGACGCTGCGTGCGGGCGCGTACACCTCGAACTTCACCGGAGTGCAGACCGAGGAGGGCTACGTCAAGGTCGCCCACCCGCTGATGGAGTTCGCCAACGAGCTCGGCCTGGGCACCGGAAACATCACCTCCTACGGCCGCACCGTCTACGCCATCTCGCTGACCAAGGCGGCGCTGTCCCTGGACCGCTCGATCGGCACACACATGCTGGTCAAGCCGGGTCCGGACGCCCCGAACCTGACCAGCCAGCGGGTCGCCCTCACCTCCTACGCCTACCTGGAGGGCATCGCCGTCGAGGAGTACCTCGGCGGTGGCACCCAGGCCGACGCGGACAGGCTGGACGCGGAGAAGGCGGACATCCAGAGCAAGGCCGCCGCCATGGCGCAGCAGGCCAAGGCCGCCAACCCCCGCTACGTCCCGCCGCCGTCCGACCCGCAGGACATGGTCACGGAACTCGCCCAGCTGGGCTCCACCGACCTGGCCGCGCGCCAGCAGCTCGCCGTCAAGGGCATCACGGCGCAGAACTGGTGGGCGGTCAACACGCTCAAGTTCGACGCCTACCGCCAGATCGAGTCGGACATGGCCGACAAGGCGGTGAACGAGGCCTCGGCCATCGCCGACGACGCCAAGGCCTCGGCCATCACCACCGGTGCCGTGGTCGTGATCGCCCTGCTCGCGGCGTTCATCCTGGCCGGTCTGGTGGCCCGCCAGATGAGCCGCTCGATGCGCCAGCTGCGCAACGCGGCCTTCGGCATCGCCGAGCAGCGGCTGCCGATGCTGGTCGACCAGCTCTCCCGCACCGACCCCGGCCGGGTCGACACCCGGGTCGCCCCGATCCCGATCACCACCAAGGACGAGATCGGCGAGGTCGCCCGCGCCTTCGACCAGGTCCACCGCGAGGCGGTCCGGCTCGCCTCCGAGCAGGCCCTGCTGCGGGGCAACATCAACGCGATCTTCACCAACCTGTCGCGCCGCAACCAGTCGCTGATCGAGGGCCAGCTGACCCTGATCACCGACCTGGAGAACAACGAGGCCGACCCGGACCAGCTGGAGAACCTCTTCCGGCTGGACCACCTGGCCACCCGTATGCGCCGCAACGGCGAGAACCTCCTGGTCCTCGCCGGCGAGGAGCCCGGCCGCCGCTGGGACCAGCCGGTCCCGCTCGTCGACGTGCTGCGCGCCGCCTCCTCCGAGGTGGAGCAGTACGAGCGCATCGAACTGTCCGGCGTTCCCGAGGCCGAGATCCACGGCCGCGCGGTCACCGACCTCGTGCACCTGCTGGCCGAGCTGCTGGAGAACGCCACCACGTTCTCCTCCCCGCAGACCAAGGTCCGCGTCACCGCGACCCGGCTGCCCGACGGCCGTGTCATGATCGAGATCCACGACAAGGGCATCGGCCTGACGGCCGAGGACTTCGCGGACATCAACCACAAGCTGGCCAACCCGCCGACCGTGGACGCCGCGATCTCCCAGCGCATGGGCCTGTTCGTGGTCGGCCGTCTGTCCGACCGGCACGGCATCCGCGTCCAGCTCCGCCCCTCGGGCGAGCAGGCCGGTACGACCTCGCTGGTCATGCTGCCGGACGCGATCACGCACGGTGGCGGCGGCGAGGCCCCGCTGGACCGCGAGGAGTTCACGGTCTCGCAGATCATCCCGGAGCAGCAGTTCCAGGGTGAGAGCTTCGACCACGTGCAGCCGATGCGCACCGCAGCCGAACTCGGCTTCGACGACAGCCGGTACACGGAGGTCCCCGACGACCTCCGCGACCTGGACCCCGTCGGACGCTCCCTGATGCGCGAGGAGCGCCGCGCCGCCCTGGAGGCCCAGACCCACGGCCAGCCGCAGCAGGAGGGCGCCGAGGCGTCCGCCGGCTACGCCGACCCCTTCGACGGCCGGCAGGGCTACCAGGAGCAGCAGCAGCCGTACGAGGAGCAGTCCTACCAGGAGCAGCAGCCGCAGCAGCAGTCGTACGAGGAGCAGACGTACGCGGAGCCGCAGCAGGCCTCCTACGCGGAGCAGACGTACGAGAAGCCGTACGAGGAGCAGTACTACGCGCCGAACGGCGGCTACCCGGACCCCGCGTATGCGGAGCCTGCCCAGGCCCCGTCCTTCCAGGACGACTGGCCCCAGCAGCCGCAGCAGGACGGCTACCAGAACGGCTACCCGGCCCAGTACGCTCCGGAAGCGGAATCCCCGCAGGCCGCTGACGCGAGTGAGCGGAACCGCGTAGGCTTCGACCGTCCGGGACCGGCCTCTCCCGCCGCCCACGAGCTGACCGACGCCGGGCTGCCCCGCCGCGGTTCCACCGCGAGCGGTTCCCCCGGCACCGGCCGCACGAACGGCACGGCGCACGTGCAGCAGGAGGCATCGGCTCCCGCGGCGACTCCCGCTCCGGGGAGCAACGGTGACAGCGGCTGGCGCTCGGCGAACGACGAGCGGTGGCAGCAGGCCTCGCAGCTCCGGAAGCCCAAGGCAGGCGGGGTCACCGCCTCGGGCCTGCCGCGGCGGGTGCCCAAGGCCAATCTGGTCGAGGGTTCCGCCGAGACCACCCCTCAGGGAGGCCCCCAGGTCTCCCGCGCCCCGGAGGACGTCCGGGGCAGGCTGAGCAACCTGCGTCGAGGCGTCCAGCGCGGACGCAACGCAGGCAGTGAAACGAACGGCCAGGCCACTAGGAATCAGCACAGTGGTCCTGACAGCACCTACAACCAGGAGCGTTAGTGTGAGCCCGATGAGCCAGGCGGCACAGAACCTGAACTGGTTGATCACCAACTTCGTGGACAACACCCCGGGGGTGTCCCACACGGTGGTGGTCTCCGCCGACGGACTCCTTCTGGCGATGTCCGAAGGCTTCCCCCGCGACCGCGCCGACCAGCTCGCGGCCGTCGCCTCCGGTCTGACGTCTCTGACGGCAGGCGCCTCCCGGATCTTCGAGGGAGGCAGCGTGAATCAGACGGTTGTGGAGATGGAGCGGGGATTCCTCTTCATCATGTCCATCTCCGACGGTTCGTCGCTCGCGGTCCTGGCCCACCCGGAGGCGGACATCGGCCTCATCGGGTACGAGATGGCCCTTCTGGTGGACCGCGCGGGCACGGTCCTCACCCCGGATCTCCGTGCGGAGCTCCAGGGGAGCCTTCTCAACTAGTAATCGGACGGTGCGTATTCGCGTCCTGGGGCCGTAAGGTTTCGGGACGCGGCTCCACACGGATGGGTGCCCGGCGCAGTCGGAGGAGGAGAAAGTGGCAACACCCCCAGGCGGTTCGTCTTCGGGTAACTGGTCGTACGGCCCTGCCCAGGGCCATGGCGACGGTTCGGCGAACCGGTACAACTTCCCCTCCGCCCCGGGCCACCACCAGCCGTACGCCCCGCAGGGCCCCGGCCCCTCGCCGTACGACCAGCCGCCGGCCCCGCGGATCCAGCCGGTACAGCCCCAGCGCCGCCCCGAGCCGGCGCCGGCCTCGGCGTCCAACAACCCCTTGGTGCGTCCGTACGCCATGACCGGCGGCCGGACCCGCCCGCGCTACCAGCTCGCCATCGAGGCACTGGTGCACACCACCGCCGCTCCGCACCAGATGCAGGGCCAACTGCCCGAGCATCAGCGGATCTGCAACCTGTGCCGGGAGATCAAGTCGGTGGCCGAGATCTCGGCCCTGCTGACGATCCCCCTCGGCGTGGCCAGGATCCTCGTCGCCGACTTGGCGGAGGCGGGCCTGGTCGCCATCCATCAGCCCGGCGGCGACGAGAACGCCGGTGGCCAGCCAGACGTGACACTGCTCGAAAGGGTGCTCAGTGGACTTCGCAAGCTCTAGCGGCGGTCCTTCCCGCTCCACCACCTCCGCGAAGATCGTGGTGGCGGGCGGCTTCGGCGTGGGCAAGACCACGTTCGTCGGCGCCGTCTCGGAGATCAACCCGCTGCGCACAGAGGCCGTCATGACGTCCGCTTCGGCCGGCATCGACGACCTCACCCACACCGGGGACAAGACGACGACCACCGTCGCCATGGACTTCGGCCGCATCACCCTGGACCAGGACCTGATCCTCTACCTGTTCGGCACCCCCGGACAGGACCGCTTCTGGTTCATGTGGGACGACCTGGTGCGCGGCGCGATCGGCGCGATCGTGCTCGTGGACACCCGGCGCCTCGCCGACTGCTTCCCCGCGGTCGACTACTTCGAGAACAGCGGCCTGCCGTTCGTCATCGCCCTCAACGGCTTCGACGGCAACCAGCCGTACAACCCGGACGAGGTCCGCGAGGCCCTTCAGATCGGCCCCGACACCCCGATCATCACGACGGACGCCCGCCACCGCGCGGACGCCAAGTCGGCGCTGATCACGCTGGTCGAGCACGCTCTGATGGCGCGCCTGCGGTAACGCCGCCGCCCCGGGGAACCGACGTGAGCTCCTGTCTCTCTTCCTGAGGGACAGGAGTTTTTGTCATCGGCAACGGGGATGATCGTGATCCAGATCGACGGTTGGGGAGCCCTGGTGTGGGCTGCGGTACTGCTGGCGCCGAGCGCGCTGGTGTCCTCGGCCCTGCTGTTCCCGCTCCGGGCGCGGCTGCGCAACAGGCTGGTCCTCGGGTGGCTGACCGTGTTCCTGACCGCCGTCCTGCTGCCCCTGTGGACCCCGGGCCTGCACATGGCCTCGTTGTGGCCGGCGGTCTGCGTGGCGAC
The DNA here is from genome assembly GCF_044593395.1 of Streptomyces sp. NPDC052301. Lineage (NCBI taxonomy): Bacteria > Bacillati > Actinomycetota > Actinomycetes > Kitasatosporales > Streptomycetaceae > Streptomyces > Streptomyces sp. NPDC052301. The sequence goes on along the minus strand of NZ_JBIUBE010000019.1, from coordinate 46,248 downwards.
GCTGTCCGTCCCCTTCAGCCTGTGGCGGCGCCGGCGTCTCCGCCCCTGAACACACCGCAGCCCCGCCCTCCCGGAGGAGAAGCGGGGCTGCGATCACGCGCGGGAGAACTCAGTGCCAGCTGTGCGGGGCACGGAAGCCGCCCTCACGCTCCAGGCGGCGCCAGCCGGCCTTGGGGCGGCCTCGGTGGGTCTGGGCGGAGTCGGCGGGGCGGGCGGCCGCACGGGCCAGGAGGACGGCCGTGATGGCGGCGACTTCCTCGGGGTCTGCGTGGCCCTTCTCGACGCGGATGTCAGGAGTGCTCATGGGTGTCAGTCTCCGTGAGTGTGAGGTCCGCGGGGTTGCCGCGGCGGGTCCGCTCGGTTACTGCGGGGGGTTGCCGTGCTTCCGGGAGGGGAGGTCGGCGTGCTTGGTGTGCAGCATCGCCAGGGACTTGGCCAGGACCTCGCGGGTCTCCGCCGGGTCGATGACGTCGTCCACCAGGCCGCGCTCGGCGGCGTAGTAGGGATGCATCAGCTCGGCCTTGTACTCCTTGACCATCTTCTGCCGCATCGCCTCGGGGTCCTCGGCCTCGGCGATCTGTCGGCGGAAGATGACGTTCGCGGCGCCTTCCGCGCCCATGACGGCGATCTCGTTGGTCGGCCAGGCGTAGGTGAGGTCCGCGCCGATCGACTGGGAGTCCATGACGATGTAGGCACCTCCGTACGCCTTGCGCAGGATCAGCGAGATCCTCGGCACGGTCGCGTTGCAGTAGGCGTACAGCAGCTTCGCGCCGTGGCGGATGATTCCGCCGTGCTCCTGGTCGACGCCGGGGAGGAACCCCGGAACGTCCAGGAAGGTGACGATCGGGATATTGAAAGCGTCACACATCTGGACAAAGCGCGCAGCTTTTTCACTCGCCTCGATGTCCAGGACACCCGCGAGGACCTGCGGCTGGTTGGCGATGATGCCCACCACCTGGCCGTCCAGCCGGGCGAGCGCGCAGATGATGTTCCGCGCCCAGCGCTCGTGGACCTCCAGGTACTCGCCGTCGTCGACGATCTCCTCGATGACCTTGGCCATGTCGTACGGCCGGTTGCCGTCCGCCGGGACCAGGTCGAGCAGGGCGTCGCTGCGGCGGTCCACCGGGTCGGAGGAGTCCACCCGCGGGGGGTTCTCGCGGTTGTTCTGCGGCAGGAGCGACAGGAGGTAGCGCACCTCGGCGATGCACGTCTCCTCGTCGTCGTAGGCGAAGTGGCAGACGCCGGAGGTCTCCGCGTGGACGTCGGCACCGCCGAGCCCGTTCTGGGTGATCTCCTCGCCGGTGACCGCCTTGACCACGTCCGGGCCGGTGATGAACATCTGCGAGGTCTCACGGACCATGAAGACGAAGTCCGTCAGAGCCGGGCTGTAGGCCGCGCCGCCCGCGCACGGGCCGAGCATCACGGAGATCTGCGGGATGACACCCGACGCCTTGGTGTTCCGCTGGAAGATGCCGCCGTAGCCGGCGAGGGCGGAGACGCCCTCCTGGATCCGGGCGCCGGCGCCGTCGTTCAGCGACACCAGCGGCGCACCGGCCGCGATGGCCATGTCCATGATCTTGTGGATCTTGGTGGCGTGGGCCTCGCCCAGCGCACCGCCGAAGATCCGGAAGTCATGGGCGTAGACGAAGACGGTACGGCCCTCGACCGTGCCCCAGCCGGTGATGACACCGTCGCTGTACGGCTTCTTCGCCTCCAGGCCGAACCCGGTCGCCCGGTGCCGGCGCAGCTGCTCGACCTCCTGGAAGGACCCCGGGTCCAGGAGCAGCTCGATCCGCTCCCGCGCCGTCAGCTTGCCCTTGGCGTGCTGCGCCTCGGTCGCCTTCTCGCTGGGGCCGGCCACGGCCCGGGCACGAATCTCGTGCAGCTCGGCGACCCGTCCGCGCGCGTCCGTCGGCTCACCGGTCGGCTCACCCGTCGTCTCTTCCAAAACGGTCATGTAGCGACCTTACGAAGGACACCAAGGAATGCGAGCCGTCGACTCCGTACAGTCTCCGGCCCGTTTTCCTGGTACCAGTGAACAGAACCGGGGCGGCATGCAGCCGTTCCGACTGCTCAGAGGGCATCGCTGTTGTAGAGGGGCCACAAAGGCGTCACCTGAGAGCCACCTCACAAACGCGGGTGGAACATGCCATCCCCGGAGTGACACGGAGCCTCAGACGGCGGTCCGCCTCGAGCACCTCGACCCCGTCGCCGGCACGGACGACGGAGCGCACCGGACGGTCCCAGACGATCTCCAGCGGCACCCCCGTGCGGGGTGGCTCGCTGACGCGGACGCCGGCGGTCCGGCCCCGGCGTACGACGAGGACGCTCGAGCCCGCCGAGGCGGTCAGGGCTCCCACCGTACCGGCCCGCCAGAAGTTGGCCGCGGTGAGGCCCAGCCGGGGTGCGGCGACGGCCTGACAGGTGGTGTCGTTGGCGAGGACGGTCGGCCGGTGCCGGTCGGCGGCCCGGGCCGCGGTCTCGGCGCGGGTGGCGCCGGGCAGCAGGACGTACACGTAGCAGGCGTCGGCGGGGTCGGTGCCGTGATCGAGCCACAGGGTCTGCCAGCGCCGGGTGCGCCGCTCGTCGGTGCCGCCGGCGTTGATGTCGGACCAGGCGCCGGTGCGGTTCTCACGGAGGGCCCGCAGCTCTCCTCCGCACGGCAGGATCCAGCCACCGTGGTCCTCCAGATGGGCCCACCCCCGGCCCCGTACGAAGGCCTGCGTGCCGGCCTCCCCCAGGTTGCGGTTGTCCACGACCGTCTCGACCGGGACGCCGTCGGCGCAGGCGATCCCGGCGCCGAGGCAGACCACGGCATCGTCGAGGAAGAACCAGGACTTGTGGGCCCGCAGGGTGGAGCCGAGAACTTCGAGATGCTGGCCCACGGCCGCGTACACCCCGTCGGTCGTACCGCCCACCCACCGCACGTCCGGCTTGGGCGCACCCCATTCACCGCCGGCCCCGTCGGGCAGGCGCCGGGTGGACACGGTGGTGCCGGGCAGCCGGTACCAGTCGACGGTCGGCCAGAACCAGTCGGTGTACTGGTCGCTGTGCCCCCGCGGCCACCAGTACAGCATTCCGGCCCCGGTGTGCCAGCCGCGCGGGTTCTCGCCGTTGCCGCACTCGTAATGGGCGATGCGGTCGCTCGCCGTCGAGAGCGCCGCGGTGAAGCGGGAACGGCGGTGAACCGCACGGTCCATGGCCGGGAAGAGCCTGTGCCCGAGGGGTTCCGCGACCGCGGGTGCGCCCGACTCGGCGACGGCGTGCAGCCGCGCGAGATCCCCCACGTCGAACTGGGCAGAGGTCAGGAGCGGAGCGACCGTGTCCCGTTCGATCCACCCCTTCACCAGCCCGTACCACCGCCTGCGCCGCGCCTCGTCGGCGCCGCCCGCGAGCAGCGCGACGGCGGCGACGAGAGCGTGCCCGTGCCAGTGGTCGCTCCGCATGACGCCCGAGTCGTCATCGCGCTGCCGGCCCCGGCTGATGGCACGCCCGTTGACGCAGTCCATCACCAGCCCGTCATGGATGAGCGGCGCGAAGGCGTGCTCGACCCCGTCCAGGACGTTCTCGCGGGCGGGGTCGGTGACCTCCCAGGGCGACCCGGCGAGGAGGGCGAACAGCCGCCCCAGGCCGTCGAGCAGGACCTGTCCGTACGTCCCCGAGTAGGCGACCCAGGTGTGCTGCACGAAAGAGCCGTCGGCGTAGAGGCCGTCACCTTCCGCGACATACGGGAAGACCGGCGAGAGGGCGTCCCGGGCCAGGGCGATCCGGCCGGCGTCCCGGCCGAGGATGCCGCGCAGGGCGACGGAACGGCACAGATCGACGCGGTTGGCCCCGGTGGAGGTGCCGGAGTAGTCGGTGAGCATCGAGTCCGGGACGAAGTGGTCCACGGCGGCGCAGGCCGCCACGACACGGTCGTCACCGACCCGTTCGTACAGGGCGGCGGTGATGTCCATGAGCAGGCGGGGGCTGCCGATCTGCCATTCCCACCAGTTGCCGTAGCGGGCGGTCGAGGGGTTGTAGACGTCGGCGGAGAGGTGATCGAGCCCCCGCAGCACGGCCCGGAGGAGTCCTGGATCGCCGGTGACACCGGTGCCCGGCTGGACGTAGGCCTGCGTCATGATCCACAGCCGGCCGTAACTGAAGGTGATACCGGCCGGCGGGTCGAAGGGACGGCCGGGCCAGAGAGAGCCGACACCGGGGGCCATACCGGCCGCGAACTCACGGGCCTGCGCACCGAGTTGGGCGAGCCGTGCGGCGTACGGCTCGCGGGCCGGATCGTAACCCGTCCCGAGAGCGATGCCGATCCAGCGGCGGCGCAGAGCGCCGTAGGCATCACCGTCGTCGGCCCGCACGGCGAAGGACAGGACCGGAACGAGGGCGGTGGCCAGCAGCAGTGCGCGTCGGGTCAGCCCCATGGGCCGGTCACCGCCCTCTCTCACTCCGCTTCAGCAGCCGCCGCAGTTGTAGTAGAGGGCGTCCCAGTGGTTGCCCTCGTCGGCGTAGATGTTGCCGGAGCCGGACTGCCACTGCGGGTAGCCGTCGCCACGCAGGCCGATGTAGCTGAAGTTGTTCTTGATGTACGCGGTGATGCAGGTGTTCTTGCCGTAGTCGAGCTTGTAGCCGTTCCAGTGCGAATAGGTGCCGGAGGCGTGGCCGGCCTCGGTGCCGCCGGTGATGTTGAGGGCGCAGCCGCTGGCCCGCTTCAGGGTCTGGGCGCCCTGGGCGGTGGCGAGGTTCAGCTGGTCGAAGGACGTGCAGGTGGAGTTGTTGCGGTCGGTGCAGTTACCGGAGGACGACCAGGTGATGCCGACCTGGCGGAACATCGACTCGGCGGTGGCCTGGCTGATCTTGGTGACGGCGAAGGCATCGGTGGCGGTGCCGACGACGGCGACGCCGGGGGCGACGACGAGGGCGAGCGCGGTCAGGACGGAGCGGAGCCTCATGGCTTTCCTGAGCTTCATGGGGACCTTCCTGCGGTCGGGCCGGGTTCCTGGTGGGGGGCGGCGTTGCAGGCGGTGCACGCAGATGGTGCCCGAGCTCTACGCGCGTCCGCCAGAGGGCGTACAGACGTCACCCCACGCAACCGCAGAAACACGCTGCGGATGATGTTGAAAACCGAACCGAATAGGGTTACCGTCGAAGACGCAAGGTTGTTTAACGTTCAACTGACACTTTCCTGGAGCACATCATGGGCATCTTCAGCCGCAAGGACAGCACCGCCCCGACGACCGCCGCGCCGGCCGCACCGGCCCCCGACCTGTCCGCGCTGACCGGCGACTACACGATCGACCCGGCGCACACCAGCATCGGCTTCGTGGCCCGCCACGCCATGGTCACCAACGTGAAGGGCAGCTTCCAGGACTTCACCGGCACGCTGCACCTGGACGGCGGGAACCCCGCCGACTCCACCGCCACGCTCGACGTGCAGATGGCGAGCATCGAGACCGGCAACGCCGACCGCGACGGTCACCTGAAGTCCGCCGACTTCTTCAAGATCGACGAGTTCCCGACCATGACCTTCCGCTCCACCAAGGCGGAGGCCCTCGGCGGCGACGACTACCGCATCACCGGCGAGCTCTCCCTCCTCGGCGTCACGAAGACGATCAGCATCGACCTGGAGTTCAACGGCGCCGCGAAGGACCCGTTCGGCAACGACCGCGTCGGCTTCGAGGGCAAGACCGAGATCCTGCGCTCGGAGTGGGGCCTGACCTGGAACGCGGCCCTGGAGACCGGCGGCGTCCTGATCTCCGACAAGATCAAGCTGATCTTCGACATCTCGGCGATCAAGAACGCCTGACCGGCGCGCGACGGGCAGATGTGTGCCACCCCAGGGCGACGGCCCGGCCCGCCAACGATCGTGCGGGAGCGGGGGACCGACGACCGGCGGCGGCGGTGAGGGAGCGGCTGGGTCCACCGGGGACCGACCGGGAGGCATGGGCGAAGGGGCGGCGGACCGCCCCTTCGCACCTCTTGAGCCCTCGCATCAGCACCCGGAGCAGAGCCCTCCCACCGGATCAGAACCCCCCACCGAAATCTCCCCCACCGCCCCCGTCTCCCCCGCCCCCGTCGAACCCCCCGCCGTCCCCGAACCCGCCCCCGAAGTCCCCGGGGTCGAAGTCCGTGCCCGAGACGTCCCCGCCCTGGTACCCGTCCCCGAACCCACCCCCGAAGTCTCCGTACCCCGCCCCGTACGCCGCCGCATACGACGGCGCCGCCATCATGCTGCCCAGCACCGTCCCCACCAGCAGACCGGGCAGCAGGCCGCCGCCGAAGTAGCCGCCCGCCCAGGGGCCGTAGGCGGGGCCCGCGTCCCAGTAGGGGCGGCGGCCGTAGTCCGTGTCGACCTCACGGATCACCGGGTCGCGGCCGTCGGCCAGACGGGTGGCGTCCGCCGCGCAGACCGGGACCTCGCGGGGGGCGCCGCCCGGCGGGGACCAGGCGGCGTCGGTGACCGAGGGGCCGTGGCGGGGGTCGAAGAAGCAGGGCGGACGGCGTTCGGGAAGGGGGCTGCCCGCGCGGCGGGCGGCCAGTTGGGTGAGGGAGAAGCGGCCGTCCTCCAGGGCCTGCGTGACCGTGCGGACGTCCTCCGGCTTCGCCGCTTCGGCCATGCGCTGCTTGGCGGTCTCGTAGGAGTCCAGGGCCCGCTCGTAGTCGGCGCGCATCGCGTCGTCGGCACCCGGTTCCGCGGGATGGAAGTCCAGGCGGTCCAGTTCCTCGCCGAAGGCCGTGATGTCCTCGTTCACGACCACCCGCAGCCGGTCCAGGGCGGCCCGCTGTTCCTCCTCGCGGCGCCGGCGGCCGCGCCGGACCATCGCGTACGCGCCCGCGCCGCCGGCCACCAGCACAGCCCCGATCACGATCAGTGCCGTACCGGACGAGCCGCCGCCCGTACCGGACGAGCCGCCCCAGCTCCGCGGCGCACGGCCCCCCATGTTGGCGAGCGCGCGGTCGGCGAAGTCGGTGAGCTGGGCCTTGGCGCTCTCGCCCTGGACACTGGCCACGAGGTTCTGCCGGGCCGTCGGCGACATCACGGAGGAGTCGGCGCGGGCGTCGAAGCGGTCGCCCAGGCGGATGCCGTACAGGCCGGTGATGCCGGTGGCCGCACGGAGCCCGGAGAAGAGGCCGGCCGTCGGATAGCCGGCCGGGAGCACCACGACGAACAGCGGTTTGTTCGCGTCCTTGATGCGTTTCGCGAGCGCGTCGGCGTCCGCCTTCGGCAGCTGGGCCGAGGCCGCCGGGTCGACGTAGACGGGGCCCTTGCGGAGGGCCTGGGCGATCGTGGAGATGCTGGTGTCCGCGCTCGCCCCGGGGGCGAACAGCGCCGCCACGACCAGCACGAGCGCGGCCAGCATCAGTGCCGGGAGGCTTCGGGTCCGCAGGACGGCCTTCATTCTTCGAAGCTACCCGAAGCCCCCCGCACACGGACACATGGGTTGCTTCTACGCGGCCTGATAAGCCTGCGCCAGCCTGTCCACCGCCTTCCCGTACCGGCCGGTCAGCAGCAGGTGGTCGGCGTCCGCGAAGGGTTTCGCCACCGCTTCCGTCATCCGCGCCCCCGCCCGGCTCTGCACGATCAGCCGCGCCTTGGTCACCAGCTCGCGTCCGGCCCGGTCGTCACCCCTGCGTTCGGCGACGGAGGCCGCCACGGCGAGCGCCTTGAGCGTGGCCGCTCCGCCGCGCGGGACGTCGGTGAGCGTGGTCAGGCCCCAGCCGTAGGGGAACTGGGGGTCGTACGACGCGTCGCCGACGTTGATCGGTAGCTGGGACTCGGACTTCGGCCAGGTGACGGGGAGCTGCCCGGTGAAGGGGCGGGTGCCGTAGAGGACGTCGGCCACGCCCTCGCCCTCGGTGCCGGGCAGCCAGGAGGCCACCAGGGCGTCGATCTTGTCGAGCCGGTCACCGATGAGCTGCGGACGCCCGGAGACGATCAGCACGGCGCACTTCATGGCCGCGCACACCTTGTCCACGGCCGCCTGGTCGGCCGCCGACAGCTGCAGGCTGTGACCGTTGCCGACGTCGCCGACGCCCTCGGCGTACGGGGTCTCGCCGACGACGACCACGCCGACGTCGTAGCCGCTCGTGGGGGCCGAGGCGTCCTTGGACCAGGTGACGTTCCCACCGGCCGCACGCATGCCCTGGAGGATGGTGGTGCCCTGGGTGTGGGTGCCGGAGGCGCCCTGCCAGGTGATGGTCCAGCCGCCGGTCTGGTTGCCGAGGTCGTCGGCGTCGGACCCGGCGACGTACACCTTCTCGCTCTTCTTCAGCGGCAGCAGCCCGCCGCTGTTCTTCAGCAGCACCTGCGACTCGGCCGCGGCCTGGCGGGCGACGGCCCGGTGGGCCGGGGAGCCGATGGCGGAGGCGCCGGAGGTGTCGGCGTAGGGGTGCTCGAAGAGGCCGAGTTCGAACTTCTGGGTGAGGATGCGGGAGACGGCGTCGTCGATCCGCTTCTCGCTGATCCGGCCGGCCCTCACCTCGTCGACGAGCGTGGAGCCGAAGTCCTTGTAGGTGTACGGCACCATCATCATGTCGACGCCCGCGTTCACGGCCGTGCGGACGTGGGCCGCATAGTCGCCGGGGAGCTGGTCGATGGCGTTCCAGTCGCTGATGACGAAGCCGTCGAAGCCCATCCGGCCCTTCAGCTCGCCGTTGATCATGTCGCCGCGGGCGTGCATCTTCACCGCGCCCTTGCCGTCGCCGACGACGTCGAGGGAGGAGTACGACGGCATGACCGTGCCGATGCCCCGCTGGACGGCCGTCCTGAAGGGCGCCAGGTGGATGTCCTGGAGCTGCTGCCGGGTCACGGTGGTGACGCCCTGGTCGGTCGTGTAGGTGCCGGTGGTCGAGGAGCCGTAGGCCGTACCGCCGTCGCCGACGAAGTGCTTGGCGGTGGCGAGCACCTTGTCGTCCCGGCTCAGATCGCGGCCGTCGGCCCGGCCCTGGAGGCCCTGGATCACGGTCTCCATGGACTGGACGAGGGCGGGGTCCTCGCCGAAGGACTCGTAGGAGCGGCCCCAGCGTTCGTCACGGCTCACGCACAGGCAGGGCGCGAAGTCCCAGGGGATGCCGGTGGCGCGGACCTCTGCCGCGGTCACCGCGCCAGTCCGCTCGGCGAGTCGGGGGTCGCGGCTCGCGCCGATGCCGATGTTGTGCGGCATGATCGTGGCGCCGGTCAGGTTGTTGTGACCGTGGACCGCGTCGACGCCGTAGATCAGCGGGATCTGGAAGCGGGTGGCCTGGGCGCGGAGCTGGAAGCCGTCGATCATCCGCGCCCAGGCGCCGGGGGTGTCGGGCGTGGGTGTGGAGCCGCCGCCGGAGAGCAGCGAGCCGAGGTCGTACGCGGCGATGTCGCCCCCGCCGCCCACGGCGCCCCGTTCGGCCTGGGTCATCTGCCCGGCCTTCTCCTGAAGGGACATGCGGGAGAGCAGGTCGGCGACGCGCTTCTTCACCGGCAACCCGGCGTTCAGGTACGGCAGTCCGTGCGCGTCGACAACGATCTGCGGGGTCTCGGCGGGTGCCTTGGCTCCGGTGACCGTGAGCTTCAGCGGGACGGTCTTCGCGGGTGCGGGGGTCCGGACCGTCCGGGTCGGCACCTCGACGGTCCGCGAGGTTCCGGACGCGGTGCCGGCCGGGAAGGTGAGGGTGCCGGTGACCGGGGTGTAGTCCCGGCCGGCCGTTGCGGTGCCGCCCTCCGTCGTGTACGTGACCGTCACCGGGTCGTCGACGGGCCGGTCGCCGGTCGTGGCCAGGGTGACCCTGACCTCGGCGGTGCCGCCCGCCCTGACCGGGTAGACGGCCGCGTCGGTGCTGACGGAGGCGCGCAGCGACTGGTCGGCCCGGCCGTACAGCTCCACGTCGTCCATGGCGAAGTCGCCCTTGGTCCCGGCCGGGAGTGTGACGGCGTAGCCCCACATCTGCGTGAGGCCGAGGACGTGGTCGATGCCTCCGACGGGCTGGTAGTCGGTGCGGTAGGCGAAGTCCGTGAAGGGGATCTCGATCTGTTTCCAGCCGGTGAAGTCGTCGGTGAAGGAGGTCGTCCACAGCTCCGACGCCTCGCCGTTCGCGCCGCCGTCCTTGATCTCGAAGGCGATCTTCCGGCCGTTGTCGCGACCGTCCCACCAGAAGCGGATGCCCTGGTGGGCGGACCAGTCGTGGGCGGGCCGGCCGGCGGCGAAGTCGTGGGTGAAGCCGCCGTAGCCGCTGATGTCGTAGGTGCCGGTGAGCACCTCGGCGCCCTCGGGGGCGTCGGCGCGGTCGGCGAGTCGGAGGGCGGGCGGGTCGTCGGCGTCGCCGCCCCAGGGGAAGATGCCGTCGGCGGGCTGGGAGGCGAAGGGGACCTCGCCCTCGAAGCGGTCGACGGGGGTCGGCGCGGGGTCGTCGGCCGCGTGGGCCGCGGCCGACAGGGGCAACAGGGCGGCGAGCAAGGCGCCGGAGACGAGCAGGGCGGTTCTCGGCATGGACCTTCCCTCGGCTCTCGTGTTTCACTCAGGACTTAGATCACGCCGTGAGTTAACTAACGGCTCCCCAACCCGTCAAGAGTGCACGTCAGTTGAAGGGCGACGCACCATGAGGAGAACCCCCCGCACGGTCCGGCTGTTGCTCGCCGGACTGCTCTCCGCCGCCGGCCTCACCGCCGCCGTGCCCCCCGCTCACGCGGCCGGTGAACAGGTGACGGCCTGGCTCACGACCACGGACGACTCCGCCGGACGGCATGTCGTGCGCGGACTGCAGGCGCAGACGCCGTTCGCCTTCCAGTCCGGGAGCGGCGGCGGCGGCGAGAACATCACCGTCGACGAGAACACCCGCTACCAGACCTTCACCGGCGGCGGCGCGTCCTTCACGGACACCGCGGCCTGGCTGATGAACAGCAGCGGGGCGCTGTCGCAGGCGACCCGGGACGCGACCATGCGCAAGCTGTTCTCGCCGACGGACGGCATCGGACTGTCGTTCCTGCGCAACCCGATGGGCGCCTCGGACCTCGCGCGGTACGGCTACACGTACGACGACGTGCCCTCCGGGCAGACGGATCCGAATCTGTCCACGTTCTCGATCTCCCACGACCTCGCGGACGTGGCACCGCTCACCAAGCAGGCGCTCCAGCTGAACCCGTCACTCACGGTGATGGCCTCGCCCTGGACGGCCCCCGCCTGGATGAAGGACAGCGGCTCGCTCGCCGGCGGCTGGCTCAAGGCCGAGGACTACGGCGCCTACGCCTCGTACTTCGTGAAGTACCTCCAGGCGTACAGGAGCCAGGGGATCGACGTCTCGTACGTGACCCCACAGAACGAGCCGACCTGCTGCTCCGGCTACCCGTCGATGAGCTGGAACGCGAGCGGCCTGGACTACTTCCTCAAGAACGACCTGCTGCCGCAGCTGCAGTCGGCGGGCCTGAGCACCAAGGTCCTCGCGCACGACTGGAACTGGGACACCTACGACTCCTACGCCGCCCAATCCGTGGACGACGCGGCGATCCGCAACCACCCGAACTTCGGCGGGATCGCCTGGCACGGCTACGGCGGTGACGTCACCAAGCAGACGACGGTGCACGACCAGTACCCGTCGCTGGACGCCTTCGGCACCGAGCACTCCGGCGGCACCTGGATCGCGAACCAGCAGCGCGAGGACATGTCCGACATCATCGACTACACCCGCAACTGGGCGAAGTCGGTGACCAAGTGGTCGCTGGCCGTCGACCAGAACGGCGGTCCGCACAACGGCGGTTGCGGCACCTGCACCGGGCTGGTCACCGTGCACGACGGGGACGGCGCGAGCGGGACCGTGGACTACACCGTCGAGTACTACGACATGGGCCAGCTGACGAAGTTCGTGCGGCCCGGCGCCCAGCGGATCGCCTCGACGGCGTCCACCGCGGTGCCGAACGTGGCGTGGCGCAACCCGGACGGCAGCAAGGCGCTGATCGCGTACAACGACTCGTCGTCGGCGAAGACGGTCACCATCGACTGGGGCTCCCAGCACGCCACTTACTCGCTGCCCGGGAAGACCTCGGCGACCTTCACCTGGTCCGGCACCCAGTCCGGCGGCGGCAGCCGCACCGGCACCTTCGTCGGCCTCGGAGGCAAGTGCCTGGACGTGGCGGGCGGTTCGAGCGCCAACGGTACGGCGGTGCAGCTCTACGACTGCAACGGCACCACCGCCCAGCAGTGGACCGTCCAGGCCGACGGGTCGGTCCGGGCGCTCGGCAAGTGCCTCGACGTGACCTCGGCGTCGACGGCGGACGGGGCGAAGGTGCAGTTGTACGACTGCAACGGGACCGGTGCCCAACAGTGGTCGTACAACTCCTCGACCGGTGATGTGGTCAACACTGCGGCGAACAAGTGCCTCGACGTGACGGACAACTCGTCGGCGAACGGGGCGCGGGCACAGATCTGGTCGTGCACGGGAGCCGCCAACCAGAAGTGGCACCTGCAGTAGGAGCCTGAGGTGCTGTATGCGGGGGCCGTCGCGGCGGGGACCTCGGCGCGATGCTGCTGCTCGGCGGCTGTGCGGCCGTGGATCTGCCGCCGGCCCCTGCCGAAGGCCGTTCCTCGCGGCCGGCGGTCCCGGCACCGGCCAGGTCCGGGCGGACGGCCGGATGATGAGCCGGAAGGCGTTCGAGCGGCTCGCGGAGGGCTCCTGCTGAGCGGCGCTCGCGCAGTGGCTGGGAGACGATGAGGAGGAGCCGGAGGTCAGCCGGGCGGTTCACCGCGGGAGCGGGATCATGCGTGAGTTCCTGGTCGAGATCACCACCACCGTGCCGGAGGGCACCAGCGAGGCGGAGGTCGCCGAGCGGCGGGCCGCCGAGGCCGTACGGGCCCGGGAGCTGGCCGCCGGCGGTAACCTCGTGCGGCTGTGGCGGCCGGTGGGCGAGAAACGCAGCATCGGAGTCTGGCGCGCCGACGACGAGGAGCAGCTGCACGAGAAGGTGCTGGGTACGCTTCCGCTGCGACCCTGGATGAGCCTCACGGTCACCCCGCTGGAGTCCCACCCCAACGATCCGGGCCGCGCCTGACGCCGGACACCCGTCGATCTGGAGCTCCCATGACCACACCGCAGGATCTGTTCCTCGTCAGTCTGGACGTCCCCGGCAAGAACCCCATCGAGCAGGGAGACCTGTCGCTGGCTCTCGCCGGGGCCGAGCTGATCGATCTGCTCGGCGTCCGGGCGCTGGTCCTGGACGGCGACCGCATCGTGCCCGGGCCGACGCTGACCACCGGTGACCGGCTGCTGGACGAGGCCGGGGCGGCGCTCGTGCGGCAGGAGCCGTACGAGACGGTCGAGGACTGGCTGTGGCGCCGGGGGCAGGGGCTGGCCACGGCCTACCGGGACGTCCTGGACTCCGAGGGGCAGCTCACCGGGAAGCGCCCGCACTGGCTCTCCCTGCGCGGTGGGGCCGGCACCCCGGCCGACACCCCGGCACGACGGCACGCGGCCGACCGCTGGTGGTCCCACGAGCCCGTCCTCGCCGGGCTCGCCGGCACTCTGGGCATCCGGAGCGAGCGCCCGGCGGAGGAGCCCGGCGAGGAGGAGCCCGGCGAGGAGGAGCCCGGCGAGGGAGAGCCCGGCGAGGACAGGCCCGGCGAGGAGGCCGTCGTCACCGTCCTCCTGGCGGTCGGCGACGCGGTGACCGAGCTGGAGGCCGTACGCGAGCGCCGCCGCATCGAGAACATCGCCTTCGACAACATCTGGCGAGCGCCGTGAAGCCGGCGCAGCCGCAGACGGGCGGGCGCCCCGGCTGAACCGGCGGGACTACTCCGCCGGCTCCACGCCCGCCCGCAGCAGACCGTACGTGTACGCGTCCTCCAGCGCCTGCCAGGACGCGGCGATCACGTTCTCCGCCACGCCGACCGTGGACCACTCGCCCGAGCCGTCCGAGGTGGAGATCAGCACCCGGGTCGTCGACTGGGTGCCGTGCTTGCCCTCCAGGATGCGGACCTTGTAGTCGACCAGTTCGAGCTTGGCGAGCTGCGGGTAGATCTTCTCCAGCGCGACGCGCAGGGCACGGTCGAGGGCGTTGACCGGGCCGTTGCCCTCCGCGGTGGCGACGATCCGCTCGCTCTTGGCCCACAGCTTCACCGTGGCCTCGTTGGCGTGGGTGCCGTCGGGGCGGTCCTCGACGATGGCCCGCCAGGACTCGACGTCGAAGTACTTCAGCGGGCGGCCCTCGACCTCGGCGCGCAGCAGGAGTTCGAAGGAGGCGTCGGCGGCCTCGTAGGTGTACCCCTTGAGCTCGCGTTCCTTCACCCGCTCGACCACCCGGCCGACCAGCTCGCGGTCGCCGCTCAGGTCGATGCCGAGCTCCTTGCCCTTCAGCTCGATGGAGGCGCGGCCCGCCATGTCGGAGACCAGCATCCGCATGGTGTTGCCGACCAGCTCGGGGTCGATGTGCTGGTACAGGTCCGGGTCGACCTTGATCGCGGAGGCGTGCAGGCCGGCCTTGTGGGCGAAGGCGGAGACACCGACGTACGGCTGGTGGGTGGAGGGGGTGAGGTTGACGACCTCGGCGACGGCGTGCGAGATCCGGGTCGTCTCGCGGAGCTTGCCGTCGGGCAGCACCTTCTTGCCGTACTTCAGCTCCAGGGCGGCGACGACCGGGAAGAGGTTGGCGTTGCCGACGCGCTCGCCGTAGCCGTTGGCCGTGCACTGGACGTGGGTGGCGCCCGCGTCGACGGCGGCGAGGGTGTTGGCGACGGCGCAGCCGGTGTCGTCCTGGGCGTGGATGCCGAGGCGGGCGCCGGTGTCGGCGAGGACGGTGGAGACGACGGCGTGGATCTGGGCGGGGAGCATGCCCCCGTTCGTGTCGCAGAGGATGACGACGTCCGCGCCCGCCTCCGAGGCCGTACGGACCACGGCCTTCGCGTACTCGGGGTTGGCGCGGTAGCCGTCGAAGAAGTGCTCGCAGTCGACGAACACCCGGCGGCCCTGCTCGCGCAGGTACGACACGGTGTCGCGGACCATCTCCAGGTTCTCGTCGAGGGTGGTGCGCAGGGCCAGCTCCACATGCCGGTCGTGCGACTTGGCGACCAGGGTGATCACCGGGGCGCCGGACGCGAGCAGCGCGTTGACCTGGGGGTCCTCGGCGGCCTTGGCGCCGGCGCGGCGGGTGGCGCCGAAGGCGACCAGCTGGGCGTGCTTGAACTCGATCTCCGCCTGCGCGCGGGCGAAGAACTCGGTGTCGCGGGGGTTCGCGCCGGGCCAGCCGCCCTCGATGAAGCCGACGCCGAAGTCGTCCAGGTGCCGGGCGATGGCGAGCTTGTCCGCGACGGTGAGGTTGATGCCCTCGCGCTGCGCGCCGTCGCGCAGCGTGGTGTCGAAGACGTGGAACGAGTCGTCGAGCTCGCTGGTTGCCGTCTCGGTCATGGTCTCAAGGCTCCTGTTGTGGATCTTCGGTCTTACCGGAATGACCGGCTCCACCGTCCCCCCAATATTCCCTCGCGCTCCGTTCCCGGCTGAAGGTGGGCCGGAAAACGAAAAAACCCCTCGCGGGTGCGAGAGGTCTGCGCGCGGGTCGAGGACGACGGTGGCCACCCGCACCTGGTCGTACGAGGTGGTCACTGCGGACCGGCGCGCCTGCTGCCCATAATCATGGCGAACGAGAGCACGGGGGCAGTTTGGCACAACCCCGCCCCCGACTCACCGACCGTCTCAGGATGCGGTCGTCACCGTGGATGCCTCGCGCGCCCGCACCCTGGCCAGATCCAGGTCCTTCGTCTCCCGCATGGTGACGTACACCACGAGGGACACGGCGGCGCAGCCCGCCACGTACCAGTAGAAGCCGGACTCGATCCCGGCGTTCTTGAACCACAGGGCGACGTATTCCGCGGTGCCGCCGAAGAGGGCGTTGGCCAGGGCGTAGGGCAGGGCCACGCCGAGCGCGCGCACCCCGGTCGGGAACAGCTCGGCCTTCACGCAGGCGTTGATGGAGGTGTAGCCGGTGACCACGATCAGCGCGAGGAGGGCGAGGCCGAGCGCGGGCCAGTAGCCGTCCGCGTGCCTCAGCAGGGTCATGATCGGCACGGTGAGGACGGTGGAGCCGACCGCGAAGGTGATCAGCAGCGGGCGGCGGCCGATCCGGTCGGAGAGGCGGCCCGCGAGCGGCTGGAGGGCGGCGAAGACGATCAGCGCGGTGAAGGAGACCAGGGTCGCGGTCTGCTTGGACAGGCCGGCCGAGTTGGAGAGGTACTTCGTCAGGTAGGTGGTGTACGTGTAGTACGCGACCGTGCCGCCCATGGTGAGCGCGATCACCAGGAACGCCTCCCGCCTGTGCTGCCACAGGGCGCGCAGGGTGCCGCGCTCCTCGGCGTGGGAGGTGTCGTCCGCGTAGACCTCGGTCTCCAGCATGCTGCGGCGCAGATAGAAGACGACCGCCGCGCCGAGCGCACCGACGACGAACGGGACGCGCCAGCCGTAGCTGTGCAGGGCGGAGTCGGACAGGGTGTGCTGCAGCATGATCTGCAGGCCGAGGCCGACGATCTGACCGGCGGTCATGGAGACGTACTGGAAGCTGGAGGCGAAGCCCCGGCTCCCGGGGTCGGAGGCCTCCGTCAGATAGGTGGCGCTGGCCGCGTACTCGCCGCCCACGGAGAGGCCCTGGAGCAGGCGGGCGACGAGCAGCACGAGGGCACCGCCGTAGCCGGCGACCGAGTAGGTGGGCGCGACGGCGATGAGGACGGCCGAGGCCGACATGAGCGAGACGGTCAGGGTCAGCGCCGCCTTGCGGCCCCTGCGGTCGCCGACCCGGCCGAGCAGCCAGCCGCCCACGGGGCGCATGAAGAAGCCGACGGCGAAGATGCCGGCGGTGTTCATGAGCTGGGCGGTGGGGTTGCCGCTCGGGAAGAACGCGCCGGCGAAATAGGTGGCGAAGCTCGCGTACACGAACCAGTCGAACCACTCGACCATGTTCCCCGCCGAGCCGACCCAGATCCTCTTCCAGTGTTGTCGTCCCATGGGCAGGTACATGCCCGGCACCGGAGCGGACGATTCCTCTACCCGGCCGGCACCAGGAGGGAGTCGGCGATGAACTCCCGTACGTGCGCGAGTACTTGCTCCCGGTCGGTACCGCGCAGCCCGATCGCCACATGGATGGAGAACCCGTCCAGCAGCGCACGCAGCCGCGCCGCGAAGCGGTCCGCGTCCACCCGGCGGAACTCGCCGCGCGAGACGCCCTCGGCCACCAGGGCGACCAGGTCGCGATGCCACGCCCCCTCGATCGCCGCCTGCCGGGAACGGGCGCCGTCGTCCGCGTTCTGCGAGCGGTTCCACACCTCCAGCCACAGCGTCCAGTGCGGATCGCGGTGACCGTCGGGCACGTACAGGTCGACGTAGGCGGAAAGACGCTCGCGCGCGGTTCCGGAACCGGTGAGCAGCCGGCCCCGCTCCGCGCCCAGCCTGCCCTCGCTCCACTCCAGGGTCTGCAGCAGCAGCTCGTCCTTGGAGTGGAAGTAGTACAGGAGATGGCCGCTGCTCATGCCGACCTCACGGCCCAGCGCCGCCATGGTGAGCTTCTCCAGACCGCGCTCGGCGATCATGTCCATGGCGGCGGCGAGCACCTCCTCGCGCGGCGGCGCGTTCTTCCGCGCCCGTGCCGCACCGGCCATCCCTCACTCCTACGTGCTCATGCCTTCGGCTGCTGCTGGGTGATGCAGTGGATGCCGCCCCCACCCGCAAAGATCGTACGCGCGTCCACCAGGGTCACCGTCCGCTCGGGGAACAGGCGGCGGAAGATGCCGGCGGCGATCTCGTCGCGCGGGTCGTCGAAGCCGCACAGCACCAGGCCGCCGTTGCAGATGTAGTGGTTGATGTAGGAGTAGTCGGCCCAGTGGCCGTCGGCCTCCAGGACGGTCGGGGCCGGCACCTCCACGACCTCCAGCCGGCGGCCCCGGGCGTCGGTCGCCGACTTCAGCAGGCCGATGACCTCCTTGGTGACCTCGTGGTCGGGGTGCGCCGGGTCCGGCTGGTGGTGGGCGACGACGACACCGGGGCGGGCGAAGGCGGCGACGATGTCGACGTGGCCGAGGGTGCCGAAGCCGTAGGGCGGGTAGTCGCCGGTCAGGCCGCGCGGCAGCCAGATCGCCTTCTTGGTGCCGAGGTGGGCGTGGATCTCGGCCTCGACCTCCTCCTTCGACCAGTGCGGGTTGCGCTCGGGGCCGAGCTGCACGGTCTCGGTGAGCAGCACGGTGCCCTCGCCGTCGACGTGGATCGCGCCGCCCTCGTTGACCAGCTTCGAGGCGTACGTCTGCGCGCCCGCGAGGTCGCAGACGTACGCGCCGATCTTGGAGTCGTGCTCCCAGCGGGCCCAGTCCTGCGCGCCCCAGCCGTTGAACGTCCAGTCCACGGCGGCGAGGCCGCCCTTGCCGTTGGTGAGGAAGGTGGGGCCGATGTCCCGCATCCAGGCGTCGTCCAGCTCGCGCTCGACGGTGTCGATGCCGGGGCCGAGGAGCGCCTGCGCCTCGGCCGTCCGGCCGGGTCCGCACACGACCGTCACCGGTTCGAAGCGGCGGATGGCGCGGGCGACGGACGCCCAGGCGATCTGGGAGGCGGCGAGGCCGTCCGGGTCGTCGAAGGTGGGGTTGGGGCCCGGCCACGCCATCCAGGTGCGCTCGTGCGGGGTCCACTCGGCGGGCATGCGGAAGCCGTCGGCTGCGGGGGTGGTCATGTGAGATCCCTGAGAACTAGAGGAAGTAGAGGCGGTTGAGGGAGACGGAGTCGGCCGGCTCGGAACTGAGCGGGGCGCCGTCGAGAGTGACCAGGCCGGTGCGCTGGTCGACGTCGACGGCTCCGGTACGGGCGTTCAGCCGCAGGTCGGCGGGGCCGATGCCCCGGGTGCCGCGCACGGCGACCCTGCGCCTGCGGGTCGGCATGGTGTCGTTGCCCTGGTCCACGGCCGCCCGGGCGACGAACGCGACCGAGATGTCGGCGGCCGTGGCGCCGTACGAGCCGAACTGCGGCCCCAGGACGAGGGGTTCGCAGGTGTCGGTGGCCGCGTTGGGGTCGCCGACCACGCCGTACGCCGGGAAGCCGGCCTTGAGGACGAGCTGCGGCTTGGCGCCGAAGTACTCCGGCCGCCACAGCACGATGTCGGCGAGCTTGCCGGTCTCGAGCGAGCCGACCTCGTGGGAGAGGCCGTGGGCGATGGCCGGGTTGATGGTGAGCTTGGCCATGTAGCGCAGGACGCGGGCGTTGTCGTCGCCCTCGCCGTCGCCCTCCATGGGCCCCAGCTCGGCCTTCATCTTCCCGGCCATGGCGAAGGTGCGGCGGACCGTCTCCCCGGCGCGGCCCATGCCCTGGGCGTCGGAGGAGGTGATGCCGATCGCGCCCAGGTCGTGCAGCACGTCCTCGGCGCCCATCGTGCCGGCCCGGATGCGGTCGCGGGCCATGGCCGCGTCGCCGGGCAGGTCGGGCTTGAGGTCGTGGACGGAGACGATCATGCCGTAGTGCTCGGCGACCGCGTCCCGGCCGAAGGGCAGGGTGGGGTTGGTGGAGGAGCCGATGACGTTGGGGACGCCGGCCATCTTCAGCACGTTCGGGACGTGTCCGCCGCCGCAGCCCTCGATGTGGAAGGCGTGGATCGTGCGGCCTTCGAGGACGCGAAGGGTGTCCTCGACCGACAGGCACTCGTTCAGGCCGTCGCTGTGCAGGGCGACCTGGACGTCGTGCTCCTCGGCGACGCGCAGGGCGGTGTCCAGCGCGCGGGTGTGGGCGCCCATGTCCTCGTGCACCTTGAAGCCGGACGCGCCGCCCTCGGCCAGGGCCTCGACGAGGGGCGCGCCCTGGGAGGACGAACCGCGGCCGAGGAAGCCGATGTTGACCGGCCAGGCGTCGAAGGCGTTGAAGGCGTGGCGCAGCGCCCAGGGCGAGTTGACGCCGACGCCCCACACGGGGCCGAACTCCTGCCCGATGATCGTGGTCACGCCGGAGGCGAGGGAGGCCTCCATGATGCGCGGCGACAGCAGGTGGACGTGGGTGTCGACGGCACCGGCGGTGGCGATCAGGCCCTCGCCGGAGACGATGGAGGTGCCGGTGCCGACGACGACGTCCACGCCGTCGAGGGTGTCGGGGTTGCCGGCTCGTCCGATGCCGCAGATCCGGCCCTCGCGGATGCCGATGGAGACCTTGCGGATGCCCTGCGCCGCGTCGATCACGACGACGTTGCTGATGACGACGTCGCAGGTCTCGCGGACGGCGGCGGCCTTCAGGTGCAGTCCGTCGCGGGCGGTCTTGCCGAAGCCGGCCAGGAACTCGTCGCCGTACTTCTGGGAGTCGGACTCGACGCGGACGGTGAGCCCGGAGTCGCCGAGGCGGATGCGGTCGCCGGCGCGGGGGCCGTGTGTGGCTGCGTAGGCGTGCGGGTCGACGTGGATCGCCCGGCTCACCTCTCGTCCCTTCGAGCGGCTCATCGCTCCTCGCCTCCTTCCGGCGTGACGGCTTGGGAAACTCCGAGGTAGCCGCAGGCGGCGGCCCGGCGCAGGGCCTCGTCCTTCGCGCCCGGCGCGTCCAGCGGCCCGTCGACCAGCCCGGCGAAGCCGATCGCGATGCGGTCGCCGCCGATCGGCACGAGACCGACCTCCTCGCTCTCGCCCGGTCCGAACCGCACGGAGGATCCGGCGGGTACGGCGAGCCGCATGCCGTAGGCGGCACCGCGGTCGAAGCGCAGGCGCGGGTTGGCCTCGAAGAAGTGGAAGTGGGAGGTGACCGAGACCGGAACGGACGCGGTGTTGGTGACCGGCAGCCGCAGGACCGGCTCCGGGTCGGCGTGCTGGGGCCCGGGCAGCAGGGCGCCCGGGGCGTCCGCGCCGAGGCCGCCGCCGATCGGGTCGGAGACCACGGCGAGGCGCGAGCCGTCGTCGAAGACGGCCTCCACCATCACCTCGGTGACGACGTCCGCGACGCCCGGCAGCACGTCCTCGGGGCCGAGCACCGAGCGGGCGGCCTCGACGGCCTCCGCGAGCCGCCTGCCGTCCCGGGCCGCCTCGCACACGGTGTCCGCGATCAGCGCGGTCGCTTCCGGCACGTTCAGCCGCAGGCCGCGCGCCCGGCGCGCCCGGGCCAGCTCGGCGGCTCCGAAGAGCAGCAGCCGGTCACGTTCCGTGGGAGTCAGTCTCACGACGCGGCACCTCCTTGCCTTCCCGACGTTAGAGCATCACTCTAAACGTCGAATTCATGGAACGGAAACATTGACATCCGGAGTCCAGTAACTGAGATTGAACGTCGCTCTAACTCAGGCGGCAGTCGAAGGAGACCCAGCCATGCCGATAGAACAGCGCGGAGTCGACACCATCCCGGACGAGGAGCGGACCAGCGGTCCGCGCGACCTCGTCTCGATCCTGCTCGGCTCCAACCTCTGCCTCGGAGTGATCATCTTCGGCTGGCTGCCGCCGTCCTTCGGGCTCGGCTGGTGGGCCTCGGTGAGCTCCGTCGTCGCGGGCACGGTCGTCGGCACCGTGTTCACCGCCCCGCTGGCGCTGGTCTCCCTGCGCACCGCGACCAACCTGTCCACGTCCTCCGGCGCCCAGTTCGGGGTGCGGGGCCGGCTCGTCGGCTCGATCGTCGGCCTGCTGCTCGCCCTCGGCTACACCGCGCTGACCGTGTGGATCGGCGGTGACGTGATGCTGGGCGTCCTCGGGCGGATGATCGACCTGCCCGCGGACGGGATGTCGTACGCCGTCGTCTACGCGGTGCTCGCCGCGGCGACCGTCGCGGGCGCGGTGTACGGCTACCGGGTGCTGCTCGCCATGTCCAAGGTGCTGGCCATCGGCATGACCGCCCTGCTGGTCCTCGGGATCTTCGCCTACGCCCCGCACTTCACCACCGCGGCGCTGCCGGGCGCGGGCGGCTATCTGCTGGGCTCGTTCTGGCCGACCTGGTTCCTGGCCGCCGTCGCCGCGGGGCTGTCCGGCCCGATCGCCTTCATCACCCTGCTCGGCGACTACACCCGCTACATCTCCCCCGTCCGCCACAAGAGCCGCCGGGTCCTGCACGCCACCTGGCTCGGTCTGATCCTCGGCCTGCTGGTCCCGCAGCTGTTCGGCACCTTCACGGCGTACGCGGCCCGGGCGGCGACGGACTACGCGGGCCCGCTGGTGACGGCCTCCCCCGCCTGGTACCTGATCCCGCTGCTGCTGTCCGCCTCGGCCGGCTCGGTCGGCAACGCGGGTCTGATGCTCTACTCCATGGGCCTGGACCTGGACGCGATCCTGCCCCGGGCCTCCCGCGCCCGGGCCACCTACACCGTCGCCCTCGTGGCCACCGCCTGCGTCTTCGTCGGGCACTACGCCTGGAACGCGCAGTCGGCGATGACGTCCTTCGTCCTGCTGCTCACCGCCATCGGCACGCCCTGGGCGGTCATCACCCTCATCGGCTTCGTCCGGTGCCGCGGGGTGTACGACGCCGACGCCCTGCAGGTCTTCAACCGCCGCTCGCGGGGCGGGATCTACTGGTACCGGGCGGGCTGGAACGTCCGGGCGACCGTGTCCTGGGCGGTGGGCGCCGGGGTCGGCCTGCTCGCGGTGTCCCTGCCCTCGTACGAGGGCCCGCTGCTGCACCTGACCGGCGGGGTGGACTGCAGCTTCCTGCTCTCGGGCGCGGTCGGGGGGCTGGTGTACCTGCTGCTGACGCTCACTTCGGAACGCACGAGGGCCGCCACGGAGCCCAGCGAGGAGTCCGAGGCGGCCCTGAGCGTGTAGCGGCGGGGCCGTCAGCCGACGCGGTGCATCCAGCCGTGCTTGTCCTCCGTCGTACCGCGCTGGAGGTCGAGCAGGGCGCGGCGCAGGCGCAGGGTGACCTCGCCGGGGTTGCCGTCACCGTGGGTCCAGGCGTCCGTCTTGGTCTTGACGTGACCGATGGGCGTGACCACGGCGGCGGTGCCGCAGGCGAAGACCTCGGTGAGGGCGCCGGAGGCGGCGTCCGCGCGCCACTGCTCCAGGGTGATCACGCCCTCCTCGGCGGTGTAGCCCAGGTCGCGGGCGACCTGGAGGAGGGAGTCGCGGGTGATGCCCTCCAGGATCGAGCCGGTCAGCTCAGGGGTGACGATGCGGTCGCCGTAGACGAAGGCGACGTTCATGCTGCCGCTCTCCTCGACCTTGGTGCGGGTGACCGCGTCGAGGTAGACGACCTGGTCGCAGCCGTGCGCGGCGGCCTCGGCCTGCGGGAGCAGGGAGGCGGCGTAGTTGCCGCCGGTCTTGGCGTCGCCGGTGCCGCCCGGGACGGCGCGGACGTGGTCCTCGGAGACCCAGATGGTGACCGGCTTCACGCCGCCCGCGAAGTAGGCGCCGGACGGGGAGGCGATCAGCATGAACAGGTACTCGTTCGCCGGGTGCACACCGAGCGCGGCCTCGGTCGCGAACATGAACGGACGCAGGTAGAGGGCCTCCTCACCGCCGTGCGGCGGGACCCAGTCGGCGTCCTGGGACAGCAGCGCGTCCAGCGCGGCGATGAACAGCTCCTCGGGCAGCTCGGCCATGGCCATGCGGCGGGCGGAGTTGCGGAAGCGGCGGGCGTTGGCCTCGGGACGGAAGAGCGCGATCGAGCCGTCGGCCTGCCGGTAGGCCTTGAGACCCTCGAAGATCTCCTGGCCGTAGTGCAGGACGTGGGTGGAGGGGTCCAGGGAGATCGGGCCGTACGGAACGAGCTGCGCGTCGTGCCAGCCGCGGCCCTCGGTCCACTTGATCGTCACCATGTGGTCGGTGAAGTGGCGGCCGAACCCCGGGTTCGCCAGGATCGCCTCGCGCTCGGCGGCGGCGAGGGGACTGGCGGAGGGCTTGAGCTCGATCGTGGGCGTCGTCATGAGTGGTTGTCCTTCACCGGTTGTAGTGACGGGCCGCGCTCACGCCCGTCACCGGCCTTCGCAGGCTGGTGCTAGGACGTCCGATCTTTCCCTCATACCGCGGCTCCGCGTTCGATTATCGCGCGACGGGCGCGGCCGATGGTATCGGGGTGAAGGCGGCCCAGGGGTCGATGGTGGCACCCGGCGGGGACATGCGAAAGCCGCCGGGCGGTCGTCCGACCCGGCGGCTTCTGGAGTGGAGCGCCGGGTCAGCCGGCTACTCGGGAGGCCAGCGCGTCGCCGATCTCCGAGGTGCTGCGGGCGGGCTTGCCCGTGCGCTCGGTGAGGTCGGCGGCGACCGCCTGGTCGATGCGGTCGGCCTCGGCGTCGTAGCCGAGGTGACGCAGCAGCAGGGCGACGGACAGGACGGTGGCGGTGGGGTCGGCCTTGCCCTGACCGGCGATGTCCGGGGCCGAGCCGTGGACCGGCTCGAACATGGACGGGAACTCCCGGCTGGGGTTGATGTTGCCGGAGGCGGCCACGCCGATGCCGCCGGAGACGGCCGCGGCGAGGTCGGTGACGATGTCGCCGAAGAGGTTGTCGGTGACGATGACGTCGAACCGCTCGGGCTGGGTGACGAGGTAGATCGTCGCCGCGTCGACGTGCATGTACTCGGTGGTGACCTCCGGGTACTCCGCGGCCACCTTGTTGAAGACGTTCGTCCACAGGTGTCCCGCGAAGGTCAGCACGTTGTTCTTGTGGATCAGCGCGAGCTTCTTGCGGGGGCGGGCCTGGGCACGCGCGAAGGCGTCGCGGACCACGCGCTCCACGCCGAAGGCCGTGTTGACGGAGACCTCGGTGGCCACCTCGTGCTCGGTGCCCTTGCGGATGGTGCCGCCGTTGCCGGTGTAGGGGCCTTCCGTGCCCTCGCGGACGACGACGAAGTCGATCTGCGGGTCGCCGGCGAGCGGGGTCGCGACACCGGGGAGCAGCTTGCTCGGCCGCAGGTTGACGTGGTGATCGAAGGCGAAGCGGAGCTTGAGCAGGAAGCCGCGCTCCAGGACACCGGACGGCACCGACGGGTCGCCGATCGCGCCGAGCAGGATGGCGTCGTGCTGCTTGAGCGCTTCGAGGTCGGCGTCGGTGAGGGTCTCACCAGTGGCGTGGTAGCGCCGGGCGCCGAAGTCGTACTCCTTGGTCTCCAGCTTCACATCCTGCGGGATGACGGCGGAGAGGACCTTGAGGCCTTCGGCCACGACTTCCTGCCCGATGCCGTCACCGGGGATCACTGCGAGATCGATGCTGCGAGACATGCGGGCACCCTACTCCTCGTCCCACCCCATGACACGGCCTGTCCGCCATCCGGACAGGCCGTGTCGGGCGGGCGCGGCTCCCGGCGCGTGGCTCAGTGGCCGGTCTCGCCGCCGTTGTCCCGGCGGTCGAGGGCGCGCTGGAGTGCGGCGGCGGCGTTCTTGCGGTCGGACTCGCTCGCGCGGGACGCGTGGCGGACTCGGCGGCGGACGGTCGTCTCGGCCATGGGAATCGACTCCTTCGCAGACATGGAGTGCGGCATGAGGGGTCACGGAAGAGGTGACGAGACGCCGGATGGGGCGGTGAGCGACGGCCGCAGGGGTTGCCTGCACGGGGCCCGCTCACGACCGCCCTTCGCTTGATCGAGCGAGACGTTCGGCTCCTACAAAAATAAGGGAGCGGCCCGCCCCTGTCTGCACAATTACTCGGACTTCCTACTATCTGAGACGGCGGCCCGGCTCACACCGCTCTGAGCTGCGCCTTCGCGCATTCGGGGGTCAGCGGTCCGAGGGAGCGCAGCGCCCGGATCAGCGCCCGTACGGCAGCCATGGCGGCCAGTTCGGGGGTGGTGACGTAGCCGACGGAGCGGTGCGGACGCGCCGGCCCGAGGTCCGCGATCTCCACGGTGGAGGGCGCCCCGGTGAGGGACAGCGCAGGCATGATCGCCATGCCGAGGCCGCTGCCCACCATCGACAGCACCGCCCCGTCGTCCTCGGCGCTGACGGTCGCGGCCGGGATCCAGTCCTGGGCGGCCCACCAGCCGCGCGTGTACGAGCCGCAGTTCTCCGCCCAGTCGACGAGCGGCAGGGCGCGCGGGTCGGGGTGTCCCGCCGGATGCACCAGGGAGTACGGCTCCTCCAGCAGCACCCCGCCGATCAGCCCGGCCGGCGGCGGCCCGCTCAGGGTGGCGATCCCGAGGTCGGCCCGTCCGGCGGCGACCTCGCCCGCGGTGCCGGCGCCCAGCTCCCGTACGACGGTGACGGTCACCTCGATGCCGGGGTGCAGGGCGGCGAGCCGCTCCAGGGCGGCCGGCAGCAGATGCAGGGCCGCGCTGCGGAACGCGGCGATCCGCAGCGGGCCGGCGACCTCGCCGGTGTCCGCGGCCCGCACGTCGGCGGCCATCAGCCGCAGCATCCGCAGCACCCGCCGCGCATGGGCCACGGCCCGCTCCCCGGCGGCCGTGGGACGGGCGCCGAACCGGCCGCGCTCGAACAGCACGGCCCCCAGCTTCCGTTCGATGCCGCGCACCGCGTGGGAGACGGCGGACTGGGTGGTCCCGAGCCGGGCGGCGGCGGCCGAGAACCCGCCCTCCTCGGTCACGGCGACCAGGGTCCGCAGCTCCTGCGGGGCAAGGTCGGCTGTCGTCACTCGGGGCTCCCACCTGCGAGTATGAGGGCGGTTCATGGATCGCCGGGTTCCATGAACCGTACCGCCTGCCCACCCCGGCCGCGCGTCCCTACGGTCCTTCGCATGACCGAGACCGCGCTCACCGTGCAGCAGACCGCCCGCCCCACCGGCTTCCCCACGCCCGGCCACTTCCGCTTCGCCGAGTCCCCCGTCCCCGAACCGGCCCCCGGCACGGCCCTGGTGGAGAACCTCTACTGGTCCGTGGACCCCTACCACCGGGAGATGATGGACGGCGACTTCGAGCTGAACGCCCCGCTGGAGGGCCGCACCCTGGGCCGGGTCACGGCCTCCCGCACCCCTGCCCTGGCCGAGGGCGAGATCGTCCTGCACCGCCGGGGCTGGCGCACCCACGCGGTGGTCCGCCCCGAGGAGGCCCGGCGGCTCCCCCACCACCCCGGCGTCCCGCTCTCGGCCCACCTGAGCGTGCTCGGCGGCACGGGCCTGACGGCGTACGTCGCCCTCACCCGGATCGCCCGGCTGCGCGAGGGTGAGGACCTGTTCGTCTCCGGTGCGGCGGGCGGGGTCGGCACGGCCACCGGCCGCTTCGCACGGCTGCTCGGCGCGGGCCGCCTGATCGGCAGCGCGGGCTCGCCGGAGAAGGTCGCCCACCTGACCGGGCAGGTCGGTTACGACGCCGCCTTCGACTACCGCACGGCCCCCGTCGGCGACCTGCTGGCGGCGGCGGCCCCCGGCGGCATCGACGTCTTCGTGGACAACGTCGGCGGCGGCCACCTGGGGGCGGCGATCGGCGCGCTGCGCGAGCGGGGGCGGGTGGCACGGGTCGGCACGATCAGCCAGTACAACACCCCTGACGCCCCACCGGTCGTCTTCGACCACGCCGACGTGGTGGAGAAGCGCCTGCGGATCGAGGGCTTCCTGGTGAGCGACCACCGGGACGCGCAGGAGGAGTTGTACGACTTCGCCGTACCGCATCTGCGCAGCGGGGCGCTGGTCGCGGACGAGACGGTGGTCGACGGGTTCGAGCGGATCGTGGAGGCGTTCCTGCTGATGCTGCGCGGCGGGAACACGGGCAAGATCCTGGTGCGCGCCACCTGATGTGCCGTCAGGTGACGTCGCCGTCCCGCCAGTCGAGGACCAGCTCGTGCTCCGGGTCGAGCGGTCCGGCGAGCGCGGGACGCAGATACACACCGCCCTCCTCCTCCGGCAGCCGTACGATCCCGTCCGGTGAGAGGGCGTGCACCTGCCCGGCCCAGCGCTGCCAGCCCCGGGCTGCGTACAGCAGGGCCCCCTCGTCGCTCGCGGAGAGCGCGCCGAGGTCGTAGGCCCGGTCGATCACCCGCTCGAGCTCGGCCATCACCCGTCCACCGAGCCCGGTCCGCCGTACGTCGGCGCGTACGGCGACGGCCTCGACGTACCCCGTCCGCAGCCGCCGCCCCCGGTGCCGCAGGCACCGCATCACGAGGGATCCATGGGCGGCGAGCCCTGCCTCGTCGTGGACCAGGGCGTGCAGGCCGCCGAGTCCGTGGTCCCAGTCCTCGTCGGAGAAGTCGCCGTCGAACGCCGTGTCCAACAGGGCGCGTACGGCGTGGAGTTCGGCGGGTTCGAGGTCGGCGGTGTGGGCGAGGCGCACGCGGACGGTCATGCCCCGAGTATGGCGACGGGCCGGGAAGCCTGCTCGAGGGTCAGGCTTCCCGGCCCGTGTTCACGGGGGCTGAGGATCAGCCCATGTGCGGGTAGGCGTAGTCGGTCGGCGGGACCAGGGTCTCCTTGATGGCGCGGGTCAGGGTCCAGCGCAGGAGGTTCTGGGGGGCGCCGGCCTTGTCGTTGGTGCCGGAGGAGCGGCCGCCGCCGAAGGGCTGCTGGCCGACGACGGCGCCGGTCGACTTGTCGTTGATGTAGAAGTTGCCCGCGGCGAAGCGGAGCTTCTCCATCGTGTAGGCGGCCGCCGCGCGGTCGCCCGAGATGACCGAACCGGTGAGCGCGTAGTCCGACACCGACTCCATCTGGGTCAGCATCTCGTCGTACTGGTCGTCCTCGTACACGTGCACGGCGAGGAACGGGCCGAAGTACTCGGTCGTGAAGACCTCGTTCTCCGGGTCGGTGCACTCGACGACGGTCGGGCGGACGAAGTAGCCGACCGAGTCGTCGTAGCTGCCGCCCGCGACGATCGTGCAGGTGGGGTCGGCCTTGGCGCGGTC
This sequence comes from Streptomyces sp. NPDC052301, assembly GCF_044593395.1. Taxonomy (NCBI): domain Bacteria; kingdom Bacillati; phylum Actinomycetota; class Actinomycetes; order Kitasatosporales; family Streptomycetaceae; genus Streptomyces; species Streptomyces sp. NPDC052301. The sequence goes on along the minus strand of NZ_JBIUBE010000019.1, from coordinate 17,613 downwards.
GATCGCCGCCTTGTTCTTCGCGAACGCGCGGTCGTCGATCACGGCGCCCATGAAGTTGGACAGGTCGGTGACGTCACCCATGGTCAGGTAGTCGACCTCGGCGGCGAACTCCTCACGGAAGCCGCTGTTCCAGATCGACGCGGGGATGTACGCCCGGGAGGTCGCGGAGCACTTCTGGCCCTGGTACTCGAAGGCGCCCCGGGTGAGGGCCGTCTTCAGGACCGCGCGGTCGGCGCTGGGGTGGGCCACCAGGAAGTCCTTGCCGCCGGTCTCGCCGACCAGACGCGGGTACGAGCGGTACTTCTCGATGTTGTTGCCGACCGTCTTCCACAGGTACTGGAAGGTCTTGGTCGAGCCGGTGAAGTGGATGCCGGCCAGGTCGCGGTGCTCAAGGGCGACGTCGGAGACCTCGATGCCGTCGCCGGTGACGAGGTTGATGACGCCCTTGGGCAGGCCCGCCTCCTCCAGCAGCTGCATGAGGAGGACGGCCGCGTGGGTCTGGGTCGGGGACGGCTTCCAGACCACCACGTTGCCCATCAGCGCCGGGGCGGTCGGGAGGTTCGCGGCGATCGCGCTGAAGTTGAACGGCGTGATCGCGTAGACGAAGCCCTCGAGCGGGCGGTGGTCCAGGCGGTTCCAGACGCCCGGGGAGTTCGCCGGGGGCTGCTCGGCGAGGATCTGGCGGGCGTAGTGCACGTTGAAGCGCCAGAAGTCGACCAGCTCACAGGGGCTGTCGATCTCGGCCTGCTGGGCCGTCTTGGACTGGCCGAGCATGGTGGAGGCGGCGATGGTCTCGCGCCACGGGCCGGCCAGCAGCTCGGCGGCGCGCAGGATGATCGCCGCGCGGTCGTCGAAGGCCATTGCACGCCAGGCCGGCGCGGCGGCCAGGGCCGCGTCGATGGCGTCCTGGGCGTCCTGCCGGGTGGCGTTGCGCAGCGTGCCGAGGACGGCCTTGTGGTTGTGCGGCTGGACCACCTGGAACGGCTCGCCGCCGCCCATGCGCTTCTCGCCGCCGATGGTCATCGGCAGGTCGATCGGGTTCTCGGCCAGCTCCTTGAGCTTGGCCTCCAGGCGCGAGCGCTCGGGCGAGCCGGGGGCGTAGCCGTGCACCGGCTCGTTGACGGGGGTGGGGACCTGGGTCACAGCGTCCATGGGTTCCGTAACTCCTTGTACGTGAGCGGGTGTTCGGACTCAGCCCTTGCTGACCATCGACCGGAGGAAGAAGCGCAGGTTGGCCGGCTTCTCCGCCAGACGGCGCATGAAGTAGCCGTACCAGTCGGTGCCGTATGCGGTGTAGACGCGCATGCGGTGGCCCTCGGCGGCCAGCCGCAGGTGCTCGTCACTGCGGATGCCGTACAGCATCTGGAACTCGTACTCGTCGAGCTTACGGCCGGCCTGGCGGGCCAGCTCCTGACCGATGGCGATCAGGCGCGGGTCGTGGGACCCGATCATCGGGTAGCCCTCGCCCTCCATCAGCGTCTTCAGGACGCGCACGTAGGCCTTGTCGATCTCGTGCTTCTGCTGGTAGGCGACCTCGGCGGGCTCCTTGTAGGCGCCCTTGACCAGGCGGACGCGGCTGCCGGACTCCGCGAGGCGGCGGGCGTCGGCCTCGGTGCGGAACAGGTAGGCCTGGATGACGCAGCCGGTCTGCGGGAAGTCCTTCCGCAGCTCCTCGTGGATGGCGAACATCGAGTCGAGGGTGGTGTGGTCCTCGGCGTCGAGGGTCACGGTCGTGCCGATGGCGGCGGCGGCCTCGACGACCGGTCGGACGTTCGCGAGGGCCAGTTCGTGGCCGCCCTCCAGCGCCTGACCGAACATGGACAGCTTGACCGACATCTCGACCCGCTCGCCGAGCTGGAGCTCCTTGAGGTGGTCGATCAGCGCCAGGTAGGCGTCGCGGGCGTGGGTGGCCTGCTCGGGGGTGGTGATGTCCTCGCCGACGACGTCCATCGTCAGCTCCAGGCCCCTGGCCGTCAGGTCCTCGATGATCGGCACGATGTCGGCCACGGTCTCGCCGGGGATGAAGCGGTCGACGACCTGCTTGGTCACCGGGGCCGCCGAGATCAGGCGTCGCATCCGGTCGCTGCGCGACGCGGCGAGAATCACGGGACCCAGCACGGGGCACCTCCACAGACAAGCACCAAACGGCCACTACCCGACGATTCGGGTACGGCACGGAGAACCACCGTGAAACCTAAGGATCTCTCCGATCGTCGGCCATCGACAGCTGTCACGCATCCGTGCCCGGGATCTCAGACAGATGTATGAAGGGCGCCGGAGAATGGGGGAGAATGCCCGAGTGGCGGCGGAATTCAAGACGGACTATCAGGAGCTGGTGGACGAGATCTCGGAGCTGCTGGGCGTTCCGGCGACCCTGGAGAACCGTGATTTCGAGCTGATCGCCTTCGGGGCGTACGACAGTGAGGACGAGCTGGATGCGTCCGCGCTGGATCCGGTGCGTACCCGGTCGATCCTGACCCGGCGTTCCACGGCCACCGTCCGGTCGTGGTTCGAGGGCTTCGGCATCACGCGCGCGACCGCACCGGTGCGGATCCCGGCGAGCCCGGAGGCCGGGGTCTACCGCGGCCGGATCTGCCTGCCGGTACGCCATCGGGGTGTCGTCCTCGGCTATGTCTGGCTGCTGGAGGGCGAGCCGGGGCCGACGGACGCGCAGCTGGCGGCGGCGATGCAGGTGGCGGGCCGGATCGGCGCGCTGCTCGCGGACGAGGCGGAGGCCGGGGCGGGACTGAGCCGCGAGCTGCGGGCGGTGCTCACCTCGGAGCGCGGCTGGCAGCGGGACATGGCGGTGGCCGAGCTCCGCACCGCACTCGGCGCCCGCGCGGACGGTCCCCTCACCCTGGTGTGCGTCGCCCCCTGGCCGTCGGCCGACCCGGACGACGCCCCGGCCGCCCGGACGATCCCCCATGCCACGGCGCTGTGCACGCTTCCCTGGGGGGCGTCGGGGCAGAGCCTCGCGCTGCTGGTACGGCTGCGGACCCCGCTGACGAGCGCCCCGGCGCTGGCGGCGGCCGCCCGGCTGCTGAAGGAGGCCGAGGGCGCGCGGGGAGCGTCGGGGACCGCGGCGCGCGGGGCCGGGGCGCGGGTGGCCGCGGCGGCCGCCGCGGGATTCACCGGGCCGGGCCGGGCCGCCGCGGGCGCCGGATGCGCCGCCGGAGTGGGTGAACCGCGCACCGGGCTCGCCGAGCTGGGGGCGGTGTGGCAGGAGGCCGCCGACGCGGCGCGGGCCGCGCTGGCCGAGCCGCGGCTCGGACCGGTCGCCGAGTGGGCGCGGATCGGGCCGTACCGGCTGCTGACCGCGCTGCCGGCGCAGGCCGCGCACGATCCCGTGGTCGGCCCGCTCCTCTCCCCCGCCCATCGCGAGCTGGCCCGCACGGCCGAGGTCTACCTCGACCGTGCGGGCCAGGCCGGGCGCACGGCCGCGGAACTGGGCATCCACCGGCAGACCCTGTACTACCGCCTGTCCCGGGTGGAGCAGCTGACCGGCCTGGACCTCGACGACGGGGAGGACCGGCTGCTGCTCCACATGGCGCTGAAGCGGGCCCGGCTGTAGCCGGTGCATCACGCGCACTGCCCGGATCGGGGGCCTCCGGGCCGGGCGAGGTGCCGTTGATCCTGTTGCCGTCGGACGACACGCCGGTGCCGACGGCCTGGTCCGAGACGGACAGATCCTCCCCGAACGAGCCTGCGCGGCGCTTCGGTCGCCGCGCACAGACCGAGGCCCCGGATCAGGGGGCCGGCCGGGTGATCCTCCGGGAGACGGCGGCGCGGAACGACGGGGTCAGCTCTTCACGGCGGCCTGCGCGATCCGTCGCAGTCCCTCGGTGAGCTGTTCGGCGGTGGTCGCCGAGTCGGGGTCGAACAGCCACTGCACCATGAGGCCGTTGAGGAGGGTCATGTAGAGGCGGCCCTCGGTCTCGCGAGTCTCCTCGTCGAGGTCGGCCTCCGGGATGCCGCTGAACAGCGAGACGAGCCCCGAGCGGCCCTCCTTCTGCGCCTCGGCGAGCAACTTGCGCACCTCGGCGATCCGTTCGTCCTGGAACATCAGCTCGAAGCTGAGCAGCCAGATCGACCGCGCCTCGGGCACGGTGCGGATGATGCTCGTCCACACCTCCTGAAAGCGCTCCAGCGACCCCGGAGGCTGCGTCATCTCGCCGCCGAGGGAGGGATCGAAGCTCTCCCCCACGCCCTCGATCAGCGCGATGTACGCCTGCACCAGCAGCGCGTCCTTCGAGCCGTAGTGGTAGCCGATCGAGGCCAGGTTGGTGCCCGACTCCTTGACGACGTCCCGCGCGGTCGTGCGCAGGAAGCCCTTGGCCAGCAGGCAGCGCTTGGCGCCTTCGAGCAGATCCTCACGGTGTCCCATGCCGCTCACCCTACTCCCGATCCATACAACCGTCCTAGACGACTGAATTATACAAGCGTTCTAGACAAGCGTTTAAGACGCGCGTACATTCCTCGGCATGACGAACCCGACGAGCACCACCCCGACCGCGCCCCCGCCCTCCCCGACCCGCGCCGGACGCCGCGAGTGGACCGCTCTCGGCGTGCTGATGCTGCCGCTGCTGCTGGTCTCGATGGACGTCTCCGTCCTGTACTTCGCGACCCCCGCGATCAGCGCCGACCTGCACCCGAGCGGCACGCAGCAACTGTGGATCTTCGACATCTACGGCTTCGTCCTGGCCGGCCTGCTGATGACGATGGGCTCGCTCGGCGACCGCATCGGCCGCCGCAAGCTCCTGCTGACGGGGGCCGCCGCCTTCGGCGCGGCCTCGCTCCTCGCGGCCTACGCGAACAGCGCCGAGACCCTGATCGCGGCCCGCGCGGTCCTCGGCATCGGCGGCGCGACCCTGATGCCGTCCACGATGGCCCTGCTGCGCACGATGTTCACCGACCCCGCCCAGCGGACGAAGGCGATCGGCCTGTGGTCCGGCGTGATGACCGGCGGGATCGCCCTCGGCTCGGTGATGAGCGGCATCCTCGTCGAACACTTCTGGTGGGGTTCGGTCTTCCTGGTCAACCTGCCCGCCATGGCGCTGCTGCTGCTCCTCGGCCCGCTGCTGCTGCCGGAGTCGAAGGACCCGAGCCCGGGCCGTTTCGACTGGCTGAGCGTCCCGCTGTCGATGGCCGCCGTGCTCCCCGTGATCTACGGCCTGAAGGAGATCCCGTCCGAGGGCTGGCACCCGCTCTACGTCGTCTCGGTCACCGTAGGCCTGCTCTTCGCGGCCCTCTTCGTGCACCGCCAGCGCACCGGCGCCTCCCCGCTGATCCCGCCGGCCCTGCTCAGGGGCCACGGCTTCACCCCGGCGCTGGTCCTGAATCTCGTCGCCAGCCTCGCCATGATGGGCTCGGCCGTCTTCACCACCCAGTACCTGCAGTCGGTGCTCGGCAAGAGCCCGCTGTCGGCGGCCCTGTGGGCCCTGCTGCCCTCGGTGTTCATCGGCGTCGCCGGCCCGCTCACCGCGCAGCTCGTCCAGCGGGGTGTCAACCGGGGGTACGTCGTCGCGGGTGGCTTCGCGGCCATGGCGGCCGGCTACGCACTGCTCGTCTGCACCGGTACCGACTCGCTGTGGCTGGTGCTGGCCGGCGCCGGGGTCCTGGCCTGCGGGATGGTCGCGGTCGTGTCCCAGCTGACCGACCTCGCGATGAGCGGCGCCCCGGTCGAGCGGGCGGGGACGGCCTCCTCGCTGCTGGAGACCAGTGCCGAGTTCGGCGGCGCGCTCGGCATGGCGGTCCTCGGCTCCATCGGTACGGCGGTCTACCGCCACGAGATGCCGGCCACGGCGCCGGCCACGGCCCGCGAGACCCTGGGCGACGCGCTCGCCACGGCCGCCCGGCTGCCCGGCCGAACCGGGGCGTCCCTGCTCACCACGGCGCGGGAGGCGTTCACCAGCGGCATGCAGGGAGCGGCGATCGCCGGGGCGGCGCTGCTGGTGGTGGCGGCGCTCGGGGCGGCGGTGACGCTGCGCGGGATCGAGGTCGGCGCCGACGAGCAGGAGGACGCCCAGTAGGGCAGCAGAACGCCGGACGGGCCGAGGAGACTCTCCTCGGCCCGTCCGGCGCTGTCAGGACACTCAGACCAGGTTCACCGACCGGGCCGACGTGGCCCCGATCTCCGAGGCGACCTCGGCCAGCACACCGGAGCCCACCGTGTCGTCCACGGTCAGCACCGCCAGCGCCTCGCCGCCCACCGCCGCGCGAGCGACCTGCATGCCGGCGATGTTGATGCCCGCCTCGCCGAGGATGCGGCCGACGGTGCCGACGACACCCGGACGGTCCTCGTAGCGCAGGACGACCATGTGGTCGGCGAGCGCGAGGTCGACGTCGTAGTCGCCGACCGCGACGATCTTCTGGACGTGCTTCGGGCCGGCCAGCGTGCCGGAGACCGACACCTCCTCGCCGGTGCCCAGCGTGCCGCGCACGGTCACCACGTTGCGGTGGTCGCCCGACTCGGAGCTGGTGGTCAGGCGCACCTCCACACCGCGCTCCTGCGCGAACAGCGGGGCGTTGACGTACGACACCGTCTCGTCGACGACGTCCTCGAAGACACCCTTGAGCGCCGACAGCTCCAGCACCTTCACGTCGTGCTGGGTGATCTCGCCGTAGACCTCGACGTCGAGGCGGACCGCGACCTCACCGGCCAGCGCGGTGAAGATACGGCCGAGGCGCTCGGCGAGCGGCAGACCCGGCTTGACGTCCTCGGCGATGACACCGCCCTGGACGTTCACCGCGTCCGGCACCAGCTCACCGGCGAGGGCGAGGCGCACGGACTTGGCGACGGCGATACCGGCCTTCTCCTGGGCCTCGTCGGTGGAGGCGCCGAGGTGCGGGGTGCAGACGACCTGGTCCAGCTCGAACAGCGGCGAGTCCGTGCACGGCTCCTTGGCGTACACGTCGAGGCCGGCGCCGGCGACCCGGCCCTCCTTCAGCGCCGCGTACAGCGCCGCCTCGTCGACGATGCCGCCACGCGCGGCGTTGACGACACGCACCGTCGGCTTGACCTTGCGCAGCGCCTCGTCGCCGATCAGGCCGAGCGTCTCGGGGGTCTTGGGCAGGTGGACGGTGATGAAGTCGGAGACCTCGAGCAGCTCGTCCAGGGACAGCACCTTGACACCCATCTGCGCGGCCCGCGCGGGCTGCACGTAGGGGTCGTAGGCGACGACCTTCATACCGAAGGCGGACATGCGCTGCGCGACGAGGGCGCCGATGCGGCCGAGGCCCACGACACCGAGCGTCTTCTCGGCCAGCTCCACGCCCGTGTACTTGCTGCGCTTCCACTCGCCGTTCTTCAGCGCGGCGTTGGCCTGCGGGATGTTGCGGGCGGTGGCGAGGATCAGACCGCAGGCCAGCTCGGCGGCGGTCACGATGTTGGAGGTCGGGGCGTTGACGACCATCACGCCGGCCTTGGTGGCGGCGGAGACGTCGACGTTGTCCAGGCCGACGCCGGCTCGGGCGACGACCTTGAGCTTCTTCGCCGCGGCGATGGCCTCGGCGTCGACCTTGGTGGCGGAGCGGATCAGGATCGCGTCGACGTCGGCGATCGCGGGGAGCAGTTCGGCTCGGTCCGCGCCGTTGCAGTGCCGGATCTCGAAGTCCGGGCCGAGTGCGTCGACGGTCGCGGGCGACAGCTCTTCAGCGATGAGTACGACAGGTTTCGAGCTCACGTGAGGTCCTCACAAGTCCAGAGCATGCGGACGGCCGTCCCGACGGCCGCAGGCGGAGGAGGGGGGCTAGCCGCGGAAGACGCACGACGCTGTGGGCCTGACGCGTGTTGTGCAGAAGTGTAGTGGCGGGGTGGGTGTCGCATTGCGCCTCTACGGAAGGATCACCCGGACGGGAAACTCCATTTTGTATGGAGGCTTTCCACGGAATGGACGACGGGGGCCGGAGCAGTGTGCCCCGACCCCCGTTCACGAGGCTTACGCCTCCTCGTTCACCCAGCTCATCAGCTTGCGCAGCTGCTTGCCGGTGGTCTCCAGCAGGTGCTCGGAGTCCTGCTGCTTGTATTCGTTGTACTTCTTCAGACCGCCGTGGTACTCGTCCATCCAGTTCTGCGCGAAGGTGCCGTCCTGGATCTCGGCGAGGACCTTCTTCATCTCGGCCTTGGTGGCGTCGGTGATGATCCGCGGTCCGGTGACGTAGTCGCCCCACTCGGCGGTCTCCGAGATCGACCAGCGCATCTTCTCCAGGCCGCCCTCGTACATGAGGTCCACGATCAGCTTCAGCTCGTGCAGGCACTCGAAGTAGGCGATCTCCGGCTGGTAGCCGGCCTCGGTCAGCGTCTCGAAGCCCGCCTTCACCAGCGCCGCCGTACCACCGCACAGCACGGCCTGCTCACCGAACAGGTCGGTCTCGGTCTCCTCGGTGAAGGTCGTCTTGATGACACCCGCGCGGGTGCCGCCGATGCCCTTGGCGTACGACAGCGCCAGCGCGAACGCGTTGCCGGAGGCGTCCTGCTCCACGGCCGCGATGCAGGGGACGCCGCGGCCCTCCTCGTACTGGCGGCGCACCAGGTGGCCCGGGCCCTTCGGGGCGACCATGCAGACGTCCACGCCGGCCGGGGGCTTGATGAAGCCGAAGCGGATGTTGAAGCCGTGGCCGAAGAACAGCGCGTCGCCGTCCTTCAGGTGCGGGGCGATGGACTCCTCGTAGACCTGCGCCTGGATCGGGTCCGGCACCAGGATCATGATCACGTCGGCCTCGGCGGCGGCCTCGGCCGGCGTCACCACGCGCAGGCCCTGCTCCTCGGCCTTCGCCTTGGACTTCGAGCCCTCGTGCAGACCGACACGCACGTCGACACCCGAGTCACGCAGCGACAGCGCGTGGGCGTGGCCCTGGCTGCCGTAGCCGATGACCGCGACCTTGCGGCCCTGGATGATGGACAGGTCGGCGTCAGCGTCGTAGAACAGCTCGGCCACTTTGGGTTCTCTCCTTGTGTGCAGGTGGTGCGTCCCACCGTATGCCGGTGGGAGGGAAGGAAGTTTCGGGGTCTCGGTATACGGGCGGCCGTCGGGACCGCCCGTATCCAGCGTTACGCGGTTCGGTCCAGGGCGCGCAGCGAGCGGTCCGTGATGGAGCGGGCGCCGCGGCCGATGGCGATCGTGCCGGACTGGACCAGCTCCTTGATGCCGTACGGCTCCAGCATCTTGAGCATGGCGGACAGCTTCTCGCTCGATCCGGTGGCCTCGATGGTGACGGCCTCCGGGGAGACGTCGACGGTCTTGGCGCGGAAGAGCTGGACGATCTCCACGATCTGGGACCGGGTCTCGTTGTCGGCGCGGACCTTCACCAGAACGAGTTCGCGCTGAACGGCCTGGCCCGGCTCCAGCTCGACGATCTTCAGCACGTTGACGAGCTTGTTGAGCTGCTTGGTCACCTGCTCCAGCGGGAGGTCCTCGACGCCCACCACGATGGTGATGCGGGAGATGTCGGGGTGCTCGGTGACGCCGACCGCGAGCGAGTCGATGTTGAAGCCGCGGCGGGAGAACAGCGCGGCGATCCGGGCGAGGATGCCCGGCGTGTTCTCCACCAGGACGGAGAGCGTGTGCTTGGACATGGTTCTCTGCTCTTCCTCGCTCAGTCGTCTTCGTTGTCGCCGAAGTCGGGGCGGACGTCCCGAGCGGCCATGATCTCGTCGTTGGAGGTGCCGGCGGCGACCATCGGCCAGACCATCGCGTCCTCGTGGACGATGAAGTCGACGACGACCGGGCGGTCGTTGATGGAGTTCGCCTCCTCGATCACCTTGTCCAGGTCCTCGGGGCGCTCGCACCGCAGACCCACACAGCCCATCGCCTCGGACAGCTTCACGAAGTCCGGCACGCGTGTGCCCTTGGCCTCCGGATTGATGTCGTCGGGGCCGCTGTGCAGGACGGTGTTGGAGTAACGCTGGTTGTAGAACAGGGTCTGCCACTGACGGACCATCCCCAGCGCGCCGTTGTTGATGACGGCGACCTTGATCGGGATGTTGTTCAGCGCACAGGTGGTCAGCTCCTGATTGGTCATCTGGAAGCAGCCGTCACCGTCGATCGCCCAGACCGTCCGGCCCGGCTGTCCGGCCTTGGCGCCCATCGCGGCCGGGACCGCGTAGCCCATCGTCCCGGCGCCACCCGAGTTCAGCCAGGTGGCGGGCTTGTCGTACTGGATGAAGTGCGCGGACCACATCTGGTGCTGCCCGACGCCCGCCGCGAAGATCGTGCCCTCCGGGGCGAGCTGCCCGATCCGCTCGATGACCGCCTGCGGGGACAGCGAGCCGTCCTCCGGCTGGTCGTAGCCCAGCGGGTAGGTCTCGCGCCAGCGGTTCAGGTCGCTCCACCAGGCGGTGTAGTCGCCCTTGTTGCCCTCGCTGTGCTCCTTCTGCACCGCCTGGACCAGGTCGGCGATGACCTCGCGGGCGTCACCGACGATCGGCACGTCCGCGGCGCGGTTCTTGCCGATCTCCGCCGGGTCGATGTCGGCGTGGACGATCTTGGCGTACGGGGCAAAGCTGTCCAGCTTGCCGGTGACACGGTCGTCGAAGCGGGCTCCGAGGGCGACGATCAGGTCGGCCTTCTGCAGCGCGGTGACGGCGGTGACCGCACCGTGCATGCCCGGCATCCCCACGTGCAGCGGGTGGCTGTCGGGGAACGCGCCCAGCGCCATCAGGGTGGTGGTGACGGGGGCTCCGGTGAGTTCGGCGAGGACCTTCAGCTCGGCCGTGGCCTGCGCCTTGAGCACACCGCCACCGACGTAGAGCACCGGCCGCTTCGCGGCGGTGATCATTTTGGCCGCCTCGCGGATCTGCTTGGCGTGCGGCTTCGTCACCGGACGGTAGCCGGGCAGGTCCATGGTGGGCGGCCAGGAGAAGACGGTCTTCGCCTGCAGGGCGTCCTTGGCGATGTCCACCAGCACCGGGCCCGGCCGGCCGGTGGAGGCGATATGGAACGCCTGCGCGATCACCCGCGGGATGTCCTCGGCCTTGGTGACCAGGAAGTTGTGCTTGGTGATCGGCATCGTGATGCCCACGATGTCCGCCTCCTGGAAGGCGTCCGTGCCGATCGACTTCGAGGCGACCTGGCCGGTGATCGCGACCATCGGCACCGAGTCCATGTGCGCGTCGGCGATCGGCGTGACCAGGTTGGTGGCGCCGGGGCCGCTCGTCGCCATGCAGACGCCGACCTTGCCGGTGGCCTGCGCGTAGCCGGTGGCCGCATGACCGGCACCCTGCTCATGACGGACCAGGACGTGGCGCACCCGGGTCGAGTCCATCAGCGGGTCGTACGCCGGAAGGATCGCCCCGCCCGGAATACCGAACACCGTGTCCGCGCCGACCTCCTCGAGGGAGCGGATGAGGGACTGCGCACCCGTGACGTGCTCGACGGGGGCGGAGTGCTGTCCTCCGGATCGGGGCCGCGGCTGCGGATGGGCCCCGGTGGCCTGCTCGGTCATCGGCATTCTCTTCTCGATGCTGAGGGTTTTTGCGAGGTTTGGGCGGAGTTCAAGCGCTGCACGAAAGGTGCTCGTGCAACAAAAAACCCCTCGTGCCGTAGGGCAAGCGAGGGGAGCGCGCCGGTGAAGTCGCTGGGGTTTCCGGATCGTCCTCCGGTGGGTCCCAGCTCAGCCGACGCGCTGTCCAAGTACGAGAATTCGGGTGCGCATGGCACTGACCCTCCCCCCGGCACGCACCACGTGTCAAGTGGGTGGGACGGGCGTCTCAGAATGTGAACGCAGGGCACTGCCGCCTCCGATGACAGCGGACACACCCCCTGTGTACACCCCCGCACCCTTGCCCGCGAACGCCGGTTCGGCCGGTGCGTGCGGCACCGGATAATGGCCGGATCCGAGCGCCCGGCGCAGCCGGTACTCGTCCAGCGCCGTCGCGAAGGCGCTGCCCTGCCCGTGCGTGCAGCCCATCGCGCGCAGCGCGGCGACCTGCTCCGGGACGTCCACGCCCTCGGCCACCGACTGCAGCCCGAGGTCGCCGGCGATCCGCAGCAGCCCACTGGTGATCTTGTGCAGCCGCGCGGACTCGACGACCCCCTCGACCAGGCCTCGGTCGAGCTTGAGGATGTCCACGGGGAGCTTTCTGAGCGCCGTGATGGCCGCGTGACCCCCGCCGAAGCCGTCCAGCGCGATCCGTACCCCGAGCCGGTTGAGTGCGGTCAGCCGCCGCTCCAGCTCGTCCAGAGGGGCCCTCGGGTCGGCGTCGGACAGCTCGATGACCAGGGCCCCGGGCGGCAGCCCGTGCCGGGTCAGCAGCGCCTCCACGGAGCCCAGCGGCATCGAGCGGTCCAGCAACCGCCGCGCGCTCATCCGGACGGCCACCGGTACGACCAGCCCGCTCGCCGCCCGCTCGGCCGCCTGCTCGACGGCCTCGCGGAGCACCCAGCGGTCCAGTTCGGCGGTCTTGTCGCTGTCCTCGGCCACCCGCAGGAACTCGGCGGGGGTGAACAGCACACCCTGGGAGGAGCGCCAGCGCGCCTGCGCGGAGACCGCCGTGATCCGGCCGTCCGCGAGACACACCACCGGCTGGTGGAGCAGCACGAACTCGCCGTCGTGCAGCGCGGCACGCAGGCGTGTGGCGAGTTCCGCCTTGCGTACGACGTCCTGCTGCATCTGCGGGCGGTACAGCTCGACCCGGCCTTTTCCGGCCGATTTCGCGCGGTACATCGCGAGGTCGGCGTTGCGCAGCAGCTCGCCCGCGCCGAGACCCGGTTCGGCGAAGGCCACGCCGATGGAGGCGTTGACCCGGACGTCGTTGCCGTCGATGGCGTACGGCTGGGAGAGGGTCGTCCTGAGGCGGTCGGCGAGCTCCAGGATGTTGCGCTCCCGGGCGGCACGGTCGCGGGTGCCGTCCCCGACGATCAGGGCCGCGAACTCGTCGCCGCCCAGCCGGGACGCGGTGTCGCCGTGGCGCACCGCGTCCTGGAGTCTGCGGGCGGCCTGGACGAGGAGTTCGTCGCCGGCCTGGTGTCCGATGGTGTCGTTGACGGCCTTGAAGCCGTCCAGGTCGATGAAGAGCACCGCCGTACCGCGCAGGGCGGCACCCCGGTCGGTGGCCCGGCGGCCGGACAGGGCCTGCTGCACACGCCGGGTGAACAGCGCGCGGTTGGGCAGGTCGGTCAGCGGATCGTGCTCGGCGTTGTGCTGCAGCTGCGCCTGCAGCCGCACCCTTTCGGTCACGTCCCGGCTGTTGAAGATCAGGCCGCCGTGGTGCCGGTTGACGGTCGACTCGACGTTGAGCCAGCCTGCCCCGCTCCCGGTTTCGCTCGAGCGGGAGGTGCCCCCACCGCCGGAGCGGAAGCGGCACTCGATGCGCGTGGTGGGTTCCTCCAGCGGGTCGGCGGCGAGGAAGCGGCGCACCTCGTGCACCACGCAGCCCAGGTCCTCCGGGTGGATCAGCGCGGCCAGTTCGGTGCCCACCAGCTCCTCGGCGGGCCGGCCGTAGACCCCGGCGGCGGCCGGGGAGACGTACCGGAGGATGCCGTTGGGCGCGGCGATCATGATGACGTCGCTGGAGCCCTGCACCAGGGAGCGGAAGTGGTTCTCCTTCTGCGCCAGTTCCTGGGTGAGGGTGATGTTGTCCAGCAGCATGATCCCCTGCCGGATGACGAGCGCGAGCACCACGGCACCCGCGGTGATCAGGACCACGTGGTCCGGTCTGCGGCCGTTGAGGACGTTGTACAGGATGCCCAGGGTGCACACGGCGGCGGCGAGGTACGGGGTGAGCGCGGCGAGGGAGCCGGTGATCGGCCGTCCGGACGGGTACCGGAGGTGGTCGCTTCCCGGACCGGTCACGGTGACGTGGTGGTGGGCCGTGCCGCGCTGTCCGGGCACGTGCTCGTGGACCACCCGGGTGTGCCCGTCCCCGGCGTGCGCTTCCTGCGCGGCCCGGCGCCGGGGTGCGGCCCAGGGGGCGTAGGCGAGCAGCAGGGAGCCGGCGAACCAGCCCGCGTCGAGCAGCTGCCCGGAGTGGTAACTGCTGTGCAGCAGCGGCGACGTGAACAGCGCGTCGCACATCACGGTCAGCGCCAGCGCGCCGATCGCGGTGTTCACCGCCGTGCGGTTGCCCGGGGAGCGGCGGAAGTGCAGCGCGAGGACCATGCTGACGAGCGCGATGTCGAGCAGCGGGTACGCGAGCGACAGCGCGGTGTGTGCCACGCTCGGCCCGTCGAACCGGGCCGCCTGGGCGAGCGCGAGGCTCCACGACAGGGTCAGCAGCGAGCCGCCGATCAGCCAGGCGTCCAGCCCGAGGCAGATCCAGCCGGCCTTGGTCACGGGCCGCTTGGCGAGCACCAGCAGGCCCACGATCGCGGGCGGCGCGAAGCACAGGAAGAACAGGTTGGCCCAGCTGACCGCGGGGACGTCGACACCGAGGACGACCTCGTACCACCCCCAGACGGCGTTGCCGAGGGCCGCCATCGCCGAGGAGAGGGCGAACAGCAGCCAGGCGGAGCGGAAGCGGACGCGCCGGTTGCGGGCGTACACGAAGCAGGAGACGGCGGCGGTGCCCGCCGCGGCGGTCAGCCCGAAGTCGCCCATGATCAGCGCGACTTCCTGCGTACCCCAGTCACACGCGGCGCCGACGGCTTAGGCCGCGCAGACCAGGGCGAGGACGAGCTGCTCCGTCAGCCGCGTGCCCTCACCGGGGGCCGGCCGGCGGTCCGGCGGCGTGTCCTGCGGGTGCGGTGCGCGCACCGCTTCCTCGAGGGTGGTCGTCACGGAGGGCGGCGCGCTCACCGGGGCCTCCCGCTCCGCGTCGCTCCCGCGTCCCGGCCCCGGTGCGCTGGGTGCGCATGCCTGCGGCGGCCGCTGTGCCTGCGCTGGTGGCTGTGGTGGCTGGTGTGATGGCCGCGCCTGCGCGCGGCCGTGCGCCAGGGTCGCCGTCGGCGGCTCCGCCGCGTCGGATCGTTCGTCCATAGGCCGTGCATCGCCCGTCGCCCCCCTCACAAAATCTGAAATGTCCATCCCCGGCGCCGAACGTCGGCGGCGCAGCCCCTGTCGGGACGATACACCAGGATCGTCACTCAGGGACATAGCTTCTCTACGCTCCGTGACGACCAGCGGGGATGTGCGTACGGGCCGCGTCCGAGGGGTTGCGGAGGGTGCAGAAGCCGGACTACCGACCGTCCGCTGCCGTCGTCAGGATCACGTTGCGCAACGGCTCCTGGTTCACGAAACGGGTCAACTGGTCGACCAGCAGTCGCTTGGCGCGCGGCAGGAAGGCCGAGGACGGGCCGCCGACATGAGGGCTGATCAGCACGCCGGGCGCCTGCCACAAGGGGTGTCCGGGCGGCAGCGGCTCGGGGTCGGTGACGTCCAGGGCGGCGGTGATCCGGCCGCGCTCCACCTCGGCGAGCAGCGCCTTGGTGTCCACGACGGGCCCGCGAGCGACATTGACCAGCAGCGCCCCGTCCTTCATCCGTGCGAGGAAATCGGCGTCGACCAGGCCCTGCGTGGCCTCGGTGAGGGGGATGGAGAGGATCACGACATCGGCTTCCGGAAGCAGTGAGAGCACATCGGTGATCGGATGCACAAGCCCGCGCGCTGTGGTGCGCCGGGAGCGCGCGATGCGCGCCACCCGCGCTACCTCGAACGGTTCGAGCCGGTCCTCGATGGCGGCGCCGATGGCGCCGTAGCCGACGATGAGGACGTTCTTGTCGGCGAGCGAGGGGTGGAACCCGCTCTCCCAGCGCCCCTGGTCCTGGGCCCGGACGAAACCCGGGATGCCGCGCAGGGAGGCGAGGGTCAGGGTGAGCGCGAGTTCGGCCGTGCTCGCCTCGTGCACCCCGCGCGCGTTGCACAGCTGTGCTCCCGGTGCGATGTCCGTGAGCCGCGAGGTCATGTCGTCGACGCCCGCGGTGAGCGTCTGGACGAGCCGGACATGGGTCAGCTGCGCCAGCGGACGCACCTTGACCGGGTACCGCTTCATGTACGGCACCACGTACACGGCACAGTCCGCGGGGTCTCCGGGGAACTCCTGCTCACCGTCGGCGCCGCCGTCCCAGAACAGGTACCGGAGCCCTTCGGGGAGTCCGTCGATCTCCTCCGGCGGGATGGGAAGCCATACGTCTGCAGTCATGGCAAGGAGGCTATGTCAGGGACCTGAACCGCAGAGGTTAGGTTGGGGGCCGGGCAGAGGGAGGTTCACGAGCAGGTGGAGCGCAGGACGATCGGCGCGGGGGCACTCGCGGTGGGGGCCGTCGGACTCGGGTGCATGCCGATGAGCTGGGCGTACAGCGGGTCACGGCAGCGGGGCGAGGAGTCGCTCAGAACGGTGCACCGGGCGCTGGACCTGGGCTCGAACCTCCTGGACACGGCGGACATGTACGGCCCGTTCACCAACGAGCTGCTGCTGGGCCGGGTGCTCAGGGAGCGGCGCCGGGAGGCGTTCGTGTCCACGAAGGTGGGGCTGCTGGTGGGCGAGCAGCACATCGTGGCCAACGGCCGCCCGGGCTATGTGAAGCGGGCGTGCGACGCCTCGCTGCGCCGCCTGCAGACGGATGTGATCGACCTCTACCAGCTGCACCGCGCCGACCCCGAGGTCCCCGTGGAGGAGACGTGGGGTGCGATGGCCGACCTGGTGCGCGCCGGGAAGGTGCGGGCGCTGGGTCTGTGCGCGGTGGGGGCGCGCGGCGGACGCCGGGCGGGTTCGGGCTTGTACGACGCGACCCTGCGCCAGTTGCAGCGGGTGCAGCAGGTGTTCCCCGTGACCGCGGTGCAGGCGGAGCTGTCGGTGTGGTCGCCGGAGGCGCTGGACGCGCTGCTGCCGTGGTGCGAGGCGCGCGGTGTGGGCTTCCTGGCGGCGATGCCGCTGGGCAACGGCTTCCTGACCGGCACGCTGACCCCGGGCGAGGGCTTCGAACCGGACGACGTACGCGCCCGCCACCCCCGTTTCACCGCCGAGATGATGGCGGCCAACCAGCCGATCGTCGCGGGCCTGCGCCGCGTCGCCCGCCGGCACGGCGACCAGGTCACCCCGGCCCAGGTGGCCCTGGCCTGGGTACTGGCCCAGGGCCGGCACGTGATAGCCCTGCCGGGCACCAAGCGGGAACGCTGGGCCCAGGAGAACGCGGCGGCGCCCGGGCTGCGACTGACCGAGAAGGACCTGACAGAGACGTCGACACTGCCACCGGCCCGGGGATCTTGGGACTGAGGGGTGGTACGGGGGCGGGGTCGACGCGGGTGCTACGACGGCGGGTTGGGGGCTGAGGGATGCCGCGGGGCGTCTGGGGCGTGCGGCCGGGTGCGGGGCCGGCAGGGGTGGGCGGGGCTGCAGGATGCGGCGAGGCTCGCGGCCGGCAGGAAGGTCCCGGGGATGCGGCCCGGGACGCGGGGCCGGCAGAGATGGGCGGGACTGCAGGATGCGGCGAGGCTCGCGGCCGGCAGGAAGGTCCCGGGGATGCGGCCCGGGACGCGGGGCCGGCAGAGATGGGCGGGACTGCAGGATGCGGCGAGGCTCGCGGCCGGCAGGAAGGTCCCGGGGATGCGGCCCGGGACGCGGGGCCGGCAGAGATGGGCGGGACTGCAGGATGCGGCGAGGCTCGCGGCCGGCAGGAAGGTCCCGGGGATGCGGCCCGGGACGCGGGGCCGGCAGAGATGGGCGGGACTGCAGGATGC
>NZ_JBIUBE010000018.1:0-138915 GCF_044593395.1 Streptomyces sp. NPDC052301 | reverse complement strand
CTTGTCGGCAAGGCTCTCGACGTGGCAGCCCAAAGCGCCGTTCTGTACTCGCCCAAGGGGTTCTCTGCGGGTGCACGGGCGCGTGCCGCTGGTACACAGAACAGCCCGCTTCGGGTCGGTGTGGCGAAACTGGAGGTCGACTGGCTGGAGACTGAGTCGGCGGCCGAGCATGCGATGACCAGGTACGTTCCCGGCCAGATCCGGCGGAGTGACCGCGTCATGTACGACATGACCAGCCTCTCCGCTCTCGGGCCGTACCCTGCCGATCCCATGGAGACGGACGACTACGGCCAGTTCTTCCGGGGAGAAGCTCCCCTGTTCGTCACCCGCTAGCTGCGCTCAGCCGTGGAAGTGGCTGCGCTTGAAGACGGCCTTACGGATGTTGACCGTGGTCCCCTCGCGGCGGCCGCTCGCGCTGAAGACCTGGACGGCGATCCAGCCGCCGAAGAGGACGGCGGTGAGAGTGATCAGCTGGGTGATCAGCGCGGTCAGAGCGGTGATGAACGTGGTGAGCAGCAGCAGCCCGCCGCACACCGCGAGGAACCCGACGCCCCCGAGGGCGACGTTCACCGCCGCGCGGGAGACGGCCGGCTTGGCCGCGACCGGTTCGGGCTTGGCGGGCTCGACGGCGTAGCCGGTGACGACCCGCCCGTCCGGTAGGACGACGCTCGCGACCGTCGGCACGTTGCCCGGCTGCACCGCCACCACGGGCGCGGGGGTGATCGGGATGGGGCGGTGGACCTCGTCGGCCCTGCCGTCGCGGGCGTTGCGGGTCGGTTCGGGGTACATGCGGAATCCCTTTCGGTGCTGGGTGAGGGAGGTGACGGCACCCCCTTGGAGATGCCGCCCGGAGGAGGTCTTCGGGGGTCTGACCTGCGGGCCTCCCTGCCTCCCTGATGGATCATTCGGGCTGGTCAGAGCCAGGGAGGCGGGTCAGGGAGGGGTTCAGGGAGTTCTCCCTGCCTCCCTGGCCCGGGCGGGGTCGGCTCCCTGTCGTCAGGAGGCGGAAGCGGAACCCGTCTCGTCGCGGTCGGCGAGGGCGCGGCTGAGGCGGTCGCGGCTGATGACCATGACGCCGTCGGACTTGTACGGCTCGGCTCCGGTGCTGTCGAGGACGCGCTTGAGGTCGATGAACGACCAGCTGCCGTAGGCGGCCGGGTTCAGTCCGGAGAGCCGGGTGATGACCTCCTGGGTGCGCACGCGGGGGTCGTTGCCGACGACGGCCGCGATGTCGGCGAGCGGGTCCCGCTCCTCGCCCCGTTCGATGGTGTGCAGGGTGGTGATGCCGTCGCGCAGTGCGCGGGCGCGGGCGGCGATGGCCTTGGCTTCGTCGTCGCTGATGTAGTGCGTGCGCACGGTGATGGACGACTGGCCGGCCGGGGTGTCGATGCCGTCGGAGGCGACGACCAGGGTGCCCTTGTCCAGGCCTTGGCGCAGCAGGTGCGGGGCGGCGCCGCCGTCGACGGCCTTGTCTCCCAGCGCCATGCGGGACTGGGATTCGGTGCCCAGGGCGAGGGCGGCGCGGGTGTGGGCGCCCTCGCGGACCAGCTTGGGCAGGTTCTGGTCGGTGGGGTCCTGGGTGCCTTCCCACATCAGCACGTTCACGACGCGGCCCTGATTGTGGATCTTGCGGACGGCCATGAAGTAGCGGGAGGTGGCCTTGGAGCCGCCGTAGGGGCGGCCGTCTTCGTCCTTGACCGGGCACATGAACGCCACCTGTGCTTCGTCCACGATGCCGATCAGCGGCGGGAACACCGTGTCCGGGTTGGTCCGGCGGGTCTCGATGCGGTGGTTCATCTCCTCGACCAGGCCCTCGACCATCTCGGTGGCCTGGATGACCTGTTCGTCGGCCGGGCCCTGGATGAGCACAGTGGCGATGCCGTCGAACATGGCCCAGTCACCGCCCTTCAAATCGGCGATGCGCACCTCGACCGTGCGGTCCAGGACGGCCCACAGGGCGAGCGCGCGCAGGGAGGCGGTCTTGCCCTGGTTGGACAGACCGGTGATGAGCAGGTGCCGCTGATACAGGCTCAGCGCCGCCGCGTCGCCGCGCAGGTCCTGGCCCCAGGGGGCCTTGCCGGTCTCGTAGTTGGCGGTCAACGTCTCGTCGGTGACCAGGGGGGAGGGGCCGATCGGCTCGTCCAGTGCCCCGGAGTCGGCGATCCACAGCCGCACCGTGCGCGCGGCGGTGGGGATGGTGATGAACACCTCGTGCTCGTGCCGGGAGAGGTTCTCGGCGAGCTTGCGCCGCTTGCCCTGGACCTCGTTGGTGGACACCCCCGAGGGAAGGGTCACGTCGACCTCGACCCCGCATCCGGCGATGACGATCGGGGACAGCATCGACGCTCCGGCGTCGCCCATCTCGGTGATGGCCTTGCGCAGGGCGGGGATGCCGAGGTCGCGCAGGGCCTTGACCACGATGGACGGCGTGATCGGCTCCCCCTCACCGCTGCGGACGTTCGCGGGGAGCGCCCACTGGGGTGCGGCCTGCTGGTGGGCGCCCACCGACCACAGCGCCAGCAGCGCGAGCAGGGGGCCGACCGTGATCGCCGGGCCCCACACCACCCGCACGATGGTGACCATCAGATTGATGAACTTGATGACGGCCATCAGCGGGGTGACGACCTCGGAGGCGTCCTTGGTGGCGATCGCCATCGCGATGCCGAGCAGGACCAGGCCGCCGATGCCCATGCCGGCACTGACGGCGGCGCCCTTGGCCGCGTCCAGCGGGGAGTGCAGGAGATCCATGCGGCGGCGGTGCCGTGCCTCGCGGAAGCGCTGCCCGCGCTCCTCCCAATCGGCGGCAGCCTCGAAGTTCCCCGCGGCTTCCGCCGTGCGCATGTAGCGCTCATAGCGGGCAGCGGTCCGGCCGTCCCACGCCCGACGCCCGACGATCCGGGCGCCACCGGCGATGTAGAGGGAGTGCCGGGCGATCGTGCGGGCGGTGGTCTTGGTGGTCTGGTGGGTGACGGCCCTCTTGATGGCGCGCCCGGAGCGGACCCAGATCGGGACCGGGGGCGCGGCCGGCGGGTCGGGGACCACGGTCAGCGTGGTCACGGGGGCCGGGTCGGGGTCGGTGTCCTTGTGCAGGTGAACGACGTTGCCGCTCATGACGGACGTACTCCTGTCTGCCCCGAAGGGCGGGAAGTCTGGGGTGATGGGCCCCCGCTCGGCAGGGGCGCGAGCGGGGGCGGGCACGGGCTCAACGGCGGTGGCCGGCCTGGTGGGCGCGCAGGGCCGCCTTGCACGGCGGGCACTTGCGGCTGGGGCCGTCGCCGACGACCGGGGCGGGGATCACCTGGCCGCAGATGGCCCGGGTGACGCCAAAGACCAGCGGTCCGCAGTCCGGGCAGTGGAAGTGCGAGGCCAGGACGGGAAGGGCACGGTCGGTGCGGGACATGGTCACCACCACCCGGAGGACTTCTTCGCGGCCTTGGTCTTGGCGGCCTCGGTCACGATGCGCTGCCGCTCCATCCGCAGGGCCGTGATTTCCGTGGTCAGCCGGGTCTCGGCCGACTGCCAGGCGGTGTCGAGCCTGCGGTCCGCGCGGGCGGTGCCGTTGCCCCGGTGCAGGCTGACCGCGCCGGATCCGATCGCGCCGAGCACGGCGCGGCGCTCGCGGCTGTTCAGCGGCCACATCTCGCGGTTCTGGACCGCTTCCAGCTTGCGGGTGGTCTGCTGGATCGCCTTGTCCAGGCGGCGGGTGTCGGGCTTGCCCATGTCAGGAACTCCTCACAGCTTGGGAGGGTTCGGGGAAGGCGCAGGGCACGCACATGCCGAGCGAGGGCGGGATGACGTAGCCCGCATCCCGACGGCAGGCAGGGCAGGTGCGGCGGGCGCAGTTGGCCTTGTCCAGCGCCGCCCACCGGGCCGGCGTCATCGGCCGGACCGGCTTGGCCAGCTCGACGCGGTACAGGTAGGCAACCAGCGGCCCGCGCCGACGGCGCGGACGTTCGAGCTGCGCGGCCACCGGCTGACCACCCGGGCGCAGGCCGCGCGCCCGGAGTTGGCGGTAGGTGGCGTAGCCGTCCGGGGCCAGACGCCACCGGAACACCGGCAGCGCCGCCATCACACGACCCGCTTCCACGCGGCCCGCAGGCGGACCTCGGAGGCGGAGTGGCCGGCCGCCCGGAACCGGGAGGCCATCTCCCGATACGACAGGGCCGGATCCTCGCTGTGCCGGATCTCGTCCACCACAACATCGAGCGCGTCATCGGTGAGCGCGGGACCCTCGGGAAGCGCCGGTACCGGCTCCACCGGGCCCCATACGGGCAGGTCCCAGCGGGGTGTGACACCGGGTGTGACGCGGGCCGTCACGCTGGTCAGTGCCCGTCCGGTGCCCTCACCGGAACGGGCTGTCTCCAGCGTCGCCCAGGCCCCGGCGAGGGTGTGGGCGGTCTTGGCCTGGACGCGTGCGACGCGTGCCCCGGCTCCCGTCACGGCGGTCAGCCGGGTCTCCTCGGTGGCCGCTTCGGCGCGGAGCCGGGCGCGGGCCACGGCTGCTTCGTCACGCGCCTCCTGCTGGATACCGCGGATGGCATCCAGGGCGGCGGGGGTGAGTGCGGTGCGCTCCCACAGTCCGTGGACCAGCCACAGGGCTTTGGCCGCGACAGGCAGCCAGGCGACGGCCAGCCAAGCGGCGGAGTCGTCGGCGGTGAGCGCGTGCGCCACCAGGACGCCGGCCGCGACCAGGCCGAAGCACCAACCCACGGCAGTGACGGCGTTGCTGTGGTCGCCCTGCGCGGCCAGACGGCGTTCGTAGGCGAGGGTGGCCAGCCAGCCGCCGTCGATGCCGAGACCGACGACCAGTGCGACTGGCCACGGCACCGCCGCACCCAGCCACATCACGACCACGGCCAGGGTGAGGACCATCGACACGGCCGTCATCGCGACGGCGGGCAACACGGTCTTGCGGTTCATCGGCCGGCCTCCCCGTCGTACGCCTCCGAGTCGCCCGGCTCCCAGATGAAGCGTTCGCCTGACCACTCCTCGGTGTCGCCGCAGTCCGAGCCCATCACCAGGGGCAGACGCTCCGCGGGGGGGAAGAGGCGGTCGAGCAGGCGCCGCAGGGCGCTGCGGATGCGCGTCATGCCGCACCACCCGGCAGGCTTTCCGTGGCGGTGTGGTTGGCGAGCGCGGTCCGCTCGGCCAGGACCCGGCGGCGGGCCCGGCGCAGGCGGCGGGCGTCCAGCTCGCTCGGCGTGCGGTCCAGCGTGATGATCTGCGCGTCCAGCAGGTCGACCTCCGCCAGAACCAGCGGCATCTCCCGCTCGATCGCGTCCAACTCTGTGGCGGTCGGCTCCTGCCAGTCAGCGAACGCGGTAACAGCGTCCTGAACAGTAACGATGTGGCTCATTGGGTCTGGTTCCTCTCGATCAGGAACGGCCCGAACAGCGGCCCCGGTGTTCCCGCACCGGGGCCGCGCGCCGTTGAAGTCGGAACATCCGGCTCCCCTCAGCGCTGCTCGTACGAGACGAGCAGCGGAGGCAACCGGCCGCAGCGGTGTTGCGGAGATTGAGTCGCGCTGTACTCGCACGCTGGGACAGAACCCACGTGCGCCACCCACTTGCTTGCGGAGGTGGGGTGATCTACCTCAGGCACTCTGTTGAGTTCTCAAGCAACGGTCGCTTCCTTCGTACCGGCCCTCGCGGGCTTCCCTCCGGGCGCATTCGTGCAGGTCAAAGCAGTTGACGCAGACCCTCCCACTTGCTTAGGGGGACTTGCACCGTTTCCTGATAGGTACCGTAAGCAAAGCGAGGGCTGCGCGCAACCCCCTCTCGCGGTAAGGTTCGATAGCCCCCCTAGGCGAAGATTGGAGAGTTGTGCACGACGACATGGAGCGGGTCGCTGGCATCGGAGATCCGGTCGACCGAGCCAAGGCAGCAATCGACCTGATGGGGACCTACCAGGGTTGGGTGCTGGAGCTGTCACGCGTCCGTCGCGAGGCGATCGAAGAGGCGCAAGCGTCCGGCATGACCCAATCGGAGATTGCAGCGCGGCTGGGAGTGAGTCGCGGGCGCGTGGGCCAGCTTGCATCGGCCGGCCCACCGCCAGAGCGTGCATTCTTCGGCACGGATCTCGTGACCGTATCGCTAGGCGGCAAGTACGAGGCTGGGAAAGACCCGGAGCAGAACCCGAGCGAGGTCGTCACAAGGGAAGACCTCGACAACTTCGAGCACCTGCGCAAGTTGCTGAGCGGCATGAAACTCGATGCTCAGTACGAGGTCATCCCGCCGACCGGCATCGTCAACCTGAACCGTGAGAACCACGTGGTTATCTGCGGCCCACGGCTGTCCCCCATAGTCGCTCAGGTACTAGAGGGCGACGACAATCTGCGGTTTGAGAAGGACCATGCATGGCACCTTGTCGATCAGCGCACCGGGCAGGCGTACCGATCACCACAGGATGAGGATGGCTCGGCAGGTGACTTCGGCTACCTCGGGCGGCTCCCACGCCTCGATGGCCGCGGAACGTTCCTCTACATCGCGGGCATCCACGCCATCGGTGCCAACGGGGTCGTGCACTTCCTCGAGCACAACCTTGCGGAGCTGTACCGCGAGGTGCGAACCAAGCGCTTCTCCACGCTGATCTCCTGCAGGCACAACCCCGAGACCCTGGAAGTCACGGAGAGCAGCCGGGTTACACCCCTCTACCGACACGAGAGCTGATCATGCGAGTTTGCTTTGACACCCGACCGGGGGGTACGAACCCGAACGAAGACTGGGTGGCCGGCTCCCCCACAGTCGCCGTCGTGCTAGACGGGCTAAGCACCGCCGGCCTCCCGACAGGTTGCCGCCATGGCGTCCCTTGGTACGTCGCCCAGCTTGGAGGGCACCTCCTGGCCACGCTGGCTGACCCAGAGGTATCGCTGTCGGACGCCTTGGCGCAGGCTGTGGCACACGTTGCGGCGCTGCACCCAGAGTGCGACCTCAGGAATCCAGGCACGCCATCAGCCACTGTGGCGATACTTCGGCAAAGGTGGGGAGCACTCGACCACCTCGTGCTCGCAGACTCTCCTGTCGTTCTCGATGCCAAGGACGGTTACACCCTGATCACCGATCAGCGAGTGGACGAAGTCCTTCCTGACCTGCGAGCAGCAGTCGAACGCCACGAGACTCACACTCCGGGGCACAGGGAAGCCCTACAGCGTCTCGTGCTCGCTCAGAGAGAGGTACGTAACACCACAGATGGTTACTGGGTCGCGGGGGCCGATCCGGAGTCGGCCCGGCACGTACTGACTGGCACAGCGAAGCTGGGTGACGTACGAAGTGCAGCCATCATGTCGGACGGGGTGTCGAGGCTCGTCACCGAATACGGCATGGCCACATGGGACGAGGTGTTCACCACGCTGCGATCGGGGGGCCCGCATGAACTTATCGAGACTGTTCGCAGAGTCGAGGCGACAGACCCCACCGGTCTTCGGTGGCCGCGTTACAAGTCCGGAGATGATGCGACCGTGGCCTTCTGCACCTGGTGACCAGGGAAGGCAGGGCTGCCGACGTACACCAACCAACACTCCGGCGGGGCTACGACTCGGACCGGCGTCAGCCCAGGGACTTTAGAACCGGGTTGCCCCTGAAGCGACTTGGGCCAGCCCCTCAGCACGGGCGGCCGGCCCCTGGAAGGGCACGGGCAGTCGGCGCTGCCGCTGATCACCGACCAGCCGCGAACTTGCTGCCGAACGAAACACCGTTACGCCAAAGAACCTACTGCGCGAGGGCTATCTAGCGCGACGATACGCGCTCGAGGCAGGAGAAACTTAGGTTCCTGCCACATTGACCTGGGCCCTGACCCTGATGCCTCCGTGCCCCACGTGACAACAGAAGGGGCATTTGAGACAGATCGCGAGATTAGGCGCATATCTAATTCCACCCATCTTTGCGGCCCCTCCATGGCAAGATCGGCCCGTGACGAGTGCGGACATGATTAAAGATTGGCTGCGTGATATTTGCGGCCGGTACAAGTTCGACGTAAGGGGAGCGCTGCGAACTGACAGCCCGGACGCCAACTGGCCAATCACAATCACGGACCCTAAAGATCTAGAAGAGAAACTTGCCGCACGAGGCCACCTGCTTCCACTCCCGAAGGAACCGGCCGCGCTGGCAAATATCATCGAAGTCTCAATCATTGACTTCATCCTAGCCGCCATCACCGAAACAGACGGGATCGAATACCAGCGAGGATCAGAGCGCGGATATCCGGACCTCGAAATCTTCGGACCGCGATTCGGCGGATACCATGCTATTGACATCAAGGCGGCGCGCAGGGCAGTTACAACGAAGGGGGTTGCGACCGGACGGACGCAAAGCAGAATCACCCTTTACACAGGGAACACATATTTTAAGTGGCCAAATCTTCACTGGCCGGGAACATTTCGACCTTTCGGAGATTACAACTCCCATCTAGACATTCTCGTGATCTACACATTGAACGATTCTTCGGCATGGCGCGTGGACGATCTCGAAGTAATAGTGCAGGAGCCTTGGCGCATTGCCAGCAGACGTCGTTCATCGACAACACGCGAGTACATCGGAGCGGTGGACTCCATCGCAGCACTACGGGATGGCCGCGGCGAGTTCGACAAGCCGCAGGATTTCTACAGCTTCTGGCGCGGCTTCCAGTTCAAGATCAGCGCGCAAGTCAGCAACCAACTGAACAAGCTCATGACTGAGCAGCAGGCGGAGCTTGACAGGTTGCGCGAGGCTGCGCAGGGCGGCTTTGGCGCCTTGGACAGCTAACTCTGCAGCTCCCTCCCGCCCCTGCCAGCGCTTGTGGCACACTACAGCTCATGAACAGTCAAGGGGTGGCGATCTCTCTATTCTCCGGGGCCGGTGGCCTCGACCTTGGCGTCGAGGCCGCCGGTTTCGAGGTACGAGCCGCGGTAGAGCGCAACAAGGACGCGGCTCTCACCATGGAGAAGAACTTCCCTGCCCTCGACTCCGTTATCGTCAACGACATCCTGAAAACGACCACCTCCGAGATCCTGGATCGCGCTGGCCTGAAGAATGGTGAGCGGCCCGATCTACTGGTAGGCGGCCCTCCGTGCACGCCTTTCTCGAAATCGGGATTCTGGCTGGACTGGAAGCGAGAGGGGCTGGATCCCGACGCCAGCCTCTTGCAGGAATACACGCGGGTTCTTCGGGAGTCAAAGCCACGGGCTTTTATCCTGGAGAACGTCTATGCCTTGACGTATAACAACAAGGCCAGCCGCCCCGCCTTTGATCGACTGCTGAAGGAGATCAAAGAGGCGGGGTATGAATTCGACTGGAAGGTCCTGAACGCTGCAGATTATGGCGTTCCCCAAGCCAGGCCACGCCTCTTCATCGTCGGCGCGCCCGCAGGGGAGCGCACTCCCTCCTTGCCTACAGCGACTCACACGGGCAAGTGGGAGCGCAGGTCATCGGGTACAGAAGGTTCTGCTCCGTACGTAACGACCGGCGAGGCTCTGGAGGGACTCGTTTGTGATCCAGAGCCGGAGGAAAACGTAGGAGGCCAGTTCGGTCATCTCCTGCCCGATGTTCCACCGGGAGACAACTACCTCTTCTATACCGAGAAGCGCGGCCACCCCGATCCGCTATTCGAGTGGCGGAGTAGGTACTGGTCCTTCCTGCTGAAGTTGGACCCTGCCAAGCCCTCCCCGACGATTCAGGCGCAACCGGGTCCGTACGTAGGTCCGTTCCACTGGGACAACAGGCGCCTACGCATCCCTGAACTGAAGCGTCTCTTCACCTTCCCCGACAGCTTCGAGTTCGTCGGGTCGCGGTCGTCGGTTCAAGCTCAGGTAGGCAACAGCGTGCCACCCCGTCTCGCTGAAGCGGTTGCCCGCTCTGTCGTGGCCGCGTTGAACTGACTGCACGTCCGAAGGGCCTCCCCCGCGGAGGGTCCGTTCACAGGCGCCAACGGGGGGGGCCAACGAGGCAGTCACAGCCGTACTCTCACGGCCGATGATGGACGGGCGTGGGACGAGGGCGCCAGAACAGTACTTTGGCAAGGTGTGCTAGCGCCTGATCGCGTTTGGGAGCAAGCGGTCCAGGACCAACGTG
Organism: Streptomyces sp. NPDC052301; assembly: GCF_044593395.1. Lineage (NCBI taxonomy): Bacteria > Bacillati > Actinomycetota > Actinomycetes > Kitasatosporales > Streptomycetaceae > Streptomyces > Streptomyces sp. NPDC052301. The sequence continues at coordinate 128,872 of NZ_JBIUBE010000018.1, read as the reverse complement.
CGGGCTCTCTCGCGCCTGCGCAGAGCTTGGCTCAGCCCACGTCGTCCTCCTTCAGGACAATGCTCCCCCTGGCTCGCCTGTGATCAGGTTGGCCCAAGCGGTGGACGGTTCATCCTGGCACCCTCAAGCTGATCAGCTATGGGGAGAAGTTCGTCGACTGACGCAGGCAGCCAATCAATGAGATGGCGCCGCAGGCTTGCCGGCGTACTGGCGGCCTTCGGCGTTCTGTTGGTGGTGGGTGGCGTAGTTCTGAACAAGACCCACGCGGTGGCCTTGGGTGCGGCTCAGAGCGTGGGCATCACGGGCATGGCGCTTTTCCTAGGGGCGCTTGTCTTGGCAACGTTCTCGATGGCACCGGTGGCCACCGAGAGTCCTCACGTTGTCGAGGGGCGAGAGCGACTGCGCGACGCCGAGCGCCTCTTGGGTGAGGCGCTTCGCCTACACGCCCAAGAAGTCAGGACACCCGAGGACGGCGATGGGGCGGCCTTGACTCTGCCGGCGCTTTGGGGCGTCACACACTCCCGGTTGGATCTTTACCACGAGATCGCACTGGGGCAAGCGAAGCGATCTTTTAGAAACGCGCAGATGGCAAGCGGGGCGGGGTTTGCCCTACTCGTGATCTTCGTCGTGGTGTCTCTCAGGGCGGGCACGACGGCTGGGTCTGTCGTCGCGGGGGGCTTGGGGGCTGTGGCTGCGGCCCTGTCCGGCTATGTGAGTCGCACTTTCGTGAAGGCAGCGGAGGCCGCTGCTGCGCACTTGCATGCTTACTTCGAGCAGCCGTTGGAGTTCTCGAGATACCTGGCTGCTGAGCGCATGGTCCGAGACGGAGGCCTCAGCGCCAGGCACAGAGCCGAAGTACTGGCGGACTTGGCGAAGGCGATGATTGCAGATCCACCTGCGGCGACCTCGGTCGACGACTCTGCGGGAACGCAAGCAGGTCCAGCATCCCGGCCGTGAGCGCCTTCGGGTTATGAGGTGCAGCATAGGGCAGGGCACCCCGGACGCGGGGGCCCTACTGTGGCTCGGCGATGAGCTTGGCTCAGCCGATGTCGTCCGACTTGCTGCCCTTGGGTCGCGCTCGTACTGGGGGCCAAATGGGGGGCCAAACTGCCTGCACGAGTACTTACGGTCCTGGACGTCCATGGACGATGACCACGACCTACTCCCAGACCAGCGAGATGATCACGGAGGTCAAGCCGGCCTGCGATCGCGTTCGGGACGAAGAGGTCGTGGGTTCAAATCCCGCCACCCCGACAGCCGAAACAGCAGGTGAGGCACCTAGGAACGTTCCTAGGTGCCTCACCTGTTTTCGCTTGCGTGTCTATCTGAGTGACTACCGCTTTCTGCGTGGCTACGGCCGTCGTTCCTGCGTGCCGAAGATGCCGTCCACGATTACGGCGCCGGTCTGGATCACGGGCCGGCTCTGCTTCCGGTAGACCTCCTCGGTCACGGCCGTCCCCGAGTGCCCGACGAGCCGCGAGATCTCCTCCAGCGGCACGCCCCGGTCGGACAGCAGAGAAACGAAGCTGTGCCGCAGCTCCCTCGACGTCCACTCGACGGCATTGATCCCGTCGATCCCCTTGAGCGCCTGGCGGAAGGCTCGGCGGACGTTGGCGGCATCAAGCGGCTTGCCCACTCCTGACGAGAAACCCAAGCCGTGTTCCTCCCACTCCTCATCAGCGGCGAGCCGGTCCCACCCCTGATCCTCGAACTGCTGCCAGAGGGCATCCACGCAGCGCGCCGGCAGAGCGAGCGTGCGCCGGGGCTTCCCGATCTTGGTGTCCCCGCTCCTCCGCACCGACCGCCAGACCGCGATGTGTCGAGGCTCCGGCGGGTCAAGTGCCCGCACATGGCGCGGGCTGGCCCCTGGGCCCGGCCCCCACACGTCTACGGCGCAGGGGCCGGACCCTGGGGCCGCAGCGAGTTACGGCCCCGAGTCGAGACCTGGACGGCAAGCCGCGGTCAGACAATGCCTCCGGCGGGGGATCGGCCGGCACCGGGATGGAGGGGGTGCCTGCCGTCGCCGACCGCGGATCCGTTGTGGCGGATGCTGAGGGCTCCCGTCCCGCACACCATCGGCCCAGGCAGAGCCGAGCAGACGCGGCCCATGGCGTCCAGGTCGTTCGTAGTGGCGCGCTCCACCTGGACGCCATGAACCACGCCCGCTCCACGGTGTGTGGGTCGACGGCGTGCGGTATGGGAGCTGGGGTGAGTGGTGGGTCAAGAGATCTGCCGGGTGCACGAGGAGTAGACGGGCGAGAGTGAACGCCACTCGGTCGGTCGCAGTGAGCTGGGCAACCCTGAGCTGCCCGGTCGCGTCTGTAACAAACGGCCAATGATCGCCCGACGTGACGCGACAGCGAAGGGGACGCGGAAGCTGTGTCAGATAGTGCAGTTGAGAAGGACGAGCCGGAAATGGTGCCGTCCACCACATACTTATGGGCGACTGTGATGACGGGCGGCGGCGCCTTCGCGCTGACGGTCCTCAACAACCCGGGTTGGCACCGCTATGCGCACTGGATCGAATTCCTGGGCGGGCTGATCGGGGTAGGCGAATGTGTGAAGAAGGCGCGCGAGGCACGGCAAGCAGGGTTGCCCCAGTCGTGGCTTCCGCCAGCGCTTGTGGTGCTGTACGCGGCAGCTCTGGTGGCGCTGGTCGTGGTGGTACTGGTGCGACGCCAGCTTCCCTGATTTTGCCCACGTCCGAAACTGGTTGGAAGTGCTGGGAAACCTCCTCATGACTAATTCGAGCCCGCGGGCCTGGTTCGCCGGATGCGCTGTGGCAGCGTCGGCACTGCTGCTGGCCTCGTGCACCTCCGGCAGTGGTGGAGGTGCGGCCGCCAACCCGACATCGTCATCAGCCACAGTGAGCGCGTCTCAGGCTACGACCAGAGCGCAGGAGAAGAAGCTCACCGACCAGGCCCAGGCGGCGCTCGCCGCCGTTCACAGCGGAACGATGGTCGAGGCCGGCGCGGAGCGCGTGACCGACGGCATCCATACAGAGCCCACCCTGAGCCAGGGCAAGACATACAAGCTCAACCTGGTGTGTATCGGCAGCGGCAACGCACAGTTGACACTCACACCGGCAAGTACAGGGCCGAAGGCCGAGGTGCCGTGCGACAAATCCGTGGTGCAGCAACGGCTCACCGCGCACAAACTGCCGGTACGCATCGATATCGATGGCGTCAAAGGATCTACAGGCGTGATCGCCTGGCAGATCGACACCGTCTGATCGAAGCACCCAGTGCGTACAGCAGCGAAGTACAGCCACCACAGCAACCGGCCCTGTCCAGTAGTGCCCTCGCAAAGCCGTCGCCCGACCGGTATGACCCTCACCGACCGATCCACATAGAGCTACGGATCAGAAGGTCATGACCTCGGCGTCAGTTGCGCCGAGGGCATCGCAGGCTTGGCCTGAAGTTGGGCCAGCGGCCCACCCATGGCGGCGAGACGTGATCAGCTTGTGGCGTGGAGTCCATCATCGCCAGCGCCATAGCCGTTCTCGGAACCCTGCTCGGGTCGGGGATCACTCTGGCGTTCCAGCAGCGCACCACCGACAGGAGCCATCAGTTCACCCGCCGCGAGAAGCTTCGGCAGGAGCGACTCGATGCCTACTCCGCCTACGCCGGCGCGCTGGTCAACTATCGGCGCTGTCTGGTCCATCTGTGGTTCTGTGAGCATGAGCAGCCGCCACCGGGGGACCCCGACGCGGTGCGCATCCGCGCCTACGACTTGCGCTCCAGCGCCCAGGAGGCCCTTTTCCGGGTGCAGATGCTGACGGATGACGACAGGCTGAGTCGGACCGCGGAAGACGTACTTGCGGACATCACGGAGCTTCCCAAGGCGGGCGCCAGGGCCGAGCTGGATGAGCTGAGAGCACGGACCCGTGACAACATCAGCCGACTCGTCGGCTCGGCGAAGCAGCACCTTTGAGCTACCTGCACAGGTCCCTGGGTGGTTCCGAACGCCGACGGAACGCACCACAACCGCACCGGATCGAGCGGGGAACAGCGAGGAACCACGGTGACTGGGGCAGCACCTGTCGAGGCCCCGAGCGAACCCTTCATCCAGGTCGGCGCTGAAACCGGCCCCAAAAGCTCGCAGCTTCCCAAGCTGATGGCGTACCGCCGGCCTTGACCTCACCGCCCGCTCCCGTTCACCAGGTGCCGGACTGATCACGGATTCATGGTGTCGAGCCTCGTCGTTCAGTACACCGATCTTTGAAGACGTCAGGGTCTACAGGTTCACCCTCTGCTATGACCAGGCAGCAGAGCACGGCGCGCGCAGCGCCTACCTCGACGGCTGGACTGACATCACCGATTCTTGGCCGACCGGATCACTGGCAACAGCGGTGCCTTCACCTGGCTCGTCACCAAGTCGAGTTGACCGCCGACGCGAGGTCCCGCTGGCTCGGCTGAGTGTGTAACTGCGTGACAACGCCCACGGACAACGGCGGACGAGTACGGACTCCAGCGGACCGTCACCGCTGGTGAGAGATGCTTTGGCCCAGGGCGGAGGGCTCATCCGATTTGCTTCGGGACGAAGAGGTCGTGGGGGTCCCGTCCGCTGGAGTGGTGTATCGACGGCCACTCGGTGATCTCGTTTTGAGGCTATGCCGTGAGTTCGGTGGGCAGGATGGACTTGTCGGTTTCTGACTCGATCGGGTGGAGGCGGGCCTTGGCCGGCAGGTCGCGTCCCATATAGCGGCGGGCTTCGGTCCACTCGTCGTTCTGCTCGGCCAGGACCGCGCCGACCAGGCGGATCGGGGCGGTGCGGTCGGGGAAGATGCCGACGACGTCGGTGCGGCGGCGGATCTCCTTGTTGAGCCGTTCCTGCGGGTTGTTCGACCAGATCTGCCGCCAGATCTCACGCGGGAAAGCGGTGAAGGCCAGCAGGTCGTGCTGGGCGGCGTCCAAGTGGGCTGCCGCCTTTGGCAACTTGGCTTCCAGCGCGTCCAGGCCTGGTTCGCGCGGCTGAGGCAGAGGAACCGCCGTCGGGACCCTCCCGGCATGGCGCAGCCCGCGACAGCCGTCACGACTCTGCGTAACCCGCACCACAAAAGACCTCTGGTGCCACGGTGCATTGAGTCCGTCGCGTGCTGAACCCGGTTCGTCGCCCATGCCGAGCCCCGGTCGTCGGCAACCAACTGCCCCCTCCTGCCCTCTTCCTGGTCGACTGAAGGATGCGGTCGTACCGGCCCAGCCATCTCTGACCATGGGGGAATCGTTGTTCCGCAAAGCAGTTGGGGTCGTGGGTGTCACCGGTCTCGCCGTAACCGCTCTGCTGGGAGGGGCGGCAGTGGCATCGGCCGAGAGCGCGAGCCCGGCTCCGGGCGGCAGCCCGCGTCCGGCGGTCCGACTGGAGTACCACGTGGCTCAGAACCTCGCCTTGGAGGCGGGTGACGACGTCTCGTTCAGCCTCGACGGGATGCCACCGGGATGGGACAAGGTCGAGGTCACCTCCCCGGCCCTGCAGGAGCCGATCACCCTGACTCCCCTGAAGAAGGGGTCGACGCAGTCGGTCCAGGTGGACGCGCCGGGAACGGACCACCGCGTCCGCTCGGGCCTGCGCGCGGGCACCTATCCGGTCACCGCGACGAGCCACGGCCGTACCGTCGCCACCGCACGACTCAAGGTCCTGGCCGAGAACACTGCGCAGATCTACCGGTTCGTCATCGGTCCCAGGAACGCGTCCCCCGGCAGCGACACACCCGCCTCCCTCCGCCCGGGCAGTGACGTCCGGGTGGTCCTCACCGACCTGCGGGCCGCACCGGGGGAGGACTCCCTCACCGTCACCTCGCCGATCCTCAAGGGCCCGTTGACCATCAAGACGGGCAGCCCGGACGACCCCGGCTGCAAATGCGACGACCCCGGCACGGTCTACGCGGGCCACGGAGAAGTGCGAGGCGACGTACCCGACGGCCGCTACACCGTGACGGTGGTCAGCCACCACGGGCAGCAGACCACCAAGCAGCACGTCACGATCGCCGGCCGGCCCGTCGCGGACGGAGGCGACCCGTCCTGGGCGGTCACCGGTGGCGTCGCGGCCACGGGGCTGGCCCTCGCCTCCGGCGGCGCGTTCGCGGTGCGGCGCCGCCGCTCACGGAAGGCAGCGCCCTCCGCGTAGCGGCGGACCCGGCGGCCGCGGACCGTCCCCCGGGCGGCTCGAGCGGGCGCCGGTGGGCGCGCGCCGGACTGTGCTCCCCGCCTTCCTCGGTTCTTCCTCCGTCTTTCCTTCGCTCCCTCCGGCCCCTTCCGGTCCGGAGGGAGTTCGTCCATGACTCAGAAAGCATTCCTTGCATACCTCATACAGACGAATATCGCGCCTCGTGGTCCTCGCGGCCGGAACTGCCCTGCTCCTGACCGGAGGGGGAGGCCTCGCCCAGGCGCAGGCCAAGGTTCAGGACGCCACACCGGCGCCCCACTTGTCCCCGGTGACGGCGCCGTCCGCCGGACCGTCCGCCGGGACCTCGGCCGGACCGTCCGGCGAACCCGCGCCCTCGCCCTCTGCCAGCCCCTCGACCGGGACCGGCACCGGGGAGCCCTCGGCCTCACCCTCGGCGAGCGCGAGCGGGTCCGCCGCGACCGAGACCGGCGACGACGACTTTTCGGACGAGGACGCCATCCGCTTCTGGACGCCTGAACGCATGGCCTCGGCCACCGACCCGGCGCGGCCCACACAGCAGTCGGACCCGAGCGCCAAGGCCCGGTTGCGGCGGGCGGCTCCGGCCGGACCTGGCGTGGCGGCCGACATGCCGACCGCGGAGCACATCCTCGGCCTGCCATCCGTCGGGACGATCTTCACCTACGACACGGACCCGACCACCCAGCGGATGCACGCGCACCATTGCACCGCCAGCGTGGTGGAGAGCCCCGGCCACAATCTGATCCTGACCGCGGGGCACTGTGACGGGGGCAAGGCCGTCTTCGTCCCCATGTACGCCGCCGAAAAGACGCTGGACAAGCAGACGTTCGGGTTCTACCGGGTCGCCAAGTTCTTCACCGACAACCGGTACGTGCACAACACCAAGAAGCCCATCTCCGATCTGGACTTCTCTTTCGGCCGGCTCGAGCCTTCGAAGAGCGGCAAGCAGGCGCAGGACGTGGTGGGCGCGAACACGCTGGTGCGTACTCCCGGTTACCTGAACAAGGTCACGATGGTCGGCTACCCCTCCAGCCACGACCCCGAGGACCATCCGGTGCGGTGCCCCGCGCAGACGGAGGCGCTGCCCGGCTTCTACCAGATCCAGGCCAAGTGCCGTGGTATGTGGGGCGGTGTCTCCGGCGGTCCCTGGTTCTCCCAGGTGGACTGGAAGAAGGGAACCGGCGAGATCATCGGCAACGTCGGCGGCTACCACGGCGGCGGCGACGACGCCGACGACGACTGGCTCACCTACAGCCCCATGCACGGCGACTGGTTCTTCCGCCTGTACGACGAGGCGAAGAAGAACCAGGTCCCCCAGCACGGCAGCACCTACGACCAGCCGCCGCTGCCGTACTCCATGGGCGGTGGTGAGACCTGGTCCCACGCCAAGCTGTTGGCCTCGGGCGAGTACACCGGCAACGGCAAGGGCGACCTGATCGCGGTCTGGACCGACGGCGAGGTCACCCTGTACACCGGCGACGGCAACGGCGGCTTCACCGGCGAGCGCCGACTGGCCGCACGCCACGGCATCTTCCAGGACGCCAAGTCCGTCACCGGTGGGGACTTCTCCGGCGGCAACGGTTCGGACCTGCTGGTGGTGTTCGACTCCGGCGAGGTCAGGCTCTTCCCCGACGTCGGCGCCAAGGGCCTGGACGGCGGGATCAAACTGGCCGACGCCGGATCCATCTGGAGCCATGCCGATCAGATCACCGGGGGCAGCTTCGGCACCGCGAAGTACGTCAGCGACCTGCTGGTGCGCTGGAGCGACGGCGAAGTCACCGACTACACCGCGGTCGGCGACAAGGGTTTCGGCACCGAACACCAGCTGGAGAAGCCGAAGAGCGCCTGGAAGGACGCCACCCTGGTGACCGCGGGTGACTTCACCGGCGGCAACAACTGGGACACCCTGGTGCGCTGGTCCGACGGACATGTCTCCCAGTTCCAGGAGACCGGCCCCGGCGGTGTCGGCAGGGAGGTCCACATGGCTTCGGCGGGCAGTATCTGGTCCCACGACTCGGTGATGACGGCGGGCAGCTACGACTCCAACGGCTGGCCTGACGACCTGGTCGTCCGCTGGTCCGACGGTGAGACCACCATGTACACACACACCGGCGCCACCTTCGGCACCGAACACATGCTCGTCCCCCCGAAGTAACCGCCCCAGGGCCTGTTACGGCAGCCGAGGCGGATCCGGGTGACCCGAACCACCGGGCCACCCGGATTCCGCGGACGCCGTGGTCGGAGAGCAGGAACACGAAGCTGTGCCGGGGCGGCGTCGAGCGGCTCACCGCTCCGGGTGTCCCGCCACCGGTCCACGATCAGTACCTCCATCGCCACTCCCGTCACACCAGCGCCCGGCGTGGACACGGACCTACGACGGCCCTGCTGGGTGAGCCCCGCGACAGCCGCGCGATCACCTGCGCCGGGCTGAAGGACGAGGTCTCCGAGGCCCCCAACGCCTCCCTGGACGCTCGTCGATGGTGATCGTGCCGCGGACGCCCGCACTCCCCGGCCGGGCCCATGCCTCGCCGTGTCACCCCGTCGCCGGTCCGGGTGCCGCGCCGTTCCAGACCGTGTCGAAGGCCAGCCTCAGGCAGCTCGCCAGGGCGGGATGTTCGATGAAGAGGGTGGTCGTGGTGCCCTCGCCGGCCACCGGGTCGGGCATGTCGCACAGGACGAGGGAGGCGTCGGCTATGACGAGTTTCAGGGGGAGTTCGGCGGCGAAGCGGGCCTCCTCCCCCGCGGCGGCGAAGCGTCGTACGTGGTCCATCGTCTCGGGGTCGTCCAGGGAGGCGTCGAGGTAGATCGCCCGGACGGTGCCGCCCGCCCGGTGCAGTCGGCGGACCACCTCCATGCCCTCCGTGTTCTCGGCGGGGGCGACGAACGGCGGTTTGCAGAAGGTGAGCAGTTCGTGTCGCGCCTGCCGCTGGATGTCGGCGAAGCGTTCGGAGATGGCCTTCGGGTCGCGCAGGATCTCGATGTAGTCCAGGGGGTCGGTGTGTTCCCGTCCTTGGAAGTAGAGCGGCTGCAGGACCTCGGACAGACCTTGCGAGACCCGCTCCAGGCGGTCGACGGACTCCCGTTGCACCGCCATCAGCCGGGCGAGGGCCAACTCCGGTGTGACGCCCGAGTACGTCGCCACCCGCCCGGGGTGAGTGGTGGCCAACTGTCTTCGGATCAGGGCGTCCAGCACGTCGTACACCCGTTGCCGTGGCACATCGGCTTCGCGCGCCACCTCGGCGGCCGTGTACGAACCACGCCTGATGAGAGTCAGGTAGACCCGTGCCTCGTAGCGAGGCAGGCCCAGTGACATCAGGTCGTTGACGGTTCCATCATCCAGCTCCATGGCTGCACAAGGTACCTCTGCGGCACGGGAGTTGAAGGCGATGTTTTACCAACTGGCTCTGTTCTCTTCGGCAAACTGTCCCTAACCTCTTCAACAGCCACCACTGACCGGGGTGGCACTCGACAGCCTTGCCCGAATGCGGCCCCATCCGGCCACCCCCAACGGAAAGCGATTGTCATGCACGTGACATAACGTGCGGGCAGAGCCCTCCGGCCGCCGGTGTGGAGCCTCCCATCCCCCCACGGAGGGCAGTTCATTGCGTTCTCACCGCAGAAGGAACCCGATACGCCGCGGCGCGCCCGCGCTCCTGTCCGCAGCGGCCCTGATCACCGGCGGCCTGGCCGTCGCCTCACAGTCGGCGGCCTTCGCGACGACGGCCGCCACGGCCCACCCGACCGCAGCGGCCCCCACGGCCGCCGCAGCCCCCGCCCACCGGCTCTGTTCGGAGCCGAGCAAGCCCGGCTACATGGCGTGCGAAGCGGTTGTCCGTACCGACCTGAAGGCGCTGAAGTCCCTCGGCCGCCACGACACCCCCAAGGGCCTCGGACCCGCCGACCTGCAGGCCGCCTACAACCTGCCCAAGGACGGCGGCAAGGGTGCCACCGTCGCGATCGTCGACGCGAACGACGACCCGAACGCCGAGAAGGACCTGGCGGCCTACCGGTCGCAGTACGGCCTGCCCGAGTGCAGCACGAGCAACGGCTGCTTCCAGAAGATCGACCAGGACGGCGGCACGAAGTACCCCGCACCCGACCAGGGTTGGGCGGGTGAGATCTCGCTCGACGTGGACATGGTCAGTGCGGCCTGTCCGCAGTGCCACATCCTGCTCGTCGAGGCCAAGTCGGCCGGCATGGACGACCTCGGCGCGGCCGTGAACCAGGCCGTCAAGCAGGGTGCCAAGTACGTCTCCAACAGCTACGGCGGCGCCGAGGAGGCCGCTGACACCTCCGCCGACGACAAGTACTTCAAGCACCCCGGCGTCGCCATCACCGTCAGCTCCGGTGACAGCGGCTACGGCGTCGAGTATCCGGCCGCCTCCCCGTACGTGACCGCTGTCGGGGGCACCTCGCTCAAGAAGGACAGCAGCACCCGCGGCTGGTCCGAGTCCGTCTGGGGCGCGTCCGCGGGCGGTGACGGCGCGGGCTCGGGCTGCGCGCAGTACGGCGCCAAGCCGTCCTGGCAGAAGGACACCGGCTGCGGCAAGCGCGCCGTCGCCGACGTCGCGGCCGTCGCCGACCCGGCCACCGGTCTCGCCGTCTACGACACCTACCAGGCCGGCGGCTGGAACGTGTACGGCGGCACCAGCGCCTCCGCGCCGTTCATCGCCGGCGTCTACGCCCTCGCGGGCACCCCGGCCTCCGGTGACGACCCGGCGTCCTACCCGTACGCCCACCCGGACAAGCTGAACGACGTCTCCGACGGCGCCAACGGGTCCTGCGGCACCTACCTGTGCCAGGCGGGCAAGGGCTACGACGGCCCGACGGGCCTCGGCACCCCGAACGGCGTCGCGGCCTTCGCCAAGTAGGCCCCCGCGGACCGGAGGCTCGGCCCGAGGAGGCCGAGGGCTCCGATCCGTCCGCTCCGCCCCCGCCGGCCGTCCGGCGGGGGCGGAGCGGTCGGCACCGACTTCCGGGAAGAACCAGGTCAGGGACGTGATGCCCGGCGAGGGGCCGGTCCCGTCCACGTCACCCGACCCCGACCACCGGCCACGGTGTATCAAGGGTGTATGGAGGAAATGTCCGGGCGGCCTGGGGGCCCGGAACGTCGTCCGTCCGTCGGGCGCCCGCACGCGCGCGGCGCTTCCCTGCTGGACCCGCGCAGTGCGGCCGGTCAGGTGTTTCTCGTCCAGGTCGTCATCGTGGTCCTGCTGGTCGTGGCCGCGGTGGTGGCCATGGTGCTCCAGACGGCGAGTGACGCGCTGCAGCAGGGGCGGCGCGAGTCGGTCGTCGCGGCCCAGTCGTTCGCGAACGCGCCCGGCACCGCCGAGGCGCTGCAGAGCCCGCACCCCACGGCGGTGCTGCAGCCGAGGGCCGAGGCGGTGCGCAAGCGCACGGGTGTCGACTTCGTCGTCGCCATGGACACGAAGGGGACCCGTTACACGTATCCCTACCCGAGCGAGATCGGGAAGAAGTTCGTCGGCACCATCGCTCCGGCGCTGAAGGGACGGACCGTGGTGGAGCAGGCCGGCGGGCCGCCGCTGCCCGCCGGCAGCGGGACGGACGTGCAGGCGGTGGTCCCCGTGACCGACGCCCACGGCACGGTGGTCGGCCTCGTCTCCGCCGGGATCACGGTCAGGAACGTGGCGGCGCTGTGGCTGCCGATGCTGCCGATCATCCTGGCCAGCGGCGCCGTCGCGCTGGCGCTGGCCGTGACGGGGACGACCCTGGTGTCCCGACGGCTGCGCCGGCAGACGCACGGCCTGGCGCCCGCGGAGCTGGCGCAGCTGTACGAGCACCACGAGGCGGTCCTGCACGCGGTACGCGAAGGCGTGCTGATCATCGACGCCGACGAACACCTGGTGCTGGCCAACGACGAGGCGACGCGACTGCTCGGACTGCCGCCGGACGTGCGGGGGCGGCCGGTGCGGGCGCTGGGGCTCCCGGAACCGATCACTCTCCTGCTGACGACACCGAAGGCGGTCACCGACGAGGTGCATCTCGCCGGGGACCACTTGCTGGCGGTGAACAAGCGGCTGACGTACCCGCGGGCCGACCGGGGAGGCAGTGTGGTGACCCTGCGGGACACCACGGAGCTGGCGGCGGTCTCGGGGCGGGCCGAGGTCGCACGGGAGCGGCTGGAACTGCTGTACGAGGCCGGGCTGGGCATCGGCACGACGCTGGACGTGGGGCGGACGGCCCAGGAGCTGGCCGACGTGACGGCGCCGCAGTTCGCCGACCTGGTGACGGTGGACCTGCTCGACGCGGTGCTGCGCGGCTGGGAGCCGACGGCGGAGGGCTGGCGGCATCTGCGCCGGGCGGCGATCGGCGGTGATCAGGGGACGGTGCCGGTGTATCCGCTGGGCGAACTGATCACGTTCTCGCGCCGGACGCCGCAGATGCGGACGCTGCAGGAGCGGCGGGTCCTGCTGGAGCCGGACCTGCGGCAGGCCCACGGCTGGCGCGCACAGGATCCCGAGCGTGCCCGCAAGGCCCTGGAGGCCGGATTCCGTTCGCTGGTGACCGTGCCGCTGCGGGCGCGGAACGTCCTGCTGGGCGTGGTGAACTTCTACCGGACGGCGGATTCGCCGCCCTTCGAGCCGGAGGACCTCTCCTTCGCGGAGGAGCTGGCCGCGCGGGCGGCGCTGGCCCTCGACAACGCCCGCAGGTTCACCCGGGAGCACGCGATGGCGGTGACGCTGCAGCGCAGTCTGCTGCCGCGCGGGCAGCCGGACCAGGACGCGCTGGAGGTGGCCTGGCGGTACATGCCCGCGGAGGTGGGGGTGGGCGGGGACTGGTTCGACGTCATCCCGCTCCCGGGCGCTCGCGTGGCCCTGGTGATGGGTGACGTCGTCGGCCACGGGCTGCACGCGACGGCGACGATGGGCCGACTGCGCACCGCGGTGCACAACTTCTCCACCCTGGACCTGCCCGTGGACGAGGTGCTCGGGAACCTGGACGACCTCGTCGTCCGCATGGACGGCGAGGACGACGCGGGCGATGCCGTGGACGGCCACGAGGGGGAGGGGGTGACGGGAGCGACCTGTCTCTACGCGGTCTACGACCCGGTGGCCGGCTCCTGCACGATGGCCCGCGCGGGGCATCCGGAGCCGGTGGTGGTGGATCCGGACGGGACGGTGACCTGTCCCTGCGTGCCGGCCTCGGCACCGCTGGGCCTCGGCGGCTACCCGTTCGAGACGGCCGAGCTGCGCCTGCCGGAGGGTTCGCAACTGGTGCTGTACACCGACGGTCTGGTGGAGGACCGCGACCAGGACATCGACGTCGGGATGAGCAGGCTGCGGCAGGCGCTGGCCGGGTACGGGGGCCGTACTCCGGAGGAGACGTGTCAGGCGGTCATCGACGCGCTGAAGCCGTCGCCCGCCAGTGACGACATCGCGCTGCTGGCGGCGCGCACCCGGAAGATCCCGCCCTCACGCGTGGCCGAGTGGGACGTGCCGTCGGATCCGGCGCTGGTCCCCTCGATACGGGCGCGCTGCCGGGAGACGCTGCTGAAGTGGGGACTGGAGGACGCCGCGTTCGCCACGGAGCTGATCCTCAGCGAGCTGCTCACGAACGCGATCAGGTACGGCTCGCCGCCGGTCGCCGTACGGCTGCTGCGCGGACGCTGTCTGATCTGCGAGGTGTCGGACGGCAGCGGCACCTCGCCGCGCCTGCGGCGGGCGGCGACCACCGACGAGGGCGGCCGGGGACTGTTCCTGGTGGCGCAGTTCGCCCAGCGCTGGGGAACGCGGTACACCAGCCACGGCAAGGTCATCTGGGCGGAGCAGGTCCTGCACGACGGCAGGTCCGCCGCCACGGACCAACCGCCGATCGACTTCCTGCTCGACCAGTTCGACGACCCCGGCCTGTGAGCCCGCGGCGCCGGACGGCACGGCGCGAGGGGGGTCAGGCCGGCCGGGCGCCCCTGGGCGGTCGTCCGGCCGTCGCTTCGTCGGTGGGCACCTCGGCCGACTTCACCCGGTGCCGGGCCAGGGTCCGCCGCCGGGGCGGCCTGGTCAGGGTGATCTGCCGCACCACCTGCTGGAAGCAGGCCAGGGAGGCGAAGCTCGGCAGAGCGGCGGCGGCCGTGGCGACGACGTTCTTCGGTGCCTGCGCGACACACAGCGTCATGGCGATGGCGGAGAAGAGCAGGAGTACGCACCAGGAATGAAAGGCACGGCGCTGGTGCAGCGCCGACCGGAAAATGGACAGCGCCGCCACCAGCCAGGGACCGAACACCAGAAGAGGCCACCAGGGAACCGGCCCGCTCTGCGTCCGGGACGCCGCCACCAGGCGCAGCGGGTCGTAGGCGACGAGGCCACCGAAAATGCTCACCGCGGAGGCGATGACGGTCACCAGCGCGGCGATGCAGTAACTGGCGATCCGGAGCCCGTCCGGGCGCTGCCGTGGCCGTACCTTGCGGTGACCCCGAGGGGCAGCTTTCAGCAGGGGCAGTTCCGCCGTGATTTCCACCAGGGCTTCGCGGGGCGTCCTCGGGGCCGGGTCGACGGGATGATCCTCATGGCGTGCGGCCGGGATCCTGGCCTGCTGCTCCTCCATGGCGTCCTGCAGCATGAACGCCAGCTCCGCTGCGGGATCCCAGCCCGATTCCGGAGGAATCAAGGGAATCTGACTGCCGTCCGTATACCCGACGCCGAGATCTGGGTAATGCCCCAGTCGCTCGTGATACATGGCGCCGCTTGATCATTCAGCCGGTGGTTGACTGAGCCAGGATTCCGCCCCCACCCACCGTCTCGAGAGATCTCGCTCCAAGGCACTCATCGCGTCCATGAAGTCCTGGAGGATCTCCCCCGTCACCTCCAGTGTGACCGGCAGGCCGCCCCTCATAAGAATGCCTTTCGCAGAATCCGCGCGTGGAGGCGCGGGCAGGAACGTGTAGGAGCCCAGCCGCATGGATCGCGTCGCCTTGGTCATATTCGAAGTAACGCCGCCATGCGGTGTTGGGTGCGTGGCGATCGGGTGAAGGATTAGCCGGACAAACACCTTGTGCAGGTATCGGTCGGCCCTATATGTAGTCGGCCTTATATGCAGTCGGCCCTATATGTAGCTGTATGAAGAACCACTCATTTCCCCGGCCGGAGGTCAGTACACGTCACGGACGTAGCGCTTCTCGGTCGTGAGGTGCTTGACGTAGGCCGCCGCCTCCGACTCGTCGAGGCCGCCGTGGAGCGTGGCGATCTCCCTGAGGGCCCGGTCGACGTCCTTGGCCATGCGGGAGGCGTCGCCGCAGACGTAGAAGTGGGCGCCGTCCCGCAGCCATGACCACAGCAGCGGGCCGTGTTCACGCATGCGGTCCTGGACGTAGACCTTGGTGCGCTGGTCGCGGGAGAAGGCGGTGTCCAGGCGGGTGAGCGTGCCCTCGGCGAGGAAGGCGGTCAGCTCCTCCTCGTAGTAGAAGTCGGTCGCCCGGTGCTGTTCGCCGAAGAACAGCCAGTTCGGCGCGTGGTGGCCGCGGGCGCGGCGCTCCTCCAGGAAGCCGATGAAGGGGGCGATGCCGGTGCCGGGGCCCACCATCACCGCCGGTGTGGCGGGGTCGGCGGGCGGGCGGAAGTGCGGTGCCCGCCGGACGCGGACCGGGACCGGGGTGCCGGGCTCGGCGTCGGCGAGGAAGGGGGAGCACACGCCCTGGCGGGGGCGGCCGGCCAGGTTCTCGTAGCGGACGACGGAGACCGTCAGCGACACCTGGTGGGGGTCGGTCAGGGGGCTGGACGATATCGAGTACAGGCGGGGCTGCAGACGGCCCAGGACGTCCGCCCACTCCTCGGCACCGGCCCGGATGCCGAACTCGGCGACCAGGTCCACGGCCTGGCGTCCCCAGGACCACTGCGCCAGCCCGCCCTTGTTGTCCGGGCGCAGGAGCTTGCGCAGCTCGCGCGGGTCGCGGGCGCGGTCGGCGGCGAAGCGCAGCAGGCCGGGGGTGATGCGGGTGATGTCCAGGTGACGCCGCAGGGCTTCGGCGAACGGTACGTCCCCGACGCCCTGGACCCGTACGGCCGCGCCCGCGTCCAGGCCGGTGACGGCCAGCCATTCCGTCACCAGCTCCGGCCGGTTGAGCGGGCGTACCGCCAGGGCGTCGCCGGCCTCGTAGACCAGCGGGGTGTCGCTGTCCCGGGTGTCGAAGGTGAAGCGGCGGACCTCCTTCCCCGCGCCGGGCAGGCTCAGCAGGCGGTTGCCGGTGAGACGAGCGGGCACGGGGGCAGCCGCGCGGGCCGGGGCCGGGGCCGGGCGAGCCGGGAGGCCGGCCACCGCAGTGGCCGGGGCCGGGTGCTCGAGGTCCGGGTGCTCGAGGTCCGGGTGTCCGGGGGCCGGGTGTCCGGGGGCCGGGTGTCCGGGGGCCGGGTGCTCGAGGTCCGGTTGTCCGGGGTCCGGGTGTCCGGGGGCCTGCAACGCCGTGCGTATCCGGTCGAGCCACCCCTCGGCCTCGGTCTCGTAGTCCGGTTCGCAGTCGGTGCGCGGGGCCAGCCGTGTCGCGTCCAGTTCCTCCAGGCGCCGGTCCAGGCGGCGGCCGTGGCCGCAGAAGTCGTCGTAGGAGGAGTCACCGAGGGCCAGGACCGAGTAGCGCCTGCCCTGCAGGCGCGGGGCGTCGGGCGCGGCGAGGGCGTCCCAGAAGCCGGCGCCGTTGTCCGGGGCGTCGCCGTCGCCGAAGGTGCTCGTGATCAGCAGCAGGTCGGCCTCGGACGGCAGCGCCGCGAGGTCCGCCTCCTCCATGGGCAGGAGGGCGGCGGGATGACCGTCCGCGGTGAGCCGCTCGACCGTGGTGGCGGCGAACTCCTCGGCGTTGCCGGTCTGCGAGGCCCAGAGGATCAGGACCTGGCGGCGGGCGGCGCCGGCCGTCGGCCGCGGGACGCCGGGGGTGGCGTGCGCGGGGGAGGCGGCGGCAGGTGCCGGCTCGGTCCTGGAGTACATGCCGGCCAGTACGCCGTTCACCCACAGCGCGTGCTCAGGGCTGAACGGCGCGTCCGACGGCAGTACCGGTACGCCGGGGAAGCCGGACGGGATGCCGGCCAGGAAACCCCTCAGGTACCGGCGTTCGGGTTCGGCCAGTTCCGGTGGGGACGCGGGTTCCAGGCCGAAGGGGGTGGGGGCGGGCGCCGCCGCGAGGGCGGCCGCGGTGACCGCCTCCCGCACCGGCGGCGGTGGCGTGGCCTGTGCCCCCACCGGCTCCGGCGTCTGCACCCTCACCGGTGTGGCCACCCTGGTCAGCGACACCGCGCACACCTTGAACTCGGGCTGGAAGGAGAGCGGGTCGACGGCGTCGTTGGTCACCGCGTTGACGCTCAGGTACTCCCCGAACAGGTCGTTCCAGTGGAACGGCGCGAAGCAGCAGCCCGGCCGGACCCGGTCGGTGACGACCGCCGGCAGCACCGCCCGCCCGCGCCGCGAGGCGACCTCCACCGAGTCGCCCTCGGCGATGCCCAGTGCGGCCGCGTCCCGCGGGTGCACCTCCACGAAGGGGCCGGGGTCGAGCTTGTTCAGCTTGGCCACCCTGCCCGTCTTGGTCAGGGTGTGCCACTGGTGCTGCAGGCGCCCGGTGTTGAGCAGATACGGGTAGTCGTCGTCGGGCATCTCCGCGGCCGGGATGTGCGGGCGGGCGTGGAAGACCGCACGGCCGGTACCGGTCGGGAACGTCGGTGCGCCGTCCTCGCCGACGTAGCGGACCGGGTTGCGGTCGGGGCCGTCGGCCCGCGCCGCCGGCCACTGCACGGGCGTCGAACGCAGCCGCTCATAGGTCACCCCGCGCAGGTCCCAGCCGGTCACCGGGTTCCAGGCGCGTTTGATCTCCTCGAAGATCTCCTCCGCGCTGTCGTACGAGAACCCCGTCTCGTAGCCCATCGCGCGGGCCACGGCGGCGATGAGCCGCCAGTCCGCCGTCGCCTCGCCGGGCGGGTCGGCGGCCTGCCGGGCGAGGGTGAGGTTGCGCTCGCTGTTGATCAGCACGCCCTCGGCCTCGGTCCACAGCGCGCCCGGCAGCACGACGTCGGCGTACGCGTTCGTCTCCGTGTCGGCGAAGACGTCCTGCGTGACGACGAACTCGGCCGTCTCCAGGCCCTCGATGACCGTCCTGCGGTTCGCGACGGAGGCGACCGGGTTGGTGCAGATGATCCAGCACGCCTTGATGTCACCGACGGCCATCCTCCGGAACATCTCGATCGTGCCCCGGCCGGCACCGTCGGCGCGCAGGGTGCCCGGCTCCCGTTCCCACAGCTCCTCCACGAAGGCCCGGTCGGCGTCGACGAGGACGGAGCGCTGCCCGGGCAGGCCGGGGCCCATGTAGCCCATCTCCCGGCCGCCCATCGCGTTGGGCTGACCCGTGAGGGAGAAGGGGCCGCTGCCGGGGCGGCAGATCGCGCCGGTGGCGAGGTGCAGGTTGATCAGGGCGTTGGTGTTCCAGGTGCCGTGCGTGGACTGGTTCAGGCCCATCGTCCAGCAGCTCGTCCACTCCCCCGCCTCGCCGATCAGCCGGGCGGCCGCGCGGAGGTCCGCCTCCGGCACGCCGGTGATCCCGGCGACGGTGGCGGGCGGGTAGTCGGCGAGGAATGCGGGCATCGCCTCCCAGCCCTCGGTGTGGGCGGCGATGAAGTCGGGGTCGGTGTGGCCGTCGGCGTGCAGCAGGTGCAGCAGCCCGTTGAGCAGGGCGAGGTCCGTGCCCGGCCTGAGCTGGAGGAACAGGTCGGCCTTGGCGGCGGTGGCGGTACGGCGCGGGTCCACGACGATCAGCCGGGCGCCCGCCGACTTCACCCGGTCCATCATCCGCAGGAAGAGGATCGGGTGGCAGTCGGCCATGTTGGAGCCGATGACGAGGAAGACGTCGGCCCTGTCGAGATCCTGGTAGGAGCCGGGCGGCCCGTCCGCGCCCAGCGACAGCTTGTAACCGGTACCGGCGCTCGCCATGCACAGCCGGGAGTTGGACTCGATCTGGTTGGTCCGGATGAAGCCCTTGGCCAGCTTGTTCGCCAGGTACTGGGCCTCCAGGGTCATCTGGCCGGAGACATAGAGGGCGACCGCGTCGGGGCCGTGCTCGTCGACGATGGCGCGCAGGCGGCGGGCGGTCTCGGTGACGGCGTCCGCCACGGGAACGGGCCGCGCCTCCTCGCCGCGGTCCGGGCGGACGAGGGCGGTGGTCAGCCGGCCCGGCGCAGCGAGCATGTCGGCGGTGGTCGCGCCCTTGGTGCACAGCCGGCCGGCGTTCGCCGGGTGCTGCTTGTCCCCGGCCGCCTTCAGGACCGTACGCCGTCCGTCCGGTCCCCTGCCGATGTCGAGGACCAGGCCGCAGCCCACCCCGCAGTACGAGCAGACCGTCCGCACCTTCGTCGTGCCCTCGCTCCGCGAGCCCGCCGCGGCCACGGGCGCCCCCTTCCCCAGTGCTCGGTCCGATCTCACCCTTCGTGACCGTACGAACCGCTCATTACGCCGGTGTCTCCGCTCTCGATCACCGGGGGTTAAGCGCACCGCACAGGGTCTGGCCGGCGGATGTGAGCACAGGCCCGCCCAGGGCCTGTGGGACCTGCCGCGACTGGCTAATGTGCAGGCGTGACGACCGAGTTGACCCTGCTGCCCCGAGTCGCCTGCCGTGGGCGGGAGATCACCGCGCCCCGGCTGCGCGGGCTGCTGGCGCTGCTCGCCGGGGATCTGCGGGGCGGGTGCAGCACGGGTCGGCTGGTGGAGGGGCTGTGGCCGGACGAATTGCCGGAGCGGCCGGGCAAGGCGGTGCAGGTGCTGGTGTCGCGGCTGCGGGCTCAGGTGGGTGCCGAGCTGGTCGTGAGCACGCCGACGGGCTACCGGCTGGCCCTGGACGAGGCGCAGGTCGACAGCTCCGCGCTGCTGCTGCACGAGGCGGCGAGCACCGAGCGCGCGCGGGCCGGGGATCACGCGGGCGCCCTGGAGCGGGCCGAGGCGGGGCTGGCGCTGTGGGACGGCAGCGGCGGCGGCGGGGCCGGGGAGGAGCTGCACGACCCGGTGGTCGCGCTGCGCCTCGGCCGGGTACCGGCCCTGCGCTCGCTGGCCCGGTCCCGGGCGCTGGCGCTCGCCCGGCTCGGGCGGCGCGAGGAGGCCGCGGGGCCGCTGGCCGAACTGGCCCGGGAGCTGCCGCGGGACGAGGAGGTGCTGGCGGAGCTGCTGCGCTGCGAGGCGGGGACCTCGGGCCGGGCCGCGGCGCTGACCCGGTACGACGCCTACCGCCGCGGACTGCGGGAGCAGCTGGGGACCGATCCCGGGCCGGGGCTGCGGGCCGTGTACCAGGAGCTGCTCACCGCCGACGCGGCGCCGGTGCGGCAGGGCGTGCCGCACGAGCCGAACCCGCTGCTGGGGCGGGACGCCGACGTCGCCGCCGTGACCGGGCTGCTGCGCGGGTCCCGGGTGGTCACCGTCGTCGGGCCCGGTGGCCTGGGCAAGACCCGGCTCTCCCACGCGGTGAGCCGGGCCGCCGAACAGCCCGTCGTGCACTTCGTCACCCTGGCCGGTGTCACCGCCGACGACGACGTGGCCGGTGAGGTCGCCTCGGCGGTCGGCGCCGGGGACGGCCGGCAGCTCGCCGGCGGCGGGGACGCCGTGAGCGGTGTCGTCGGCGCGCTGGGTGCCGGGCCGGCGCTGCTGGTGCTGGACAACTGCGAGCACGTCGTCGCCGGTGCGGCCGCGCTCGTCCGGGCCCTGGTGTCACGGTCCGCCAAGCTGCGGATCCTGGCCACCAGCCGGGCCCCGCTGGGCCTGACCTCGGAGGCCGTGTACGCCTTGCCGGAGCTGTCCCAGACGACCTCGGTGGAGCTCTTCCTGCAGCGGGCGCGGGCCGCCCGGCCCGGGGTCGAGCTGCCCGCGGAGGAGGTCGCCGAGATCTGCCGCCACCTGGACGGGCTGCCGCTCGCCGTGGAGCTGGCCGCGGCCCGGGTGCGGGTGCTGTCCGTGGCCGACATCTCCCGCCGGCTCAGGGACCGGTTCGCGCTGCTGCGCGGGGGCGCCCGGGACGCGCCCGAGCGGCACCGCACCCTGCGGGCCGTGGTCGACTGGAGCTGGAACCTGCTGGAGGCCGACGGACGAGCCGCCCTGCGCGCCCTGTCCGTGTTCCCCGGCGGCTTCACCGAGGACGCGGCCGAGTACGTCCTCGGGGACACCGGGGACGCGCTGGAGCTGCTGGAGCAGCTGGCCGGCCAGTCACTGATCAAGGCCGGGGACAGCCCGTCCGGGGTCCGCTTCCACATGCTGGAGACGCTGCGCAAGTTCGGCGCGGCCAAGCGTGCCGAGGCCGGTGAGGAGGAGGCGGTCACCGGCCGCTTCCTGACCTGGGCGCGGGACTTCGGCCGCGCCCACCACGACGTGCTGTTCACCGGGGACGCCGTACCGGCCTGGCTGCGCATCCGGGCCGAGCAGGACAACCTCGTCCTGGCGCTGCGGCACGCCCTCGCCCGCGCCGACGGGCCCGGCACGGCGGCCGTCACCGCCGTCCTGGCCTCCCTGTGGGCCACCGACTCCAACTACCTCCGGCTCGCCGCCCTCACCGCCGAGACCGGCGGGCCGCTGTCCCGGTTCCGCCCCGGGCCCGAGCACCCCGAGGACGTGGAGACGGCCCGCACCGCGGCGGCCGTGTGCACGACGAGCCTGTTCATGGGCCGCGGGCCGCACGCCGTACGGCAGTTGGTCACCCTGCGCCGGCTGCCGCCCGCGCCGCCGGACACCCTGGTGCGGGCGCTGTCGGTCGTGCTGTGCGCCGTACCGGACGTCCACCCGCCGCGCTACGAGCGGCTGGGCGAACTGTGCGACTCCGCCGAGCCCCTGGTCGCGGGCGTCGCGGCCTGCGTGGCGAGCTATGTGTGGGAGTCCCGGCACGAGACGGAACGCGCGCTGGAGTACGCCCGCCGGATGCTGGGCGCGCTGCGGCCGCTGGGCAGTCCGGCCATGCTGCTGCTCGCCTACGGGCGGATCAGCGAACTGTGCCTGCAGACCGAGCGGGGCGCGGAGGCGTACGACCATCTGCGGGCCGCGCTGGACGCGCTCCGCGAGTTCAGCAGGTTCGGCGACTGGTCGGACTCGGTGGGGGTGCACTGGGGGCTGGTGCTCGCCTGTCTGCAGCGCGGGGACGTGGAGGAGGCGGAGTACTGGCTGGGGCTCGCGGAGCTGGACCAGCCGCCGGAGTCGGCCCGGATCTTCACCGCCGATCTGCCGGTCCGGGCGGAGATCGCGCTGGCCCGGGGGCTGACCGAGCTGGGACTCGGGCTGTGGCGCCGGGCGGACGCGCGGATACGGGAGGACAGCCTGCTGTATCCCGGTGACCCTTTCGTGGATCCGTGGTCGCTGGAGGTGCGGTCGGCGGCACTGGCGGCGCATGCGCAGGCCGGCCGGCTGGAGCCGGTGGCGGACCTCGCCGAGGAGCTGCGGGAGCGGCTGCTCGGGATGCTGTCCGGGTCCGGGAGCGGGAGCGCCCCGGTGGAACTGCCGGTGTCCGGCACGCTGTTGCTGGCCCTCGGCTTCGCCGGGCTGGCCCGGGGTGAGCCGGGGGCGGTGCGGCTGGTGGCGCTGGCGGAACGGATGCCGGCGGTACGGGAGTTCCCCACGCTGTCCCTGGCCCGCTCCCGGGAGGCGGCGGAGAACGCCGACGGGGCGGCGTACGCCGACGCGAGGTCGAGGTACGCCGCCCTGGGGCGGGAGGAGTTGCGGGCGGAGGCGCTGCGGGAACTGGCGGCTCCGCCGGGGTGACCCCCGTCGGCCTCGAGGCCGACCTCACCGCTTGGGCTCCCGGTTGAACTGCGCCTTGGACCACAGGTAGCCCAGCACGGTGAGCCCCACGCACCACCCGACCGCCAGCACCGCGTTCTTGGTGCCGATGCCGCTGCCCAGGAGCAGGCCGCGCAGGGTCTCGATGGCCGGCGAGAAGGGCTGGTACTCGGCGAACCAGCGGAACCAGCCCGGCATGAGGTGCACCGGCACGAAGGCGCTGCCCACGAGGGGCAGGATCATCAGCGGCATCGCCATGTTGCTGGCGCCCTCGGCGTTCGGGCTGGCCATCCCCATGCCGACCGCGATCCAGGTCATCGCGATGCTGACCAGCCCCAGCAGCCCGACGGCCAGGATCCACTCCAGCGGTGTCGCGTTCGGGCGGAAGCCGATGGCGAGGCCGATGGCCAGCACGAGCAGCAGGGACGCCATGATCTGGATCACGCTGCCCGCCACATGGCCGATCAGCACGGAGGCCCGGGAGATGGCCATGGTGCGGAAGCGGGCCATGATGCCCTCGGTCATGTCGGTGGCCACCGTCACCGCGGTGCCGATCGCGGTGCCGCCGATGGTCATGAGCAGGATGCCGGGGAGCAGGTAGGCGACGTACGCGGAGCGGTCCGCGTGGCCGCCGTTGATGCCGGCGCTCATCACGTCACCGAAGACGTAGACGAAGAGCAGCAGCAGCATGACCGGGGTGAGCAGCAGGTTCAGGGTGAGGGAGGGGTAGCGCCGGGCGTGCAGCAGGTTGCGCCGCAGCATGGTCAGGTTGTCGCGGAAGGCGTGGCCGGCGGTGCTCATCGGACGGTCTCCTTGTCGTTGTCGGTGCCGTCGCTCTGCGCCGGTACGGGGCTCGCCGTCAGGGCGAAGAACACGTCGTTCAGGTCGGGGGTGTGCACGGACAGCTCGTCGGCCTCGATGCAGGCGGTGTCGAGCCAGTCGAGGATGGCGCGCAGCTCACGCTGGCTGCCGTCGCTGGGGATCTGCAGGGTGAGCGCGTCGTCGTCGCGGGTGGTCTCGCGCAGGGCGGTCGCCGCCCGCTCGTACGCCACCGGGTCGGAGAACCGCAGCCGTACGTGGCCGCCGGGCACGAGCCGCTTCAGTTCGGCGGCGCTGCCCTCGGCGACGATCCGGCCGCCGTTGAGGACCGCGATGCGGTCGGCGAGCTGGTCGGCCTCGTCGAGGTACTGGGTGGTGAGGAAGACGGTGACGCCGCCGGCGACCAGTTCACGGATGATCTGCCACATGGTGTGCCGGGAGCGCGGGTCGAGGCCGGTGGTCGGCTCGTCGAGGAAGATGATCCGGGGGCTGCCGACCAGGGTCATGGCGATGTCGAGGCGGCGCTTCATGCCGCCGGAGTAGGTGGAGGCCGGCTTCTTCGCGGCCTCGACCAGGTCGAAGCGCTCCAGCAGCTCGGCGCTGACCCGCCGTCCCTCGCTCTTGGAGAGGTGGTGCAGGTCGGCCATCAGGAGCATGTTCTCCTCGCCGGTGATCAGCCCGTCCACGGCGGAGAACTGTCCGGTGACCCCGATGGCCGCCCGGACCGCCTGGGCCTCGGCGGTGAGGTCGTGCCCGGCGATCCGGGCCGCGCCGCCGTCGGCGGGGATCAGGGTGGACAGGATGTTGACCACCGTGGTCTTGCCGGCACCGTTCGGCCCGAGCAGGGAGAAGATCGTGCCCGTGGGCACCTGGATGTCGATGCCGTCGAGGACGGTCTTGTCCCCGTAGGCCTTGCGCAGCCCGGTGGCCGCGATCGCGTGTGCCTGATCCGTCGTCGTCATGCCCCAGAGCGTGCGGCCGAGGCGGTTCAGAACGGCTTCACCGCGGTTTCAGGCCCTGGGCCGAGCCGTTGTACCGATGAAACGCGCAGGTCAAGGAGGTGACGACAAGGGTTGCGACGAGCTGCCCAGCATGACCGGACCGACGCCGATCACGAACAGACCGCTGTCGTCGTCCGACCGGTCGGCGTAGGCGGCGGGCGACACCACGGCCGGCAGCAGCCGCGTCCGGCACCGGCCGGCGCGCACGTACTCATCTCCGGCCGAACATCTACGCTTCCCCTGGAGAAACAACCGTCTCGTCTGTGGGGTCCGTGGCGTGGTGAGGGAAGTCCCGTTGAACTTCTGGTCGATCTATCAGCATGGCTTCGCGCGCGTCGCCGCGTGCACGGGCCACACCGTCATCGCCGACCCGGCCGCCAACGCCGAAGCGGTCCTGCGCCACGCGCGCCGGTGCGCCGAGGAGGGCGTCGCCGTCGCCGTCTTCCCGGAGCTCGTCCTGTGCGGTTACTCGATCGAGGACCTGCTGCTGCAGGACGCGCTCCTCGACGACGTCGAGACGGCGCTGAAGGACGTGGTCGACGGGTCGGCGGACCTGCTGCCGGTCCTCGTCGTCGGCGCCCCGCTGCGCCACCGCAACCGGATCTACAACTGCGCGGTGGTCGTCCACCGCGGCCGGGTCCTCGGCGTGGCGCCCAAGTCGTACCCCCCGAACTACCGGGAGTTCTACGAGCGCCGGCAGATCGCCCCGGGCGACGACGAGCGCGGCGGCACGATCCGGATCGGCGACGAGACGGTGCCGTTCGGCGTGGACCTCCTCTTCGCCGCGCAGGACGTCCCCGGTCTGGTCCTGCACGCGGAGATCTGCGAGGACATGTGGGTGCCGGTGCCGCCCAGCGCGGAGGCGGCCCTGGCCGGCGCCACCGTCCTGGCCAACCTCTCGGGCAGCCCGATCACGGTCGGCCGCGCCGAGGACCGCAAGCTGCTGTGCCGCTCGGCGTCCTCGCGCTGCCTCGCCGCGTACGTCTACTCGGCCGCCGGTCTCGGCGAGTCGACGACGGACCTGTCCTGGGACGGCCAGACCATGATCTACGAGAACGGGGTGCTGCTGGCCGAGTCCGACCGCTTCCCGCTCGGCGACCAGTTCGCGGTGGCCGACGTCGACCTCGACCTGCTGCGGCAGGAACGGCACCGGATGGGCACCTTCGACGACAACCGGCGCACGCACGCCGCGCGCACCGCCGACTTCCGCACGGTGGCGTTCGAACTCGACCCGCCGCTGACCGACCTGGGTCTGAGGCGCCGCGTCGAGCGCTTCCCGTTCGTGCCCGCCGACCCCGACCGGCTCGCCCTGGACTGCTACGAGGCCTACAACATCCAGGTCGCCGGGCTGCAGCAGCGGCTCGCGGCGATCGGCGGCCCGAAGGTCGTCATCGGGGTGTCCGGCGGCCTGGACTCCACGCACGCGCTGATCGTCGCCGCCCGGGCGATGGACCGCGCCGGCCGCCCGCGCAGCGACATCCTGGCCTTCACCCTGCCCGGCTTCGCGACCAGCGACCACACCAAGGACAACGCGCACAGGCTGATGCGGGCGCTCGGGGTCACCGCGGCCGAGCTGGACATCACGCCGACGGCGCGGCTGATGCTGAAGGAGATGGGCCACCCGTTCGCGTCCGGCGAGCCGGTGTACGACGTCACCTTCGAGAACGTGCAGGCGGGCCTGCGCACCGACTACCTGTTCCGGCTGGCCAACCAGCGCGGCGGCATCGTGCTGGGCACCGGTGACCTCTCCGAGCTGGCGCTCGGCTGGTCCACGTACGGCGTCGGCGACCAGATGAGCCACTACAACGTCAACTCCGGCGTGCCCAAGACGCTGATCCAGCACCTGATCCGCTGGGTCATCAGCAGCGAGCAGTTCGACGAGGAGACCGGCACGGTCCTCGCCGCGATCCTGGACACCGAGATCAGCCCCGAACTGGTCCCGGGCGAGGAGCTGCAGTCCACCGAGTCCAAGATCGGCCCGTACGCGCTGCACGACTTCACCCTCTTCCACGTGCTGCGCTACGGCTTCCGGCCGTCGAAGACCGCCTTCCTGGCCTGGCACGCCTGGCACGACGCGAACACCGGCGCCTGGCCGCCCGGCTTCCCGGAGGCCGAGCGGGGGGCGTACGACCTCGGTGAGATCCGGCACTGGCTCGAGGTGTTCTGCCGCCGCTTCTTCGCCTTCGCGCAGTTCAAGCGCTCGGCCATGCCGAACGGCCCGAAGGTCTCGGCGGGCGGCTCCCTCTCGCCGCGCGGCGACTGGCGGGCCCCGTCCGACGGCAACGCCCAGGCCTGGCTGCGGGATCTGGAGCGCTTCGGCCTGACGGAGTCCTAGGCGGTCGGTGGGCCGGGCGGTCAGTTGTTCCAGGTCTCGTCGTACGGGTCGTGCGGTACCGGGACCGGTCTGGCCGAGGTGACCGACAGGTACGGGACGGGGCCGTCGTTCACCGGGTCCCTGGTGAGCCGGGGGGTGTAGGTGCCGGTCACCTCGAGCCAGGCGTCCGGGCGGAGCACCGGGGGCAGCGTGCCGGTCAGGGCGATCTTCACCGGCTGGGCGTCCGCGGCACAGCAGTTGAGGGCCATGCGGACCAGGTAGGGCGCGCCCGCGTGGTCCAGGGCGAGGAAGCCGGTGACGCGGACCGGGCGGCCGTGCAGGGAGCGGCCGTGGTCGTAGGCCGCGCGGGAGGCGTAGTCGACGACGGAGAGCGGGACCGGGTCGCCGGCGGGCAGCCGGCCGTAGGCGTACGGCTGCTGCAGGGCGGTGCCGGAGCGCAGGGCGCTGTAGGAGCCGAGGGCGGGTGGGGCGACCAGGATGAGTGCGAGGAGGGGGAGCAACAGCAGCCAGGCGATACGGGGTTCGGGGTGGCTGTGCTCCTCGTGGCGCCGGGTGCGCCGGCGCTCGTACCAGACCGTCGCCAGCGCGGCCAGGACGAGGACCGCGCCCGAGGCCAGCAGCAGCGGCTGCAGGCCGGCCTTGACGTAGCGCAGGTACAGGCCGGTGCCGCCCGCGTGCAGCAGTGCGGCGCCGAGCAGGAACATGACGGCGGCCTGGGCCTGACGGTTCACAGCAGCACCGTCCCGGTGACGACCGCGCCGGCGACGGCCAGCGCGAAGGTGGCGGGGGCGAAGCGGAGCGCGAAGGTACGGCCGAAGGTGCCGGCCTGCATCGCGAACAGCTTGAGGTCGATCATCGGGCCGACCACCAGGAACACCAGCTTGGCGGTCATCGAGAACTGGGTCAGGGACGCCGCGACGAACGCGTCCGCCTCCGAGCAGATGGACAGCAGGACGGCGAGGACGGCGAGCGCGAGGACCGAGACGAGGGGCTGACCGGCCGCCGCGCGCAGCCAGGTCGCCGGGGTCGCTGCCTTCAGCGTGGCCGCGGCCGCCGCGCCCAGCACCAGGAAGCCGCCGGCGTGCATGGTGTCGTGGCGGACCGAGTTCCAGAACGTCTCCCCCTTGGTCGCGCCCTCGTGCGCACCGTGGGCCGGCGGGCGCAGCCAGTCCGTGCGGCCCAGCCGCTGCCACAGCCAGCCCATCGCGCACGCCACCAGCAGGCTCGCCAGGAACCGGGCCAGCACCATCTCCGGATCGCGGGGGAAGGCGACGGCGGTGGCGGTGAGCACGATCGGGTTGATCGCGGGCGCGGAGAGCAGGAAGGCGAACGCGGCGGCCGGGGTCACTCCCCTGCGCACCAGCGCGCCCGCCACCGGCACCGAGGCGCACTCGCAGCCCGGCAGCACCGCACCCGCGATCCCGGCCACAGGGACGGCCAGCGCGGGGCGGTTCGGCAGGGCGCGCGCGAAGAAGGCCGGGGGGACGAACACCGCGATCGCCGCCGAGAGCAGCACTCCGAGGACCAGGAACGGCAGCGCCTGCACGGTCACCGCCACGAACACCGTCATCCAGCTCTGCATCAGCGGGCTGCCGAGGGCGCCGCGGATCGGGGACTGGGCGAGCACGGCGAGGACCAGCACCAGCGTCAGGACCAGCGGGGAGCTGAGCCGTCGGCTCTCCTTGGCCCGCGGTCCGTCGGAGGGGTGCTCGGGGTCCCGTGGGTCGGCGCCGGGCGGGGCGTCTTCGGTGATGGCCACGGGCGGATACCTCCGGCTGGTGAGCTGCCTCCCCCTCAGTACGCCGCCCGCCCCGGATACGTTCATCTCCTTGCTGGAACCACTCCTCTCCTTGGGGCACTCTTTTCCCTCGTGGCGAGCGTTCCGTATCAAGGGGGGCCCAGGGCCCCGCACATGGTGGTGTGCGGGGACGACGGACTCGCGTACCGGCTGGCCGCCGAGTTGCGCGGCGTCCACGGCGAGCAGGTCACCCTCGTGGTGCCGCCGAACGAGCGGACGGCCAGGCCGCCGGTGGTCGGCCGGGCCCGGGCCGCGTCGGCGCTGCTGGACCGGGTGGTCAGCGCGACGGTCGGCCGGGGCGGCGCACCCGCCCCGCCCGCAGCGGCCGGCGGGGGCGGCGGCACCGGCGAACGGGTGCTGGAGGCCGCCGAGCTGACCGAGGCCGTGCTCGCCGAGGCCGGGGTGGAGCGGGCCGCCGCGCTCGCCCTCGTCCACGACGACGACGAGACCAACATCCGTGCCGCCCTGACCGCCCGCCGGCTCAACCCGCGCCTGCGGCTCGTGCTGCGGCTCTACAACCGGCGGCTGGGCCAGCACATCGAGGAACTCCTCGACCAGGCGGCCGCGTTGGCGTACGGCGACGACGGCGAGGAGGGTGCGGAGGCGTCCACCACCGTGCTGTCCGACGCCGACACCGCCGCGCCCGCGCTGGCCGCGACCGCCGTCGCCGGTACCAGCAAGGTCGTCCAGACCGAGGGCGGGCTGCTGCTGCGGGCGGTGGAGCGGCTGCCGTCGGCGGACGGGCGGCTCACCGGCCACGGCTTGTGCACGCTGGCCCTGCTGTCGGGCAACGACCCGGCGGGAGCGGGCGGTTCGGCGGGCGGGGAGCACGAGCCGCGGCTGCTGCCGGACGACGACGAGGTGCGGCAGACCACCGGGCGCGGGGCCATCGTGCTGGAGCAGGTGTCGTCCACGGGCGGGCCCGAGTCGGCCGCGCCCGGCCGCGGGGTGGCCGGCGTGCCCTCGCTGGCCTCGCTGTTCTCACGGCGGCTGCGGTGGTCGCTGGCCGGCATGGTGGGCTGCGTGGTCGCGCTCGCCGTCGCCCTGTGGGTGGTGACCGGGATCCACCCGCTGAGCGCGTTCTACCTCACCCTCCTCGACCTGTTCGCGATCGACGACCCCGCCATCGGGGCGCCCCTGGGCCGGCAGATCCTGCAACTCCTTTCCGGGCTCGTCGGGTTGCTGCTGCTGCCGGTGCTGCTGGCGGCCGTCCTGGAGGCGCTGGGCACCTTCCGCACCGCCTCGGGCCTGCGCAAGCCGCCGCGCGGACTCGGCGGGCATGTGGTGCTGCTCGGCCTGGGCAAGATCGGCACCCGGGTGCTGACGCGGCTGCGGGAGCTGAACGTCCCCGTCGTGTGCGTCGAGTCCGACCCGGAGGCGCGCGGACTCGCGACCGCACGGCGGCTGCGGGTCCCGGTGGTGCTCGGCGACGTCACCCAGGAGGGCGTCCTGGAGTCCGCCAAGATCCATCGGGCGTACGCCCTGCTCGCGGTGACCAGCGCGGACACCACCAACCTGGAGGCCGTGCTGTACGCGCGGAACGTGCGGCCCGACCTGCGGGTGGTGCTCCGGCTGTACGACGACGACTTCGCCACCGCCGTGTACCGGACCCTGCGGGCCGCGTACCCGCAGGCGCTGACCCGGAGCCGGAGCGTCACCCACCTGGCCGCGCCCGCGTTCGCCGGGGCGATGCTCGGTCGGCAGGTGCTCGGGGCGATCCCCGTGGAGCGCAGGGTGCTGCTGTTCGCCGCCGTCGACGTGGCCGGGCACCCGCAACTGGAGGGGCGGACCGTGCGGGAGGCGTTCCGCGCCGGATCCTGGCGGGTGCTGGCGGTGGAGGGCCGGGCCGACACCTCCCCGTCCCATGTGCTGGAAAAGGGGGACCGGGTGGTGGTGGCCGCCACCCGGCGGGGGCTCGCGGAACTGCGGTGACGGCCCGGCGCCGGCCGCCCCCGCGGCCCCGCGGCCCCGGCAGGGTCCGCGGGCGAGGTCCTAGCGCGCCAGGTGTCGTCTCGCGAAGTCCAGCTCCAGCCCCACCTGCTTGATCCGCTCGTCCACGACCAGGGAACCGTGGCCCGCGTCGTACCGGTACACCTCGTGCACCGCGCCTCTCGCCTCCAGGCGCTTGACGTAGTTGTCGATCTGGCGGATCGGGCAGCGGGGGTCGTTGACACCCGCCGAGATGTAGACCGGGGCCTTGACCCGGTCCACGTACGTCAGCGGGGAGGACGCCTCGAAGCGGTCGGGGACCTCCTCGGGGGTGCCCCCGAGCAGGGTGCGGTCCATGGCCTTCAGGGCCTCCATCTCGTCGTGGTACGCGGTGACGTAGTCCGCGACCGGCACGACCGCGATGCCCACCGCCCACGCCTCCGGCTGGGTGCCGAGCCCGAGGAGGGTGAGGTAGCCGCCCCAGGAGGCGCCGGTGAGGACCAGCCGGGCGGGGTCGGCGAGGCCGGAGGAGACCGCCCACTCGCGCACCGCGGCCACGTCCTCCAGTTCGATGAGGCCGACCCGGTGCTTCAGGGCGTCGGTCCAGGCGCGGCCGTAACCGGTGGAGCCGCGGTAGTTGATGCGGATCACCGCGTAGCCGTGGTCCACCCAGGCCGCCGGGCCCGCCGCGAAGGAGTCGCTGTCGTGCCAGGTCGGGCCGCCGTGCAGGTCGAATACCGTGGGGAGCGGGCCGGTGACGCCGGCCGGCCGCTGGACCAGTGCGTGGATACGGCCGCCCGGCCCCTCCACCCAGGCGTCCTCCACCACCACCGACGGCGGGCAGGCCATGCCGGGAGGGTCCAGGACGATGCCGCCGGAGGTCGAGCGCACCGCCGGGGGCTCGGCGGCCGACGACCACAGGTACTCCACGCTGCCGTCCGGGCGGGCCGTGGCACCGGAGACCGTGCCCGGCGGGGTGGGGATGCGGGTCAGCTCCCGGGCCGCCAGGTCGTACCGGAACAGCTCGCTGCGGGCCTCGAAGCCGTGGACGACGAGCAGCGCCGAGCCGTCCGGGTACCACTCCGCGCCGACGTCGCCCGGCAGGTCCAGGGCGAGGTCAGTCTCCGATCCCGTGGCCACGTCCCACACCAGCGGCTCCCAGCGCCCCCGGCGCTGGTGGCCGATGAGCAGCCGGGTGTCGCCGTCGACCGGGGCGAAGCCCAGCACCTCCAGGCCCAGTTCCTCGGTGCCGCCCCTGGTGTCGTCCAGTTCGGCGACCGCCGAGCCGTCCGGGCGCAGGACGCGCAGCGCCGCGTGCATGGCGTCGCCGTGCTCGGTGTGCTCGATGGCGATCAGGGAGCCGTCGTGGGAGAGGTCGCCGACGCCCGCCGACTCGCGGTGCCGGTAGATCTCCACCGGGTCGGCGCCCTCGACGGCCAGATGGAGAGTGGTGCCCTCGTCGTCCGTGGAGCGGCCGACGACCGCGGTGCGGCCGTCGCGGGACAGGGCCAGGCCGGCCGGGTAGGACGGGTCCAGGCCCGGCACGGCCGGCTCGTCCGCCCCGCCCTCGAAGGGCTGGCGGCGCCAGATGCCGAACTCGTCGCCGTCCTTGTCGTCGAACCACCAGATCCAGGCGCCGTCCGGGGAGAGCACGCCGTCCGTCGTGCCGTTCGGCCGGTACGTCGCCTGACGCTGCTCGCCCGTCGCCCGGTCCCAGGCGTACAGCTCGTACGTACCCGTCGCGTTCGACACGAACAGGGAGCGGTCCGGTGCGTCCTCCGCCCAGTCGGGCAGCGACACGCGCGGCGCCCGGAAGCGCCTCTCCCAGTCCGGCATGTCCGGTGTGTCCGGCGTCCTGCTCTCACTCATGGCCCCAGTCATGCGCCCATACTGCCTGGCCGCGCCGACAATTGGGTGGCGCGTGTGCGTAGCCTGTGGATAACTTTCCGATCATGACCACACCGACCACGTCCCCGTCCGTCCCGGAGGGCTGGCGCGAGGACAACCTGGCCATGTGGAACGAGCGCGTGCCCGTCCATGTCGCCGGTGAGTACTACGACCTCGACGGCTTCCGGGCCCGCCCGGACGTGCTGCGGGACTTCGAGACGGCCGAGGTCGGGGACGTCACCGGGAAGTCGCTCCTGCACCTGCAGTGCCACATCGGCACCGACACCCTCTCCTGGCTCCGCCGGGGCGCCGCCCGCGTCGTCGGCCTGGACTTCTCCGCCCCGGCCGTCGAGGCGGCCCGCGCCCTCGCCGCCGACCTCGGCCACGGGCCCGAGCGCGCCGCCTTCGTCACCGGCGACGTGTACGACGCGGCCGGCGCCGTGCCCGAGCCGTCGTACGACATCGTCTACACCGGGCTGGGCGCGTTGTGCTGGCTGCCGGACATCCGCCGCTGGGCCGAGACCGCGGCCTCGCTCGTGGCGCCCGGCGGCTTCCTCTACCTCGCCGAGTTCCATCCGCTCACCGAGTCCCTGGACGACGCGACCGGCACCCGGATCGTGCGCGACTACTTCCGCCGGGACGCGGCGGTGTGGGACGAGCCCGGCACCTACGCCGACCCGGGTGCCGCCACCGTCCACAACCGAAGCGTGGAGTGGCAGCACACGCTCGGCGACGTCGTCTCCGCGCTCGCCGCGACCGGGCTGCGCATCGAATTCCTGCACGAGCACGACGTGTCGCTCTTCCCGCGCTTCGAGAACTTCGAGGTGCGCGACGGCTACCACCGCTTCCCTGCGGACCATCCGCGCATCCCCTTGATCTACTCCCTCAAGGCGACCAAGGGGTGACCCGCGGGCGGGCGAGCGGCACCGGAGCCGTACCGTGGAAGGCGTGTACCGGTTTCTGCTGACACCCCGCTGGTGGGGCATCAACGTCTTCGTGCTGCTCGCCATCCCCTTCTGCATCTTCATGGGGTCCTGGCAGCTGAGCCGGTTCGAGGGGCGCGTGCACGCCAGTGAGGCCGCGACCGAGCAGGCCTCCTCCGGCCGGCACGAGACCGCCCGGCCGCTGGACTCGGTGCTGCCGGTCGACCAGAGCACCTCGGGACGCCGGGTCACCGCGAGCGGCCGGTACGGCAAGCAGCTGCTGGTGCCCGGCAGGCAGCTGGACGGCAGGACCGGCTTCTACGTCCTCACCCTGCTGCGCACCGACTCCGGCAGGGCCCTGCCCGTGGTGCGGGGCTGGCTGCCGGGCACGGCGGACGCGGCGAAGGCCCCGGCGCCGCCGGCCGGTGAGGTCACCGTCACCGGTGCCCTGCAGGCGTCCGAGACCCCGGGGGACAACGGGGTCAGCGCCCAGGGCGGTCTGCCCGCCGGGCAGACCGCGGCGATCAGCTCCGCCTCGCTGGTGAACCTGGTGCCGTACCGGCTGTACGACGCGTGGGTCACGCTGGACGAGGCGGACGCCGGGATGAAGGCCGTTCCGGCGACCGCGCCCGCGGGCACCGGGCTGGACCTGAAGGCCTTCCAGAACCTCGGCTACACCGGCGAGTGGTTCGTCTTCGCGGGCTTCACGGTCTTCATGTGGTTCCGCCTGCTGCGCCGCGAGGTGGAGTACCAGCGGGACGCCGAGCTGGGCCTGGTCCAGAAGGAGCCGGAGCCGGTCGCCGGCGCCTGACCGGTGCCGTCCCTCGGGTCTACGCCCCCGCCAGCACGCCGGTGTAATAAACGGTTCCCGCGC
Organism: Streptomyces sp. NPDC052301; assembly: GCF_044593395.1. Lineage (NCBI taxonomy): Bacteria > Bacillati > Actinomycetota > Actinomycetes > Kitasatosporales > Streptomycetaceae > Streptomyces > Streptomyces sp. NPDC052301. Next base: position 94,437 of record NZ_JBIUBE010000018.1, on the reverse strand, counting down.
ACGCGTTGGGCACCACCGCCGTGGCCGACGGGGAGCCGTCGGCGGCCGTGTGGGTGACGGAGATGCTGCCGTCGGCCGTGCCGTCCTCCGTCATCAGCTGGGTCGTCGTGCCCGACGACGTGCTGCCGTCCGCCGTGCCGTCCGTGGCGCCCGGGTCCTGGGAGGTGCTCGGGTCCGGTGACGGGCCGCCGCCCGTGTCGGAGCCGCCGGTGCTGCTGCCGTCGCCGGTGGTGGGGCAGGTCTCGGACGGCACGAACGCGAACCGCTCCACGTAGGCCGCGCCGGGCTGCAGGACCAGTCCGGAGACCTCCAGGGAGGGATCGGGCAGGCTGGTCGCCGCGTCCCCCGCCACATGACGGGTGGCCGTGATCTTCGCCGGGTCGGCGGCACCCTGGGGGGTGGGCGTGACGGTGCCCGCACCGGCGACGGTGCAGGCGGCGGAGGAGACGTTCACGACCCGGAAGGTGCCGTAGACGATGCCCGCGGTGTCGGGGGCGTCGGCGCTGCCGGTGGCGGAGCCGAGCTGGGCCGCCGTACACAGCGGGACGCCCGTGGCCGAGGTCGCGGACGGGTTGGCGCCGCCGGTCGAGCCGGTGGCGCTGCCGTCGTTCCTGCCCTTCTCGCCGCTCTTGCCGGGCTCCTTGCCGGGCTTGACGCTCGCGCTGCTCGAGCCCTTGTCGCCGCCCGTGTCACCACCCTTGTCCTTGCCCGGGCCGGTGCCGCCCTGGGCCTGGGAGGACTGGCCGGCCATGGCGGTGTTGGGGTCGGAGCCGCCCGCGTTGGAGACGTGCACCAGCGCGGGGACCGCGGTGCCGACGAACAGGGCGGCGGCGGCCATGCCGACGACTGCCTGCCGTTTGCGGGCCCGCCGGGCGGGGACGGCCCGGCGCAGGTGGTCCAGGGTGCCGGTGCGCGGCTCGATGTCGTCGACCGCGGAGTGCAGCATCCGCCGCAGGGCCAGTTCGTCCGAGGCGAGCCCGGTGTCCGGCTCCTCGGGGCCCTGCTCGTCGGGGCCGTGGTTCACAGTTGCGTTCCCAGCGTGCGATGACATGTGCTCGTGCTCGTGACTCTTCGTCGGTTCGTGCCAGGCGAAGGGCTCGTGGCGTTCGTGGGAGTGCCGTTCACCGGAGCCGCTCCCGTCGGCCCGCTCGCTCATGCCGGTGCCTCCATGGCCACCCGCAGTGCGGCGATGCCACGCGAGCCGTACGCCTTCACCGAGCCCAGCGATATCCCGAGCGTCTCGGCGACCTGGGCCTCGGTCATGTCCGCGAAGTAGCGCAGCACCAGGACCTCGCGCTGGCGGCGCTGCAGTCCCTTCATGGCCTTGATGAGGTCACGGCGCTCCAGCTGGTCGTAGGCGCCCTCCTCCGCGCTGGCCATGTCCGGCATCGGCTTGGACAGCAGCTTCAGGCCGAGGATGCGCCGGCGCAGCGTGGACCGGGAGAGGTTGACGACGGTCTGCCGCAGGTAGGCCAGGGTCTTCTCGGGGTCGCGGACGCGCTTGCGGGCCGAGTGCACGCGGATGAAGGCCTCCTGGACGACGTCCTCGCAGGAGGCGGTGTCGTCGAGGAGGAGCGCGGCGAGGCCGAGCAGCGAGCGGTAGTGCGCCCGATAGGTCTCGGTGAGGTGGTCGACCGTGGTGCCGGCGGCCTCGGTCCCCGCGGTCGCCGAGGTGTCGTCCGAGCCGTCACGCTGGCTGGGTATGCGGGCGGGCCGCGCTGCGGGCATGGGCGCGATCACCGGCATGCCGCCGGCCATGCCCGGCGTACGCGGGCGGAGCGCCGCGCGGGGCGGCCGCAAGGCCGCGGTGCCGCGGGCCGCACTGAGTTCGAGTACCTCTGCCACGCCAGTTGGACACGTCTCCCCCCGAAAGGGTTGTACGTGCCGGGCGTCACATGTGCGACAACCGACGGTGCCTCAAGTGCCGTCATGCGTCCCGCTCTTCCCTTATGTCCCATATGAACGGGCGTCCCCACGCCCTGCTCACGGCGTCCCCGCGCCATGCGTCCCCAGGCCCCGCAAAGGTGACCGCAAAGACGCTCCCCGCCCTGCACGCGGTTGCGCGGGGCGGGGAGGAAAATCCTCTGTCGTCATCAGGTCCGGATCAAGTGGTTTGGACCATGCTTCCGACCACAGTCTTACGTAGATCCTACAAATGGATCCGCTCCCAGCCGGTTTTTCCACGGCACGGGATCCGGATCAGCAGAACTCCGTCGCCAGCAGCTCCGCGATCTGCGCCGAGTTCAGGGCGGCGCCCTTGCGGAGATTGTCCCCGCACACGAAGAGCTCCAGCGCGGTCGGGTCGTCCAGCGCCCGGCGCACCCGGCCGACCCAGGTCGGATCGGTGCCCACCACATCGGCGGGGGTGGGGAACTCACCGGCGGCCGGGTCGTCGCACAGCACCACCCCGGGCGCGGTGGCGATGATCTCCCGGGCTCCGTCGACCGTCACCTCGCCCTGGAACCGGGCGTGCACGGTCAGCGAGTGCGTGGTGATCACCGGCACCCGTACACAGGTCACGGCCACCGGCAGCTGCGGCAGGCCGAGGATCTTGCGGGACTCGTCGCGGACCGTCATCTCCTCCGACGACCAGCCGTCCTCACGGAGCGAGCCGGCCCACGGCACGACGTTGAGCACGACCGGCTCCGGGAACGGCCCGGTGCTGTCCCCGACGGCGCGCCGTACGTCCCCGGGCTTGGTCCCCAGCTCGGTCCCGGCGACCAGGGACAGCTGCGCCCGCAGCGCCTCCACGCCGGCGTTCCCGGCCCCGCTCACCGCCTGGTACGACGACACCACCAGCTCGCGCAGCCCGAACTCGGCGTGCAGCGCGCCCAGCGCGACGATCATCGTGAGGGTGGTGCAGTTGGGGTTGGCGACGATCCCGCGCGGGCGGGTCCGCACCGCGTGCGCGTTGACCTCGGGCACCACGAGCGGCACGTCGGGGTCCAGGCGGAAGGCGGCCGAGTTGTCGACGACGACCGCGCCGCGTGCGGCGGCGACCGGCGCCCACTCGGCGGCGACCTGGTCCGGCACGTCGAACAGCGCGATGTCGACCCCGGCGAACGCGTCCTCGCTCAGGGCCACCACCTCGACCTCCTCCCCGCGCACGGCCAGCTTGCGGCCGGCCGAGCGCGGGGAGGCGATCAGACGGATCTCGCCCCAGACGTCCGCCCGCTGGGACAGGATCTGGAGCATGACCGCGCCGACGGCTCCGGTCGCTCCCACGACCGCGAGCGTCGGCCTGCCGGTCGGTGCCATCAGCGGCCCGTGCCTCCGTAGACGACGGCCTCGTCGGTGTCGGAGTCGAGCCCGAAGGCGGTGTGCACGGCACGGACGGCCTCGGGGACGTCGTCCTTGCGGGTGACGACCGAGATGCGGATCTCCGAGGTCGAGATCAGCTCGATGTTCACGCCGGCGTCGGACAGCGCCTCGAAGAAGGAGGCGGTGACGCCCGGGTTGGTCTTCATCCCCGCGCCGACCAGGGAGATCTTGCCGATCTGGTCGTCGTAGCGCAGCGAGTCGAAGCCGATGCCCGGCCGGTTCTTCTCCAGCGCGTCGATGGCCTTGCGGCCCTCGGTCTTCGGCAGCGTGAAGGAGATGTCGGTCAGCCCGGTGGAGGCGGCCGACACGTTCTGCACGACCATGTCGATGTTGATCTCGGCATCGGCGATGGTCCGGAAGATCGCGGCAGCCTCACCCGGCTTGTCCGGCACGCCGACGACCGTGATCTTGGCCTCGGAGGTGTCGTGCGCGACACCGGAGATGATGGCCTGCTCCACCTTCTGGTCCCCAATCGGCTCACTGCTGACCCACGTACCCTGCAGCCCGCTGAAGCTGGACCGGACGTGGATCGGGATGTTGTAGCGGCGGGCGTACTCCACACAGCGGTGGAGCAGCACCTTGGAGCCGGAGGCGGCGAGCTCCAGCATGTCCTCGAAGGAGATCCAGTCGATCTTCTTCGCCTTCTTCACCACGCGCGGGTCGGCGGTGAACACGCCGTCCACGTCGGTGTAGATCTCGCAGACCTCGGCGTCGAGCGCGGCGGCGAGCGCCACGGCCGTCGTGTCGGACCCGCCGCGGCCCAGCGTGGTGATGTCCTTCTTGTCCTGGCTGACGCCCTGGAAGCCGGCGACGATCGCGATGTTGCCCTTGTCGAGCGACTCGCGGATCCGGCCCGGCGTGACGTCGATGATCCGCGCTTTGTTGTGGACCGAGTCGGTGATGACGCCTGCCTGGCTGCCGGTGAACGACTGGGCCTCGTGACCCAGGTTTTTGATCGCCATGGCCAGCAGGGCCATGGAGATACGCTCTCCGGCGGTCAGCAGCATGTCGAATTCACGCCCGGCAGGCATCGGAGACACCTGCTCGGCGAGATCGATCAGCTCGTCCGTCGTGTCGCCCATCGCGGAAACGACGACGACAACCTGGTTGCCGTTCTTCTTCGCTTCCACGATCCGCTTGGCGACGCGCTTGATGCCCTCGGCATCGGCTACGGAGGAGCCTCCGTACTTCTGCACGACAAGGCCCACGTGCGCTCCTCGCTCGGTTCGTTTATGTCGGCTCAGTCTATCGAGCGTCCGAATTCCACCATCGTGCTCCCGCATGGTGAGACATCGGCCGCTCGGACTCGAACCCTGCCCAGGGATCGGCGTACCACGCGAAAAGTGCCCCGGGTCACAGTGCCGGATCCGCGTGATCGAATCACCCGGGCGAGCCGCGTGACCGTGCCGCTACTTCCCCGGCCGGATCCCCAGCGGGCCGCCGATCTCCTCCGCCATCACCCGGCCGGCCTCGAACTCCAGGGTCTCGTCGCCCATGCCGGGCTGGTCGGTGTCGAGCCCGTCCAGCTCCTCCAGGGGCTGGTTGAGGCGGACGTGGATGAGGACCGACTGGAGCGCGCGCAGCACCGCGGAGGCCATCGGGCCCCAGTTGGAGAAGTAGGAGAACTGCCACCACCACAGGGCCTCCGTGGTGCGGCCCGCGCGGTAGTGCACCATTCCGTGGCGGAGGTCGGTGATGATGTCGGCGAGGTCGTCGGAGAGCCGGGCAGGCACCGGTGCCGTGCGGGGCTCGTACGGGTCGAAGACCTCCGAGTAGACGTCGACGGGGTCCAGCAGCCGGGCGAAGTTCTCCCGCAGCTGGTCCACGTCCGGCTCCGGGCCCGGGTCGGGCTCGTAGCGCTCCTCGGGGACGATGTCCTCGTGGGCGCCCAGCCGGCCGCCCGCCAGCAGGAGCTGGGAGACCTCCAGCAGCAGGAAGGGCACCGCCGACTCGGGCTCGTCGCCCTTCGCCACCTCGGTGACGGCCACCAGGAAGCTCTCCACCTGGTCCGCGATCTGGACCACGAAGTCGTCCGGGTTCTGCGTCGAGTCGTGCAGCGTGGCGTCAGACATCTAGGAGTCGTCTCCCCTCGAAGGCGCGGCCGAGGGTGACCTCGTCCGCGTATTCCAGGTCGCCGCCCACCGGGAGGCCGCTGGCCAGGCGGGTGACCTTCAGGCCCATGGGTTTGATCATGCGGGCGAGGTACGTGGCCGTCGCCTCGCCTTCGAGATTGGGGTCCGTGGCCAGGATCAGCTCCGTGACCGTGCCGTCGGCCAGCCGGGCCAGGAGCTCCCTGATGCGCAGATCGTCCGGGCCCACGCCCTCGATCGGGCTGATGGCGCCGCCGAGGACGTGATAGCGACCGCGGAACTCGCGGGTGCGTTCGATGGCGACGACGTCCTTCGGCTCCTCGACCACGCAGATGACCGAGGGATCGCGCCGGGCGTCACGGCAGATGTTGCACAGCTCCTCCTGTGCCACGTTGCCGCAGGTCGCGCAGAAGCGGACCTTCGCCTTGACCTCCAGGAGGGCCTGCGCGAGCCGCTTCACGTCCGTCGGCTCCGCCTGCAGGATGTGGAAGGCGATGCGCTGCGCGCTCTTCGGACCGACGCCGGGAAGCCGCCCCAGCTCGTCGATGAGGTCCTGGACCACGCCTTCGTACACCGGTACTGCCCTTCCTGGAGACCTTGCGGTACGTACGGTAGTTGCCCGGGGCCCGCTTAGAAAGGCAGACCCGGGATGCCGGTGCCGCCGCCCAGCCCCTGGGCCAGCGGGCCGAGCTTCTGCTGCTGCAGGGCCTGCGCGTTCTCGTTGGCCGCCTGGACGGCCGCCACGATCAGGTCGGCGAGGGTCTCGGTGTCCTCCGGGTCCACCGCCTTCGGGTCGATCTTCAGCGCCCGCAGCTCGCCCGCGCCGGTCACGGTGGCCCGCACCAGACCGCCGCCGGCCTGCCCGTCCACCTCCGTGTTCGCCAGTTCCTCCTGGGCCCGCTGCAGGTCCTGCTGCATCTTCTGGGCCTGCTGGAGCAGCTGCTGCATGTTGGGCTGGCCACCACCGGGGATCACGATCAGCTCCTGCCTCGTCGGCGTTCTTCGTCGCTCTTCGTCGTCGTACGGGGGACGTTTTCTCCGTCGGAACGAGCCTACGTGGTCCACGCGGCCACCGCCGCGCCACTCTTTCGAGTGAGAATCGCGACAGTCCTATACCTGATCAAGGCCCTCTTCCGAGCGGAAAAGTGGAGAAAGCTCCCTCTCCGCCACCCATTGGGCGGTAGGAAGGGTGCCGCGCGTCGGCATGGAATGTCACGCAACGTGACCGGTCGTGATCAGTAGGGAGTGCCGGGTGGGTCAGCCGGAGATGCAGCCCGAGGGTCCGCCTCAGGACGGGCGGGGCGAGGGTGCGGCCGGGCTGCGGCCGGGCGATCTGACCGGGCGGTCCTTTCCGCTCGGGGACTGGGGCGAGCCCGCCGAGCGGCTCGACGAGCTCTACCGGTGGGTGGAGCGCGGGGCGCTGGAGACGACCTCCTGGTATCTGCGGGACCGGGTGTGGAAGCGGCGCGGCGCCCAGGTGCTGCGGTGCGGCACGGCGGCCGGCGCAGTGGCCGGACTCGGCCTGCCGCTGCTCGACCTGTCCGGGGCGGCCGACGGAGTGGCGCCCTGGGGGTGCCTGGCCCTGCTCCTCGCGGCGGCCTGCGCCGGCGTCGACCGGTTCTTCGGGGTGACGTCCGGCTGGATGCGGGACGTGGCGACCGCGCAGGCGGTGCAGCGGCGGCTGCAGGCACTGCAGTTCGACTGGGCCTCCGAGAGCGTGCGTGAGGTGCTGGGTCCGGCGGAGGGCACGGCGAGCGAGGCCGCGGAGCGGTGCCTGGCGGTGCTGCGGCGCTTCTCCGAGGACATCACGGAGCTGGTGCGCGCGGAGACCACCGACTGGATGGTGGCGTTCCGCACCGGTTCGGCACCGCTGGGCATCCAGGCGGCGGTGGCGTACGTCCCCCGCCAGGAACAGGCAGGAGCCCCGGGCCGCTTCCCTCTCCCCCCGGCGAACGGCTCCCGCCCGAACATGCCCCGCCAACGTCCCCCGGAGCCGCGGTAGCCCGGCCGACGGCCCGCGGCCGGCTCACTGCTTGCTGTAGGTCAGGCTCTCGCCGCCGCCGCTCTTCGCCCGCTTCAGGCTGCCGTCCGGGAGCAGGGTCACCTCCGTGGCCTCGCCCGGGGTGCAGGAGGAGGCCGGTTCGCCGGTGGTGACGGTGGACGGGCCGATCTGCAACGGGCCGGTCCCGCCGGGCTGTTCCGTGAGCTCGGCCGCGAAGACGCAGTGGTACGTCCCGCCGCCCGCCGCGGGGCCGTCCGCGACCAGCGTCAGCACCGTGTCGCCGACCTCGCCCTGCCGGATGGTCAGCTCACGGGTGTTGGTGCCGTTGGCGTTGTCGATCGTGGTCCGCCAGGTGCCGAGGTAGGCGTCCGGGACCGCACCGTCCGAGGCGGTGGACGAGACCGGGGCGGGGGAGGTCGGCGTGGCGGTGCCGGGCGGTGCGGAGGTCGCCGTGGGTGCGGGACCGACCGTGCCGTCGCCCTTGTCGTCGCCGCCGCTGCCGTTCTTCATCAGCGCGTACACCGAGCCGCCCGCGCCGAGCGCCACCACCAGCGCGACCGCGACGAGCAGCGCGGTGGACCGGCCGTTGCGCCGCTCCGGCTCCTGCGGCACCCCGAGGGCCGTCGGCCCGTACGGCGGGGTGGAGCCGAGGCCTGCGCCGTAGGGGTGGTACGACTGCGGGTGCGCCTGCTGGGGGTACTGCTGCTGCGGGTACGCCCGCTGTGGGTACGCCTGCTGCGGATAGCCGTAGGAACCGGAACCGGGTGCTCTGAATCCGGGAGCCGCCGGAGGCGCCACGGGCGGCGGCGTCTGCCCGGCCACGACGGTGGGAAGGTGGTCGACCGCACCCCCCGGCGCGGGACTCACCGGCGGAGCCGGTACGCCTCCTCCGTCACGGACGGCGGCATGCTCGACCGCCCCCTGCCCCGAGGCCGCACCGGCAGCCGGAGCCGCGCCCGCGGCCGCCGGCGGCGGGGAGCCGGACCCGGCGGAAGGCCGGGGGCCCCCGGACGCACCCGCACCCGGCACCGCGCCCGCACCCGGCACCGCACCGGCACCCTCGCCCGGCGAAGCCGCCGTCTCCCCCTCCGGATCCTCCACCTCCAGCAGCTGCACGGCATGCCGCCCCAGCTGAGCCACCAGCGCCCCCGGCAGCCAGGGGTCCCGGGACCGCCCCCCGGCCACCGTGTCCCCCGCCCCGGTCAACTCGAGGATCGTCTCCAGCGAGGGCCGGGCCCCGGGCTCCTTGCGCAGGCAGCACCGCACCAGATCGGCGATCCCCTCCGGGACCCCGGTCAGATCCGGCTCCTCCTGCGCGATCCGGAACATCAGCGCGTGCACACCGCTGTTCGCGGCCCCGAAGGGCAGCGCCCCGGTCGCCGCGTAGGCGAGCACGGACCCGAGGCAGAACACGTCGCACGCCGGCGTGATGCGGTCCCCCCGCACCTGCTCGGGCGCCATGAACCCGGGCGACCCGACCAGCGACCCGGTCCGGGTCAGCCCCTCGCTCCCCGCCGAGGTCGTCTCCAGCGCCCGCGCGATCCCGAAGTCGATCACGCGGGGCCCGTCGATGGTCACGAGGACGTTCGACGGCTTGAGGTCCCGGTGCACGATCCCGGCCGCGTGGATGTCCCGCAGCGCGTGCGCGAGGCCGGCGGCGAGGATCCGTACCGACCGCTCCGGCAGCGCGCCGTGCTCACGGCCCACCACCTGCTGCAGACTCGGGCCGGCGACGTACCCGGTGGCCACCCAGGGCACCGCCGCCTCGGTGTCCGCGTCCAGCACGGGCGCGGTCCAGTACCCGCCGACCTGCCGGGCGGCCTGCACCTCCTGCCGGAAGCGCGCCCGGAACTCCTCCTGCGCGGCGAGCTCCTCGCGGACCAGTTTCACGGCGACGGTACGGCCCCGGTCCGAGCGGGCCAGATACACGTGCCCCATGCCGCCCGCGCCCAGCCGCGCCAGCAGCCGGTAGCCCCCGATCTGCTGCGGATCCCCCGGCCCCAGCTTCTCCATGGCCGCCCTGCCTTCCCCCCGGACACGCAACCCCTACGTGTCCAACGGACCGAGAATAATGCGGCGGCCCGGGGTGCCGCGTGGAGCGGCGTCTACGGTTGCGTAACAGGTGTTCCCTGGACAACCTGTCGTGGAATGCCCCCGTCCAGGGAACATGACGCCGATAGGCCGTCCGCATCGCGGACATCTACCCTCGCCCGCATGACCCCTCAGCCGAACCCCGAGGCCGGCGCCGCAGTGAAAGCCGCGGACCGTGCGCACGTCTTCCACTCCTGGTCCGCCCAGGACCTCATCGACCCGCTCGCCGTCGCCGGCGCCGAGGGGTCGTACTTCTGGGACTACGACGGCAAGCGGTACCTCGACTTCACCAGCGGGCTCGTCTACACGAACATCGGTTACCAGCACCCCAAGGTCGTCGCGGCCGTCCAGAAGCAGGCGGCGACGATGACGACCTTCGCGCCCGCCTTCGCGATCGAGGCGCGCTCGGAGGCTGCCCGGCTGATCGCCGAGCGGACCCCGGGCGACCTGGACAAGATCTTCTTCACCAACGGCGGCGCCGACGCCGTCGAGCACGCCATCCGCATGGCCCGGCTGCACACGGGCCGCCCCAAGGTCCTCTCGGCGTACCGCTCGTACCACGGCGGCACCCAGCAGGCGATCAACATCACCGGTGACCCCCGCCGCTGGGCGAACGACAGCGGCACGGGTGGCGTCGTCCGCTTCTGGGCGCCGTTCCTCTACCGCTCCCGCTTCTACGCCGAGACCGAGGAGCAGGAGACCGCACGGGCCCTGGAGCACCTCGAGACGACGATCGCCTTCGAGGGCCCGGGGACGATCGCCGCGATCATCCTGGAGACCGTCCCGGGCACCGCCGGGATCATGCTCCCGCCGCCCGGCTACCTCGCCGGTGTCCGGGAGCTGTGCGACAAGTACGGCATCGTCTTCGTCCTGGACGAGGTCATGGCCGGCTTCGGCCGCACCGGCGAGTGGTTCGCGGCCGACCTGTTCGGTGTCGTACCCGACCTGATGACCTTCGCCAAGGGCGTGAACTCCGGTTACGTCCCGCTCGGCGGTGTCGCCATCTCGGGCGCGATCGCGGAGACCTTCGGCAAGCGGCCGTACCCCGGCGGTCTCACCTACTCCGGGCACCCGCTGGCCTGCGCCGCCGCCGTCGCCACGATCGACGTGATGGCGGAGGAGGGCGTCGTCGAGAACGCCAAGCGGCTCGGTGAGACGGTCGTCGGCCCCGCCCTGGCGGAGCTGGCCGGGCGGCACCCGAGCGTCGGCGAGGTGCGCGGTATCGGCATGTTCTGGGCGCTGGACCTGGTGAAGAACCGGGAGACCCGCGAGCCGCTGGTGCCGTACAACGCGGCCGGCGAGGCGAACGCCCCCATGGCCGCCTTCGCGGCCGAGGCCAAGAAGCACGGGCTGTGGCCGTTCGTGAACATGAACCGGACGCACGTGGTGCCGCCGTGCAACGTCACCGAGGCCGAGCTGAAGGAGGGCTTCGCCGCCCTGGACGCCGCGCTGACCGTGGCCGACGCCTACACCGCGTAGCCGTACCGCAGCTGCCGCAGGGGCGCTGCGAACGCGTAAGGTGACGTGCTCGTAGGACAGAGGTGCCCGCGTGGAGCACGGGCACGACGCACGAGTACGTCACCGACGCGGAGGAGAGGCCCCGACCATGCCCGGCACCGGCGCGGTGACGCGCAGCACCCTGCGCCAGCAGATCGCGGACGCGCTCCGTGACGAGGTGCTGGCGGGGCGGTTGCGGCCGGGCCGGGCGTTCACGGTCAAGGAGATCGCCGACCAGTACGGCGTCTCGGCCACCCCGGTCCGTGAGGCGCTGGTCGACCTGTCCGCGCAGGGCATCCTCGAGGCCGACCAGCACCGCGGCTTCCGGGTGCCGGAGTACTCCCTCGCCGACTACCACCACATGATCGAGGCCCGCAGCCTGGTCACCGACGGTATGTTCCAGGCCCTCGGCGCGGGCCACCCCGCCTTCCGCACCCCGCCGGAGGACCCCCTCACGGCCGCGGCCCTGGCCACGGTGCGCCGCCGCGGCGAGGAGGCCCAGCGGGCGGCGGCGGCCGGTGACCTGACCATCCTCATCGGCTACGACCTGCGCTTCTGGCGCGAGTTGAGCGCCCTGTTCGGCAACCCCTACCTCGCGGATTTCCTGCACCGGCTGCGCGTCCAGTCCTGGGTCTGCGCGGTGCAGCACCTGCTCCGCCTCCCCGATCTGCGCGGCCGGCTCTGGGCCGGCCACACCGAGCTGGTCGACGCGCTGAGCCGCCGCGAGGCCGAGGCCGCCCGCGCGATCGTCGCCTCCGCCAACGCCCACTCGCTGGCCCTGCTGGAGGGCCTGTCCCGGGAGTGAGCGGTAGCGGGGCGGACGAGAGGGTATGGGACCCGCACCGCACCGACTACGCTTCTTGGACCGCTTGCCGTGTGAGGAGCCTTCTTTGGCCTGTGACCTGTGGCTGGTACCGCTCGTCGACGTGTTGTGCCACACCCCGGACAACCCGTTCGCCGAGGAACTCGCGCAATACGACAAGGCGCTGGCCGAGGCCGGGCTTCCACCGGTGCCGGTGTACCAGTACATGCCGGGCCTGTCGGGCGAGGTGGCTCCGGTGGCCGGCTTCGACTACGACGCCCTGCACTTCCTGCGCCGGGCCTATCTGCTCCAGGTCTGCGGCCTGCCGGTGACCCCGGTGGACGAACTGGGTGGTGACTACGAGCAGTTGCTGGAGATGTTCGAGTCCACGGCTCAGCAGTCGCACCTGGTCTGGCACTACGACCACGCGGGCGCGTACGTTCCCGTGGAGTTCCCCGACCCGCTGTCCAACGACGAACTCCTCGCGGGCGGCGGCCCCTTGGGCTCCTCCCAGTCGCTGCTGCGGGAACTGCAGTACGTGGCTCCGACCATCGGTATCGACCCGGCCAACCCCCCGGCCGCTCCCGCGCCGCCGTCGGGCCCCACGGAGCTGGAGGAACCGGCCGTCGCGGCCCCGTACGACCCCAGCCCCTTCGCCCGCGAACGGCACGTCTGGCTGGGCCTGCACGCGGCGGCGACCCGCTCCCTGGCCCAGGGCTCGATGATCGTCTTCAGCTGAGCAGAGGCCGGGGTACGTGAACCCCGGCCCCTCACGGCGTACGGCCGGCTCAGAAGACCGGCGTTCCGGCCTGCGTCAGCTTCCAGTTGGTGACCGAGAAGTCGGCCGGGTCGAGGGTCTTCTTCGCGGTCACGTAGTCGATCATCAGCTGACGGATCTCGTTCGTCGAGCTGTACGCGTTCTCCGCCGCGGCGATGTGCGGGTAGCCGGAGCCGCCGTTCGCGCGGTAGTTGTTCACCGCCACGACGAAGACCTGGCCGTCGGCGACCGGGGCGCCGTTGTAGGTGAGGTTCTTGATCCGGGAGCCCTCCGGCTGGGCGATGTCGATGTCGTAGGAGACACCGGCCGCCGTGTCGTACATGTAGTCCCAGAAGCTGTTGGCGTTCGTGAGGGTCGCGGTGTCGACCTTCGTGCCCGCCGGGACCTGGTGGTAGTACTTGGCCGCGTACTCCAGGTAGTCCTTGAGCTGGGCGCCCGTCAGCTTCTTGCCGTACAGCGTGTTGTCGTAGATGTAGAGCCCGGCGATGTCCTTGATGGTGACGTTGCCCTGGGGGATGTCGGCCGTGCGGCTGAAGGGGGCGGCGACGGAGATCAGCGGGAGCGCCGCGTCGGCCGCGGACAGGCCCTTCTGCACCGTGTCCATCTGGACCTTGTGGATGAAGTCCATGATCGGCACGTCCTTCCAGCAGGAGTCCGCCGCCGAGAGGTCGGCGGTGCACGTGCCGACGGCCGTGTTGACGTACTTCACGACCAGCTCGTGGTCGGCCTCCAGGAGCTTCTTGATCTCCGGGTCCTCGTCCACCGTGTGGGGGTTGAGGGTCTGCGCCTTCTTGCTCGTCACCTTCCACTGGCCGTGGTGGAGTTCGAGCTCGAAGTCGAAGACGCTCAGCCGGTAGCCCCAGCAGTACGGCTCGGAGAGCAGGACGTCCTCGCCGGTCTGCTCGTTCTTGACGGTGTAGGAGGGCACCTCGACGTGGGTGTGGCCGACCAGGATCGCGTCGATGCCGGGCACCTGCTGGGCGACGAGGTTCGACGCGTTCTCGGTGTACGGCAGTGCGTCGCCGTACGACGACGAGCCGTCGAGGCCGGAGTGGTCGGTGAGGAAGACGACGTCACAGCCGAGCGCGCGCAGCCTCGGCACGTACTTCTTCGCCTGCTCCACCAGCCCCGGGAACACCATCTTCCCGCTGACGTTGTCCTTGTCCCACAGCGCGATACCGGGGTTGGTCAGGCCGAGGATGCCGACCTTGATGTCGGGCGCGCCGGGAACGCAGATGCGCTTCACGGTGTACGGCTGGAAGGCCGGCCGCAGCGTCTTCGCGTCCAGCGCGTTCGCGCCGAGCAGCGGGAAGTGACACTGGCTCTCGAACTTCCGCAGCACCTCGATGCCGTAGTTGAACTCGTGGTTGCCGAGGGCAGCGGCGTCGTAGCGCATGTGGTTCATGGCGACGGCCATCGGGTGCTTGGGACCCCTCTTGCCGTCGGTGCCGGTGATCGGGTCGACGCGCGCGAAGTAGTAGGCGAGCGAGGTGCCCTGGATGATGTCACCGGCGTCGACGAGGAGAACGTGGTCCTCGCCCTTGGCCTCGCGCTGCTGCTTGACGAGGGTGGCCACCCGCGCCACGCCCACCGAGTTGCCCGCCTTGTCGCTGTAGGCCTTGTCCCGGTAGTAGTCCCAGTCGAAGACGTGACTGTGCAGGTCGGTCGTGCCCAGGATGGAGAACGACCAGGTGCGCGGCGTCCTTTCGGGGCGGTGCCCGGCCTCGGCGGCCTGCGCGGTGCCGGCGGAGACGGCCCCGGCGGCGGCCACCGCCGCACCGGTGACGGCCGACTTCTTCACGAACTCCCGGCGGTTCATGGGACTGAGGGGCATGCAGAGCTCCTGGTTCGGCTGGAGTTGGCGGTGAGCAGCGGCGGTGCAGTGCGGAGGCTACCCGCGTAGATGCTGCTCGCGCCCGCGATTGCCGGAAACCAGGAAAAGACCATGTCCAGGTCAAGGATGGGTCAGCGGGCCGCTTGCGGGAACGTCGGCCGAACGGCCGGTGCATCCATTCCTCGGTCAGGGCATTGCTCGCCCCTGATCCTGTGACGCACTCGGACGACCTTGATCTAATGAGGGTCTCCAGATCGGCGCGCCAACGGAGGGACACGGACGAGGCCATGAGCGACGGCAGCAGCGGCGAGATACTCGACATCAAGATCGCGGATCTCAAGGCGACCGCACCACACTTCCACACCCACGGCTCCGACTTGGCCAAGGCACTCACGACACTCAAGTCCGGTCTCGCGGCCGCTGGTTCGCCCTGGGGCGACGACGAGCAGGGCACCGAGTTCCACAAGCACTACGGCCCGCTGGTGAAGAAGATGGAAAACGCCGCGAGCATCCTCTCCCAGGGCCTGCAGAGCATCCACGACGCCATGAACGACATGGCCGACGGTCACATCGACAACGAGCAGCTCGTCCGCTCGATGTTCTCCCGGATCAGCGTCGAAGGCGGTGACACCGCCAAGTGAGCGCCGCGGACAAGGCGAAGGAGATCGTCCAGGACGTCACCGGCATGTGGTGGCCCGACGCCGACGAGGACGGGCTGAGGGACGCGGCCAAGGCATGGCGGGACTTCGCCGACGACGTCGAGGACGTGCTGGTCGCGGCCAACAAGTCGGCGCGCGGCATCATCGAACACAACAAGGGTGAGGCGATCAGTGCCTTCGACGACCCGTTCTGGCGGCGTTACTACCACGAAGGCCACGGCTGGCTGAAGGACATGGCCGACGGCGCCCGGGACATGGCGAAGGCGCTCGACAAGTACGCCGACGCCGTCCATGCCGCCGTCAAGCAGCTGGAGCACGAGCTCGAAATCGTCGGAGCGACCATCGTCGCCGGTACCGCGCTGGCCATCTTCACCGCCGGCATCTCGGAAGCCGCCGCGGCGGCAGCCACCGCGGGCATCGTCGACCTCGCCGCCACGCTCGGCGTCACGGTGTCGACGGAGATCGCCACCATCGCGGGCACCACGCTCGCCACGGCCTCCATCGCGGGCATCGAGTCGGTCACCGTCGACCTTGCCGTCGCACAGCCGTTGAAGATCGCCTCGGGCATGCAGGGCGGCTTCAGCCTGGACGAGGCGAGCGACTCCGCGCTCACCGGCATGGCCTTCGGCGGTGTCCTGGGCGCCGGGGCCGGCGGGGTGGAGGCCGTCGTCGGCGCCGGCGGAGTCCGGAACCTCTTCCTGGGCGTGGGCACCGACCTGGACGGTCTGTCCACGGTGCCGGCCCCCCGCTTCAACGACGAATGGCTCACCGGGGCCCGCCGTCGCCCGAGGGACATCCTCGACGACCCGGCCCAGACTCGCTGGGCGGAAGCCGCCTACGACGACTTCCTGAAGAACCCGCGTGACATCCAGGCCATCAGCCGCAACACGCAGGGCGTGCCGCGCGCGAACGGTTCGACGGGGTTCTCGGAGGAGGAGATCGGCGCGATCAAGAAACACGTCTTCGACACCGAGCACCCGATCGAGGATTACGAGACGGGTCAGGTCGTCGTCCGGAAGTTCGACGCGGACGCCGAGATCGCGGACGCCTGGATCCGCCTTCGCTCCGGCAACGCGCTGCCCGAGGACCACGTGCTGCTGGAGCACGAGCTGACCGAGCTCAGCTACCTGCGCGAGCACCCGGGAGCCACCTATCAGGAAGCCCATCGGGTGGCGAACGAAAACTACAATTGGCAGAGCAAGGTGCCGCTGAACAAGCGCGAAGACTTCGAAGGTGAGTGGTGATGGCGTCCCTCGTCTACTTCAAGAAGGAGTCCGAGGACGGGGTGGTCGTCCGCTACTCCTTCGGTGAGGACCCGGCGGCGATGACCCGGCTGCTGACGATGAACACGTACACGCGGACGGCCCAGCCGGACGACGGCGACCTCGACTACACCTTCCTCAAGGCGTCCCGGAAGATCAACGCCGTCTACGACGAGCGGGCACAGTGGCCGGAACGCGGGATGAGCGTGAGTTGAGCCGTCAGGGGCGCCCGACCAGCCTGATCTCCGGCGGCCACAGCACCCCGCTCGCCATCAGCAGCGAGGGCCCCAGATGGACCGGGCACACCCGCAGCGGGGGCAGGCGGTGGCGGGCGATCTCGAAGACGGCGGGGTCGGAGCAGGCCGTGCCCTCGGCATCGGCGCCTTCGCCACCGTAGGGCCCCCGGCACCGCAGGTCCCGGTGGACACTCATACCTCGATTGTCCACCGGGACGTGCGGCTTCGGTGCCTCTACAGGAACGAGTTGATCTCGATCGTCTCGTCCCGGCCCGGGCCCACGCCGATCGCGGAGATCGGGGCGCCGGACATCTCCTCCAGCGCCTTGACGTAGTTCTGGGCGTTCTTCGGCAGGTCGGAGAAGGACTTCGCCTTGGTGATGTCCTCGGACCAGCCCGGCAGGGTCTCGTAGACCGGCTTCGCGTGGTGGAAGTCCGTCTGGGAGTACGGCAGCTCCTCGACGCGCTTGCCGTCGATCTCGTACGCCACGCAGACCGGGATCTGCTCCCAGCCGGTCAGGACGTCCAGCTTGGTGAGGAAGAAGTCGGTCAGGCCGTTCACGCGGGTCGCGTAGCGGGCGATGACGGCGTCGAACCAGCCGCAGCGCCGGTCACGACCGGTGGTCACGCCCCGCTCGCCGCCGATGCGGCGCAGCGCCTCGCCGTCCTCGTCGAACAGCTCGGTCGGGAAGGGGCCGGCGCCGACACGGGTCGTGTAGGCCTTGAGGATGCCGATGACCCGGCTGATCTTCGTCGGGCCCACGCCCGCGCCGGTGCAGGCGCCGCCGGCCGTCGGGTTGCTGGAGGTGACGAAGGGGTAGGTGCCGTGGTCGATGTCCAGGAGGGTGCCCTGGCCGCCCTCGAACAGGACCACCTTGTCGGCCTCCAGCGCCTGGTTCAGGAGGAGGACGGTGTCGGCGACGTACGGCTTGATCTGCTCGGCGTAGCCCAGCAGCTCCTCGACCACCTGGTCGGCGGCGATGGCGCGCCGGTTGTACAGCTTGGTGAGGATCTGGTTCTTGACGTCGAGGGCCGCCTCCACCTTCTGGTGGAGGATCGACTCGTCGTAGAGGTCCTGGACCCGGATGCCGACGCGGTTGATCTTGTCCGCGTAGGTCGGGCCGATCCCGCGGCCGGTGGTCCCGATCTTCCGCTTGCCGAGGAAGCGTTCCGTCACCTTGTCGACGGTCACGTTGTACGGCGTGATGATGTGCGCGTTGCCGCTGATCACGAGCTTGGACGTGTCGACGCCACGCTCGTTCAGACCGCTCAGCTCGGAGAGCAGGACCGACGGGTCGACGACGACGCCGTTGCCGATGACCGGGACACATGAAGGCGAGAGGATTCCGGAAGGGAGGAGGTGGAGCGCGTACTTCTGGTCGCCGACGACGACCGTGTGGCCGGCGTTGTTGCCGCCCTGGTAGCGCACTACATAGTCCACCGAGCCACCGAGCAGGTCGGTGGCCTTCCCCTTGCCTTCGTCACCCCACTGAGCACCGAGCAGCACAAGTGCGGGCACGCGCGTACACCCCTTCCGGGCGGGGCATGTCCAAGGTCGGGGGCGTGGGCGTAAGGTTCACCGCCGCGTGCCACAGCGACCGCCGTTGGTCGCCAACCGTCGGACCGGATGCCCCGGAATAGACGAAGCCCCTGGCGCAATAGCGCAAGGGGCTCTTGCACAAAGATGCTACCCGAGGAAGCGAGGCAGGACCGAGGTGGCGACCTTCGCGACGTCCGAACAGCTGCTGGTGATCATCGACCCGGCGGCACGGCAGACGGACGGGGAGTCCGTACGGATCGCGAAAGACGTGCTCAGCGCGGGTGCGGCGGCGAAGGTGTGTCTGCCCGAGGGGCCGGAGGAGTTCGCCCGCGCACTGGGCCGACGGGGGTCCCGGCGCCCGGTCGTGGTCGGCGACGACCGGGCGCTGGTGCGGGCGGTGACGCTGCTGCACCGGCAGCGGGAGCTGACCGGATGTGCGCTGTCGGTCGTCCCGGTCGGTGAGACGGCCCTCGCGGAGTCGCTGGGGGTGCCGGGCGGCGCGGTGGCGGCGGCGCGGGCGGTCCTGGACGGGGCTGAACGGCGGCTGGACCTGCTGGTCGACGAGAGCGACGGGGTCGTGCTGGGCACCCTGGGCATTCCGCCGGCGCCGATGCGGGCGGCTGCCGCCACGCCGGTGCCGGTGGCTTCCGGCCGCGCCTGGTACCGCTCCCTGGTCCGCACCCTCGCCCCGCGTCCGCCCCGCCTCTCCGCGGTGCCCTCCCCCGGCCCCGCCCGGCTCCGGGTGGAGATCGACGGGCGGACGCTCGTGGACCTGGACCACCCCCTGGAGGCGGTGACGGTGACCCCGGGCGCGGGAGGCCACGCCGAGGTGGAGGTACGTCCGCTGTCCCTGGGTGCGGAGGCGACCCCACTGCGGGCCTCCGGCCGGGCGGTGACGGTCACCGGCACGGACTTCCGCTACCGGGCGGACGCGACGGTGTCCGGCCCGGTCCGCAGGCGTACGTGGCGGGTCCTGGAGGGGGCCTGGGGGCTGGTGCTGCCTTCAGCTTGAGGCGGGGGCCCCGAAGCCCGCGGTGTCGAGGGTGCAGCCGGAGGGCGCGGGGAGGTGTGATGCTCCCTCCCACCCACGCGCCCGGTCACCACTCAGCGCGGTCGGACGATCACGCTCGCGCGCAAAGATCCAAGAAACTGCCCATTCAATGGTCTGGTGACAAATATTTAACCGGTCCGACCCCTTCCCGGGCCCCTCCCTCGTCGACCATGCTGCTCCATCAGGACCCACGCACCGGATACGGAAGGGGCCACCCGATGGCAGTGGACGAGGGCGTCGCCCCGGCGGCGAAGACGGACGGCGAAGGAACGGTTCATCGGCTGAAACCCAACGCTGTGGGACTGCTCGGCGTGGTGTTCATGGCCGTCGCCACCGCCGCGCCGATCACCGCGATGACCGGCAACGTGCCCTTCATGGTGTCGTCCGGGAACGGGATCGGGGCACCCGCCAGCTATCTCGTGGCAATGGTCGTCCTGGCAATCTTTTCCGTCGGTTTCACGTCGATGGCGAAGCACATCACGTCCACCGGCGCCTTCTACGGATTCATCTCGTACGGCCTCGGCCGCACCGCCGGACTCGCCTCCGGCCTGCTCGCGACCTTCGCGTACGTCGTCTTCGAGCCCGCGCTGATCGGCATCTTCTCCACCTTCGCCACGACCACGCTGAAGGACCAGACGGGCCTGCACCTGCCCTGGTGGTCCTTCGCCGTCCTGATGCTCGCGGTCAACGCGTTCGGCACCTGGTTCGGGGTCAGCGTCGCCGAGAAGCTGCTGGTCGTGCTGCTCGCGACCGAGGTGACCGTCCTCGCCGCGATGGCGGTGTCCGTCGCCTTCCACGGCGGCGGCCCGCACGGCTTCACCTTCGCCCCGGTCGACCCGGTCAACGCCTTCAAGGGCACCTCGGCCGGCCTCGGCCTCTTCTTCGCCTTCTGGTCCTGGGTCGGCTTCGAGTCGACCGCGATGTACGGCGAGGAGTCCCGCGACCCCAAGCGGATCATCCCCAAGGCGACGATGATCAGCGTCCTGGGCGTGGGCGTCTTCTACGTCTTCGTCTCCTGGATGGCCATCCTCGGCAACGGCGAGACCGAGGCCGTCGCGGCGGCCTCCTCCGCGAACCCGCTGGCCATGTTCTTCAACCCCACCGAGCGCTACGTCGGCCACTGGGCGGTCGACGTCATGCAGTGGCTGATGATCACCGGTTCGCTGGCCTGCGGCATGGCCTTCCACAACTGCGCCGCCCGCTACCTGTACGCCCTGGGACGGGAGGGCGTCCTGCCGTCGCTGCAGCGGACCGTCGGGCGGACCCACGCCCGGCACGGCTCCCCGCACATCGCCGGACTGGTGCAGACGGCCGTGAGCGCGGTGCTGCTCGGCGCCTTCTGGATCGCGGGCAAGGACCCCTACACCGGCACGTACGTCCTGCTCGCCATCCTCGGCACCATGGCGATCCTCGTCGTCCAGGCCGTGTGCTCCTTCGCGGTGCTGGCGTACTTCCGCTCCCACCACCCCGAGAGCCGGCACTGGTTCCGCACCTTCACCGCGCCGCTCGTCGGCGGCATCGCGATGCTCGCCGTCGTGGTGCTGCTGGTGTCCAACATGGGCGCGGCCGCCGGGCCCGAGTCCGGCTCGCTGGTGCTGAAGGCGACCCCGTGGCTGGTGGCCCTGGTCGCGGCGGCCGGCGTCGGCTGCGCCCAGTACCTCAAACGCCGCTCCCCCGAGCGGTACGCGCTGCTGGGGCGGACGGTGCTGGAGGAGACGAAGGAGAGGTGAGCGGAGTCAGCGGGCGTCCCTCTGCTCCCGGTACGCCCGCCAGCGCTCCATCATCTCGGCCACGTCCCGCTCGATGGACTCGAAGAAGTCCAGCGTCTCGGCGAGCCGGCGCCCTGCCGGGGTGTCCGCCCCGAGGCCGGCGACGCCCTCGCGCAAGGCGTCCTCCCAGCGCTTGATGATCGCCTCGCGGTTGGTCAGCGCCTCGTACCACTGGTCGCTGTGCACCCGGTACCGCTCCCGGCGCGATCCGGGCTCCCGCTCCCTCGACACCATGTGGACCTGCGCCAGATAGCGCACGGCACCGGAGACGGCCGCCGGGCTGATCTTGAGCTGCTCGCCCCCGCTCGTTCTGGACCTCTCTCCGTTCGCCCACCTGCCGAAGCTGCCGGGCGGGGCGATGGAGTGGACACCGGTGCTCGTCCTGACGGGACTGGCCGGGGCGCTGGTGGCCGTGGGGCTGGCGGCTTTGCGGCGGCGGAACCTGACCGCCTGAGCGTCAGTCGGCCGGATCACCTCCGCGGCCGTCCGGACGAGTGATCACCTCACCTCGACGCTCAGTCCCTCCAGTCCCCGGATGACGAAGTTCGGCTTCCGCTCCGGCTCCCGCGCGGGCGCCAGGGTGGGAGCCTGCTCCAGCAGGGCCGTCATGGAGGCCGCCAGCTCCATACGGGCCAGGGGCGCGCCGATGCAGTAGTGGATGCCCGCGCTGAAGGAGATGTGCGGGTTGTCCTCGCGGGCGAGGTCCAGCCGGCCGGGGTCGGCGAAGACCGCCGGGTCGTGGTTGGCGGAACCGAAGAGCAGGGCGATCTCCGAGCCCCTCGGGATCGTCGTGCCGTCGATCTCGATGTCGTCCAGCACCCAGCGCTCGAAGAGCTGGAGCGGGGTGTCGTAGCGCAGCAGCTCCTCGACCGCGGACGGGATCAGGGAGTGGTCGGCGCGCAGGGCCGCCAGCTGGTCCGGCGTGCGGAACAGCGCCCACCAGCCGTTCACCGTGGCGTTGACCGTCGCTTCGTGCCCGGCGTTGAGCAGCAGTACCGCCGTGGAGATCATCTCCTGCTCGGTGAGCCGGTCGCCCGCGTCGTGGGCCGCGATCAGACCCGAGATCAGGTCCTCCCCCGGCTCCTTGCGGCGGTCCGCGATCAGCTCCCGCAGGTACTCCGAGAACTCCACCGACGCCCGCACCGCCCGCTCCGCCGTCTCCCCGGACGGGTTCAGCTCGTACATCCCGCAGATGTCCGCCGACCAGGGCCGCAGCTGCCCCCGGTCGGCCTCCGGGATCCCCAGCATCTCGGCGATCACCGCCACCGGAAGCGGCTCCGCCACGTCCGTCAGCAGATCGCCTCCGCCCTCCCGGACCAGCCCGGCCACCAGGTCCCGCGCCAGCCGGTGCACATACGGCCTCAGCCGCTCCACCGTGCGCGGCGTGAACGCCTTCGACACCAGACGCCGGATCCTGGTGTGGTCCGGCGGCTCCAGGTCGAGCATCCCGTGGTCGTTCAGCGTGTGGAACGGCTCGTGCTCCGGCGGGGGCGCGGTCCGGCCGAACTCCTCGTGCGTGTACCGGTGCCGGTACGTCCGGCCCAGCCGGCGCTCCCGCAGCAGCGCCGAGACGTCCGCGTGGTGCGGGACCAGCCACTGGTCGGTCGGCTCGTACCGGATCACCCGCCCGCGCGCCCGCAGCTCGGCGTAGACCGGGTACGGGTCGGCGACGAACGCCGGATCCCAGGGGTCGAAAGCGAGGTCGGTGTGGCCTGCCATGCGGGGACGCTAACGCGCCGGACGGGCCCCTGACCAGGGGTGCGTCAGCCCGGTGTCACCAGGCGCGCCTCGTACGCGAACACCGCCGCCTGGGTGCGGTCCCTGAGACCCAGCTTCACCAGGATCCGGCTCACATGGGTCTTGATCGTCGACTCCGCCACCACCAGCCGCTCGGCCATCTCCGCGTTCGACAGGCCCTGCGCGATCAGGATCAGCACCTCCGTCTCCCGTTCCGTCAGCTCGCCGTAGGCCGTGTGGGCGGCCGGCATCAGGCGCGGCGGCTCCGAGAGCCGCGAGAACTCCGTGATGAGCCGCCGGGTGACCGAGGGCGCCAGCAGGGCCTCGCCCGATGCCACCACCCTCACTCCGTCGGCCAGTTGACGGGCCGAGGCGTCCTTCAGCAGGAAGCCGGAGGCGCCCGCCCGCAGCGCCTGGTACACGTACTCGTCCAGGTCGAACGTGGTCAGCACCAGCACCTTCGCCGCCGCGTCCGCCGCGACGATCTCCCGGGTCGCATCGATGCCGTTCAGCTCCGGCATCCGGATGTCCATCAGCACCACGTCCGGGGCGAGTTCCCGCACCCGCTCGACCGCCTCCCGGCCGTTGACGGCCTCGCCGACGACCTCGATGTCCGGCATCGCGTTCAGCAGCACCGAGAAGCCCTCGCGGACCATCATCTGGTCGTCCGCGACCACTACGCGGATGGTCATGCGTCACCCTCGCCGGCGGGGGCCGCGACCGGCACCGGCAGGAACACCGTCACCTCGTAGCCTCCCTCGCCCGTCGGGCCCGCCGTCATCTCGCCGTTCAGCATCGAGACGCGCTCCCGCATGCCCGTGATGCCGTGCCCGGCGCCGGGCGAGGCCTTGACCAGATGCGGGGCGGGCGGCGGACCGTTGACCACACGCAGGCCCAGGCCGCCGATGACGTAGCCGATCTCCACCCGCGCCGCCGCCCCCGGCGCGTGCCGCAGGGTGTTGCTCAGTGCTTCCTGCACGATCCGGTACGCCGACAGCTCCACTCCCTGCGGCAGCTCACGCACCGCGCCGGTCACCGCCTTCTCCGCCTCGAGACCGGCCTCCCGCACGTTGGCGAGCAGCCCGTCCAGGTCGGCGAGGGTGGGCTGCGGGGCGTCCGGGGCCGCGTAGTCCTCCGCCCGGACCACACCGAGGACCCGGCGCAGCTCGGTCAGGGCCGCCACCGCGTTCTCCCGGATGGTGGCGAACGCCTTCTCCAGCTCCGGCGGCGGGTTCTCCACCCGGTAGGGCGCGGCCTCGGCCTGGATGGCGACCACCGACATGTGATGGGCGACCACGTCGTGCAGCTCCCGGGCGATCGTCGTGCGCTCCTCCAGCAGGGTGCGGCGGGACCGCTCGTGCTCGGTCACGGTCAGCTGGGCGGTCACCTCCTGCTGGGCCTGCCGGCGGGTGTGCCGGACGGTGACGGCCAGCAGGACCAGCGCGGAGAGGATCAGCATCGGGGCGACGTCGACCTCGTAGCGGCCCATGCCGAAGAAGGTCACGGACCAGAAGCCGTACAGCGCGGTCAGCAGCCACATGTAGGCCGCGGTGCGCGGGCGGGTGCGTATCGCCACCACCGTGAGCACCACGAGGTGGGACAGGAAACTGCCCGGCAGCCACGGCCAGGTGTCCCAGCTGTCGGCGGCCGCCGCGGTCACCGCGGTCGCCCCGAGCGACACCCAGAAGGAGCCGACCGGACGGGCCAGGGTCAGCAGGACCGGGATCAGCGCGAGCAGCCCGCACACCAGCTGCGTCACCCCGCGCTGGGAGAAGCTCGCCGCGTTGGCCGGCACGGCCACCACGCCGGCGGCGACCACCAGGGCGTGCGGGGTCCAGCGCGCGTACTCCCGCACGCGGCCGGTCAGGCGGCGCGTGAGCGGGCCGTCGACACCCATGGGGGGCAGCGGGCGGTAGGCGAAGGCGTCGTGGAACAGGTCCCGCAGGGCGTCGGCGACGAGCCGGAGCTCCGGGCTGCGCGGCCTGCCGCCCGCCCCCGGCGGTGTCGTCTGCGTGTGCGTCGTCTCGGTCACGTGGAGAACGGTAGGCCGGGGCCGGGTCGCGGTCGTCACCTTGAAGAGGGGTTCTCGGGGGTCCCTCTCAGGTACTACGGGTCCTGAGAGGGGTGCGCGGCGGGCCGCGGTTCACCGGCCGCCGGGGCGTACCAGACCGGACTCGAAGGCGTAGACCGCCGCCTGGGTGCGGTCGCGCAGGCCCAGCTTGACCAGGATCCGGCCCACGTGCGTCTTCACGGTCTGCTCGGCCACGACCAGCCGCTCGGCGATCTCCGCGTTCGACAGGCCCTGCGCGATCAGCGCCAGCACCTCCGTCTCCCGCTCCGTGAGATCGCCGACGCGCTGCCTGAGCGGGACGCGGTGGCTGCCGTCCATGCGGGAGAACTGGGCGATGAGACGGCGCGTGACGCCCGGGGCGAGCAGGGCGTCACCCGCGGCGACGACCCGCACCGCCTCGGCCAGCTGGTCCGCGGAGGCGTCCTTGAGCAGAAACCCGGAGGCCCCGGCGCGCAGTGCGTCGTACACGTACTCGTCCAGGTCGAAGGTGGTCAGCACCAGCACCTTGACGGCGGGGTGCTCGGCGGTGATGCGGCAGGTCGCCCCGATGCCGCCGAGTTCGGGCATCCGGATGTCCATCAGGACGACGTCCGGGGCGAGTTCGGCGGTCCGCGCGATGGCGTCCAGGCCGTCCACCGCCTGCCCGACCACGTCGATGTCGGGCTGGGTGTCGAGCAGCACGGTGAAACCCTGCCGGACCATCTGCTGGTCGTCGGCGATGAGTACGCGGATGGGGTCGGCGCCGCTCGTCATGGGCTCTGTTCTCCTGTCAGGGGCGGGGTGGGCGAAGGCACGGGCTGGGTGCCGTCCCGGGGGAGGAAGGCGGAGACGGCGAAGCCGCCGGCGGGGGTGCCGGCCGCGGTGACGGTGCCGCCGAGCATCGTCGCGCGTTCCCGCATGCCCAGCAGTCCGTGTCCGGCGCCCGGGGAGGGCGGGACGGGCCGGCGCGGGCGGGAGTTGGTCACCGCCAGGCGGAGACCGGACGGAAGGTGGGTGACCTCGACGCGCACCCGGGAGCCCGGCGCGTGCCGCAGCGCGTTGCTCAGCGCCTCCTGGACGATCCGGTAGGCCGACAGCTCCACTCCCGGGGCGTAGGGCCGCGCTCCGCCCGTGAACTCGGTGGTCACCTCCAGGCCGGCCGCGCGGGTGTTCTCGATCAGCGCGTCGAGCCGGTCGAGGGTGGGCTGGGGGGCGTCCGGCGCCGCTCCGGTGTCCGTACGGCCCAGACCGTACGGGTCCTCGGGGTTCTCCGACCGGAGCACGCCGAGCACCCTGCGCAGCTCGGTCAGCGCCTCCAGCGCGTTCTGCCGGATGCCCTGCAGGTTCTCGATCAGCTCCGCCGAGGGCTGCTCGACGAGGTGCTGTGCCACCTGGGCCTGGATGGAGATGACCGACATGTGGTGTGCGACCACGTCGTGCAACTCCCTTGCGATACGGCTGCGTTCCTCCAGCAGGGTGCGGCGGGCCCGCTCCTCGGCGGTGAGGGTGGTCTGCTCGACGAGTTCGGCGCGGGCCTCGCGCCGGCCGCGCAGGGCGGTGCCGAGCACGACGACGACCGAGGAGAAGATGACCGCGATCACCCCGGTGGGCGTGTAGTCGGACGCGCCCCACAGGCCCTGGACGAGATAGGTGAGGAGCACGGTCACGGTCAGGACCTCGACGGACACCCGCGTGCGCACCCGCAGGGCGAGCAGCAGCAGCACTGCCATGTGCCCGATGATCCCGGCCGACGACCAGGGCCAGGTGAAGCCGTGGGCGTCCCCTGCCAGCAGATGACGCCGTACCTCCACGGCACACACCAGCATGGCCGCCGTGGACATCCACCACGCCGGGACCGGCCGCCACAGCGCGAGCACCACGGCGCCGCCCTGCGCGAGTCCGATCGCCGCGGCGAGCTGTGGACCCACGCCGCCATCGGAGCCGAGCTGTGCCACCGCACCCAGGGCCACCCCGAACGCGACCAGGCACAGCAGACCGTGCGGGAGCCAGCGCAACCACATCGAGGGGGGCAGGGGGTCCGAACGCCCGGTCCACAGGTCCTCGCGCAGCAGCCGCAGCCGGCGCCGGAGCAGGTCCGCGAGCATCGCGGACACCCGGCGGCCCCCCGTTCCCGTCACACGGACCACCCTAGACAACACGGTGCGCCCCTCGCCCCGCCCCCGGGTTCGCGGCCCCGTGCACGCGGACCACCCGTGACCCCGTGCCCGTCCCCCCGGCGCCGGGGCGGTGCGCCCGGTGTTCCCAGGACCGGAACGCCGTCCAGTACAGGGCGAGGAACAGGCCGAACGCGGGGAGCCAGAGAATCCGGGCCGCCACCCAGCCCAGGCCGTCGGGCAGTGTGTGCAGACCGGGGAGGCGGCCCGCCACGAGGCCGGTGGCCGTCGCGGCCATCAGGGCCGTCTGGTGCCAGAGGTAGATCGTCATCGCCGACAGGTTCACCAGCGCTGTCGCCGCCCATGCGAACGGGCGCTGCATCGCGCGGCGCAGGCGGTCGCGCAGGAGCAGGGCCAGACCGCACTGGGCCAGGCCGAAGGTGACGGCCGCCAGGGTCGGTGGGTCGAGGTTGGAGACCCGGGCGCCCGGGACGCCGACCATGGACGCCGGGTAGCCCGCGCCCAGGACGAGAACCGCCGTCGCCGCCGCACCGCCGCAGAGCAGGACCCGTCCCGAGCGGCGGCTGTCCAGCTCGCCCCTCGCCCAGGCCGCGCCCAGGGTGTACGGGACGAGCCAGCCCGCCGCCACGTTGACCCAGCCGAGCCAGGACGGGCCGGTGTGCAGGCCGAAGCGGAGGAGGTCCACATGCAGGACGACCGCCAGGGGCCAGAGCGGGTTGAGGCGGGCGACGAGTGGGGTGGCCGCCGTCAGAGCCGCGAAGACCAGCAGGAACCACAGGGGGGACAGGGCCAGTTTGACGAGCGTGTGGAGCGTGTCGAAGGCGGTGCCGGTCAGCAGCAGGGCCGTGGCCGCCACCGTCCACAGGCCGAGGAGGGCGACGGCCGGCCGGAGCAGACGGGCCAGGCGGCTGCGCAGCCAGGCGCCGTACGGCACCCCGCGGGCCCGGGCCGAGGCGTGGCTGCGGGCCGCCACCTGGCCGCCGACCAGGAAGAACACAGCCAGGGTCTGCAGCAGCCAGGAGACCGGGGCCAGCCAGGGCATGTGCTGCAGCGGGCTCGCCGTGTGCAGACCGCCGTCCTTCGCCACCAGGGCCGTCACCAGCCAGTGGCCCAGGACGACACCGAGGATCGCGACGGCACGCAGGGCGTCGACCGCGCGGTCCCGGGAGTCGGGGGTGGCGGAGTGCATCCGGTGGACGGACGTGCGCAGGGCGCGGAGCGGAGTCGGGTCAGGCACGGGTCACCTCCGAGGTCTCGCCGAGGGTGATCCGGGCCAGGTTGGCGAGGGAGGCCGAGCCCGGGGTGAAGTAGCCGCTGTGGTCGGCGTCGGCCGCGTCGAAGACCCGGGCGCCGAAGGCGTGGGAGACCGGGTCGGTGCCGAAGCCGAGGGTGGTGCCGAAGAGGTGGGCGCTGAGGTGTGGCACGTGCCCCACCCAGTCGTCGCTGCCCCGGGCCGCCCAGATCCGGGCGCCGGTGTGCAGGGCGGTGGCCGAGTCCGCGCCGGTGCCGGGGCTGCCGACCAGGGCGATGTCGTCGGCAGCGGTGCCGGGGGCGGCTCGGCCGCAGACGACCGAGCCGTAGGAGTGGCAGAGCAGGGAGATGTGGGCCCGGGCGGGGGCGGTGGCACGCAGGTGGCGTACGAAGGCCCGCAGGCGGGGGGCGGCCTCGTCGGCGCGGTCGGTGGTGGTCACCGTGGTGCTGACCGTCGCCGGGGTCCGGTAGCCGAGCCAGGCGACGACCGCGACCCGGGCGTGGGGGGCGGCCCGGCGGCTGAGGTCGGTGTACAGCGCCGCTGCCGCCTGGTGGAAGCGGGGGTAGGTGTCCAGGGAGGTGTCCGAGCCGGGCACCAGGACCGCGATGCGGTCGGCGCGCGGGAGGTCGCCGAGGACCTCGGTGGCCCGGCCGGGGCCCCGGCCGTCGAAGGTGAGGAGGTGGCGGGACGGCGAGGCCAGTGCCCGGTCGGCTGCCGCGCGGTGTTCGTCGCCGTCGGCGGCGGCCATGCGGGCGGCCTCGACGGCGCCGGCCCGGTTGACGGCGTACGTCTGCTGGAGGGTGGCGGAGGAGAGCGGGGGGAGGGCGGCCGGGGCGGGGGCCGGGATCCGGGGGCGGGCGGCTCCGGCGAGGGGAGCCGCCACCGCTGCGGTGAGGAGGGTGGCGAGGAGGGCCCGGCGCCACTTTCCGGGGCGGCGGGCCTCCTCCGGCCGGGATCGCGCTCCCGCCCGCACCCACCGTGCGGCTTTCCCCGCCGGGTGCGGGTGGCCCGTGCGGGGCGGCTCGGCCGCCGGCGGCTGCGGGCGGACGGGACGCGACGACTGCGGTGGCGTTGGACGGGTGGTGTGCCCCATGGTCGGCTTCCTTTCGGTCGGCCCGGCCATCGGGCGTGTCCGACAAGGAAGTTAGGGATCGCGAGGTGTCGTCGGCGTCACGCCTGGGAGCTGTCCTGCGAGGTAGCTCTCAGGTACTACGGGTATCACCGGGTCCCGGCCCCGGGGAGGGCCGCGCGGACCGCTGGACCGTTTCTCACCAGGCCAGTTGGGCGATCTCCTCCGCCACCACCGCGCACGCGTCCGCCGCCGGGTCGATCAGCGGGAAGTGGCCCACGTCCTCCAGCAGGGTCAGGCCCACCACCTCGCCCGCCTTCGCCGCCGCCTCCGCGTACGACTCGGCGACCGCCTGCGGCACGTCCAGGTCCGCACGGCCCTGCACCAGCGTCGTCGCGATGCCCGTAGGGAGCAGCAGGGCCGGGTCCGCACAGGGGCGGCGCTCGGCGAACGTGTCGTGCCCGCCGAGGAGTTGCAGGGACGCGTGCTCGCAGACGCCCAGCTTCTCCGCCACCTCGAAGTCCGCGATCGGGGCGAGCGCGACGACGCCCCGGAGCGGGGCGGGGCCGTCGGTGCGCCAGGGGGAGTCCGGGGGGAGGACGTGCCGGGCCGCCGCCCAGAGGGCCAGGGTGCCGCCGGCCGAGTGGCCGGTGAGCACCGTACGGCGCGGGTCGGCCTGCGGAAGCGCCTCGCGGACCAGGGCCGGAAGGGCGTCCAGGGCCGCCGCGATGTCGTCGAAGGTGTCGGGCCAGCGGCCGGCCGGCGGGGTGTGCGCCCGGTCGGTCTCGCCGCTCTGTTCCGGGGCGAGGGGGGTGTCGCCGCCTCGCCGGTACTCGACGTTGGCCACCGCGAAGCCCCTGCGGGCCAGGTGGTCCGCGAAGGGGGTGATGTGCCGGCGGTCGTAGCGGGCCCGCCAGGCGCCACCGTGCAGGACCACCACCAGCGGGGAGAGCGGAGCGGGAAGGGCGGAGTCCGGGCCGGAACGGGGCGCGTAGAAGTCGATCACCTGATCGGGGTGGCTGCCGTAGGCCACGGTGACGTCGGGGTCGACCGGCGGGTGCGAGAAGGCCGACTCCTCCTCTGCGGCGGCCCGGGCTGCTGCGGCGTCGTCCGGCATGCTCCAACCTCTCGGCGATGGAACGGGTTCGGGGTGTGGCGGACCGGGCGGGGAATCTTCGTCGGCCGTCGGCGGGACGGTACCAGGCCGATGACATGCGCGGACATGGGGTTGTCACGCAGGGTGAGGGTTGAACGGGTCTGTGGGGATTCGCAGGTGAGGGGAGGCCGGGGCGTGGCGGACGGGCGGACGGACGGACGGGCGAGGTGGAGGGGCGAGGTGCACCGGTTGGTTCCGGCTCCTCGCCCCTCGCCCCGGCGTATCCCTACGCCAGCACCTCGCCCAGGACCCGGGCCGCCCGCTCCACATCCGCGAAGCCCACGTACAGCGGCGTGAACCCGAAGCGCAGCACGTCGGGGTGGCGGAAGTCGCCCACCACCCCGCGGGCGATCAGCTCCTTCATCACTTCGCCGGCGTCCGGGCAGCGCAGCGCGACCTGGCTGCCGCGCTCCTCGTGCCGTTCCGGGGTCACGGACTCCACCCGGCCGGGCTCGGTGTACGCCGAGACGCAGTGCAGGAAGAAGTCCGTCAGGGCGAGGGACTTCGCGCGGACCGCGTCGATGCCGACCTCGCCCCAGACCTCCAGCGCCGCCTCCAGGGCCAGCATGGAGAGGATGTCCGGCGTCCCGACCCGGCCGCGCAGCGCGCCCGGCGCCGGGTCGTACGACGGGCTCATGCCGAAGGGCTCGGCGTGCGAGTTCCAGCCGGGGAGGGGGGAGTCGAAGCGGGGCTGCAGATCACGGCGGACGTAGAGGTACGCCGGTGAACCCGGCCCGCCGTTCAGGTACTTGTAGGTGCAGCCGACCGCCAGGTCGACCCCGTGCTCGTCCAGGCCGACGGGCAGCGCGCCCGCGCTGTGGCACAGGTCCCAGACCGCGAGCGCGCCACAGGCGTGGATCGCGGCCGTCAAGGACGGCAGGTCGTGCAGCCGGCCGGTGCGGTAGTCGACGTGGTTCAACAGCGCCGCCGCCGTACGGTCGTTCAGGGCGGCCGGCACCTCCGCCGGGGTCACGGCCCGCAGGGTGCGGCCGGTCAGGCGGGCCGCCGACTCGGCGATGTAGCCGTCCGTGGGGAAGGTCGTGGCGTCCACCAGGATCTCGGTCCGGTCCTCGCCGGCCATCCGGACGGCGGCCACCAGTGCCTTGAAGACGTTGACGCTCGTCGAGTCGCCCACGACGACCTGGCCGGGGCCCGCGCCGACCAGCGGGGCGATCCGGTCGCCGATCCGCTCGGGCGCCGTCCACCAGCCGCTCTCGTCCCAGGAGCGGATGCGCAGCGCGCCCCACTCGCGGCGGACGACGTCCGCCACCCGGTCGGGAACGTTCGCGGGGAGCGCGCCCAGCGAGTTTCCGTCGAGGTAGACCACCTCGTCCAGGACGAAACGGGACCTGAGCGGTGCGAGCTCGTCCTCCGCGTCCCGCTTCTCGGCCTGCAGTGCCAACTCAGACATGGGACCTCGCCGTCCACAGCTCCGGGAACACGTTCTTGCGGGCGCGCTTCTCCAGCCAGGCCACGCCCGCGGAACCGCCCGTGCCGGCCTTGGCGCCCATCGCACGGCGGGTGGCGACCAGGTGGTCGTTGCGCCAGCGCCAGACCAGTTCGGCCACGTCGGTCAGCGCCTCGCCGAGGCGGGTGAGGTCGGCGTTCTGGTCGCCCGCGTAGATCGCCGCCCAGGCCTGTTCGACCTCGTCGCAGGGCTCGTAGCGCCGGGAGACGTCCCGGCGGAGCACGGAGTCGGGGATCGCGTGGCCGCGGCGGGCCAGCAGGCGCAGCACCTCGTCGTACAGGCTCGGTTCCTGCAGCGCCTTCTCCAGTTCCGCGTGCACCCGTGGGGCGCCCCGGTGCGGCACGAGCATGGACGCGGACTTCTCGCCCAGCAGGAACTCCAGGCGCCGGTACATCGCCGACTGGAAGCCGGAGCCTTCGCCGAGGGCGGAGCGGTAGGCGTTGAACTGGGCGGGGGTGAGCTGGCCGAGCGGCGTCCAGGAGGCGTTCAGGGCCTCCAGTTCCCGTACGGAACGTTTCAGCGCGGCGATCGCCGTGGGCACGTCGTCCGAGCGGAGTGCCGTGGCGGCCGTCTCCCACTCGTGCACGATCACCGTGAACCACAGCTCCATGACCTGGGTGGTCACCAGGAAGACCATCTCTCCGGGGTCGTCGGAGAGGGTCTGCTGGAGGTGGGTGAGCACGTCCGCCTTGACGTAGTCCTCGTACGGTGTCGTACCCGCGAAGTCGAGGTGCGGGTCGACGGTCGAATCGAGATGCGGGGTCTCGGGCTCAGCGGCCTGGTGGGGGTGAGCCTGGTGGGACATCGCTGTCTCCTGTTGTTACTCCGGGTAGCGGTCCGCCCCTGCCGATTCCGGCACGGGGGCCCCGGTCCCCACCCGGAATCCTCCGCAATCGCCGAGGAAACGGCAAGGCCCGTCTGCTGCCGGACGGGCCTGCCGAAGCCACCTGGCGGTCAGCCGAGGGTGTGGGCCGCCGTGGGCGAGGAGTCCTTCAGGAACTGGCTGCAACGCTCGTACTCGTCCTGCTCGCCGATGGTCTGGGCGGCGCGGGCGAGGGCGTGCAGGGCACGCAGGAAGCCGCGGTTCGGCTCGTGCTCCCAGGGGACCGGGC
Organism: Streptomyces sp. NPDC052301; assembly: GCF_044593395.1. Classification (NCBI taxonomy): domain Bacteria; kingdom Bacillati; phylum Actinomycetota; class Actinomycetes; order Kitasatosporales; family Streptomycetaceae; genus Streptomyces; species Streptomyces sp. NPDC052301. Next base: position 61,527 of record NZ_JBIUBE010000018.1, on the reverse strand, counting down.
CGTGGCCCTTCCAGCCGTTGCGGCGCAGGGCGTCGAGGCCGCGGTGGTAGCCCGTGCGGGCGTAGGCGTACGACTCCACGACCGCGCCGCGCTCGAACGCATCGTCGGCCAGCTGGGCCCAGGCGAGGGAGGAGGTGGGGTACTTGGCGGCCACGTCCGCCGGCGCGGTGCCCTGGGCGAGGAGGTCGCGGGGCTCCGGGTCGTCGGGGAGGTGGGTGGGGGGCGGGCCGCCGAGGAGGTTCTCGTGAATCGTCATGAGGTCCAGTCTGGCTCACGGACGTGTCCGGCGGTGCGTCGGCCGGACCGGCCGCGGTCACGGCGGGTACGGCCTCCCGCGGCCGGGCGACCGGAGTCCGGTCACCCCCGCCGCTCCCCCTCCAGCGGCGGACTCGTCACGTTGCCGTGTGTCCGGCACTCGGGGTGGCGGCAGCCCGGGGCCGGGCGGCGGACCAGGGTGAAGGCCAGCGCCGAGGCCAGCACCAGCACCCCCGCGCAGATCGGCATCGCGCGGTCGAACGAGCTGTCGAAGGCCGCGGCGGACCGGTACGCCTCCGGGCCCATCCCCGTCAGCAGGGGCAGCGCGGCGACCGCGAGCAGGCCCGCCGCCCGTGCCGCCGCGTTGTTGATGCCGCTCGCCAGCCCGGCCCGGGAGGCGTCCACCGAGGCCAGGACCGTGGCCGTCAGCGGCGCGACCAGGGTGACCATGCCGGCGCCCATCACCAGCAGGGCGGGCAGCACGTCCGTGACGTAGTCGGCGTGGGGCCCCACCCGCAGCATCAGCAGCATCGCCGCCGCACAGAGCAGCGGGCCGACCGTGAGCGGCAGGCGCGGGCCCGTGCGGTCGGCCAGGGCGCCGGAGCGGGAGGAGAACAGCAGCATCAGGGCCGTGGTGGGAAGCAGGGCCGTACCCGCGGCCAGCGGCGAGTAGCCCGCCACCACCTGCAGCTGGAGCGCGGTGAGGAAGAAGAAGCCGCCGAAGGCCGCGTACACGCACAGGGTGACCAGGTTGACCGCCGTGAACTGGCGCGAGGCGAAGATGTCCGGCGGCAGCATCGGGTCCGGGCGGTGCCGCTCGACCCGGACGAAGGCCACGCCCGCCGCCAGACCCGCCACCCCGGTCAGGGCGACCGCCAGGGTGCCGCTCCGCGCCTCGATGAGCGCGTACGTCACCAGGGCGAGGGCGAGAGCACCGAGCGCCGCGCCGAGGACGTCGAAGCGGCCGTGGGCGCGCCTGTCGGCGGACTCCGGCACGTGCCGCAGGGCCACCGGCACGCACAGCAGGGCCAGCGGCACGTTCAGCAGGAACACCCAGCGCCAGCCGGGCCCGGTCACCAGCCAGCCCCCCAGGAACGGGCCGACCGCCGCGCCGATCCCGCCGAAGCCGGACCAGAAGCCGACGGCCCGGCTCCGGTCGTCGGGGTGGAAGGAGGCCTGGATGAGGGCCAGGGAGCCGGGGGTGAGCAGAGCCCCGCCGATGCCCTGCAGCGCCCGCGCCGCGATCAGGACGACGGAGGTCGGGGCGAGGCCGCACAGCAGGGAGGCCGACGCGAACCAGACGACCCCCAGCACGAAGATCTTCCGGCGGCCGTAGCGGTCCCCCAGCGAACCGCCGAGCAGGATCAGGCCCGCCAGCGTGACCAGGTACGCGTTGACCGTCCACTGCAGGGCGGCGAGGCTCGCGCCCAGGTCCTGGCCGATGCGCGGGAGCGCGACGTTGACGACGGTCGAGTCCAGCAGGGCCATGCTGGAGCCGAGGACGGTGGTGAGCAGGATCCACTTGCCCTGGGGCGAGGCCAGCCGGACGTCGGGCATGGTCCCAGGTATACAGCGGGCCCGGCGGCATGGACAGCCGCCGGGCCCGCCGTGGAAACCGCTTACTTGATCTTGTTGCCCGCCGAGCGCAGGTTCTGCGTGGCCTCGACGACACGCGCGGCCATGCCCGCTTCGGCCAGCTTGCCCCAGGTGCGCGGGTCGTAGGCCTTCTTGTTGCCGACCTCGCCGTCGACCTTCAGGACGCCGTCGTAGTTCTCGAACATGTGGGCGGCGACCGGGCGGGTGAAGGCGTACTGGGTGTCCGTGTCGAGGTTCATCTTCACGACGCCGTTCTCCAGCGCGGTGAGGATCTCCTGCTCGGTGGAGCCGGAGCCGCCGTGGAAGACGAAGTCGAACGGGGAGGCCTTGCCGAACTTGGCGGCGACGCCGTCGTTCAGCTCCTTCAGCAGGTCGGGGCGGAGCACGACGTTGCCCGGCTTGTACACGCCGTGCACGTTGCCGAAGGAGGCGGCCAGCAGGTAGCGGCCCTTCTCGCCCAGGCCGAGGGCCTCGGCGGTGCGGATCGCGTCCTCGACCGTGGTGTAGAGGGAGTCGTTGATCTCGTGGGAGACGCCGTCCTCCTCGCCACCGGTGGGGGTGATCTCCACCTCGAGGATGATCTTGGCGGCGCGGGTGCGCTCCAGCAGCTCCTGGGCGATCTCCAGGTTGTCGGCGAGGGTCTCCGCGGAGCCGTCCCACATGTGGGACTGGAACAGCGGGTTCCGGCCGGCCTTCACGCGCTCCTCGGAGATCGCGATCAGCGGACGTACGTACCCGTCGAGCTTGTCCTTGGGGCAGTGGTCCGTGTGCAGCGCGATGTTGACCGGGTACTTCTCGGCGAGGATGTGCGCGTACTCGGCGAGGGCGACCGCGCCGGTGACCATGTCCTTGCTGTACTGGCCGCCGAGGAACTCGGCACCACCGGTCGAGATCTGGACGATGCCGTCGCTCTCCGCCTCCGCGAAGCCGCGCAGCGCCGCGTTCAGGGTCTGGCTCGAGGTGACGTTGATGGCCGGGTAGGCGAACTTGCCTGCCTTCGCCCGGTCGAGCATCTCGTTGTAGACCTCGGGGGTTGCGATGGGCATCTGTCCGCTCCTTGTGTTGCGGGTTGGCTTGGTGCGTTACGGCCCTGACCTAGACCTGGGGGGCGACGTCATCGTCGCCCCCATCTTTCCAGACATGGACCGCTGGTCCATGCGTCGGTCAAGTCCAGGTCAATCCGCGTCGTCAGTCCAGACCCAGTTCATCCTTCGAGAAGGCGAACCGGTACGGAACGCCCGCACCGGCCTCGATCTTCTCGGCGGCACCGGTCGCCCGGTCCACGATGGTCGCGACGGCGACGACCTCCGCGCCGGCCTCGCGCACGGCTTCCACGGCGGTCAGCGGGGAGCCACCGGTGGTGGAGGTGTCCTCGACGACGAGCACGCGCCGGCCCGTGATGTCGGGACCCTCCACCCGCCGCTGCAGGCCGTGCGCCTTGGCGGCCTTGCGGACGACGAACGCGTCGAGCTTCCTCCCGCGCGCGGCGGCGGCGTGCAGCATGGCCGCGGCGACCGGGTCGGCGCCCATGGTGAGCCCGCCCACCGCGTCGAACTCCAGGTCGGCCGTCAGGTCGAGGAGCACCTGGCCGACCAGCGGGGCGGCCTCGCCGTCGAGGGTGATGCGGCGCAGGTCGACGTAGTAGTCGGCCTCCAGACCCGACGACAGGGTCACCTTGCCGTGCACCACGGCCTTGTCCTTGATCTGCTGCAGCAGCGCGCCGCGAACGTCCGTCATGCCGACCAGCTTAAAGGCGCCGCCATGTCCAGGTCGTCGTCGCCTCCAGCGGTTCCAGCGGGGTGACCAGGCGCGGGAGGGTGTTCAGCCCGTTCGGGGGACCCGTCTGCGGCTCGACGCACACGGCCTCGGCCTGCTCGTCGTAGACGACCACCCACTCCTCGCGGCTGGTCACCTTCAGCTCCAGCTGCTCCGGCCAGGTGAGGGTGACGTCGACGCCGTCGGGCATGCCGAAGCAGTCGTCCCAGGGGCCGGGCTTCGGGTCGATGCGGTTGCCGGTGGGCAGGTGGTCGGCGCCGCGCTCCTCCTGCCAGGCGGGCGTGAAGTCGACCGTCGCGTCCTGGCCGCCGAGGTTCCGGTTGAACCACGGGTGCCAGCCGATCTGCGCCGGGAAGGAGTCGTCCCACGCCTCGACGGACATCGTCAGCGTCAGGCTGTCCTCGGTGAGCGTGACGACGTGGGTGACCCGGCCGCGGTGCGGCCAGGGGTCGACCAGGTCGTACGTGATCACCGCCTCGCTCTCCGAGGAGCGCGCGACGCGCCAGGCGCCGTCACGGGCGGTGCCGTGGATGGCGTGAGGCGGGGAGTTCAGCGGCATCCGGCGGACGGTGCCGCCGTCGAGGAAGCGGCCCTCCCGGATCCGGCCGCACCAGGGGACCATCGGAAAGCAGCCGAACCGCGGGCCTTGCCTGAGCAGTTCGAGGGAACCGACCCGGACTCCACCGATGCGGCCGCCGTTGGCGGGGGTGAGGCGTACTTCCGCTTCGCCTGCGGTCAGCGTGATGTCTTCGTTGCTCACGGGACGACAGTACTGGGGCAGGATCGGTCGGCACTTCGGGCGCGGGCGCCCGGGGCGCGCTCAGCGGCGTTTGCGCAGGGCCCTGCCGACGACGATCGCGGACGCCACCACCAGGGCCGCGGCCGGCGCCGCCCAGCGCAGGGCCGAGGTCGCCGTCACCGTCTGGGGTGCCGGGACGGGGGCGTAGCGGCCCCGTGGGGGCGCGTGGTCGACCTCCTCCGCGCTGCGGCCGATCATGGTCCGGCGGGCGTGCGCGGCCTCGGCGGGTGGCTCGCCGGTGTCGGCGAAGCTCTCGGCGGAGCCGTCGGCGGCCGACGCGCCGGCGCTGCCCTGCCCGTCCTGGCGGTCCTCGTCGGCGCCCGGATCCAGGGACGGCGGGGGGACGTCGGTGTCGAAGACGGAGACGTGGTCATCGCCCGCGTCCGCGTCCTCATGCGTGTCCACGTCCTCATGGGTGCCCGCGCGCTCCGCCCCCGCTCGGGCCTCGCCCAGCCCCTCCAGGAAGCGGTTCAGCAGCCTCGTCGCCGCCGAGGTCACGGCCTCCGCGGGCAGCTCCGTGATCCGGCCGTCCGCGTCCGCCGTGCCCTCGGCCGTGACCCTCGTACCGCCCTCGGTCTCGGTGAGGCGCAGGGTGAGGGCGAGCTTCACGGCGCCGGTGCCACGGGCCTCGGTGGCGTCGCCCTCGACCGCGTACGTGCCGTCGTCGCGGGGCGTGACCCGCAGCGCTCCCCGGTAGGTGACGGAGTGTCCGCCGACACGCAGCTTCAGCCGCCCGGCGACGGGTTCGGCACCGGCGTCCTGCTGCAGGCCGGGGATCGCGCGGGCGACGCGCGCGGGGTCGGCGAGGGCCGCCCCGAGTCGCTCGGCGGGAACCGGAACGAAGACCTGGTGCTCCATGTCCGCTGAGCCTACCCAGGAGTGGCCGGAACGTACCCCCGCGTGAACGGGTCCGTGGTCAGTACCGGGGATGCGCCAGCGTCGAGGGGGCCAGCCCCCCGACCCGCGTCCGCCGCGCCGCCCTCCCGTCCGCCGACAGCTCCGCCTGCGTCAGGGTGAGCGGGTGCCAGGTGTCCAGGCGCAGCGGGGGCGGGGTGCGGCCGCGAGCCGCCAGCAGGAACCCCCAGTCGTGCGGGGCCCCGGAGGCGCCCACCAAGCGGTCGGGGCCTGCCGGGAAGCCGGAGTCCTGGCCGAGGACCCGGTAGGGGGAGACGGAGAAGCCGGCCGCGCGGAGGGTCGCGGCCACCGTCCAGAAGACGCGGCGGCGCGTGGCGAGCCGGCCCGCGTGCACCACCAGCCGGCCGCCGGGGGCGAGGGTGCGACGGGCCAGGCCGTAGAACTCCTGCGAGTACAGCTTGGTGCTGGCGGTGATGCCGGGGTCGGGCAGGTCGGCGATCACGACGTCGTACGCGGAGGCGGGCGCTCCGCGCAGCCGGCCGAAGGCGTCCGCGGTGATGACGTGGACGCGGGGGTCGGCGTAGGCGTGGCCGTTGGCGGCGGCCAGGCCGGAGTCGTGGCGGGCGAGGCGGACCAGGCCGGGGTCGAGTTCGACGATGTCGACGCGGCGCACCCCGCGGTGGCGCAGCACCTCGCGGGCGGCCAGGCCGTCGCCGCCGCCGAGGATCAGCACGCGCGCGTGGGGACCGCCGGACAGGGCGGGGTGGACCAGGGCCTCGTGATAGCGGTGTTCGTCCTGGCCGCCGACGCGGAGACGGCCGTCGAGGTACAGGTCGAGGGGCTTGCCGTGGGTGCCGCCGGTCAGGACGACCTCCTGCACGTCGGTCTGTACGGCGACCCGGACGTCGTCGCCGTACACGGCGCGCCGGGCGGCCCGTTCGAAGTCGTCGGCGAGGGCGGCGGCGGAGGCGAGGACGCCGAGGACGGTGAGACCGACGAGGAGCAGGGTCCAGCGGGCCCGGCGGGTGAGGTCGCGGCGGAAGAGGCCCAGCACCAGGGCTCCGCCCGCGACCACGTTGACCGTGCCGGTCAGCAGGGCGCCCGTCAACTGCCCGAAGAACGGCAGGAGAAGGAAGGGGAAGGCCAGGCCGCCGACCAGTGCGCCGACGTAGTCGGCCGCGAACAGGTCGGCCACCGCGCCGCCCGCGTCCTGCCGGCGGATGCGCTGGATCAGCTCCATCAGCAGCGGGACCTCGGCGCCGATGAGCAGTCCGATGGCGAGCGAGAAGGCGACCAGCAGGCAGCGCGGGCCCTCGGACCACATCCCGCCCCAGCCGCCGGTCCAGGCGAACACGGCGTACAGCGCCATCGCGCTGCACCCGCCGACCAGCGCGAGGGCGGTCTCGATCGCGCCGAACCCGGCGGCGGCGTGCCAGCGCAGCCGCTTGGCGCCGAGCGAGCCGATGCCCATGGCGAACACCATCACGGACAGCACGACGGAGGACTGGGTGACCGAATCGCCGATCAAGTACGAGGCGAACGCGACCAGTTCGAGCTCGTACACGAGTCCGCAGGCCGCGCAGACGAAGACGCACACGAGGACCAGGAACCGCCCGGTGCCGGGCCTGACCGGCAGCCGTGCGGGAGCTGTCCAGGACGGCGGGCAGCCCGGGGGCGCGGGGGCGTGCTGTTCGATCACTCTGAGACGTTACGTCACACGCTCGGCACGCTTCGTCACCCACACGTGTGGAGCTGCGGGCAGTTGACGCATGCCGGGTTTATGGCGCACTAACCCGGTTGTGCCGTCTGCCTGCGCGCCCCGACCCGGGTCCGGGTGGCCACCAACTGCCCGTCCTGCGGGTACGCGTGCCAGGTGCGCCAGTGCACCTGGCCCTCGTGCCGCTGTGCCAGCATCGCGGTGAACGCGTGCGGGCTGCCGGGGAAGACACCGGCCAGACCGTGCGGATGGTCGGAGACGAGGTCAAGCAACTCCTGGGCGCGGCCCGCGAAGGAGCCGGGGGTGAGGACCTCGACGCGGGCGGCGAACTCGTACTCCCAGTCACCGACGCGCTTGGCGACGCCGAGGGGCAGCGGGGTGCTGGAGCCGGGGATGCAGGCGACCGTCTCCGAACAACTGCCGCACTCCTCCTCCAGAAGCACCTGGTGGGACGCACCGAGCAGTCTCAACTGCAGTTTCGCTCCGGCGAGTTCCAGATCCAGGGTGGCCAGCGCGGGCAGCGGCTCGCGCCCCAGTGTCCAGGCGAGGTCGGCAGCGCGCGTATCGGTGTAGGAGGTGTTCAGGGTCGTGAGCATGGATCGGCTCCGCTAACACGCGATGAGGGGGAGATCGGCCATGTCAGCCCGGTCGGCCCGGCCGGGGGGGCTCTGGGAGGACGTCCGAGGGGCTGCTCGGCGATTTAGAGGGAATCATGGACAGAGGCACCGCCACAGCGTTTTTACCCAACTTCGTGGGCTTTCCATCCCTCAGAGGGCTCCACAGTTCAACTGTTCAACCATGGTGTGCGCCGGGCGCGCTCGCCCCGTGGCCAGGCACCCGCCGGAGCCTTCGCCGACGGGCGCCCCTGGTGCGGCCTCGGACACGGTTCCCCCGGAGGCGCGGTTGCCCCCGTGTCAGCTGCCTCCCCCGCATCCTCCCCCGCCGCACGACGAACCCCCGCCGCACGAGGACCCGCCCCCGCAGGAGGACCCGCCCCCGCAGGAGTGCCCTCCGCACGAGTGACCCCCGTGGTGACCGCCGTGGTGACCACCGGACGACGATCCGGCGTCCCCCGCGCCGGCCCACCAGCTGCCGCTGCCGTCGTACGAGGACGACGAGGACGACGACGAGGACCGCGAGCGCACCGGCCGCTTGCCGTTCCCCGACCTGTTCGCCGCGGACACGAGGAGCCGCACCCCCACGATCGCGGCCACCACCACGACGACGACGATGATGCCCATGGGCGTCACCTTCTTTCCGTTCCCCCGAAGCGACCCTGCTGGGCCGCGATGACCGGGGGATGCCCAGCCGTCCCGGCCGCCAAAGCAGAGTTGAGGAACTTCTGAGGGACCCTCAGTAGAGACATCCTCTGACCTGCGCAGAAGGGCAGATCAGGGGCCGTCAGGGTCTCACTGGACCGTCTCTGGGCCGTGATGTTCCTGCGAGGCACGCCGCAACAGTGTCGATGGCACGCCGGGCACGCTCGCGGCTTTCGGGCATCAGGTGGGCGTACACCCGTGGCGTCAACGCCGGGTCGGCATGCCCCATGTACTCGCTGACGGCCTTGATGTTCTCGCCGGCGTCCAACAGCGCGGAAGCGTAGAAGTGCCGGAGGGCGTGCATCCCGTGCTCGCGCGCCGACTCGTACTTGCCGTCACCGTCCGCTTCCGGGATGAGGCCCGCGGCCGCGAGAGCGGGCAGCCAACAGCACTGGCCCCGACGTAACCGCGCCGGGGCCAGAACCGCAACGTTTCCAGTGATCTTCTAGCCCTTGGGGCCGTGGCCCTTGTCGCCATTGCCCTCGTGGCCGGGTTTGGACGGCTTGGGATGCTTGGACGGCTTGGGAGTCTTGGACGGCTTGGGAGGCTTGGACGGCTTGGGAGGCTTGGACGGCTTGGGAGGCTTGGACGACCCGGCAGGCCCAGAGGGTCCAGGAGGCCCGGACGGCCCGGCAGGCCCAGAGGGTCCAGGAGGCCCGGACGGCCCGGCAGGCCCGGACGGCCCGGCAGGCCCAGAAGGTCCAGGAGGCCCGGACGGCCCGGCAGGCCCGGACGGCCCGGCAGGCCCGGACGGCCCGGCAGGCCCAGAGGGTCCAGGAGGCCCGGACGGCCCGGGCGGCCCCGTCATGCAGACCGCCCTCGTGATCACGTTACTCTGCAACGTGACCGCAGCATTACGCGCCAGCGCCCGACCCTCGATCGCAGCGTTGGTATTCACCGTGACGGACGTCAGGGCCAGGATGTTGCCCTTGAAGAAGGAGTTCGTGCCCAGGGTGGCTGAGCTCCCCACCTGCCAGAACACGTTGCAGGCCTGCGCTCCGTTGACGAGCAGGACATTGCTCCCCGGAGCCGTGATGAGAGTGGAGCCGATCTGGAAGATGAAAACGGCGTTGGGGTCACCCTGGGCGTCAAGAGTGACCGTCCCCGTGAGATTCAGCGACGACGAGGCTTTGTAGACGCCCGGCGTCAGCGTGAGTCCGCCGATGTTGCCCGGGGAGGTCAGGTTGACGGTCGGTGCTCTGCCGGCCGCGTCGTTGTAGGCAACGGTCAGGTCGGACTGGGCCTGAGCGGCGGCAGCATCGGCGACGTGCTTGACTCCGTTCACGATTCCGGGCGGAAAGCCCGTCACCGAGGACCCAGGGCTGACTCCCAGGTCGCCGTTGACAACCGTCGGGCCCGTATTCGTGACCGTTGAACCGGCCAGGACCGCGTAACTCGTGGCGGTTCCCAATCCCACCGGGGCCTCAGCCGCGCTCGCAAGTTGCGAGATCAAAGTGAGCGACATCAGCAGCGCAACCGCGGCCATCATGACGACAGTCGCTCTGGATCTCCACTTTCGTCGCCTACCAGGAGGGGCGGAAGGGATGACATCCACTGCCATGCACCAGTCCTTTCTTGTCACCGTTGACCGCAGTCACCACGCCTCCGAGCGCTCGGGGCAGCTCGGTCAGGTGGTTGACCACCGAGCTCGCAACACATCTCGCAGAATCGTGACATACCGTCACTTGCCTGCATAAATTACGCCTATACATACACAAAGGGGCGGATTGAGGCCGAAAGTGTTGCGATGGCGTGGCGTCGTCCTGCCGACGGGGAAGCCCAACGGATTACCCGGGCCATCGACTCAGCACGAGTGCATTGACGCTCATGGGTCCTGCTCTCCCTCGCAGAGGGACTATGAGGATCTCGCCAGGACGCAAGCTGTTGGGATAAGCCATGCGGCCTGATCACACTCATCATGAGCGGCATGCAGAGTGTCCAAGTAGGAGCAAGAAGCGGCAATACATGGGGATCGCCCGGTAGTGCGTCGGTCTGCCTCTTCGCGCTGGGAAGCCTTGACGCGGGGATTTACGGTGCCGAGCTGATCACGGATGGGGACCGCTGGGTCGCCATGCCCGTCTCCGGGTTGTCCGAGGGCAGCCGACGATGACGGACGACGAGGCTTTCCGCCTGGTCGGAGATGGCGTTTGGATTCCACCGAAGGTGTCCGTCCGCGAAGCTGTTGAGGAAATTCTGAGGGTCAACGCATGGAAGCCCCTGATCTGCCCTTCTAGCTGTCACGGTGACTTCCCTTTCACATCAGGTAAGTTGGAGTTGGTTGGTGATGACGCGGGTCATGTCGGCGGGCAGGCCGAGGCGGGCCGAGAGGGTGTCGGCGGGCATCGGGGATCCGGTGGAGGCCTGGTGGGCTTCGGCGAGCTTGCGGGCGTGGTCGAGCAGCGCGGCCGGGACGACCGGGCCAGGAGCCGCGGGCTTCGCGGGGGGCGGTTCCGGCGCGGCAGCCAGTTCGGGAGCTGGCGTGCGCGTGGGTTCGTCGGTGCTGTGCACTTCGACTTCCGGCACGGCCGGTTCCTCGGCCTCCGACACGGCCGGCCCGGGGGCCGGGGCGGCACCGCCGTAGCGGCGGACACCTCGGGCGGAGATCCAAGATCACCATTTGGCTCGTGAGGTCATCCGGGACCTGATCCAGCTTTCAGGCTCCCGGGTACCTGAGGCCCTGCGTGACCTCGCCGAGCGAAGCGCTGTCCTTTAGGCCGACCTGTTACAGGTTTCTCTACCTCATCAAGGCTCGCTTCGCTCGACCGTCCGGCGGCCAACGGCGCTCATCGATCATCGCCAACCCGACCGCCGCACACTTCGCCCCAGCACATCAACGGCCGCTCCCGGCCCGCATGCCACCGCCACTACCAGATGCGCGGGCGTTCGAACGGCCCGCCGATCCCACACCAGGCCACCGGCCGGACGGCGGGCGCAGCCATGAGGAGGGGGAACCCCGTCATGGCTGGGGCGGGCGAACGGCCCCGTCGGCTGGGCCGTCTGTGGGCCGTCCGAGGCGGACCAGCGCCGACAGACGACGACAGTCGACGACGGATCTGCCCCTGCTCAGAGATGGTGCGTTTAGGGCTGTCGCAGGTGCTCATCCACGAAGGTGAGTTGAGGATCCCCGGAGCTTGGGCGGAGGATGGCCGGCATGACCTCCACCGCGCGCCCCCACCTCAACCGTCGGCTCGCCGAGTTCGGGACGACGATCTTCGCCGAGATGTCCGCACTCGCCCTGGCCACCGGGTCGATCAACCTGGGCCAGGGCTTCCCGGACACCGACGGCCCGGAGGAGGTCCGGGAGGCGGCCGTACGGGCGCTGCGGGACGGCCGCGGCAACCAGTACCCGCCGGGCCCCGGCATCCCCGAGCTGCGCACCGCGGTCGCCGCGCACCAGCTGCGCCGCTACGGCCTCGCGTACGACCCGGACACCGAGGTGCTGGTGACGGCGGGCGCGACGGAGGCCATCGCGGCGGCGCTGCTGGCGCTGGTCGAGCCGGGCGACGAGGTGGTGGCGCTGGAGCCGTACTACGACTCCTACGCGGCGAGCATCGCCCTGGCGGGCGGCACGCGCGTGCCGGTGACCCTCCGGCCGCACGACGGCAGCTTCCGCCTCGACCTCGACGAGCTGCGCGCCGCGGTCACCGACCGCACCCGCCTGCTGCTGATCAACACGCCGCACAACCCGACCGGAACGGTCCTCACGCGCGCGGAGCTCGCCGCGATCGCCGAGCTGGCCGTGGAGCGGGATCTGCTGGTGGTGACGGACGAGGTGTACGAGCACCTCGTCTTCGGCGACGCCGAGCACGTGCCGCTCGCCACCTTCCCCGGGATGCGCGAGCGCACGGTGAGCATCGGCTCCGCCGGGAAGACGTTCTCCTTCACCGGCTGGAAGGTCGGCTGGGTGACGGCCGCGCGCGAGCTGGTCACCGCGGTCCGCTCGGTGAAGCAGTTCCTGACGTACGTCTCCTCGGGCCCCTTCCAGTACGCGGTCGCCGAGGCACTCGCCCTGCCGGACTCCTACTTCGACGACTTCCGCACGGACATGCTGGCCAAGCGGGACCTGCTCTCGGCGGGGCTGGCGGACGCCGGCTTCCGGGTCTTCCGCCCCGCCGGCACCTACTTCGTCACCACCGACATCAGCCCCCTCGGCGAGAAGGACGGCTTCGCCTTCTGCCGCGCCCTGCCCGAGCGCGCGGGCGTTGTCGCCATCCCCAACGCCGTCTTCTACGACCACCGGGAGGCGGGCGCACCGTTCGTACGGTTCGCGTTCTGCAAGCGGGAGGAGGTCCTGCGGGAGGCGGCGGAGAGGCTGCGGGCGATGTAGGCGCCCCGGCTCCCCGACCGCACCCTCACGTACGCGACACAGGTGAACCCGTGCCGCACTCGGCCGTCGCCTGCTCGCATCGGCGGCCCACCCCTTGCAGGGTGCGGAGGTGTGACCACCCACGCCAGCACCGTCCTCGCCCCGCCCGTCGCCACACCCCAGTCGGCGCCCCAGGAGCGCACCGGCCCGTCGCTGCTCCGCGCGAGCGGGCTCGCCGTGAGCCTGTTCCTGGGCGCCCGGCTCGCCGGGGTGGCCGTGCTCGCCCTCGTCGCCCCGGCCGTCGGCCGGCATCCCCTCGCGCTGCTCGGCCGGTCCTGGGACTCGGTCTGGTACCTGGGGATCGCCGCGCACGGCTACGGCCACGACCTGCCCTCCCACGCCCCGGGCGAGCACAGCGATCTCGCGTTCTTCCCGCTGTACCCGGCGCTGGTGCGGCTGGTGACCGCGCTGACCCCGCTCGGCGGGGGCGCCGCCGGGCTGCTGGTGTCCTGGACCGCGGCCGCCGTCGCCGCCGCCGGGATCCACGCCGTCGGCGCCCGGCTGCACGGGCGGGCGACCGGTGTCGCGCTGGTGGTGCTGTGGGGGCTGCTGCCGCACTCGGTGGTGCTGTCGATGGCGTACACCGAGCCGCTGCTGACCGCGTTCGCGGCCTGGTCGCTGTACGCGGTGCTGGCAGGGTCGTGGCTGTGGGCGGGCGCGCTGGCGGCGCTCGCGGGGCTGTCCCGGCCGAACGGCTTCGCGGTCGCCGCCGCCGTGCTGGCCGCGGCCGGCGTCGAGGTGTGGCGTGGGCGCGGCCGGGTTTCCCACAGGCTGTGGACGGGCGCGGCGCTCGCCCCGCTGGGCTGGAGCGCGTACGTGCTGTGGGTGGGCCTGCGCAAGCGGAACCTGCTGGACGGCTACTTCGAGGTGCAGCGGCAGTGGGGGTCGCGGTTCGACCTCGGGCGCGGCTCGTGGAAGTTCGTGCGCGGGCTGCTGCTGACCGGCCACCGCATGGTGTTCCCGATGGCGCTGGTCATCGTCGCGGCGGGCGTGCTGCTGTACGTGCTGCTGCTCCTGGATCGGGCCCCGCTGCCGCTGGTCGTGCACAGCGGGGTGCTGCTGCTGATCGCGCTCGGCGGGTCGGGCTACTTCGAGTCCAAGCCGCGGTTCCTGCTGCCGGCGTTCCCGTTGCTGCTGCCGCTCGCCGGGGCGCTGGTGCGGACGGCGAGAGCCCGGCCCTGGCACGCGACGGTGATCGTCGCGGCCCTGGCCGGGCTCAGCTATCTCTACGGCGCGTACCTGCTGGTGTTCGCGCGTACGCCGCTGTAGGTACCGCGGCGGGGGTTACTCGCCCTCGTCCTCGGGCTTGTCCGCTTCGTTGACCTCCTGCTCCAGGCCGAGCTGCTCGACCAGCCACCGGTCGAACTCGATCGCGGCCCGCACCCAGCTGACCGTCGAGGAGACGAAGTGGTTGATGTCGACGCCCGTGCCGATCAGCATCTGGGCCTCGCCGATCAGACGGACGGTGCCGTCGTCGTGGGTGTGGGTGTACACCTTGGGCCACAGGGTGCGGCGGTTCCAGTCGTCGACGGACTCCAGCAGCGCCGTCTTCTCGTCGATCTTGTGGGGGCGGTCGTAGAAGGTCCGCACCGAGAAGACCGCCTGCTCGGCCTCCCCGCGGAACATGAAGTACGTGCGGAACTGCTCCCACGGCGCCGCGAGGTCACCCTCCTCGTCGACGACGTACTTCAGCTCCATCTGGTCGAGGAGCTGCTTCACGAGATCCTGATCCGGGACGACGGGGCCCGCCGGTCCTTGGGGCTGCGGTTCGGGCTGGCCCCCGAAGTTCGGAATCGAGGACGGGTCGATGCTCACCGTGTTTTTCCCTTCATGCGGATTCCGCCATCCTCCCCCAGAGGGGGCGGGGGATGGCAACCCCGCGCCGACAGTCAGCCCAGGGCGGAAAGAGGGGCCGGGAGCCGCTGTTCAGGCAGGATGCGGGCATGCGCATACCAAGAGCGGTGCGGTGGGTCGGCTGGGCCCTGTGGTGGGGCTGTCTGGCGTTCTCGATCTGGTGCTTCTGGTCGCTGTACGTCGCCATGAGCAGCGTCTGAGCCGCCCGGCCGAAGGCGGCGGCCCCCGCGCCCCGAACGGGCGAGGGGGCCGGGCCCTCCCGACGGCCGGCGCCTACAGCGTCTTCCCCGTCGCCGGGCCCACCAGCAGGCCCGCCCCGAAGCGGTCCACGCGGACCGTGTCCCCGTCCTTGATCTCACCGGAGAGGATCTCCTTGGCGAGCCGGTCGCCGATCGCGGTCTGCACCAGGCGGCGCAGCGGGCGGGCGCCGTAGGCCGGGTCCATGCCCTCCTCGGCGAGCCAGGCCAGCGCCTGGGGCGTGACGTCCAGGGTGAGCCGGCGCTCGGCGAGCCGCTTGGCCAGGCGGTCGATCTGCAGCCCCGCGATGCGCTCCAGCTCGGGCTTGGTCAGCGCGGAGAAGACCACCAGGTCGTCCAGCCGGTTGAGGAACTCCGGCTTGAAGGAGGACCGGACGACCTCCAGGACCTGCTCCTTCTTCTCCTCCTCGCCGGCGACCGGGTCGACCAGGAACTGGCTGCCCAGGTTGGAGGTGAGCACCAGGATGGTGTTGCGGAAGTCGACCGTGCGGCCCTGACCGTCGGTCAGACGGCCGTCGTCCAGCACCTGGAGCAGGATGTCGAAGACCTCGGGATGGGCCTTCTCCACCTCGTCCAGCAGGACCACGGTGTACGGGCGCCTGCGCACCGCCTCCGTCAGCTGGCCGCCCTCCTCGTAGCCGACGTACCCGGGGGGCGCGCCGACCAGCCGGGCCACGCTGTGCTTCTCGCCGTACTCCGACATGTCGATGCGGACCATGGCCCGCTCGTCGTCGAAGAGGAAGTCGGCGAGCGCCTTGGCGAGTTCGGTCTTGCCGACACCGGTCGGGCCGAGGAAGAGGAAGGAACCGGTCGGACGGTCGGGGTCGGCGATACCGGCGCGGGAGCGGCGCACCGCGTCCGACACCGCCCGTACGGCCTCGGTCTGGCCGATGAGCCGCTTGCCCAGCTCGTCCTCCATGCGCAGCAGTTTCTGCGTCTCGCCCTCCAGCAGGCGCCCGGCCGGGATGCCGGTCCAGGCGGCGACGACGTCCGCGATGTCGTCGGAGCCGACCTCCTCCTTGACCATGGTGTCCTTGGCGACCTCCTCCTCGGCCTGGGAGGCGGCCTCCAGCTCCTTCTCCAGCTGCGGGATCTCGCCGTAGAGCAGCTTGGCGGCGGTGTCGAAGTCGCCGTCGCGCTGGGCGCGTTCGGCCTGGCCGCGCAGATCGTCCAGGCGCTCCTTCAGCTCACCCACCCGGTTGAGGGACTGCTTCTCCTTCTCCCAGCGGGCGGTCAGGCCACGCAGCTCCTCCTCCTTGTCGGCGAGGTCGCGGCGCAGCTTCTCCAGCCGGGCCACGGAGGCCGGGTCGGTCTCCTTGGCGATCGCCAGCTCCTCCATCTTCAGCCGGTCGACGGCGCGCTGGAGCTCGTCGATCTCGACCGGGGACGAGTCGATCTCCATACGGAGACGGGAGGCGGCCTCGTCGACGAGGTCGATGGCCTTGTCGGGCAGGAAGCGGGAGGTGATGTAGCGGTCGGAGAGGGTGGCGGCGGCCACCAGCGCGCTGTCGGCGATCTGCACCTTGTGGTGGGCCTCGTACCGGCCCTTCAGGCCACGGAGGATCGCGATCGTGTCCTCCACCGTCGGCTCGGCGACCAGCACCTGCTGGAAGCGGCGCTCCAGCGCCGGGTCCTTCTCGATCCGCTCCCGGTACTCGTCCAGGGTGGTGGCGCCGACCATCCGCAGCTCGCCGCGGGCCAGCATGGGCTTGAGCATGTTGCCCGCGTCCATGGCCGAATCGCCGCCGGCGCCGGCCCCCACGACGGTGTGCAGCTCGTCGATGAAGGTGATGATCCGCCCGTCGGACTCCTTGATCTCGGCGAGGACGGCCTTCAGCCGCTCCTCGAACTCACCGCGGTACTTGGCGCCGGCCACCATCGCGCCGAGGTCCAGCGCGACCAGCCGCTTGTCCCGCAGAGACTCCGGCACGTCCCCCTTGACGATCCGCTGGGCGAGCCCCTCGACCACGGCGGTCTTGCCGACACCGGGCTCGCCGATGAGCACGGGGTTGTTCTTCGTACGGCGGCTCAGCACCTGCACGACCCGCCGGATCTCCTGGTCCCGGCCGATGACCGGATCCAGCCGGCCCTCACGGGCGGCGGCGGTGAAGTCGGTGCCGAACTTCTCCAGGGCCTTGTACTGGCCCTCGGGGTCGGCGGTGGTCACGCGGCGTCCTCCCCTGGCCTTCCTGAAGGCCTCCAGCAGCTTCTCGGCGTCGGCGCCCTGCCGGCCGAGCAGCTCACCGGCGGCTCCGCCCTTGGCTGCGATGCCGATCAGCAGGTGCTCCGTCGACAGGTACTCGTCACCGAGGTCCTTGGCCCGCTCCGTCGCGTCGGCGATCACGGCCAGCAGCTCACGGTTGGGCTGCGGGGGCGCCACGGTCGATCCGGTCACGCTGGGCAGCGCGGCCAGCAGCTTCTCCGCGCCCGCGCGCACCGCGGCCTGGTCGGCCTCGACGGCCGCGAGCAGGTCGGTGATGTTCTCGTTCTCCTGCCCCTGGAGCAGAGCCAGCAGCAGATGAGCAGGGGTGAGGTCCGGGTGCCCCTCGGTCACGGCACGGTTGCTCGCCGCGTTGATCGCGTCCCGGCTCCTGTTGGTCAGCTCGGCGTCCACGTCGTCCGTTCTCCTCCTCGGCCACAGTTCCCACTGCTGACTTAACCAGCGTACACAAAGTTGAGTCTATTCCGCTCAAGGTTCGGGCGGGAGCGCGCTCGGGGCTAGGTTGCGGGCATGACCCCCCACTCCGTAGACCCGGCTGCCCCGGACGAGCGCTATCTCGCCTTCTGGCGGGAACGGCACCTGTGCACCCTGACGACCCTCCGCCCCGACGGCAGCCCGCACGTGGTGCCGGTCGGGGTGACGTACGACGCCGAGGCACGGGTGGCCCGGGTGATCACCAATGGATCGAGCGCGAAGGCCGGCCATGTGCGCGCGGCCGGAGCGGAGGGGGCGCGGGTGGCGGTCTGCCAGGTGGACGGCCGGCGCTGGGCGACGCTGGAGGGCCGGGCGCACGTCCGGACGGAGCCGGACCGGGTGGCGGAGGCGGAGCGGCGGTACGCCGAGCGGTACGAGCGCAAGCCGTCCCCAAATCCGGCGCGTGTGGTGATCGAGATCGAGGTGGAACGGGCCCTCGGGCACGGCTGACGGGCGTTCGACCGCCGAGCGACGACTTTCGGCCACTGTGGAATCGCATGCATACCGCGAAATGTCCCCACAAACTGCAGCGGCGTCACCGTGTTCAGGTCACGGTGACGCCGCTGCGGGGGGAAGCACCTGAGCGATCTTTTACGACGGGGGAATCGCGTCAGGCACTGCGGGGGGTGGCCGAGATGGTCCTCAGGTCTGCGTCCGACGGCTCGGTCAGCCGGTGGTCCCGCTGGTCAAGGTTCACAAAGATCATTCCGTACCGGATGGCGCAGCGCACCGGCTGGGGCGCTCCACGCGGTTTGCGCAGGCACCGGAACGCCCGCACGTCGCCGTCCTCGTCCCGCGTGACGACGACCGGCTCACCGAACACGGTCACCATCAGCGAGTCACCGCTGTGGGGGATGGCGGTGACCAGGTCGATGAAATGCCAGCCGGAACGGTAGGCGGTGGCCATCTCGCGGCGGAAGGAACGGTCGTCAGGCGGGGTCGTCACGTCAGCTCCTCACGCCTAGGGTGGGCTGCGCCGCCCCACCGATTCCGCCGGTCGCCGCGACCGCCGGCCAGCTGGTGTCCGCCCGAACGTCACCCTTCTCGCTCGCGAAGCCGCTCAGCGCCCCCGCGGTCACCACGACGGAGAAAGCGGCAACAAGTATCGAGCGAAGCAGTCTCTTGCCCATAGTCGGCTTCGTCCTCACTTGAAGGTCCCCTCTTCCCCCGTCGAGTACGACGATGGCTCATTCGGGCACGTCATGGCCACATAATCGATGCATCATGTTCCTGCACGTTCAGGACCCTGGGGGGTGGAGATTTGGCAACGAATCAGACTAAAGCTGCACATCCCCATGCTGTGACCGAGATGTGTGAGGACGGTGGCCGTCTCTACGCCGAAGCTCTGCGTGCCGGGCGCATCGCCCGGTCGGAGGCGGAAGCCGCCCCCTGCCTGCTGGAGTTCGCCCTCCTGCACCCCGATCCCGACGATCCCGAATGGCTGCGCCCCCTGCCCGCGCCGGTGGCCCTGGCCCAGCGCCTCAGCCCCATAGAGCGGGAAATCGCGGACCGCAGACGGCTGTCCATCCAACTTGCCGACGCTTTCGAGCCTTTCATGACCCTCAGCAGCCACCTGGCTGCCACCACCGATTCCCTCACGGTGCTGGAGGGCGGAGAGCGCATCAACGCGGCGCTGAACCTCGCGACGTCCCAGTGCCAGGCCGAGGTGCTCACCATCCAGCCCAGCGACCGCTACACCGAGCGGAGCCTGCTGCGGGGCCTGGAGCGGGACCGACCGCTCATCGAGCGCGGGGTCAGAATCCGCACGCTGTACCAGCACACCGCACGCTACAACCCGGAGAAGCTGGCCTACGTGGCCCAGCTCGCCAACGGCAAGGTGGAGTACCGCACCATCGACGAGCTGGTGGAGCGTCTCATCATCTGCGACGAGGCCGTCGCCTTCATCCCCATCCGCGACGACCAGCAGGTCGCTCTGGAGCTGCGCCACCCGGGACTGGTCCGCTACCTCATCAAGGTGTTCGAGTTCATGTGGGACCGGGCGGTCCCGCTGAGCGCCGGCGCCCGGTACGAGACCGCTCCCGACGGCATCACGGAGATCCAGCACTCCATCGCGAAGCTTCTCATCGAGGGCCATGTGGACGAGGCCATCGCCCGCCGCCTCGGCATGAACGTGCGCACCTGCCGGGCCCACATCGCCAAGCTCGCCCAGGCCCTCGGCAGCGGCAGCCGGGCCCAGCTCGGCTACCTCATCGCCCAGTCGGGGATGCTGGAGCGGGACCACTGAGGCGACGACGTCAGCGCCCGGCTCCCCGGCTCACCCGCACCACGGCGCCGAAGAGCCGTGCGCCGCGGGCCGGGAGCTGCACGAACGCGCCCTGCGGGACGGACATGCGCGTGCCGGGACGCCGAAACGCACCGACGCCGCCGTCGCCGAGCGGCTCGGCATGAGCATCCCCACCGCCCGGCTGCGCATCGCCGGGCTCGCCGCCCGCCTCGGCAGCGACAGCCGGGCGCAGCCCGGCTGTCTCATCGCACGCTCGGGGATCCTGGATCAGGAGCCGTGAGAGCCGTGGCCGACAGGCCGCGGGTGCGGCCGTCCAGGCCCACCTGGGCGATGCGCACGCCGAGCTGGGTGCGGCTGGCCGCGCCCAGGGTCTCGGAGAGGCGGGCGATGTGGGCCCGGCAGGTGCGCACGCTGATGCCCAGCCGCTCGGCGATCACCGCGTCCTGGTGGCCCTCGGCGAGCAGCGCGGCGATGGACTGTTCGCGGTGCGAGATGCCCTCGATGCCGGTGTCGGGGAGCGGGGCGGTCAGCGGGATCGCCAGCCGCCACAGGCGCTCGAAGACCGTGACGAAGTACTCGACCAGCGCCGGGTGGCGCAGCTCCAGGGCCATCGTGCGCTCCGTGTTGGCGGGGATGAAGGCCACCGTGCGGTCGAAGAGGATGAGGCGGTCGATGACCTCGTCCAGGGTGCGGGCCTCGACCGTGTCACCCATCAGTTCGAGGTAGTTGAGCAGACCCTGTCCGTGCCGGGCCACATGCGTGTACAGGTCGCGCATCCGCACGCCCCGGCCGCGCAGCGCCAGCGCCCGGTGCAGCCCCTCGGTGAGCTCCGCCTCACGCCGGATGCCGCCCGGCTGCACGGTGAGCACCTCGGTCGTGCACGCCTCGGTCGCCTCGTCCATCGCGGCCTGGATCCGGGAGAGCCCGTCCAGGACCCGGATGGCGCTGCCCTCGGCCGAGGCGGGCGCGTGCAGTTGCCGGCCCAGCCCCGCGTACCACTCGAAAGCGGACACCGCCGAGCCCACCCGCCGCTGACTCGCGCTGACCTCGTCGTAGACCCCGCGCAGCAGCCTGGTCATGACCTCCTGCGGGGAGGTCGGCACCAGCCAGTCCATGTCGTCGGGGTCGGGGTGCAGCAGGGCCAGCTCCAGCAGGCAGGGCACCGTCTCGGCATCCGTACGCGACACCCGTCCCCGTCGTACGGCCCGGGAATACACGCGATCCCCGGCCTCGCACAGTCGGTCGGCACCGTGTGGATGCTTCTCCGCCCCGCGCCCGGCCATCGCCCATTCCACCCCCGGTGTGCTGCCACTTCCGCAGCGCAACTATGCGCGGCGTCGTCCGGGTCCGCAACACGACTCCCCCCAACAGGGCTGCCGAAAAGGGGCGTTACGCACCCTTTTCGCCCAGGCTCCGCGCCGCGCATTGCAAGAAGATGATGGAGGCACCCGCCGAGGCCGTGTCCCACCTCTCGACGGCCCGGGCACCGGCGCTACTTCAGGCCGATCGCCGAGCAGGCCGCCTTGTACTTGGGGGCGCAGATGTCGTCGACGGTGTAGATGCCGTCCGCGATGACCGTGCCCTCGATGTTCTTCTTGGTCAGCGCGCTCACCTGGACCAGCTTGGACGGGATGTCCTTCTGGGTGGGGCTGTCGACCTTGTCCTGGGTGAGGGCGTCGAACGCGATGTCCTTGCCCTGGATCTTGGCGACGGCCATCTGCGCGGCGGCCTGGGCCTCGTCCGGGTAGGACTTGTAGACGCTCATGTACTGCTCGCCGGACACGATCCGCTGGACCGCGTCGAGTTCGGCGTCCTGACCGGTGATCGGGGGCAGGCTGGTGACGCCGGCCGCCTTCAGGGCCTTGATGACACCGCCGGCCATGCCGTCGTTGGCGGCGTAGACACCGGCGATGTTGCCCTTGCCGATCTCAGCGATCGCCTGGGCCATCTCAGCCTGGGCGTTCTCCGGCTTCCAGTCCTTGGTGTCGTACTGCTTCGCGATCGTCACCTTGCCGTTCAGCTCGGAGAGCGCGCCCTCCTTGAACTGCTTGGCGTTCGGGTCGGTGGGCGAGCCGTTCACCATGACGATCTTGTCCGAGGTGTCGGCGCCCGACCCGAGGGCCTCCAGCAGCGTACGGCCCTGCACCTCGCCGACCAGCTCGTTGTCGAAGGAGATGTACGCGTCGATGGGGCCCTCGGCGAGCCGGTCGTAGGCGATGACCGGGATGCCCGCGTCCTTGGCCTTCTTCACCTCGTCGGCGATGCCGTGCGAGTCGACCGCGTCCAGCAGGATGATGTCGGCCTTCTCGTCGATCATCTCCTGCATCTGCGAGGCCTGCTGGGAGGCGTCCGCGTTCGCGTTCTTGTAGTCGACCTTGCCCTGGTTCTTGGTGAGTTCGGCGACCTGGGACTTGATGATGGGGTAGTCGAACTTGTCGTAGCGGGTGTTGGCCTTCTCCGGCAGCAGCAGGCCCACGGTGACGTCGTTGCCCTTGCTCGGGCTCGCGCTCGCGCTGTCCCCCGTCGCGTTCAGCATGCCGCAGCCGGCGAGCGAGAGGGTCATCGTGGACGCGGCCACGGATATGGCGATACGACGCATTTCGGGGGCTCACTTCAGGTGCGTTTTGGACGTGGGCGCTGCTATACGACCCAGGTGTCTGAAAAGACAACGCGGACGCCACACCCGGCGTCAAGAAGAACTACTTAACGAGTCCGCAACACCACGCTCCGCTGCACCTGTGAAGGGCGAGCGAAATCACCTTCAAACGCTCTTTACGGACCGTCCATTCAAAGGGACTTCATGGACCGGCAAAGATCCGGACAAGCGTGCCGGGCCGGAAGGGCGCTCGTCCTTCCGGCCCCGGCCGGGTGCCACTCGGCTGAAACTCAGTCCTTCTGCTGCTGCCGCTTGGGCCGCCACACCACCAGCGCGCTGGTCTGCTGGACCTCCTGGTACGGGACCAGGTCACGCCGGTAGGAGGCGTGCACGGCGGCCTCGCGCTGCTGCATCGCGGCCGCCGCGCCGTCCAGGGCCGCCTGGAGCTCCGCGACGCGGGACTGCAGGGCGGCGACCTGGTTCTCCAGTTCGATGATGCGCTTGATGCCGGCCAGGTTGATGCCCTCGTCCTGCGACAACTGCTGTACCTGGCGGAGCAGTTCGATGTCGCGGGCCGAGTACCGGCGGCCCCGGCCGGCGGTGCGGTCCGGGGAGACCAGACCCAGGCGGTCGTACTGGCGCAGCGTCTGCGGGTGGAGGCCGGAGAGCTGGGCCGCCACCGAGATGACGTAGACCGGGGTCTCCTCGGTCAGTTCATACGGATTACGTCGACGGCCGTCCATCACTCTCAAGCTCCCTTCGCGGCCTCGAACAGCTCCGCCCGCGGGTCCTCGCCCGCGGTCGCCTCGCGATACGCCTCCAGTGCGTCACGAGCCTTCCCCGACAGGTCCTGCGGAACACTCACCTCTACGGTGACCAGCAGGTCCCCTCGGGTGCCGTCCGTGCGGACCGCGCCCTTGCCCCGGGCACGCATGGTGCGGCCGTTGGGCGTGCCCGGAGGCAGCTTCAGGGTGACCGCCGGGCCGCCGAGGGTGGGCACCCGGACCTCGCCGCCGAGAGCCGCCTCGGGATACGTCACCGGGACGGTGACGGTGAGGTTGTCGCCCTTGCGCCCGAAGACCGGGTGCTCGCCGACGTGCACGACCACGTAGAGGTCGCCCGCCGGTCCGCCCCGCTCGCCGGGGGCGCCCTTGCCGCGCAGCCGGATCCGCTGCCCGTCGGTGACACCGGCCGGGATGCGGACCTGCATCGTGCGCGACGACTTGGCGCGTCCGCTGCCCTTGCACTCCAGGCAGGGGTGCTCGGCGATCAGGCCGCGTCCCTTGCAGTCGGGGCAGGGATCGGTGAGCGAGAAACCGCCGCCCGAGCCCCGCGCCACCTGCCCGGTGCCGACGCAGGTCGGGCACACGCGCGGTGTGCCGTTCTTGTCGCCGGTGCCGGAACAGGCCTTGCAGGGCGCCTGCGAGGACATCCTGAGGGGCACGGTGGCGCCCTCGATGGCCTCCGTGAAGCTCAGCGTGACCTCGGTGTCGATGTCCTGGCCGCGGCGCGGCTGGGTGCGGGTGGTACCCGCGCCGCCCCGGTTGAACAGGCCCCCGAAGACGTCACCGAGTCCGCCGCCGAAGCTTCCGCTCTGGGCGTTCCCTCCTCCTCCGAAGAGGTCGCCCAGGTCGAAGTTGAAGGAGCCGCCGCCGGCGCCCGGCCCGGGGCGGAAGCCGCCGTTGCCGAACAGGGCGCGTGCCTCGTCGTACTCCTTGCGCTTCTTGGGGTCGCCGAGAACGTCGTTCGCCTCGGAGATCTCCTTGAAGCGCTCCTCGGCCTTGGCGTTTCCCTTGTTGGCGTCCGGGTGGAACTCGCGGGCGAGCTTCCGGTACGCCTTCTTGATCTCGGCCTCGGTGGCGTCCTTGGGGACGCCGAGGACCTTGTAGTAGTCCTTCTCGATGAAGTCCTTGGTGCTCATCCCCGACGTCCCTCCTTCCCCTCAGTGGTGTTCACGTCAGCCCTCGTCCGGGCCACCGCTCTCCTTGTCGTCGGCCTGCTTCGCCTCGGAGGTCTTCTCCTCGGAGCCCTCGGCCTTGACGGTCTGCGCGCCGGGCTGCGGCTCGGCGACGGCCACCCGCGCGGGGCGGATGGTGCGCTCGCCGATGCGATACCCGGGCTGCAGGATCGCCACGCAGGTCGTCTCGGTGACGTCCGGCGCGTAACTGTGCATCAGGGCCTCGTGGATCGTCGGGTCGAAGGGCTCGCCCTCCTTGCCGAACTGCTGCAGGCCCATCTTCGCCGCGACGGTCTCCAGCGACTCGGCCACCGACTTGAAGCCGCCGACCAGTTCGCCGTGTTCCCGCGCGCGGCCGATGTCGTCGAGGACCGGCAGGAGCTCGGTCAGGAGGTTCGCGACGGCGATCTCCTTGACCGCGATCCGGTCCCGCTCGACCCGGCGGCGGTAGTTCTGGTACTCCGCCTGGAGGCGCTGGAGGTCCAGCGTGCGCTCGTGCAGCGCCGTGCGCACCTGGTCCAGCTGGGCGACCAGACCGGCACTTTCGTTCGCGTCCCCGGCCGGGGCCGCCCCCTCCTCGGAGGGAGCAGCCTTCGGCTCGGCGTCGTCAGAGGTGGCGCCGGAGGGGACGTCGGGCTTCTCTTCAAAGCCCGGAGTCTCCTCCGTCACGCGGCACCGTCCTTGCGCTCGTCGTCCACGATCTCGGCGTCGACGACGTCGTCGTCGGCCTTGGCCTCACCGGCGTCGGCACCGGCGGCGCCCTGCGCGGCCTGGGCGTCGGCGTACATGGCCTGGCCCAGCTTCTGCGAGACGGCCGCGACCTTCTCGGTGGCGGAGCGGATCTCGGCGGTGTCCTCGCCCTTGAGCTTCTCCTTCAGCTCCTCGACGGCGGACTCCACCTCGGTCTTGATCTCGCCGGGGACCTTGTCCTCGTTGTCCTTGAGGAACTTCTCGGTCTGGTAGACCAGCTGCTCGCCCTGGTTGCGGGTCTCGGCGGCCTCGCGGCGGCGGTGGTCCTCCTCCGCGTACTGCTTGGCCTCCTGGCGCATCCGGTCGACCTCGTCCTTCGGCAGCGAGGAGCCGCCGGTGACGGTCATCTTCTGCTCCTTGCCCGTGCCCAGGTCCTTGGCGGTCACGTGCATGATGCCGTTGGCGTCGATGTCGAAGGACACCTCGATCTGCGGGACACCGCGCGGCGCCGGCGGCAGACCGGTCAGCTCGAACATGCCGAGCTTCTTGTTGTAGGCCGCGATCTCGCGCTCGCCCTGGTAGACCTGGATCTGCACCGACGGCTGGTTGTCCTCGGCCGTGGTGAAGATCTCCGAGCGCTTGGTCGGGATCGTGGTGTTGCGCTCGATCAGCTTGGTCATGATGCCGCCCTTGGTCTCGATACCGAGGGACAGCGGGGTGACGTCGAGCAGCAGGACGTCCTTGACCTCGCCCTTGAGGACACCGGCCTGGAGCGAGGCGCCGATGGCGACGACCTCGTCCGGGTTCACACCCTTGTTGGCCTCCTTGCCGCCGGTCAGCTCCTTGACGAGCTCGGCGACGGCGGGCATGCGGGTGGAGCCACCGACGAGGACGACGTGGTCGATCTCGTTGATGGAGATGCCGGCGTCCTTGATGACGTTGTGGAACGGCGTCTTGCAGCGCTCCAGCAGGTCGGCCGTCAGCTGCTGGAACTGAGCCCGGGTGAGCTTCTCGTCCAGGTGCAGCGGGCCCTCGGCGGACGCGGTGATGTAGGGCAGGTTGATCGAGGTCTCGGTGGAGGAGGACAGCTCGATCTTGGCCTTCTCGGCAGCCTCACGCAGACGCTGCAGGGCCATCTTGTCCTTGCCGAGGTCCACGCCGTGGCCGGCGGCGAACTGCTTGACCAGGTAGTCGACGACGCGCTGGTCCCAGTCGTCACCACCGAGGTGGTTGTCACCGTTGGTGGCCTTCACCTCGACGACGCCGTCGCCGATCTCCAGCAGGGACACGTCGAAGGTGCCGCCACCGAGGTCGAAGACGAGGATCGTCTGGTCGTCCTTGTCGAGGCCGTAGGCCAGCGCGGCGGCCGTCGGCTCGTTGACGATGCGCAGGACGTTCAGACCGGCGATCTCACCGGCCTCCTTGGTCGCCTGACGCTCGGAGTCGTTGAAGTACGCCGGGACGGTGATGACCGCGTCGGTCACCTTCTCGCCCAGGTAGGCCTCGGCGTCCCGCTTCAGCTTCTGCAGGATGAAGGCGGAGATCTGCTGCGGGTTGAAGTCCTTGCCGTCGAGCTGGATCTTCCAGTCGGTGCCCATGTGGCGCTTCACCGAGCGGATGGTCCGGTCCACGTTCGTGACCGCCTGGCGCTTGGCGACCTCGCCGACGAGCACCTCACCGTTCTTCGCGAAGGCGACGACGGACGGCGTGGTCCTGGCACCCTCGGCGTTGGTGATGACGGTGGGCTCGCCGCCCTCCAGAACGCTGACGACGGAGTTAGTCGTGCCCAGGTCGATGCCGACCGCACGTGCCATGGTTGATTCCTCCAGCTGACTTGAGTGGAACAGGCTCAAGTGTGCATGAGCGGGTCCCCCGGGTCAACAGACCTGAGTCAATGAGGCTCAACTCTTATCCGTTCCTTATGCGCAACTGCCCGGTTAACTGCCCGCTGACCTGCGTCGATGCTGTACGGCGCGGAGGCTGGACAGGGATGCGAAGGAGTACGAGAACGGCGCACAGCGCACCGCCCGCCACCCACAGAGCGGCCCCCTGCCCGGTCCAGCCGGTGTCCACGAGCACCCCCACGAGCACCGCGGAGAACGAGCCGGCACCCAGCAGCACCACGGACCCCTGCGGGGTCAGCCCGATCCGGCGCAACCGGTGGGCGAGGTGGTCGGGACCTCGGCGCAGCAGCGGACGGCGGAGCAGGAGCCGGGTGAGGACCACCAGGACGGCGTCCGCGACGGCGACCGCGCCGATGCAGAACGCCACGGCCGCACTCGGCCCCAGTTCGTACCCCGCGCGCGTGAGGACGACGGACGCCGACAGCAGGAAGCCCGCGAACAGCGAACCGCAGGCACCGAGCCCGATCCGCGCGGGATGCCAGTTGTGCATCAGGAAGCCGGTGAGCGCGGCGGCGAGCACACTGAGCAGGACGGCGAGCCCGTCCATCACCTCGGCGGCCGCACAGGCGCCGACCCCGAAGGCGGTGATCACCCCCACGGTCCCGGCGAGCCCGTCCGCATGGTCGAGTCCCTTGAAGGCGAGGGAGGCGAGGACGATCCAGCCGACGGCGAGGATCCCGCCCCACACACCCGTCTCGTCGTACGGCACCACGCAGGCCGCCGCCACCGTCGTACCGGCGACGAGCACGCGCGCGCGGAGCCGCCACACGTCGGCGACGAGACCGAGCACGGCCACCGCGGCGGCGGCGACGAGCAGCTCCCCGACCCCTTCGCCGAGCGGCGCGACCCGGGTCCACTCCCCCATCCAGGCGACGAGACAGGTGACGGCCACCACGGCGAGCCCGCCGAGCAGCGGCAGGGGCCGCTGCCGGCGCCGGTCCACCACTCCGGCCCGCAGGGCGGGCAGCCGGAGCAGGGCCGCCAGCAGTGCGGCCAGGAGGAGGGCGGCGGTGGCCGCGGTGATCCCGTAGAGCACGGCTCTAAGGTAGGGGCGAATGTAGCAATTCTGGATGAATAACACGATCGGATTGCCTGCGGCATGATGGCGGAGGCAACCCTCAGCGACTCAGATCACCCCGCGCTCGGCTGCATCTCGTCGGAAGATGGGGGTAGTCTCAGACGGACTGCATAAGTTACCGCTTAGTAATGTCGATCGGTTAGTCGCTCGGTTAAGTTCGAGGCCGCCTCAGGAGCCCCAATGCAACTCGCCGCGATCATCGTGTCGCTGGTCCTGATCGTGGTCGGCGTGGCACTGTTCGGCCGCGCCCTCCTCCAGATCTACAACTTCATGCGCCTCGGCCAGCCGGTACCGGCCGGGACGCGGACCAACGACCCCGCACAGCGCACCCTCACCGTGGTCAAGGAGTTCCTCGGCCACACCCGGATGAACCGCTGGGGCGTCGTCGGTGTGGCGCACTGGTTCGTGGCGGTGGGCTTCTTCACCCTGCTGCTGACGATCGTCAACGCGATCGGGCAGCTGTTCGAGGCGGACTGGATCCTGCCGATCATCGGCGAATGGGCGCCGTACAACATCTATGTCGAGTTCATCGGCACGATGACGGTCGTCGGCATCCTCGTCCTGATCGCGATCCGCCAGCTGAGCCACCCGCGCAAGCCGGGCCGCAAGTCCCGCTTCGCCGGCTCCAACTTCGGCCAGGCCTACTTCGTCGAGGCCGTCATCCTCATCGTCGGCGTCTGCATCTTCATGCTGCACGCCCTCGAGGGCGCCCAGCACCACGTGGACGGCTACGAGGCCTCCTTCTTCATCTCCTACCCGGTGGTGTCGTGGCTGAAGGGAATGGACGTCTCCACGCTCCAGAACCTCACCTACTTCTTCGCCGGCCTGAAGATCGCTACCTCGTTCATCTGGATGATCACGGTCGCCCTGAAGACCGACATGGGCGTGGCCTGGCACCGCTTCCTGGCCTTCCCGAACATCTTCTTCAAGCGCAACGCCACCGGTGAGACCTCCCTCGGCGCGCTGCTGCCGATGACGTCCGGCGGCAAGCCGATCGACTTCTCCGACCCCGGCGAGGACGACGTCTTCGGTGTCTCCCAGGTCGAGCAGTTCTCCTGGAAGGGCCTGCTGGACTTCTCCACCTGCACCGAGTGCGGCCGCTGCCAGTCGCAGTGCCCGGCCTGGAACACGGGCAAGCCGCTCTCCCCGAAGCTGCTGATCATGTCGCTGCGGGACCACGCCCACGCCAAGGCGCCGTACCTGCTGGCCGGCGGCGGCAAGACGATGGAGGGCGAGGAGAAGGCCTCCGAGGAGCAGCTGGCCGGCGTCCCCGCCGCCGCGCTCGCCGAGGCCGAGCGCCCGCTGATCGGCACCGCCGGACCTGTGTCCGACAGCGGCTTCGCCACGGGCGGCGTCATCGACCCGGACGTCCTGTGGTCCTGCACCACCTGCGGCGCCTGCGTCGAGCAGTGCCCGGTGGACATCGAGCACGTCGACCACATCGTCGACATGCGCCGCTACCAGGTCATGATCGAGTCGGCCTTCCCCTCCGAGGCGGGCACGATGCTCAAGAACCTGGAGAAGAAGGGCAACCCCTGGGGCCTGGCGAAGAAGCAGCGCCTGGAGTGGCTCAAGGAGGTCGACTTCGAGGTCCCGGTCGTCGGCAAGGACATCGAGGACCTCACCGAGGTCGAGTACCTGTACTGGGTCGGCTGCGCCGGCGCCCTCGAGGACCGCGCCAAGAAGACCACGAAGGCCTTCGCCGAGCTGCTGCACATCGCGGGCGTGAAGTTCGCGATCATGGGCGGCGACGAGAAGTGCACCGGCGACTCCGCCCGCCGCCTGGGCAACGAGCCCCTGTTCCAGGAGCTCGGCATGGAGAACGTCATGGCCCTGAACACGGCGTTCGGCGAGGAGCTGGACGACGACGGCAAGGTCGTGCCCGAGTCGGCGAAGCCCAGGTCGGCCAAGAAGATCGTCGCCACCTGCCCGCACTGCCTCAACACGATCGGCAACGAGTACCCGCAGCTCGGCGGCGACTACGAGGTCATCCACCACACCCAGCTGCTGCAGCACCTCGTCGACGAGGGCAAGCTGGTCCCGGTGACCCCGGTCGAGGGCATCATCACCTACCACGACCCGTGCTACCTGGGCCGCCACAACAAGATCTACACGCCCCCGCGCGAGATCATCGGCAAGGTCCCGGGCCTGCGCAACGAGGAGATGCACCGCCACAAGGAGCGGGGCTTCTGCTGCGGCGCCGGTGGCGCGCGGATGTGGATGGAGGAGCGGATCGGCAAGCGCATCAACAACGAGCGCGTCGACGAGGCTCTCTCGCTGAACCCCGACATCGTCTCGACGGCCTGCCCGTTCTGCCTGGTCATGCTGACGGATTCGGTGAACGGCAAGAAGAACGACGGCAAGGCGAAGGAGTCGATCCAGGTGGTCGACGTCGCCCAGCTCCTCCTGGACTCCGTCAGGACCCCGGTCCACGACGACGAGCCCCCCGCGGGCACGGCCGAGTCGGAGACCGAGCCGGAACCGGAGCCGGTGAAGTAACACCCCGGCCCCCGATACCCGACAGCGCCCCCTGACCCGCACAGGCAGGGGGCGCTGTCGTGTGCCGGGGCCGTCGGGTCACGGGACCGGTGCCGTGCCGCTCGCCGGTCGTGGGCGGGGCGGAGTGGCCTGATGGCAGATTCGTTCCAGGGAGGCCGGCCCGCGGGGGTCTTCCCTCGGACCTCCGCGCTCGGTCGACCCGCCACGGGTGGAACACATCTGCCGGCAGCCCCCTCCCCGTGACGGCGTCACGCCCCCTTCGGGCCCGCCTGCTGCACCACCTCGAAGGACCACAGCGTCGAACCGGAGGCAGCGGGGCGGGGTCGCTCGGCGCCCTCTCCGCCGCCCTGGTGCGCGGCCTTCATCGGCCCCTCCATCCACGCCTTGAACGACTCCTCGTCACGCCAGCGCGTGTACACGAGGTAGGTGTCGGTGCCCTCGACGGGGCGCAGCAGCTCGAACCACTCGAAGCCGTCGGAGTTCTCCACGGCGTGGGCCCGCGAGGCGAACCGCTTCTCCAGCTCCTCCCGCTGTTCGGCCGGCACGGTCAGCACGTTGATCTTCACTACGCTCATGACACCATCCTGGCCTACGGAGTTCGCTGACGACGGCAACGCCCGCCACGGAACCCGACCGCCGTCACACCCGTCTCACAGATTTACGGGTCTCACGTACAACCCTTGAGCACCCCCGCAGGTCTCCTGATCGCCGACCTCCCGGTGAACCGTGGGACAACTCGCGACGAACACGGGCGGTCCGCACCTCATCGATTGTGGATGCCGGCCAGGCATCCCCCGCATGCCGCAGGAGATCGCATGCACACGCACACGCGACTCGCCCTCGCGACGGCCGCCGCGGCCGCGCTGACGGGCGGTCTGCTCACGTTCGCCGCCTCACCCGCCTCGGCCGCCGACTCCTTCAAGGTCGCGAAGGCCGACTTCAACGGCGACGGCATCGGCGACGTCGCCACCTCGGCGGCCGGCGCGTACGTCAACGGCCAGAAGAACGCCGGCCAGGTCGTCGTCCTGTACGGGTCCGCCTCCGGCGTGACCTCCACCGAGCGCACCACCATCAGCCAGAACACCTCGGGCGCCCCCGGCACCGCGGAGGCCGGTGACTTCTTCGGCGCCGAGACCGCCTACGCCGACTTCAACGGCGACGGCTACGACGACCTCGCCGTCGGCGCCCCTGACGAGAAGGTCGGCACCGACACCAACGGCGGCGGCCTCGCCATCTTCTGGGGCTCCAAGAGCGGCCTCACCGGCAAGGGCATCAACGTGCCCGACCCGGCCGCCTCCTCCCACGACTTCTGGGGCAAGGACCTGGCCGCCGGCGACTTCGACGGCGACGGCAGGGCCGACCTGGTCGTCGGCAGCTCCTCCAGCACCCTCTACCTCTACAAGGGCGGCTTCACCACCACGGGCTCCTACGGCAGCCGCACCACCGTCAAGCCGCCCATCGTGTCCGGCACCAACGACGACCCCTTCGGCCCGATGAGCCTGACCGCCGGCGACGTCAACGGCGACGGCCGCACCGACCTGGTGGTCGACGGCTACGAGACCCAGACGAAGTACGGCTGGAACACCAACTACTGGCTGCCCGGCAGCTCCAGCGGCCTGAGCGGTTCGACCGCCAAGGCCCTCAAGCCCGGCATCGTGACCGCCATCGGCGACATCAACGGCGACGGCTTCGGCGACATCGTCAGCGGTGCCGGCTGGGACGCCGAGACCGCCTCCGACGGCACCCCCGTCCCGGACTCCTCCGACGGCGGCCGGGTGAACGTCACCTACGGCTCGGCGTCCGGCCCGGCCTCCACGGCCGGCATCAGCCAGAACACCGGCAGCGTGCCCGGCACCTCGGAGAAGGGCGACTCCTTCGGCTGGGACCTGGACCTCGGTGACATCAACGGCGACGGCTACCAGGACCTCGTCGTCAGCAGCCCCGACGAGGACATCGACGGTGTCACCAACACCGGCATGGTCACCGTGCTGTACGGCTCCGCGTCCGGCGTGAACACGGCCTCCGGTGCCCAGTCCTTCGAGCAGAACACCGCGGGCGTCCCGGGCAGCAGCGAGAAGAGCGACCTGTTCGGCGCCGACGTCAAGCTCGACGACGTCACCGGTGACGGCAAGGCGGACCTGGTCGTCGGCTCGTACGAGAACAGCGCCGACGGCGCGATCACCTACCTGCCGTCCAACGGCTCGGAGATCACCACGAGCGGCTCGCGTGCCTTCGGCCCGAGCACGGTGGGCGTCTCCACCACGGGCACCCCGCAGCTCGGCGCCCTCTTCGCGGACTGAGCCACCGCAAACCCGGGGGATTCCCCGAGGAACCCCCGGTCCGGCGGCTGACGGTCCCTTAGGGGATGTCACAGGTCGGCCGCAAAGCCGGGCCCGGACCGCCGGGCCCGGCACACCGCTCTCCGGGACCAGGTACGTTCGATGACGTGGCTGGATTCAGGAACGGACGCGGGGGTCGGAACGACCGTGCCCCCCAGGGACAGCAGGCGCCGCAGGGACCGTACGGCCGGCCGGCACCGTCGTACGGACAGCAGGGACCGTCGCGCGGGCAGCAGGGGCAGCGACACGGGCAGCACCCGGGGCCGTCGTACGGCAACCCGTCGGCGCCGCAGCCGCCCTACCCGCAGCAGGGGCAGCCCTACGGCTACCCGGGCCCGGCCGACGACGGACCGGAGTACTTCGGCGACGACGGCGGCTACCCGGGCGGGGGCCGGGGCCACGACCCGTACGCGGCGAACAACCCGGGCCACACCCAGGCCTTCTCGGTCGACGAGGCCGCCGGTTACACCCAGGGCTCGACCTACCAGGCCGGCTCCGCCGCCGCGCCCGCGGCCCCGCTGGGCCCGCCCCTGCACTGGAAGGAACTGCTGAAGGGGATCATCTTCTCCCCCGACCGGACCTTCCTGCGCATGCGGGACTACACCATGTGGGTCCCCGCGGTGATCGTCACCTTCCTCTACGGCCTGCTCGCCGTCTTCGGCTTCGACGGCGCCCGCGCGGACGCGATCAACGCCACGCTCTCCAACGCGGTCCCGATCGTGCTGATCACCGCGATCGTGATGGTGCTGGGCCTGTTCATCCTGGGCGTGGTCACCCACACCCTGGCCCGCCAGCTCGGCGGTGACGGCGCCTGGCAGCCCACGGTGGGCCTGTCCATGCTGATCACGGCGCTGACGGACACGCCCCGGCTGGTCTTCGCCATGTTCTTCGGCGGCGACGCCGGTTTCGTCCAGCTGCTGGGCTGGGCCACCTGGATCGGCGCGGGCGCGCTGCTGACCCTGATGGTCTCCCGCTCGCACGACCTGCCCTGGCCGAAGGCGCTGGGCGCGTCGGCGATCCAGCTCGTCGCGCTGCTGTCGATCGTGAAGCTGGGTACGTTCTGACGGTTCGCTCGCAGGAAAGGGCCCCCGGCGGTACAGCCGGGGGCCCTTTCACGTGTCCGGAGTTCTCCGGCGTCGGTTCTCAGGCGTCGAGGACCTGCCCGGCGCGTCGCACCACCGGCGGCTCGACGCTCGAGGCTGACTTGACTCAATGATGGTAGTAGCCTGAGCCCTGCTTCGGAGGCAGGGGAGGCCCGATCTTGGCACGCAGGGTGGGGATCTACACCCGCATCTCGCGGGACGACGAAGGCGATACCCTCGGTGTCGCCCGGCAGCAGCAAGACTGCGAGCGCCTGGCGGACCTACGGTCGTGGCAGGCCGTGAAGGTCTACGAGGACAACGACGTGTCCGCGTTCAAGCGCAATGTCGTCCGCGACGAGTTCGAGCTGATGTTGAAGGATCTCCGCGCCGGCCTGATCGACGGCATCGTGGCCTACGACCTGGACCGGCTCGCCCGGCAGCCGAGGGACCTTGAGCGCCTCATCGAGATCTTCGACGAGCGCCCGCGGCTGGAGTTCGCCACCGTCACGAACGACATCAACGTGGGGACGCCGGACGGCCGCACCATGGCGCGCATCATGGTCGCGTTCGCCAACAAGTCGTCGCACGATGCCTCGCGCCGCATCACGCGCAAGCACCTGGAGTTGGCCCAGCAGGGGAAGGACAGCGGTGGGCCGGCACCGTACGGATGGCGAAAGGCCGACCGGACCAAGGTCGACCCGGAGGCGGCCAAGGCGATCCGTGAGGCACAACGCGAGATCCTCGCCGGTGTCCGTATCGGCACCATCCGTACAAGGTGGCAGGAGCAGGGCCTGGGCAATCCCCGAGCGGGCACCAAGCGCATGGCCCACCACCACGTCGAGCACATCCTGACAAGCCCCAGGCTGGTCGGCTACCGGACCTACCACGGCGAGATCCTCTACGGCATTGACGGCCAGCCCGTCATGGGCGAGTGGGAGCCGATCAACACGCTCGAAGAGTGGGAGGCAGTGTGCGCAGCGGTCGCCGAGCGGAAGCAGAAGCATCCCGGCAAGTCGCTCGCCCGTAAGTACCTGCTGTCAGGGATCGCACGCTGTGGTCTGTGCAAGACCAAGATCCGAGGTCAGGTCAATCCCCGCTGGAAGCCGGAGTCGAAGGCCGCGCGATTCACCTATCAGTGCTCTGTAGTGAACGGTGGCTGCGGCAAGGTCGGCCGTACCGGCGAGCCCGTCGACCGGCTGATAGCCCAACTCGTGTTGGAGGAGCAGAGGGCGCGCGCCTCGGTAACAGGTGTCCCTGTTGACCAGCGATGGCCCAAGGAGACCGAGTTGGAGCAGGTGAACGACGACATCGCCCAGCTGGTCGAGGCCGAGCGGACGAAGCAGATCACCGTGGCCACCCTCTTGCAGCTCTTGCCGGCCAAGGAACGGGCGCGCGACGAACTGAAGTTGGAGCGAGCCCGGTTCTACAAGGAACAGAAGCAGGCGGAGGCCAAGGGCGAGACGGCAAACCTAACGGCTGAGGAGTTCTTCGGGCTACCGATCGAGCGGCAGCAGGAGATCGTGCTGCACAGCCTGTCGGCCGTGATCATTCATCCGGCAGGCCGGGGAAGCCGCAAGTTCGACCCGAGCTTGATCGAGCCCGTTTGGCACTGACGATCAGGCCCGCCCCTGCAGGACGAGCGCCCGGCGTACCCACTCCTCGTCCCGCTCGGGAGCCCGGCGGAGGTGCATCTGCAGCCACTCCTCAGTCGTCATGACCTTCTGCTCCGCCGCGTCCTTACGGGACTGCCGCTGCTTAACGTTCGTGCTCATCGAGCGCACCTCCTGCCAGCTCCTCACGGGCGATCTCGCGGTTGTGCTGGATGTCGCGGCGGATGTTGGCGGCGAGCCAGGACTCACCGGGGGTGTGGCCGTGGCCGGCGTAGGCCCAGTGGGCGAGGGTGAGCGTGGTCGCCTCCGTCTCGTCGTCGGGGTCGGGAAGGCCGAGGGCGGCGCGTTGCTGGGCGGCGCGGTAGTCGGCGCGGACCTGGCGGAGGGCGCCGAGGGTGGTGGAGTAGCGGCGGGTTTTGGTGGAGAAGTGGCCGCGGAAGCCGAGCATGTGGGCCCAGCGGGCCAGGTGGCGTTCGGGGTAGAGGGCCTGGAGGTCGATGCACGCGGCCATCAGGCGCCGGGCGTGTTCGGAGATCTCCAGGCGGGTGAGGTCTTCGCCCAGGCCGGTGCCGTGGCAGCCGGTGCAGCGGCTGAGAGCCGAGCCAGCGCGGTCGTACACGGCTGAGCGGCCGGAGCCCCGGCAGGTGCGGCAGTGGACCGGGGCGTCGGCGGCACCGGAGATCTCGGCGGCTTTGGTGGCGTACTTGGCGACGTAGGAGGCGACCGCCTGTTCGGTGATGTCGGAGCCGTCGCCGAAGGCGCGGATCGGGCGTACATGCCCCAGGCAAGGGTGCGGGCGGGTTGGTCTCCGGCCGGGGCGATGTCGACGGCGACGCGGGCGGCTGCGGCGTGGATGGCGTCGGTGAGCAGGTCAAGTGCCCGCGCGAGGCGCGGGCTGGCCCCTGGGCCCGGCCCCCCACACGCCTACGGCGCAGGGGGCCGGCCCCTGGGGCCGCAGCGAGCTACGGCCCCGAGTCGAGACCTGGACGGCAAGCCACGGTCAGGACAAGGCCTCCGGCGGGGGATCGGCCGGCACCGGGATGGAGGGGGCGCCGTTCCCGGCTGCGGGTCCGTAGGGGCGTGCGCGGGGCACTCCCATCCCGTACACCATCGACCCAGGCAGAGCCGAGCAGACGCGGCCCCTGGCGTCCAGGTCGTTCGTACAGTGGCGCGCTCCACCTGGACGCCAGGAACCACGCCCGCTCCACGGTGTGTGGGTCGACGGCGTACGGGATGGGAGCTGAGGCGTGGGCGCGGGATCGGGGACCGCCGTCAGGTCGAGGTAGCGCTCGACAAGGGGCGGCGCCTGCTCGAAGGGATGCCGCACCCCGAGAACTGGGAGGGTCAACCTGATGCGAAATATGGGTGATCCTTCATATCTTCGCAGGCAGGGACCTAGTCAGTCAGGGAACAGTGGTGTTCCGGGCAGCGAGCGCTCGGGCGGCATGACCCGTGACGAGCACTGCTTTAGAGAGGGTCCCTGACATGAAGTACACGATGATCGCTGCAGCATTTGCCGGGGCCGTGATGGCCGGCGGTTTGGCCGCCCCGGCAATGGCCGACGAAGGGCCAGAGGCGGCTCCGGCACTGTCCGCCCAAGAAATCACCGAGGCCATGCAGCAGGTGTGCGAGGTCGTTCCCATGGGTCACGACCAGTGCCTCAACTACGTCGACGTCTACGGAAGCCTCGTGATCACCTTGATCGAGCAGAATTTGTCTCCGGAGGCGATCGCGGCCGTGCTGGGTCTGGAGTCATGAGCCCTACACCGGTGGGGCGGTCGGTCTACTGGTCCCACCGGGCGGGTGGTACTCAGCACGCCCCGAGGTAGCTCACCCTGGCAATCCAGATCCCCAACCGCGCTCCCGAGGCGGTGTTGGCGTCGAGGAGCCGTCGCCTTCGTCTCAGTTTCCGTCTCATTCACCGACGGCCACCGCCGTTCAGAGGGGTCCGTCAGTAGAGACCACACGGGGTCCCAGCCGTCCATGAACGCAGGTGAACGACCCTGTACCAGGCATCGAGGCCCACCAACAGACTTGGAAAGCGTGTTGGCCTTGCAGAGTTTCATCGGGCGCCTGGTCGCGCCGGCCCCGGTTGGGTCTGCCGGACGCCGGTGCACGCCACCAGCGTGTTGGCGGCACGGCTCGCGCCAAGCCGGAGGTCTCGATGCCTCTCCGGCGGGTGTGACGGAGTCGGCGTCCGTAGATCGTCCAGAACCAGGTGTGGAAACTGGAGCCGAGCGACCACGCACTCGCCCTTGAAACCGAGGCCGGCCTGCGCGACGTTGTCGGCCCGTCGGACGTCCAAGAGGCCTTGCCGCAGATCAAGCGGCTCGAACACCTGCGGGAAACTCTCGCCGTCCTGGCCATCTCCCTGGCGCGTACTCACGGCCGTCTGGCCTGGTTTTTCTCCGGCGCTCTCAACGCGCTCGAACCGGTCCTGCGCTGGCGTGCCCTGCCAGCCGACCGTGGCGGCACCTTCGGCACCGTCCTCCCCAGTCCTGAGGATTACACGGAGGCGGAGGATGCCGTCCGCCGACTCCAAGACGCCCTTGCCGTGATCACCGCCAAGACAGATGTCCTCAGACCTCGTTCGCTCAAATCAGCAAGCAAACGAGGTCTGAGGACTCTCGGCCGAGGCAAGAGAACAGCAGGTCAGAGCGCTTCCTTGTTCTCCTTCGGCGCCTCGCCAGACTTATGTACTGGAGGCAAGACACTCCACGGGAAGTTGATCCAGTCGTCCGTCCGCTTCCAGACATACTCGCACTTCACGAGGGAGTGGGACTTCTCATAGATCACCGCGGAGCGCACCTCGGCGACCGTGTCGAGGCAGAAGTCGCGCACCAGCTTGAGCGTCTTGCCGGTGTCGGCGACGTCGTCGGTGATGAGGACCTTCTTGTCGGAGAAGTCGATCACGTTGGGGACCGGCGCCAGCATGACCGGCATCTCCAGGGTCGTCCCCACCCCGGTGTAGAACTCCACGTTCACGAGGTGGATGTTCTTGCAGTCGAGGGCGTAGGCGAGCCCTCCCGCGACGAACACCCCGCCCCGGGCGATGCTGAGCACGATGTCCGGCTCGTAGCCGTCGTCGGCGATGGTCTGGGCCAGCTCGCGGACGGCGCCGCCGAACCGCTCGTAGGTCAGGTTCTCCCGCACGTCACTCATGCTGCTTCAGCCCTCACACCTGGGTCCGGTGGAAATTGACGTAGGACCGCGAGGCGGTCGGTCCGCGCTGCCCCTGGTACCGGGAGCCGTAGCGCTCGCTGCCGTACGGGAATTCGGCGGGCGACGACAGCCGGAACATGCACAGCTGGCCGATCTTCATTCCCGGCCACAGCTTGATCGGCAGCGTGGCGAGGTTGGACAGTTCGAGGGTGACGTGCCCGCTGAAGCCGGGGTCGATGAAGCCGGCGGTGGAGTGCGTGACGAGGCCCAGTCGGCCCAGCGAGGACTTGCCCTCGAGGCGCGAGGCGAGGTCGTCGGGCAGCGTGATGACCTCGTACGTCGAGGCGAGCACGAACTCCCCGGGGTGGAGGATGAACGGCTCGTCCCCCTCCGGCTCGACCAGCCGGGTCAGGTCGGTCTGCTCGACCGAGGGGTCGATGTGCGGGTACCGGTGGTTCTCGAACACCCGGAAGTACCGGTCCAGCCGCACGTCGATGCTCGACGGCTGCACCATGGTTTCGTCATAGGGATCGATCCGTACCCGCCCGGCGTCGATCTCGGCCCGGATGTCCTTGTCTGAGAGAAGCACGTAGCGAGGATACGCAAGGCGCGCGGAGCCGTGACAATCGTGACGACTCCGCGCGCCCGGTGTTACCGCGCGACTACAGGCGGTCCGCTGCTGCCGCTCTCCTCGTGCCTCTCGCTTCTCATCCCTGCTTCTCCAGGGCGACCGGCACCACGCTGCGGAGCCGGGCGCACCGGGGACACCTCATGAGCCGGCCGGGGCCGAGCCGCTCGGCCTTCTGCATCGGGAACGAAGCGGTGCTGAAGACGTGCCCGTCCGCACAACGGACGACGGTGCGTTCCATCAAGTCCCTTAAGTCCCTTCCCCAAGAGGCTCGTCGGGCTGACCTCCCCGACGACAAAAGCCACATTACGGGATCAAAGAGACGACTCTCCAGGCGGCACTCCGACCCTGCCCGGACCCTCTCCCAGGCCTCCACGGTACGCCCCAACTCACCGCGTCCGCAGTCGGATGCCACCCTGAGACAGACTCAAACCTCTGCGGTCCGAGCGCCTCGGCTCCGCGATGATGTAAAGTGAGCGAGCGTCCGGACATCGACTCCGAAAAGAGTCCTTTGTCCGTACTTACGCGGGTGTAGTTTAATGGTAGAACATCAGCTTCCCAAGCTGAGAGCGCGAGTTCGATTCTCGTCACCCGCTCCAGAGAGAAACCCCAGGTCAGCGACCTGGGGTTTGTTTGTTGTCAAGAGACGCCTTCAGTGACAGCCTGCGCGTGCAGCTCGCCGGCTCGGGCGTGCAGGTGATCGAAGTGGCCCCGCCGGGCGTGCGCACGGCTCTGTTCGGCCAGCAGGACAGCGAGCAGGCCATGCCGCTG
Source organism: Streptomyces sp. NPDC052301 (assembly GCF_044593395.1). NCBI lineage: Bacteria > Bacillati > Actinomycetota > Actinomycetes > Kitasatosporales > Streptomycetaceae > Streptomyces > Streptomyces sp. NPDC052301. Next base: position 21,477 of record NZ_JBIUBE010000018.1, on the reverse strand, counting down.
TAGTAGTTCCTCGACGAAAGCCTGGCTCTCCTGTCCGCGGACCCCGATGGCAAGGAACTCGTCGTGGAGCGAGCGAAGTTCGTCCGCGACGCGGCGGCAAGCGGCACCTACGACGAGGTTCTGGCCCTGCTCAGCGGCGTCTGAGCGACACCGCCCCCAGCCGCTCCTGACCATGTGAGGACCGACGGTGAAACCCACGTTCGAAGACACAGTCAAGAGAGCGAGAGCCCTGGCTCTGTGGGGCCACCTCATGGACGACCACGAGCTGAGCCGCCTCGGCGAGGTTCTCACCGAAGACGCCGTACGGGACGCAGGCGCCTTCGGCTTCCACCCGGTCGTCGGGCTGGACGCGATCGCCTCCGTCCTGAGCGCCGACGGGCACGCGCGAGCTCACCACACGACGAACGTCGTCGTGTCGGAGGGTTCGGGCGACAAGGTCCGTGTCCGGTCCAAGGGCTTGGGCGTCGTGGACGGCGGCGCCGTCATCAGCGCCGTCTACGAGGACGAACTGCGGCGCACCGATGACGGCTGGCGTATTGCCAGGCACGTCATACACGTCAAGTGACGCTTCAGGCCCCGATGGCCGACCTTCGCAAGTTCCCGTCCACAACCTGTGGGGGAAAGCACCTCAGGTGATGTCGTGGACATTGTGCTCGAGCAGATCGGTTGCGTGCCGGGCGATGGCCCGGTAGTCGGCATCGTCGTGGAGGACAGCCAGGCCGTGGTGGGCGGCGGTGGCGGCGATGACGAGGTCCACCGCCGAGGCGCTGCGATGCTCCCCGGCCTGGGCCATACGGCGTTGCACCGCGCTGATCCAACGCCCCGCGTTCTTCGGCACCGACACGTCGGGATAGAGGTCGGTGAACATCTCCGCGATCTCGTCGTACTCACGGCCGTTCCGGGCGCTGTACAGGAACTCGGTTCGCTGCACGTAGCAGGATGCGATGACACCGGCGTCGATCGCGTCGTACCAGGCCGACTGCAGTTTTGGTTCGCGCAGCAGCCGGACCAGGCCGGAGGTGTCGAGCAAGTAGATCACCGGCTGTGCTTCTCCGCCCGGTGCAGGCGCTCGGCGTCCTCGACGGCACCCCACTCACGCGCACGCTCGAAGTGACGGCTGATGCGCGCCGCACGCTCCTGCTGTTCGGCGTAGAAGTGCAGAGCCAGGTTGACCGCCTCCTTCTTGGTCCTGACCTTGGCCAGAGCCATGGCACGCTCCAGGGCGTCATCATCGATGTCGATCTGGGTCACAGACATACGAGCATCTCCTACGCAATGTTGGTGATGTACATGGAAGAGTATGTCGCCAACATTGACGGCGCCACATCCGAACGTCAGATGTGCCATCACAACGGAAACTCCAGATCAGTCCGGCAAGCCATGCCCGCCGGTCGGCGTGAAGCGCCGCGCGCCGTACAGCTCGACAGATGGTGGCCCTCGTGCCCAGAGCGTGCCCGTAGGAACGGACAACCACGGTCAACAGCGGTGCGAGCAAGCGCGCAGCGGTGCCGACACGACGAATCCGCGCAGGTCAGCGGCCATTCGCCCACCCAAGCGCCGTCGCTTCCCAAGCTGGGAGCGCGAGTTCGATTCTCGTCACCCGCTCCAGAGAGAAACCCCAGGTCAGCGACCTGGGGTTGTTTGTTGTCTCATCGTAAGGGGCCACCGCGACGGACTTGGCGGGGGATCAGCCCTGCCGCGTGAAGTCACGTACGCAGAGCCGCAGTTCGTGTCAGATGCCTCGGCCTGCCGTCGCCCCCGGATCGTTCGGGCGAGCTCGGACCGGATGGACCCTCGCGGATCCGGTCCGGCAGGAGACGCGGTCGTCGGCCTCCCGAGTCCGTCCCGCCGGCCGGGGCGGTGGGGGCACTGTGGACGCTGCTCAGGCAACCGAGCCCCTGCCGTCGACTGTGACGCGGCAGTGCGGGAGTAGCGTGGGAGCGAGAGCCACGAGGAGGCCGTGATCCCTCTACGGCAGCTGCTCCGTCACCGCCATCCGCGGTCGGCCGCCTGCCGGAACCGACAGGCAGGTGATGTCCATGGCCGTCTCCGACCCCCCTCCCCCGGCAGGACTCCTGGCGGACGGCGTGGACGAGTCCCTGCGCCCCGGAACGGCGTTCCTGCGGCTTGCGACCACCCATGACCGCGAGGGCGTCCTCGACGGCGCGTGGTGGCCCCGCTCCAGGGATCCCGCCACCGAGCTGCCCGGCCTGATCGCCGCGCGGTCCGCTCGGCTCGGGCCCGTCACCCGCGTCGGCCTGGAAGGCGACGCATGGGACGAACTGCCGACCCGGATCACCGTCGACGGTCGCGTCGTGCACGTCGACTCCTCCGTCGTGGGGGACGACACCCCCCTCGTGACCCGTGGCGACCGCGACCACTTCTCGCTGCTCGTGATCCCACCGGACGCATCCCCGCCCGCGGCGAGGGCCGCGATGGCCGATGCGGTCCGGGCCGGCAGCCTTCGGCAGGCCGGCCAGATCCTGGTCGACACCGCCCGTGCTCGGACTCGTCCCACCGGCCCCGGCGGGCAGCAGTAGACGCCGCTCCTCCGGGGCGGTCGTGGCAACCGGGCAGCGGGGCTCTCGCGCGGGATCATCGGGGCGCCGGAGTTCCTGTGACCCCGGGAGGGACCAGGTCCCGGCGGCGGAGTGTCCGTAAGGCGGTGGGCGGTGTGGTGGAAGGTGTGGGGCGTGTCGGTGAGGAGGAGAGTCGGGTGTCGGCGGCGGACCCGGGCCTGTGGCAGCGGGTGGTGGAGCAGCTGGGCACGGCCGTGACCGTGGTGGACCTGGCAGGGCGGATCGTCGTCGTCAACCCCGCCGCCGAGCGGCTGCTGGGACGCCCGGCAGCGGCGATGTACGGCCAGGACCTGCATGACCTGTGCCACCGGGACCCGGGAGGCGCCCTGATCCCGCGCGAGCGCTGCCCGCTGCTGCGGGCACTGGCCGAAGGGCGTGCGGCGTACGGGGACGACGACAGGTACCTGCTAGGTGATGGACGGCTGATCCCGATCTCCTGGTCGGCCACGCCTCTGACGGACGGTGGCCTCCCCTCGGGCATGGTCGTACTGGTCGTCGAAGCCGGGAAGGAGCGGCGAGGCGGTCGGGAACGCGCGGAACGTGCAGAGCGGGCGGAACGGCGCGAACGAGCGGAGCGAGCCGACCGTACGAGTGCTCTGGAGGACCTCACCGAGCGGCTGACGCTCGTTGCGGAGATCACCGACGTGCTCGGGCAGACCCTGGAGGTGGACGAGGCCCTCGCCCGGTTGAGCCGGCTCCTGGTTCCCCGTCTCGCCGACTGGGCGGCGGTGGACCTGCGGGTCGGCTCCCGCCAGGTGTACCGGGTGGCGGTGACCGGCCCCGAGGGCCGTGACGCCGGTCAGGAGGACTGGCGCGGTCACCTTCCGCCGGCCGGGGAAGGGGCCCGCTCGCCCCTGGTGCAGGTGCTGAGCGGGGGCGACCCCGTCCTGCAGGACCGGACGTGCGTGGACGTACCGCCGGACTCCCCCCTGGCCGCCGTCCACACCGCCTTTCTCCGGGCGACCGGCGCGGCATCCGTCATCACCGTGCCCCTGGGCACCCGAGGGCATGTCACCGGCGCCCTCACCCTGGTGCGCACCGACCCGGCGCGCCCCTTCGACGGCGGCGACCTGGACGTGGTGGGCGACATCGGCCGCCGGGTCGGCCCGGTCATCGACAACGCCCGCCGGTTCGGCCGCCAGCGCGCTGTCGCCGAGGCCATGCAACGCAACCTCCTTCCCCCGCTGCCCCGGCACGGGCGGGTGCAGCTGGCCGCCAGGTACCAGCCCGCTCCGGCCGGCTCGCAGGTCGGTGGTGACTGGTACGACGCGTTCACCTTGAGGGACGGCACGCTCGCACTGGTCATCGGCGACGTCCTCGGTCACGATCTGACCGCGGCGGCCGGCATGGCACAGTTGCAGGGGATCCTTCGTGCCCTCGCCTGGGACCGCGCCGGGCCGACGGGTGCCGTCGTGGACCGGCTCGACGACGCCATGCAGGCCATCACCGGCGTGCCGATGGCCACCCTCGTCCTCGCCCGGCTGGAGGGCCCCGAGGCCCCCGGCACCGGCCCGTGGACGCTTCACTGGACCAGTGCCGGGCACCCGCCGCCCCTGCTGCTGACCCCCGACGGGAACGCGCAGTACCTCGAAGCCGGGCAGGGACTGCTCCTCGGGACGCACCTGGGTGTCGCCGGTCGTCGGCCGAGCGCCGTCCGCGCCCTGCCGCCGGGATCCACGCTCCTCCTCTACACCGACGGGTTGGTCGAGGTACCCGGGAGCGACCTCGGCTCCGAGCTCGCCCGACTGCGGAGCCATGCCCTCGCCCTCGCCCACGAGCCGCTGGACACCCTGTGCGACCGGCTGTCCGCCCGGATGCCCCCGGGCAGCACCGACGACATCGCCCTCCTCGCCCTGCGCCTTCCCGTCCCCCGGACGGGAGACGAGCCGTGATCGACGACGCGGCGATCGCCCGCGATGTCGCCCGGTGCGCTCCGCGGCCGGACCACCGGCCGCGGAGCGCACGGGCGTGCCTGCCCGGCATACCCTTCAGAAGAGGGGCGCCCGTGGAAACGCGCCACGCCCGGTACCGCCGTCCGGCATCTCGGGCAAGGACCGCATGCGTGGTGTTTCTCGCCCGGCGCCGGCCAGGAGGTCCGAGATTCCGGCTCCATCTCACCCTCGACCCCCGCGCAGGCACAGGCCGGCGAGGTGAGACCGGGGTCCCTGATGCCACGGGATCGCGGACCCGGGCCCGTGGTGCCGCGGGATCGCACCGTGTCCGTCCCCGCGCAGCCGTCGACACCTCGGAGAGCGAAAGCCATGACCAAACTCAGCGAACGCAAGAACAACCGGAAGGCGGTCCTGCGGTCCCTGTACGAGGCCGTCGAGGCCAATAGCCCCGCGGTCAGCGGATCGGCGCTCCGCACCGAGCTGGGCCTGCCCGACGAGGACCTCTCCGCCGCTTGCTCCTATCTGGCTGACGACGGCCTGATCAGCGTGGAGTGGACCTCGCACCGAACCCCCGCCACCGTCTCGCTGACCCACGAAGGCATCCGCCTGATGGAGGGGCAGGAGGAGGAACACGAGGTGGAGCAGACGGCGCGGCGGGCACAGCCGGACGACTGACCCGTCCGCTTCTCCCCGGGCCAGGAGTAGCCTGATCACACCGAGAGCTTTTCGCGCAGCGCGGTCGGCGGTGCCGTTCCCGGCGAGTGACGAAACGGGCGGTCGTCCGACGACTCCCGGAACGGGACCGCACGATGGAACCCAGCAATACGCCCATCGAAGACCCGACCTCGGCCTCCGCGCACTCGTACCGCATGCCCCTGCCTCGGCTGACCCTCACCACGGACGTCAGCCATGGCCCCCTGGACGGGGCCTGGTGGCCGCGCTGCGACGCGCTGGAACTCGAACTTCCCTCTCTCGTGAGCTCGTTGGAGCCGGACCCGGACACCACGGTACGGGTCACCGTGGACCCCTCCGAATGGCCCGGCGCCCCGCGCACGATCATGGCGCCCGGCAGGGTGATCGCCGTGGAGCCGGCCGGACCCGGAAGCGAGGCGCACGTCATCACCCTGGACTGCGGGACCGTGGGACGCTGGGTGCTCCTGATCGTCCCGCCCGAGGAGCCTTCCGGAACGGCCGCCCGGCTGCTCGCCGCCGCGGCCGACCCCGAGAACCCGCTGACCGCCACCCGGATGCTGGCGCTGGCCGAGACCGGACGGCTCGGGAGCACGGCGGGGCAGGCGGACTGAGAACGCGCCCGGCCGCCACCTGGGGCGGACACCAACACCCGTTGTCCACAGCCCGGCTGCTCGCGGTTCGCGGTTCGCGGAAGCCTCGCCGGGGAAGCGGACCCCACCACTTGTCACCGGGAATGACGCACTCGCGGGGATGCGCGCAGCATCTCCACGAGCGCGAGTCCGCCAAGCTGCGGTCCCAACCGGACGTTCCACCTGCTGAGTACCCGGGCGGCGGGCAGGAAACCCACTCTGCGAGGACGAAGCCACCGATGCGGCGCCTATTTCTCCGTGGCCGGCCTCGGCTTCTCACTCCGCGCCGGCTGATGCCCTGCGACCGCATCGGGGTGCTGAGTCCCGCCTCTCCGAGACGTGCGACGGGCACTGTCAGGTCCGCCCCCGCCCCCGGGCGCTCGAATCGACCGGGCTGCGGGCGCCTGGACGGTCAGCGGTCGAGGACCAGGACGCGGCAGGGGGCGTGCCGAGGCGTCGCGCGGGTGCCTGGTACGGGTGACCGCCATCCCCAGGACCGCAGGGCCCGCAGGGTCTGCACGTCGCCGCGGGCCACCAACGTGACGCCAAGCACCGCGTCATGGTCGGTCAGGAGCCGTCGCTGCAGGCGCCGGGCCAGATTCCAGTCATGGCCCGGGTGCTGGGCGCGTACCGAGGGCCGGACGACGATCGCGGAGACGGCGAAGAGACTCCCGGACACGGCGATCCGGCGCAGGGCGGCGGGAAGGCACCGGTCGAGACCGGGCCACCGGGGGCCGTCGTCACTCACGGGGAAGCCGTAGGCGTATCCCGTCATGGTGGTGGCCTGGGCGATCAGCAGGGCGAAGCCCGGTCGCCGCAGATCCGTCGCGAGTCGGCGAAGGAACAGGCCGCGTCCCTCGTTCCAGTGCCACGGGCCTCCTCCGGAACTCTCCGCGTACAGGTCGCCGAGTTCCACCAGCCGGTCCGCGACCTGGCAACGGGTCAAGGGGTGGAGGCACTCCCCCACCCCGGGCGATGCGCCCTTACCCCTGGTGCGCGGTCGCTCGCCCCGCTCGAGGTGCGGTACCGCGTCCTGCCCTGCGGCCGCCGACGCGGACCGGTCCGGTGCGTGCTCAGTCATGGAACGAACCCAGCCCCGGGGGACGGACGGAACCGCAGCCCGGCGTCGTCGAGCGCCGAGAACGGCAACGGCCCGAAGCCGGTGCGCGGAAAGCCCTCGGTGAACCCACCGTACTCCGGTGGCACAGGCGCACGACGGCGGTGGCCGGGAGGGAGTGGCGCGCTGACGGGCAACGGCAATCCCTTGCCCGTTTCAGGCGGATCGTGCGGTGGACAGAGCGGCGTCCAGTGCGTGCCGGATCTCGTCGGGCAGACTCTCGCTGGACGTCCAGTCCACGATCTGTTCGGCGACCTGCCGCAGCTTGATGTTGGTGGTCTGCGAGACCTGCCGCAGGATTTCGAAGCCCTGGTCGGGGCGGAGACCACCGACGGCGATGACCACGCCGATCGCCTGGTCGACCACGGCGTGCGAGACGACGGCGTTGTGCAACTGGCCGATCTCGTTCTGCAGCTCACCGATCTTGTTGAGGAGGTCCTCCCGGCCGGGGAGCGGGCGCGCTCCGACCCGGACGGCGGGGTCGTTCTGCGGATGGAACATCGCGATCACATCCCTGACAGCGGATATTCCGCTCGGGAGGCTGCCGCACGAGCGGAAAGTGAGGACGACATCTCCACTATTACCCCGACCTCCCCTTCGGGTGCATCCGTGTCCGGACCCGCCGCGCCGTCGCCCGGCGACGTCACACCCCTCCGACCGTCCGCCGCAGGCCACCTGCGAGTTCGCTCGGCGACCGGTCACCGTCGGTCGATCACCTTCCGCGGTGCACGGCAGCGGATGGCCGGGATGGCCGGTCCCGCCCGACGGGCGGGTTGCGCGCGACGGGGAAATCCGTCACGGCGGGCCCACATGCCCGCCGAGAACGCCTCGGTCGCCGGCCACCTCGACGACGATGGCTGTCCCGCAAGCAGGAGGGTGGAGGAGCTGACGTGTTCGTGTGGCCGGGGCCCGCGCTCTTGGGTGCGGGCCCCGGCTCATTGATCTTCCGGGTTTTCCAGACCGCCGGCCGTCCCCCGCCTCAGCACCACGAGGCCCGGCTCTTCTTTCTTCTTCGGCTCGTTCCTGCGGATCCTCGTGCGGTCACGGCCGCTGGACGGAATCCACGTCAGCCGAAGAGGTTGTACTGCTGCCAGCCGGTGCCGATCGTCACAGGGGTGCTGAAGATGTCGGACGTGGCCTTGCCCGTGCCCGGGTACAGATAGAGCGTGCCGGCCGGGGTGCGGGCGACGAGGTCGGCCCTGCCGTCCCCGGTGATGTCGCCGACGGCGTCGAACGCGTTGAACTGGCCCCACGTGCGGACGTGGATCCGGGCGCCGAATGCGCCGGAACCGGACTTGCCGGTGCCCGGGTAGAGGTAGACGTAGGAGTTGCTGCTGCTGCGGGCGATCAGGTCGGCCTTGCCGTCGCCGGTGAAGTCGCCGTGGCCGAGCAGCAGGTTGTACTGGTTCCAGCCGCTGCCGACCGCGACCGGCGAGCCGAAGGTGCCGTTGCCGAGGCCGGGGTAGATGTAGAGGATGCCGCTCGCCGTCACCGACAGCAGGTCGGGCAGGGCGTCACCGGTGACATCGCCGGGTGCGGCGATCCTCGTACGGGTGGACCAGTTGCCGAAGACCAGGGTGGTGGCCCAACTGTCGGTCGCCGGTATGTAGTGCCGCCAGTAGACGGCGCCGGTGGAGGCGCGCCGGATGACCTGGTCCTGGTAGCCGTCCCGGTTGAGGTCGCTCTGCAGGATGACGTTCTTGTCGCTGTAAGAGCCCCAGGAGATCCGCGTGGCGAAGGACGTGCCCTTGGAGTCGTACTCGTAGCCGGTGTTGTCGGAGGCACGGCGCACGAACAGGTCGGCGTCGGCGTCGCCGCTCAGGTTGGTGTCGTCGACGCGCGGGTAGGCCGCGCCGACGTACGTGCTCACCTTCGTGAAGACGCTGTACGAGCCGGAGGCCACGCAGTCCTCGACGCCCCAGGAGACGACGCCGACGATCCTGCCGCCGACGATCAGCGGTCCGCCCGAGTCACCGTTGCAGGCGGCGACGGTGCCGCTGTCCGATCCGGTGCCCGGGGTGCCCGCGCAGACCATGTGGCCCGCGACGAAGTCGGTGGTGTAGGCGCCGGAGCAGGTGGTGTCGGCGACCATGGGCAGGGTCGCGGTGCGCAGCGTCTGCGAGATGTCGTCGCTGGTGGAGCTGGTGCGGCCCCAGCCGTACACGGTGGCGCTGGTGCCCGCCGTGTAGGACGAGGTGTCGTCCGACGTGGTGATGTTGATCGGCTTGGCGCTGACCGGGTTCGGCAGCGTCAGGACCGCGATGTCGTTGTCGATCGTGGTCATGTTGAACGACGGGTGGTTCCACTGCCGCCAGACACCGGAGACGGTGCCTCCGTGCAGGTCGACCGAGCCGTCGCCGTTGTCGGTCGGCAGCTGGTCGGTGCCGGTGACGATCGTGCCGTTGGCGTGCCAGTCGTAGCCCTTGACGCAGTGCGCGGCGGTGAGGATCTTCGTCGGGGACACGACCGAGCCGCCGCAGAAGAAGCCGGTGTCGTCCGCGGTGTCGCTGGTGCCCTTGTCGTCGTAGTACCAGAGCTGCGCCATCCACGGAGCCTTGGCGATCGTGGTCTCCGTGCCACCGATGATCTTCGGGTCGGCGGTGGAGGACGAGGACGTGGCGGTCGGCGTAGCGGTGGTCGGCGTCGCGGTGGTCGGCGTCGCGGTGGTCGCGGACGGCTCGGACCGCTTCTGCGAGGTCTGCTCGGTGCGCAGTGCGCCCTTCACACGGGCCGTCAACTGCGCCTGCGAGGCGACCGTGGCCTTCGCCGGGGCGGGGGTGGGAACGGTGGTGGGGGAAGCGTGGGCGGACGTCAGAGAGAGGACGCCGGCGAAGGCGGCGGCAAGCGCCACGGCAGCGGGAACGATTCTCCGCGCCCGTCTCCTGCGTCTTGCGCCCCCGTTGGCCCTGTGGGCAGAGAACACTCAGGTCTCCCGTCGGTGAAAGGGGTTGACTCGCACGCGGACAGGGAGAAAGCCGCCGGCTGACGGGCAGCTCGCGGATACTGCCAACTGGCTCGGGACCTGCACGGTCCCGGGATTCCGTTCCCCGCCCGGCGGCCGCCCGATCGTAGGACCGGTCGGGAATTGCCCCCGGGACCAGCTGGGAAACGGGTGCGGAACAACCGCTCAAGGATGTGCAAAGTCAGCCGGGTTGGCGAAATCGCGGGGCCCGTCCTGCCCCTCGTCCTTCGACGGGCCGGAGGGCGGCAGTGCCCACGCCATGCGCAACCCCAGGTCAGTGACCTGGAGGTGCTGTCGTTCAGCCGGTGGCCGCAGTGGTGCCGTTCGGGACGCCGAGGCCGGGTCCGTCCCGGAGGAGGAGGCCTTCGACGTGCTGCGTCGCTCTTTGCAGGAGAAGAGCACCACACTGCGCGAAGTCGCCCGCCGTACCGGCGAGCGCGGCCGGGTGCAGGGCCCTGACGGCGGCTCCCCCGGCACATCGTCCGGACCGGGGGAACCTCAGCCGGACCGGCCCCCATGGGGAGTGCCGCCGACCCAGCCTGCCGACCGAGTCCCCCCGGACGGCCGTGTCGATGCCCGCCCGTCCCGCGAAGGGCGCCACGTCGTGGGCTGCCGCCGGGTGCCGTGCGCGGGCGACCCGGGCTCCGGGCTCGGCAGGGTTCGACCGTGGATGCTCATCGTGTCCGTCACCTCGCTGACCTGCGGGCAGGTGCCGGAGTCGCGCTCCCCTGCGAGTGAGACGACGATCCGGTGCGGGGGACGGCTGACGCCGAAACGACAGCAGATCATGGTGAAACCACCGTTCGGGATCAACGCCCGTCACGGTCCCCTGCCGGAAGAAGGCCGTCGGGCGTGTGGCGTACCGGTGCCGCGCACACCGCGCCCGGGCGCGCCCGCGCCGGGGTCGTGACCCTGAATCATGTGCATGCTGTGCGGGCTCTGCCTCGATACGGAAATCTGTCGCGGCGGGGCCACATCTGCGCGCCTGCCGGAGTTAGGGTTGGCGTTCGAGGCAGATGGTGCTGGTCACGGGAGCACGGGTGCCACGTACGCCGGGATCACCCGCCGCGTCCCCCGAAACGAAGGTGTCATGCCCGCTGAGAACGCCGCCGGTGCCGGCAGCCTCGACGACGACTACTACCCCGCCTACACCATGGGGCGCGCCGCCGACGTGCTCGGTACCACCCCCGCCTTCCTCCGGGCCGTCGGCGAAGCCGGGCTGATCACTCCACTGCGTTCGGAAGGCGGTCACCGCCGGTACTCCCGCCACCAGTTGCGGACCGCCGCCCGAGCCCGGGAGCTGGTCGACCAGGGCACTCCCGTCGAGGCCGCGTGCCGCATCGTCTCCCTCGAGGACCAGCTCGACGACGCGCTCCGCCTGAACCGGGAAATGCGTCGGAGGCTGGGCGAGCACGGTACGCATATCTAGTCCCGCCGGTACAGAAATGCGACCTCCCGCGGACTGAGAATCACCGGACACCGACAAATATGCTGCACCGTTTCCGTGCGGCCTGTGTTAGCGTGATAGCAGTTGCAGTTTTGGTTGCCAGAGGTTTTTCTTTGCAAAGCTTTCCGGGATCTTTCCGGAGGGGTGATCATCGCGGCGACTCGGCTCCGTAAAGTGCGGAGTCCGGCACTGCCCCCCAAGGGAGATTCAATATGGCATCTGGCACCGTGAAGTGGTTCAACGCGGAAAAGGGCTTCGGCTTCATCGAGCAGGACGGCGGCGGCGCTGACGTGTTCGCCCACTACTCGAACATCGCTACCAACGGCTTCCGCGAGCTTCAGGAAGGCCAGAAGGTGACCTTCGACGTCACGCAGGGCCAGAAGGGCCCGCAGGCCGAGAACATCGTTCCCGCCTGACGCTGACGCGATCTTCGCGAGCCAGTGGTTCGCGCATCATGAGGCTGGGGCCCGCACTCTTGGGGTGCGGGCCCCAGCTCATTTGTTTTTTCCGTTCGGCTCATTCTTGCGAATCCTCGCGCGGTCCTCACCGCTGGACGGAATTCCTCGATACGCCGCATCGAGGAAGGTTCACCCATGAACCGCACCCGTCGCACCGGCGGCACTCCCGGGGGATTCCACGCGGACAGAAGGTCTGGGCGTCCGGCGGGCTCAGCCCGCTCAGGCTCCACACGCTCGACGAGCTCCCCTTCCCGCAGCCGTTTCCCCACGCAGGGATCGGGCAGTCAGGGCGCACGCTCCACTCCGCGCCGCCAGGAGTTCGCCCTGCCGGTCACCCTGACCGAACCACTGCCGGCGGTGGAGACGTTCGCCGAACTGGACATGCCCGCAAGGCTGCTGGCCGCGCTCGGCGCCGAGGGCCTGACCGTGCCCTTCCCGATCCAGGCGGCCACACTGCCGAACGCGCTGGCGGGCCGGGACGTCCTGGGCCGGGGCCGTACGGGCTCGGGCAAGACACTCGCCTTCGGCCTGCCGCTGCTGGCCCGCCTCGACGGGCAGCGGGCCCAGCCCAAGCAGCCGCTCGCCCTCGTCCTCGTCCCCACCCGGGAACTGGCCCAGCAGGTCACCGACGCGCTCGCCCCGTACGCCCGCGCCCTGCGGCTGCGCCTCACCACCGTGGTGGGCGGCATGCCGATCGGCCGCCAGGCGAGCGCCCTGCGCGGCGGCACCGAAGTCGTCGTCGCCACGCCCGGCCGGCTCAAGGACCTCATCGAGCGGGGAGCCTGCCGACTGGACCACGTCGCCGTCACCGTCCTGGACGAGGCCGACCAGATGGCCGACATGGGCTTCATGCCGCAGGTGACCGCACTGCTCGGCCAAGTCCCCGCCCGTGGCCAGCGGTTGCTGTTCTCGGCCACGCTGGACCGCAACATCGACCTCCTGGTGCGCCGCTACCTGCACGACCCCGTGGTGCATTCGGTCGACCCGTCGGCCGGAGCGGTCACCACCATGGAGCACCATCTGCTGCACGTGCGCGATGCCGACAAGGACACCGCCGCGACCGAGATCGCCGCCCGCGACGGACGCGTGATCATGTTCCTGGACACCAAGCACGCCGTGGACCGGCTCGCCGCGCACCTGCTGTCCGTCGGCGTACGCGCCTCGGCCCTGCACGGCGGCAAGTCCCAGTCGCAGCGCACCCGGACACTCGCCCAGTTCAAGGACGGCCAGGTCACGGTCCTGGTGGCGACCAACGTCGCCGCCCGCGGAATCCACGTCACGGGCCTCGACCTCGTCGTGAACGTGGACCCTCCCGGCGACCACAAGGACTACCTGCACCGAGGCGGCCGTACCGCCCGCGCCGGCGAGTCCGGCACCGTCGTCACCCTCGTCCTGCCGCACCAGCGGCGCGCGGTGGACCGGCTGATGACCGAAGCCGGCATCACAGCGAGTACCGCCCGGATCCGTCCGGGCGAGGCCGAGCTGCAGCGCATCACCGGTGCCCGGATTCCCTCCGGTGTGCCCATCACCCTCACCGCGCCGGCCGACGGGCGAGGCGCGGGCAAGGGATCCGCCGGCCGGGGCCGCGGGGGCCGGGCCACCGACCGTAAGGGGAGCGGTCCGGCCGCCACCCGGGTACGTCGCTCCGCCCCGAGGACCAACCCATAGCCGGGGCAGGGGGGATGCGCCCTCAGCAGTCAGGCCGAGACGTCGCCCGTCCGGTACGTCCCGACGACGAGGAGAACCCCTTGACGCCGACTCCGCCCCGAACACAGCGGGCCGACGGCACCGGCCTGGCCGCCCGCGACGCCATGCACGCGCCCGGACCGCAGGTCGAGGACCACATGGCGGTCGACGTGGCCCTGTCCGTGCTCATCGGGGCCCGCGTCCCGCACCTGCTCCTCCGGGACGAGGACGGACGGTGCGCGGGCCTGGTCACCCGGGCCCAGCTCGCCGCGCACCGCGGCGGCTCGTGGTACAGCGACCGGACGCGGCTGCGGGACATCCCGCTCGACCGCGGACCGTTCACCTCGTCCATGGCCGCGCTCGGCGAGGCGGAAGCCGCCATGCGGGTCCGGGCCCTCGACGTGTCCCCCGTGATCGACGAGCACGGCTACGCCCTGGGCGTCCTCGCTCTCACGCCCTGACCGCCTTCCGACCGCCGTCACACGGCCGGGTTCTCCGGCGTCCTTCCCCACCCCTGTGGAGGCTTCCATGCGCTGTGTCATCGCCCGCTTCCCCTTCGACCTGATCAAGAGTGAGGTCGAGCAGTCGATGAGCGGGATCACGCCCGAACCGGTCAGCGGCGTGTCCGTGACCATCGGCCGTCGCGCCTACCCCGTGATGCAGGTCGGAGAGGTGATCACCCGGCTGAATCGCCGGGACTTCACGACGAGTGAGATGCGCCGGGCATTGGACCGCCTCGGCTTCACCTGCCATGAGGCGCGCCCGGTCATGCCGGCCCGTGACGTACACGCCGGCGAGGATGCGCTCGGTTGGTGACGCTTTCCGGGGCGACGGCGGGTCGTGCGCCGTTCGCGGGTTGGAAGACCGCAGACGTGGCACCCGGCCTGCGAGCGGGCCGGACGCGCGACCGTGTCCGTAGGGGCCGACGGTTCGGCAAGGAGCCGCAAGCCGCACGAGGCCGGTACGGCCCGCTCCGCCCGGTTGTCGCCGCCAGGCTGCCCGGCGACAACCGGTGCGGCCCGCTCCGCGGCGGGACAGCTGTTCACGTGGGGTAGTTGACCGCGCAGCTCTCGTCGCCCGCCGCACGAGAAACCCCCAGGCCACAGGCCTGGGGGTCTGTACTTCATCCGCGGACCTGCGCGTCGGGACGGAAGCCGCCGGGTGGTGTGTCACTCGCCCGGGACAGCGTCACACCGTCCGGCACCGTCGAGGGCGCGCCGGTGACGACGCGTCAGCGGTGGGAGCGCCGGCCCCAGGAGGCGGTGTCGACGAGACGGCCGTGGTCGTTGCGCAGGGTCGCCGTGTCGAACCGGTCCCACACGGACTTGCGGCGGTCCTGGTACAGGTCGGTACGGCTGTCGCGGCCGAAGCCGGTGTGGACGCGGACGGACGACCGCCCGGCGAGGCGGTAGTGGTCGAAGGTGTAGGTGTGGCCGTCCCGGTCGGAGAGGGTCCAGCCGTCGAGGTTGACCGCCTCACGGGAGTCGTTGGTGAGGGCCACCCACTCCCGGTCCAGGGCCCGGTCGGAGCGGTCCCGGTCCGAGCGGGTCTGCACCCCGGTGATGTGCACCCAGCTGTGGTGCGCCCGGGGCGCCGGGTGGTCGGCGGCGGCGGCCGGCAGTGCGACGGCACCCACGGCGGCGGCCGCCACGGCGGCAATGGCTGTCATGCGGCGCACGGAAGCGGAAACAGTCACGAGGATCTCCCTACAGAGGTCCAGCACCTTGCAGGCGCCACCGACGCCGAAGCGTCGTGGGCCGACGGTGGTGCGCGGTGCGAATGGCGGCCGACTGGCCGCGCACTCACACCTTGCAAGCCGAGTGGCCGGTTTGTGGGGAGGATGTGTCGGTCATTACCGTTTCAACATATTCCGGTGACAGACAACTGCATCGTCCATATATTTCCCGAACTCCCTGATTGACCTTTTATCAGCCACGGCCGCCGCGCCAGCACCGACTTCTGCGGCACGGGGCCCCGGCCCGCCGCTCACCGCTCCGGGCACACCTTCACCCGAAAGTGAGTAACAGCGGTCGGGCCCGCCGGAACGGACCAGTACATCCGGCCGCCGTCATCGCCTCCCCCGCCGACCGGGTCAGTCGGGCACGCAGCCGAACCAGTTCACCGTGGCGTTGTCGGCGGTGTAGCCCAGGCACCTGATGGTCGCGTGGCGCAGGGTCTCGGTCCGGTCGACGTCGCCGTTCAGGTACGCCGCCTTGTAGTGGGGCTGTACGAGGGTGTCGATCTCGACGGTGTACCAGCGGCGCTTGGTGGCCGGCATGCTGCAGCGGTGGCCGGTCACGTTGCGACTGGGGCCGTCACTCCATATGGGCCGCTCGGCGCGGGCGCAGTGGGCGCCCGCGGGTTCGGCGCCGGCGGTACCGGCGCCCATGCCGAGCAAGGTCGTGGCGCCCGTGGTCACCGCCGCGGTGGCGCCGAGCAGGCGCCTCAGAGCCGGGTTCATCGATGGATCCTCCTGCCAGCCGTGGTGACCACCTGTAGTGTCCGGGTCACCTTGGGCTGATAATCACACTTATCCGACGGATCCGGCGCGGTGGTCGGCGGTGCAGTCCCCCGTCCCGGTGACGGCGGTGATGCCGATGCAGCAGGCACGCGGGCCGGGCGAGTACCTGGGACCACCTGCCGCCACCCCGCGCTACGGGTTCAGGACGACCTTTCCGGCGACCGTGCCGGACTCGGCCAGCCGCAGGGCGTCCGCGGCGCGGGTGAGCGGCAGCCGGGCGGCGATCTGGGCGCTGACCTCCCCGCGCTGGAACGCGGCGAAGACCTGGGTGAGGTCGGCCCGGAGCCGGGAGCGGAACCGGTTCCTGGCCAGCGCCCGGCCGGCCCAGACGTTGAAGAAGCAGGCGCTGCGGCGGTTGGGCAGCGCGTTCCACAGCCACACCCGGAACAGGAGCTTGAGGACGGGCCACTGCTTGGACCCCTCGGCGTCACGGGTGGCGGCGCTGCCGTACGAGACGAGCGTGCCGCCGGGGGCGAGGAGGCGCCAGGAGTCGACGATGCCGCGGCCGCCGACGTGGTCGAAGACGGCGTCCACCCCGCGCGGGGCGAGTGCGCGGATGCGTGCGGCGACGTCGTCGCCGCGGTAGTCGACCGGGACGACCCCCCGCTCCCGCAGGGCGTCGTGGTGGCGTGCGGACGCCGTGCCGATCACACGGGCCCCCGCGGCACGGGCGAGCTGCACCAGGACCGAGCCGACGCCGCCGTTGGCGCCGTGCACCACGACGGTGTGCCCGGCGCGGACCCGGGCCTTGCGGTGCAGCATCTGCCAGGCGGTGATGCCGTTGACGACGAGGGTCTCCGCCTCCGCGGCACCGATCCCGTCGGGCACCGGCACCACGTCCGCCGCGTCGACGAGCACGTGACTGGCCCAGCCGCCGACCTTGACCAGCGCGGCGACCCGGGTGCCGGCCAGGCCGGGGTCGACGCCCTCGCCGGTCGCCAGCACCGTGCCGACCAGGTCGTAGCCGGGTACGAACGGGAAGGCCGGCTGGTCGTAGTAGCGACCGCGGCGCATCTGCTGCTCGGCGAAGGAGACGCCGGTGGCCTCCATCCGGATCACGACCTGGCCGGGACCGGCGGTGGGGACGGCCCCGTGCCGGATCTGCAGCCCCTCCGGCTCGACCTTGCCCGGCAGGACGACCTCGACGAGTGCTTCGGCGTTCATGGTGACCTCCACCGCTCGATTACTTGGCATCGCGTTCGTTAGAAGTTGTAACGCACTGGCCGCGGAAGTGTCAATAACTTCAGTGATACCCTCTAACCATGGTGAGCCAGGATGCGAAGACCCCGCGCGAGCGCTACCGCGCCCAGGTGCGTACGGAGATCAAGGAGCGCGCGTGGGAGCAGATCGCCACGGCGGGCGCGTCCGCGCTGTCCCTCAACGCGATCGCCAAGCGGATGGGCATGAGCGGACCCGCGCTGTACCGGTACTTCGCCAGCCGGGACGAGCTGATCACCGAGCTCGTCAGGGACGCGTACCGCAGCCTCGCCGACACCGTCCGCGCGGCTGCGGAGACCGGCGCCGACGTACGCGCACTGGGGTACGCCCTGCGGGGATGGGCCCTGGCGGACCCGCAGCGCTACTTCCTCGTCTACGGCACGCCGGTCCCCGGCTACCACGCGCCCGACGACATCACCGCGATCGCGTCCGAGATCATGGCGGTCCTCCTGGACGCCTGCGCCGCACTGCCCCCGGACGGCCCCGCGGCACCCTTCGAGACGCACCTCGGAGCCCACCGGGACTGGGCGGCCGGCCACCCCGCCCCGCCCGCCGCCCTGCACCGGGCCCTGACCTTCTGGACCCGGCTGCACGGCACCCTGTCCCTGGAACTCGCCGGGCACTTCACCGGGATGGGTTTCGATCCCGCACAGCTCTTCGCGGCCGAACTGGACGATCTGACGGGCCCGTCGCGCGGGTGACGTGACGCGGCCCGTACACCGGCCGCGCCCGCCGGCGTGCGGCGCCGCCTTCTCCCCTGGCGGACCAGTTCTGTTGATCGGCGGGGCGGGGGACCGGGCTGGCAGGTGGAGTGAGCCAGGTCCGACCGCGCTCAGTGGAGAGCATCGTGACGGAGCACGGCAGCCCATCCGACGGTGACCTGGACATGTCGGCGGCGGAGCGGCGGCGGGTGGTCGACGTCCTCGCGGAGGCTCTGCGTGACGTCCGGTGACGACCGCCGTCGCCGCTGCCTCAGCCCGGAGCGGTACGGGACAGCGCGGTGCCCAGGGCCCGGCGGGTCTCGTCGGGCAGCCGGCCGCCCCGCACCGCCGTCACCATCTGCTCGGCGACCGTCCGCAGCTTGACGTCGGTCCGCTGCGAGACCTCCTTGAGGACCGCGCAGCCCTGCTCGGGGCACAGCCCTTCGAGCGCGATGACCACGCCGGTCGCCTGGTCGATGGACACGCCTCATGCAGTGAGCCGCGTCCCCGAGAGACGGGCCACCCCCTCCAGAGCATCGGGCGCGTACCGGGTCGGAGGGCCGCGACGCGCCTGGGACGGAAGAACACTCCTGGGACAGGCGGACATGCGGGAGGGGACGGGCAGGCGGAGAATGGGGGCTGGTGGAGAGCTGCGCCCTGCCGCTCCTCGTCACCTGCGCGACGGATCCGCACCCCACGCCCTCGCAGCCCGCCCGGACGTCTCGCGCTCGCCTCCGTCCGCGTATCGCGCGCGTGAAGCGGAGGTGTTCCCCATGGGCGGTTTCAGCGCACCGGCTCTCGAGAGTCTGCGCGAGGCACTGCGGGGACCCGTCGTCGCCCCGGGAGACACCGGGTACGACGAGGCCCGCAGCATCTACAACGCCATGATCGACCGACGGCCGGCCGCGATCGCCGGCTGTGTCGACGTGGCGGACGTACGCGCCGTGCTCTCCTTCGCCCGGGACACCGGGACGGGGCCGGCGGTGCGCGGCGGTGGGCACAGCGGCCCGGGACTGTGCCTGGTCGACGACGGGCTGACGCTCGATCTGTCCCCGATGCGCTGGGCCCACGTCGATCCGGGGACCAGGACCGCCCGGGTGGGCGGCGGAACCCAGCTGGGCGACCTCGACCACGCGACGCACGCGTTCGGCCTGGCCACACCGGCCGGGATCATGTCGACCACCGGGGTCGGCGGGCTCACCCTCGGCGGCGGGCACGGCTACCTGACCCGCGCGTACGGCCTGACCATCGACAACCTGCTGTCCGCCGACGTCGTCCTCGCCGACGGCACCTTCGTCACCGCCTCCGAGGACGAGCACCCGGACCTGTTCTGGGCGCTGCGGGGCGGCGGCGGCAACTTCGGCGTCGTCACGTCCTTCACGTTGCGGCTGCACCCGGTGGACGCGGTCGGCGTCGCGATCACCGTGTGGCCCGTCGACCGGACCCGCGAGGTGCTCCAGTGGTACCGGGAGTTCCTGCCGGCCGCTCCGGAGGAGCTGTACGGGTTCTTCCTGCTGCTGACGGTCCCGCCCGGGCCGCC
The DNA here is from genome assembly GCF_044593395.1 of Streptomyces sp. NPDC052301. Classification (NCBI taxonomy): domain Bacteria; kingdom Bacillati; phylum Actinomycetota; class Actinomycetes; order Kitasatosporales; family Streptomycetaceae; genus Streptomyces; species Streptomyces sp. NPDC052301. The sequence continues at coordinate 2,034 of NZ_JBIUBE010000018.1, read as the reverse complement.
CTTCCCCGAGCCGATCCACGGCCGGAAGATGTGCGGCGTGGTGTGGTGCTACACCGGGGACCTGGCGGACGACCGGCTGGAGAAGGTGCTGACCGTGGTGAACGCGCCCGGGCCGCCCGCCTTCCACTTCACCACCCCGATGCCCTACCCGGCCCTGCAGACCATGTTCGACCAGCTGATCCCCAAGGGGCTGCAGTGGTACTGGCGCGGCGACTTCTTCGACGCCATCTCCGACGACGCCGTCGCGGTGCACGAGAAGTACGGCCAGAACCTCCCCACCGCCCTGTCGACGATGCACCTGTACCCGGTGGACGGGGCGACCCGCCGGACCGGCGCCGACGACACGGCCTGGGCCTACCGGGACGCCGTCTGGTCCGGCGTCGTCGCGGGAATCGACCCCGATCCGGCCAACGCCGGCCTGGTCCGCCAGTGGTGCGTCGACTACTGGTCCGACCTGCACCCCCACTCGATGGGCGGCGGCTACATCAACTTCCTGGGCGAGCAGGAGAGCGCCGACCGGGTCCGGGGGACGTACCGCGGGCACTACGACCGGCTGGCCGAGGTCAAGCGCGCCTACGACCCGGGCAACTTCTTCCGCGCCAACCAGAACATCCCGCCCGCGGCCCCCTGAGCGCGGGCGGGCGCGTGCCGTGTGAAGGGGTGTCAGGCGTCGCTGCGCACCAGCCGGTACGCCGCTCCCGCCAGCGCGAACGCCGACCAGCCGAGGAACACCAGCAGCCCGGCCCCGGGCGACAGCGTGGTGGTGTCGCGGGTCAGGGCGAACATCGACTCGCCCGCGTGGCTCGGCAGGTAGGGGCTGACGTCGTCCTGCCAGGAGCCGGGGAGCAGCGAGACGAGCCCCGGGACCAGCATCAGGCCGGCGACCAGCACCGAGATGCCGCCGGCCACCGAGCGCAGCAGCGCGCCCAGGGCGGTGCCGATCACTCCGACGAGGCCCAGGTAGAGCCCGGCGCCCAGCAGGCTGCGGACGACGCCCGCGTGGGAGAGGCCCAGTGCGGCGGGGGTTCCCGAGACGATGCCGCTGCCGGCCAGGAAGGCGGCGAACGCGCCGACGGTGCCGACGACCAGCGCGACCAGCCCGAGCACGGCCGCCTTGGCCCACAGCACGGGCAGCCGGCGCGGTACGGCCGCGAGCGTCGAGCGGATCATGCCGGTGGAGTACTCCCCCGCGGTGGCCAGCACACCGAGCACGCCGAGTGCGAGCTGGGCGAAGTTGGTGCCGAAGAGGGACAGGCTCACGGCCGTCGCGCGGGCGAAGTCCCGGTCCATGCGGGGGGTGCCGAACATGGTCTTGTAGCGGGTCGCGGCGATCAGCCCGAAGGCGACGAGGAAGAGCAGGCCGAGGGCGAGGGTGATCCAGGTGGAGCGCAGCGTCCAGAACTTGGCCCACTCCGAGGCCAGCACACGCCGTACGGTCACGCGGTAGGGGGGGCGGGCGGGAGGCGCGGTGCGGGGTGCCTCGGCGGCGGCGGTGAGCGTGCTCATGCTGTCCTCCCGGCGGTCCCGGCGAGATCGGCACCAGCGCCGTGCGTCGTGCTGCCGTGGTACTCGACGGCGTCCCGGGTCAGCTCCATGAACGCCTGCTCCAGGGAGACGGCCCGGGGGGTCAGTTCGAACAGCGGGATGCCGTGTTCCGCCGCCCTCAGCCCGATCTCGCGAGCGGTCAGGCCGGTCACCTTCAGCTCCTCGGAACCGCCCCGGCCGGTGATCTCCACGCCCGGCCCGGCCAGCACCTCCCGCAACCGGGCCGGGTCGCCGGTCGTCACCTTCACCGTGTCGCCGCCCGCCTCGCGGACCAGGTCCCGCACGGTGGTGTCGGCCAGCAGCCGCCCCCGCCCCACGACGATCAGGTGGTCCGCCACCTGCGCCACCTCGCTCATCAGATGGGAGGAGACGAACACCGTGCGCCCCTCGGCCGCCAGGGTGGTGAGCAGGTTGCGGATCCAGAGGACGCCCTCCGGGTCCAGTCCGTTGACCGGCTCGTCCAGCATCACGGTCTGCGGGTCGCCCAGC
>NZ_JBIUBE010000017.1:165194-186982 GCF_044593395.1 Streptomyces sp. NPDC052301 | reverse complement strand
ACCCACCGGAACCGTCCACCCGGCCTCTCTCAACACACCCACAACACACCAGGCCAGCAAGCCCGCACTACACCAACAAACCCCCCTCCCAGCGTCACCGCCACGGGCCTCGTCCACCAGAGAGGGGTCGTCAGGTATGGACTACACTGACTGCATCACGTCCTGGAAGCTGTTGCGATCCTCGGTTGCCCCGGAGGGCGACCGCCACGATGGCCTCCTTGGCGAACGCGGGCGTGAACTCCCTGTTGCGATCCTCGGTCGCCCCGAAGGGCGACCGCCACCGTCGGTGAGCGCGCTGAGGCCGTCGCGGCCGTCGATGTTGCGATCCTCGGTCGCCCCGAAGAGCGACCGCCACTAGCCAGCCCTGTGCTTGTTACGCTTGACCTGCATCGTTGCGATCCTCGGTCGCCCCGAAGGGCGACCGCCACCCGTGCGCGGACCCGAGCCACGACTGATCATCGGACCCGTTGCGATCCTCGGTCGCCCCGAAGGGCAACCGCCACGTGATGGCCGCGGGCGTGGCCTACGCCGACGAGCGGTTGCGATCCTCGGTCGCCGCGGAAGGCAACCGCCACGGCCGGGCTTGTTCGGAGAGCTGTGCTTCTTGACGTAGTTGCGATCCTCGGTCGCCCCGAAGGGCGACCGCCACGCGCGCAGAGTCCCGCATGGTGCGCGTGACCTTGCTGTTGCGATCCTCGGTCGCCCCGAAGGGCGACCGCCACTCGCCGTCCTGGACCACGGGCCGCTTCCACCTCTTCGTGTTGCGATCCTCGGTCGCTCCGAAGGGCGACCGCCACCCCTCGAATACCCCATCTACAGCGGCCATGCGGTCGTAGTTGCGATCCTCGGTCGCCCCGAAGGGCGACCCCCACGCCCTGCGCGCGCGAGCCGGTCGAGTCGCGCAGCTCGTTGCGATCCTCGGTCGCCCCGAAGGGCGACCGCCACCGCTGACGTGGGCGGACCTGCCGCTGCCGCTGCGCTGGTTGCGATCCTCGGTCGCCCCGGAGGGCGACCGCCCCCCGCTCCTCTACGGTGCCCGGGAGACCGGCTGGACGTTGCGATCCTCGGTCACCCCGAAGGAAGACCGTCACCCGCCAGTCCGCCCCATATCGACCGCCGGAGCTGCGTTGCGATCCTAGGCCGCCCTGAAGAGCGACCACCACGCTGGGACGTCCTCGGGGAAAACATCCTGCCCTGGATGTTGCGATCCTCGGTCGCCCCGGAGGGCGACCGCCACATGGATCCGGTGACGACCGGATGGGCGCCCAAGCTGTTGCGATCCTCGCCCCCCTGAGAGCGACCGCCACTCTGGTCCTCGAGTTCCTCCTCTAGGCCGTACACGAGGTTGTGATCCTCTGTCGCCCCGAAGGGCGACCACCACTCAGGAGTACCAGCTCACCATTGAGGCGCTGGACTCGTTGCGATCCTCAGTCGCCCCGGAGAGCGACCGCCATCCGGGCCCATTCTCGCCGTCGGTGCCATCACCGTCGCGTTGCAATCCTCGGTCGCCCCGTAGGACGACCGCCACGCCGGTGTGGTTCTACGACAACCCGGCCGACTTCCAGTTACGATCCTCGGTCGCCCCGAAGGGCGACCGCCACGTCCATGGCGGGTACCCAGGAGGCCTGGGCTTCGGGGTTGCGATCCTCGGTCGCTCCGAAGAGCGACCGCCACGCGGGAAGCCGGGCCGGCCACACGGAGGGCGTTGTAGTTGCGATTCTCGGTCCACCCCGGAGGACAACCGCCCCCTGAGGACGCGACGCGGGTCCCGTCCCAGAGCGAGGGGTTGCGATCCTCGGTCGCCCCGAAGGACGACCGCCACGAGTCGGCAGGGAAGAACTGGGCGACCTGCCCGGTGTTGCGATCCTCGGGCGCTCCGAAGGACGACCGCTAGGACGCCACTGTCCCGGAACACTGTATCGATCGGTGGGACCTTCAGTCGCTGCCCGTTTCACTAGACGGCGGGTTCGATTCCTCGTTGGGGGTGGTAGGGGCCTGTCCACTCGTATAGGTCGCCGGCGATTTCGACGGCGTGTCCAGCCTTGATCGCTGTCTCCAGTTCTCGTTGTGGGATGGATGCCATGTGGGCCTGGAGTGTGCGGTAGGTCTCGGGGGTTGGTATCCCGCTACGGAGTTGTTCGATGGCATTTTGGGCGGCCTGCCGGTCGTTCTGGTTGAGCTGGGAGCGGATGGCGACGATGGCTACGGAGTGCTCGTTGTCGATCACGCGCATCTGGCGGGCGGTTTCCGGGTAGTCCAGCTTTGCTCGCAGTGCTTCGATGGCTTCTCCGGTTGCTCCGTTGGGGTCTGTGGAGGAGCGTCCGGCCTGGAGTCGGTAGCGGTGCTGGTAGTAGGAGCGCAGTGTGTCCAGATCGTCTGGGTCTGCGAGGCCCTTGCCGAAGCGGCGGGATGCTGCGGCGATGCCGCATCGGTTGTAGATCGCTTGTGGCTGGAGACCGTCGGTCGGTTCGAAAATGGTCATGATGCTGTCTTCGGTCGGGCGGTGCCCTTCACGGTTGATGCGCCCGGCGGCTTGCTGTTCGGACTCTGGCAGCGATCTGGCGCGGTATCCGCGCGGGAAGTCGAGGTCGACGCCGGCCTCGATCAGCGATGTCGACACCAATAGTGTGTCCAGGCCGGCGTCGAGGCGTTGCTTTGCCGCTTGGATGGTTTCTCTGCGGTGGCCGCCGGTCATGCGGGTCGACAGGTGCAGGGTGCTGGGGTCCTCGTCGCGGTCGCCAAGCCAGAACTTGTGCACGTGGTTGGCGTCTTTCGTTCCGTTGACCACCATCAGAGCCTGGCCGTGTGTTGTGGCCTCTGCGGCGATGCTTTTGAGGGTCACCTCTGGGCCGGTGCGCCAGTCGTACCGGACCCGGCGGAGCCGCTGGAAAAGCGGTGCGGGGTTGGCGACAATGTCGCGCTGTGGCAGGCCGGTCTGCCAGGGGTTCAGTGCGGTGAGTTCCGGTTGTGTGGCCGAGGACAGGACCAGGGTCACGCCGTAGTGCTCGACGAGCTCCCGAAGTCCGGACAGGATCGGTGTCAGCAGGGTGTCGGGGAGGGCCTGGACCTCGTCCAGGACGATGACGGAGTCGGCGAGCCGGTGCAGTCGGCGGGTGGCTGACGGGCTGTTGCCGAACAGGCTCTCGATCAGCCGGACCATGGTGGTGACGATGAACAGGGCGTCCCAGTTCTCCGCGGCCAGTTTCGCCCACCGGTTAGAACGAGCACGCCTTTGGTCTTGGCAAATGTCGCCTGAGGTGCCTGCGGACCGGGGTGCGTGCCGGTCGGGCGCCTCGAAGTTCACGGCGGAGTGGTGTTCCAGCACCGTCCGCGGCCCGTGCTCCGGATCCAGCAGGTTCCGGTAGACAGCCGCATTCTGTTCCGTGATCGAAATGAACGGGACCGCGACGATTACGCGCCGCAGCCCGCGCAGCGCGGCATGTCGGAGTGCGAATCCTCCGCCGGCGAAGGTCTTGCCGGCGCCGGTCGGCAGGTGCAGCCGGTACACCCCCGGCTCACAGGCCGCGGTTTCGATCGCCTCCTGATAGACGTCCTCGCGGAGCCCGTCCAGCCACGAGGGCTCCTTACGGCGTCGACGCTCGGCGAGGGCCTCTTGGCGGCGGGTCTCGTACCGTTCCCACAACTGCGGCATGCCCGCATCCGGCCGGGGAAGCGGGCCCGGTCTGAAGTGCGCGGCGGTGTCCAGTCGGTCGGCGTCGATCACAGCCGAGTAGGTCATGCGGACCAGCATCTCCACGCTGATCCTGTTGCACGGGTCGAGCCAGTCCGGGACAGGCGGGCAGGTTCCGTCCAGGATCTCCGGCATGACTTCGGCGACCCGGCTGATCGCCTCGTTGACCTTTCCGGAGTCCCGCATCAGGCCCTTGAGCCGGACGCTGAGTTCCGACCAGGCGGACAGGCCGGTGTGGTGTCCCTCGATGACGCCGGCGAACGGTGTCAGCACCGGATGCTGCCGTGCTACTTGAGCGAACAGGAACGCTCCGGCGTCATGGTGTGCGGGGCGGCGGACCTTCCGGCCGGTTGTGGCTTCTTCGATCAGGCCGTCCTGCCAGGCGCACGCGCCCTTGCCGGTGTCGTGGTCGCGTCCCAGCCGGTAGGCGAGTTCTCCGCCTCCCCATGGCTCGGCGAAACGTCGGGCCAGCTCGCCGGTGCCTCGGGCGTGGTCTTCGTACCAGTGCCAGATGCCCCGACGGCCCGGTGAGTGGGCTACGAGCCTGCCTGCCGGAGCTGACATACGTCCCGATATCTCATCAACTGCCTTTTCCGCAACCATACTTGACTTACCATCACTTATGCGTTGAGATCCGGCTAGATGACTGTTCACTACCGGCCTGCGTACCGACGGTCGTTGATCGGGGCAGTGCGACGACGCTAGCCACCGGCACTGACAACGGGCCGAGCCAGCTAGGACATAAGGCGGGAAGGTGCATGATTTCTACACAATCACGACAGCGTGAGGAGAAGGCCGCCCGGCCACTTCACGTGCAGGTGGAGGCCTGGGGTCCGCTGGCATGCTTCACCCGCCCGGAACTCAAGGTTGAACGGGTCTCCTACCCGCTCATGACCCCCTCGGCCGCGAGAGGGCTGCTCGAGGCGATCCTGTGGAAACCGGAGATCACCTACCAGATCGAGCGGATCGAACTGCTCAAGCCGGTGCAATGGACCAGCTTCCGCCGCAACGAGGTCAACAACTCGATCATCACCAAGAAGGCCTTCGAGGACCTGCGCGCCAACAACGGCTACCGGTATGACGTCGCCGAGGACCGCGGGCAGCGCGTCACCGTCGCACTGCGCGACGTCGCCTACCGCATCCACGCCACCATCAACGCCACCGACCGCTGCACCGCGCCGCTGCCGAAGTACCGCGACCAGTTCGACCGCCGCGTCAAGCGTGGTGCCTGCTTCGAGCAACCCTACTTCGGGTGCCGCGAGTTCGCGGCCTTCTTCGGCCCCCGCGGATCAGCGCAGGAGGCCGGTGTCGTCACCGCCGCCGACCAGGCTGGCATCCCCCCGATCGACGAGATCGGGCTGATGCTCCACCACATCGAGTACCTGCCGAACGGCAAGGAGCGCTACCACTGGTTCCGTGCCCGTCTTGAGCGCGGTGCTCTCCACGTGCCGGACCGCCCGCTCGACCCCGCGCAAGTCGGCCAAATGCCCGGGGCCGAGGGCCGTGCTTCTGCCGAGGGGACGGCCTGAAGTGCTCCTGCACAACCTCGTCCAGCACGCCGACAGCCGCGAAGACGCCGTCCCCGACTACTACCAGCGGCGTCCGATCATGTGGCAGATCGACCTTTCCAGCACCAGCGATGCCGAGCCGCTGATCATCGACCTGCGTCCCCCCAAAGGGGAAGAACCGCGGAAGGTCACCGCCCCCTACACCGGCCGCTCCGGGAAGAACCCGCCGCCGTTCCTGCTCGCCGACAGCGCGCTGTACGTTCTCGGCCACCCCGGCCTGGTCAAGGGGCCCGACGATAAGAAGGTTCCGTCGACCGACCCCAAGGACATCGCCAAGGCCGAGGAGCGTCATCTCGCCTACCGCACCGTGGTGACCTCCTGGTGCAACGAGCACCCCGGCCTTCCTCAGGCCCGCACCCTGGCCCAGTGGCTGGACAGACCCTTCACGCCGGACGACTGGCCCGAGGAGATGGATCAAGGGCACCTCGTGGCCATCAGCGTGGACGGCGAGTGGATCCACGACCTCCCCCAGGCCCAGCGCTGGTGGGCAGAAAAGGTCAAGAGCACGAAGAGCGGCAAACCGGGCAAGGATCAGGAAGGCATCTGCCTTGTCTGCGGGCAGACGGGAGCGTTGCTGTCCACCCTTCCGGTCCCCGTCAAGGGCCTTCCCAACTCCGGGATGAACACCCAGCTGATCTGCCTCAACCAGCCCGCCCACTACCGGGCCGGCATCAAGCAGCTCGGTGCCACCCCCGTCTGCGTCGACTGCGGAACCAAGGCCGCCACCGCCCTGAACGCACTGCTGGCCGACCCCGAGCACCACACCCGCGCCGGCGACTCCGCCATCGTGTGGTGGACCCGCAACCCCGCCACCGAAACCGACATGTGGACCCTGGACAACCCCGAACCCACCGAGGTTGCCCAACTCGTCGACGGACTCAACCACCCCCACAAGGGACGCGACGCGCTGGCCGCTTTCGACGACGACGCCTTCCACGCCGTCACCTTGCGGGTGAACACCAACAGGGTCATCGTCGCCGACTGGATCACCATCCCCGTCCCCGAACTCAAGCAGCGGATCGGAACGTGGTTCACCGACCAGCAAACCTGGGACGGCTGGAACAACACCTACCTCTACTGGCCCATCTGGCGCTTGGCCCTGGCCGCCGCCCGCTGGGACAAGCGCAAGAACACATACATCGACACCACCATCCCCAAGCACCTTCAAGCCGACCTCGCCAAAGCCGCACTCCACGGCACACCGCCACCGGCCCACGTCCTGCCGGTCCTCATGCAGCGCATCCGCGCCGACCACCACATCGACCGGCCCCGCATCGCACTGCTGCGCCTCGCCCTGACCCGTACGACCACCCGCCACAAGGAGCTGTGCGTGCCCCAGCTGAACACCACCTCGACCGAACCCGGATACGTGTGCGGACGGATCATGGCCATGCTCGAAGCGATCCAGCGCAAGGCCATGCCCAAGGTCAACACCACCATCACCGACAAGTACCTGACCACCGCCGTCGTCTCACCCCGAGCCGTCCTCACCCGCCTCCGCATCGGCGCACGCCCCCACCTGCGCACCATCGCCCGCAAAAGCGAACCCGCCGCCAAGGCCATGGAGAACCGACTGCGCGACGCCTTCGACCTGCTCGACACCCTCCCCGCCCACCTCAACGCCGAGCAGCAGGCCCTGTTCATCCTCGGCTACGAACACCAGCGCGCTCACTCCGCCCGAGCCGCAGCCGAAGCCATCAAAGCCCGCGAAGCCGGCAAGGAACTCGCCGACGACCAGACCGCCGACGCCCTCCCCGAGGCGGCAGAGGACGCGGACACAACCGACAGCATCCTCTGGTAAGCGCCTCGCAGTCCCCGGGACCGTCACCTCGGAAAGGAATCAAGCACAGTCATGACCGCCGCACACCTGGACCCCACCCGCAAGCACGACTACGTCTTCCTCATCGACGTCAAGGACGGCAACCCCAACGGCGACCCCGACGCCGGCGGCATGCCCCGCACCGACCCCATCACCAGCCAGGGCATCATCACCGACGTCGCCCTCAAGCGAAAGATCCGCAACACCATCACCCTCGCCCACCAGGGGCAGCCCGGCTTCGAGATGTACGTCGAGGAAGGCGTCGCCCTCAACCCGCAGATCCAGCGCGCCTACCATGAAGGCGGCACCACGGAAGGCGACACCGCCACCGCCCAGCAGTGGATGATCCGCAACTTCTACGACGTGCGCATCTTCGGCGCCGTCATGTCCGTCGGCGACCAGAAGAAGCACGCCGGCAGGGCCCGCGGCCCCATGCAGCTCACCTTCTCCCGCTCCATCGACCCCGTCACCCCGCTCGAGGCCGGCATCACCCGCGTCGCCCCGAACAAACCCGAGGACCTCGCCAACGGCAAGGTCACCGAGATGGGCAACAAGCACTACGTGCCCTACGGGCTGTACCGCGGCCACGGCTTCTACTCCGGAGCCCTCGGCACGAAAGCCGGCGTCACCCCGGAAGACCTCGCCGCCTACTGGCACGCCATGACCATGATGTTCGACCACGACCGCGCCGCCTCCCGCGGCGAAATGGCCATCCGCGGCCTGTACATCTTCACCCACGACGACGCCTACGGACGAGCACCCGCCCACAAACTCTTCGACCTCATCCGCATCAAACCACTGGGCCACAGCGAAGCACGATCCTGGGACAACTACACCGACCACATCAACATCGACGAAGACAACATCCCCGACGGAGTCACCCTCACCCGCCTCATCGACTGAGCCGACTCAAAAGCGCGGAACACGGCTCAGAGCTACGTACCATCTCGTAGCGGTCGCCCTCCGGCATGACCGAGGATCGCAACCAAATTCAGCGCTCGATCGTCATTCCACAGGGTCAGATTGGCGGTCGCCCTCAGGAGTGACCGAGGATCGCAACCACATTGAAGTGGACGCACTCAAGCAACTTCAGACGATGGCGGCTGCCCCCGAGGCGGCCGAGGATCGCAACAGCATCACCGTCGGCGAGCACGGCTACGCCATCGCGGCCAGCGGTCGCCCTCCGGGGCGGCCAAGGATCGCAATATCGGGTCCTTGATGTGCCGCGCAGCCGGTCCAGGGGCTAACAGTCGCCCTCCGGGGCTACCGAGGATCAGTGGGCAGAATCACCTGCTGGAAGTCTCCAGTGGCGGCCGTCCTTCGGGGCGACCGAGGAGCGCAACTTCTGTTCCTTCCGGATGGTGAAATACAGGTCGGGCCCCGGCGGTCGCCCTCCGGGGTGGCCGAGGATCGCAACATGGTGATGCAGGGAACCGGCGGAAACCACAGTTCCTGACGGGCACCCTTTGGGGCGACCGGGAATCGCAACGACACCGGCTCCACTAAAGTCGGCGCCGCACTGCGCTTCGCGGTCGCTCTCCGGGGCGACGGAAGATCGCAACCGCACGTACTACACAGGCCAGCAAGCCCTGGCGGAGGTGGCGGCCGCCCTCGGGGCTGCCGAGGATCGCAATGGCACTCAAGCTGAAGAACTGGGAGACGCGCTGTTCGCGCTTGTATCCCGCGTACAGCTGGCGGTCGCCCTTCGGGGCGACCGAGGATCGAAACCATTCGTGATGCCACCCGGCCTTGACGCGGCGGCCGACTGTCGCCCTGCGGGGCGACCGAGGATCGCAACACCGCCAACGGCGCGTGCAACCTCATCAACGTGAGCTGGCGGTCGCCCTCCGCGGCAACCGAGGATCGCAACATCTCGTGCGGGCTTCCATCCGCTGCACCGTGCTCCTGGCGGTCGCCCTCCAGGGCGACAGAGGATCACGACGGCACCGACTACGCGTGCACCGTGGCGCACGCGCAACTGGCGGTCGCCCTCCGGGACTGAGGACCGCAATCGGGTCGACGTCTACCGCTACTACCTGATCCCCAACGCCCTCCGGTCGCCGCGTCCGTAGACGTGGCAGAAGAGCCGGTCGTCACTGGCGGGGACGTCGGGGCGGAGCCAGTTCAGTCCCATCAAATGACGTGCACCTTCCGAGAGCCAGGTGCCGTGGGCTGCAAGGTCGGCTGCGATGCAGCGTCATACCGTGGGTCGCGTCTTCACCAGGGCGGCTCTTCCTGGCTGCGGAAGGGCGACTGGTTTTCGTAAATCCACATCTTGGGACTGCATATGAAGCGAGGATGCTGCTCCTCGTAGGGCACATCGGTCCAGACGTCGGGGTTCGCGGCAAAGGCCCGACACAGGCCGGCCTGGGAGTCCTCGTCCAGCTCATCCGGGGCCACAATGATGAACTCGTCGCCCAGCCGGTTCATGGTGAACGCGGTGATGTAGTCCAGGTGGTCGGAGAACACTTCCAAGAGTCGTCGGGCGTCGGGCCACTTGTCGTACGGCGGAGTCGGAAGGGTGACGTACTCGATGAACCCGTGGCCTCGGGCGACGAACGCCTGGAACTTGCTCCAGTCGTTACCCTCGAGCAGCATCGCAAGGTACGACCCGAGGTCGCCGTCGTCGTCATCCAGGATGTTCGAGCTGTTGTAGAGGAGGCATGACCGGAAGTGGTCGACGACTTTCTGCAGGCGGATGATGCTGACACGTAGGAGTGCGTAGGTCTGTGGCGACAGTGCGCGGTTGTGGGCGAGGACGTTGCGGATCTCGCGGATCTCGTCGAAGTCTCTCGCGATCGCCTGCTGATCCTGCCCTGCCAAGTGGTGAACGTCGCCCGCGATCCGCGGGTCGGTCAGCATGGACAGGAGCTGGCCGATGTCGGACTGCCAGATGAGGTCACCGCTGGTCTCGGCGTCAAGGTGCAGGCGCTGGCGGCTTCTCTCAGCGAGGCGCTCGAGGTTCTTGCGTAGTTTCCGGTCCAGGTGCTGGTGCCACAGGGCTCCGTAGGCGCGCATCCAGGAAGCCAGGCAGAGTCTGCGCAGCCACCCTTCCAAGGTGTAGATGTCTCGGTAGGCTTGCTGGTTGATCCGCGGCACCAAGAACTCGCCGTCGAATTCGAGGTCCAGCTGCTGCTCGAAGTCCACCATCCCTGCTTCTCCCCCCAGCCGCTCGCCCGGGCTGATGGCACCATTGTTCCAGGACGTCCTGGAAGCTGCCGACGCTGCTGTCGTGAAGGTGGCCGGTCGGGGTGTGACGCCAGTCCTCTCCAGCTGTAGAGGCCGCCACCCCTGTCCACCGCAGACGCCGCAAGCCGGGCAACTCCCTGCAGGACCGCCAGTAGATCATCGTCGGTCATGTCGTCCCCGTCCTCAGACCGGACCCGCGTGGTCCAGCGGCCTGCGAGCTCTTCCAGCTCGGCGGAGCTCGCGTTGGCCAGCGCCCGGGTCAACCGCTGCGGCAGAGCGAACACCTCAACGCCGTCGTTCAAGGGGGCAGTGACCCACTCACCAACGTCCAGCAGTGGATGTGCGAGCACATGCTCGGCAGTTTCGGGGTGCGTATCGGAGCACCACGCGCAGCAGGAGGTCGAGGGTGTGGCGGCCTGGGTGTTCCCTCTGTGCTGGTGGAACACGCCTCGGTGTTCCAGGTTCCACCGCCGGGGTTGCAGCGGCCGAAGCCGGGGATGACTGCGACATGACGTAAGTCGGGAAGCCGGTCGGTTAGCCTTTCACGGCGGTGTGACTTCCTTCTGCCATTCCACGGGGGAACCATGCATTACCCGGAGATCGACTTCTCGCGTATCCGGTCGGCCGGGGCTGAGGGACAGCGGTCCGGCTTCGAGCAGTTCGTCTGCGAGCTCGCGGCCGAGGACCCGCCGCAGGATGGTGCCGTGTTCGTCAGTCTCGCCGGTGCCGGCGGCGATGGCGGAGTCGAGTGCTTCTGGACCCTTGCCGACGGCACGGAAGTCGGCTGGCAGGCGAAGTACTGGATACGGCAGGAGGAGGTCGACAAGGCCCAGCTCGACCAGTCCGTGCGGACCTCCCTGGAACAACACCCGCAGTTGGTCGAGTACATCATTGCCATCCCGGTCGACCCCACCGGACCCCGGCAGGGAAGGGGCAAGTCGCTGCACGAGAAGGTCTACGATCCGGGCGGTTGGCTCAGCGGCTGGCAGAGCGCGGCGTCCCAGCGCGGCATGCAGGTCAGCTTTCGGGCGGAATGGGCCACGAATCTGATCGCACGCTTCCGGCATATCGACGTCACTGGAGCGCGAACACGCTACTGGTTCGACGCCGAGATCCTGGCCGACCAGTGGTGGCAGGACCGTCTGGAGGAGGGTGTTGACGTGCACCAGCGCCGACTGGAGCAGGTGCAGGGCGAGCATCGAGACTTCCTGGGACTCCTTGTCGGAGCCGGTCAGGTTGCCGTCCTTGCCGTAGAACAGGTCGTGGTTGGCTGAGTTCCAGTTCTCCACGACCTGGAGCCCGTCGTTGATCTCGCGCCTCAGCTCGGCGTTGGCGAGGTAGTCGCAGATGAACGCCGTGCGCACCGCCCGCCCCAACTCTTCGATCGCGCGGTAGGTGGGGTGCTTTGGGCCGCCGCGGGTGAAGCGCCGAAGGACCTGATCGGCCTCGGCGGTGCCCAGGCGCAGGGCGGTGGTGTACTTCACGATCTGGTCGTACTGCTGGCGGATCAGGTCCCAGTCGATCGTCTTGGTCGACAGCACCGGCGCCAGGTTCGGCCACTTCTCGTCCTCCCCGGCCGCCGGCCGGTACAGGCGCGCGGAGCCGACGTTCTTCAGCCGGGGCAGCAGGTTGAAGCCGAGCATAGAACAGCTCCACCAGCGAGTCGGTGATCTCCGTCTCCCGCACGTGGCACAGCGCGGCCAGCAGCGTGTACCGCACCGGCCCTGCCGCCGCGCGAAGGTCCGAGGGGTACTCCTTCGCCGCCCGCGCCCGCCAGGCCGCCACCAGCTTCCCCGACACGTCCGCGAACAACTCCGGCGGCAACTCCAGCGCCCGCACCCGCTGGAGCTTCTTCACCTCCGCCAGCAGACTGTCCAGCCCCAACGCTCCGGGATCGGCCTTCAGCTCGGTGAAGAGCGTGCCCCCGCCGCCCGCGCTGTCGTCCGCGCCGGTGTCCTCGGCGATCAGGTCATCCAGCCGGGACCGGGTCGCGGCCGACAGCCGGCCCACAGTGGCCGCGCAGAACCGTTCCTCGAAGGTGCTGACCGCCTTACCCACCAGCCGGGCGATCTGCCCTGGGGCCGGCGGCTCCAGCCGGTCCTTGCGGCAGCGGGCCACCACCGCCTCCGCGAGCCGGTCCCGATTCAACTCAACCCCGCACAGCTCGACCGCCAGCCACTCGGCGAGCTGGTCCTGGTGCTCCTCCGTGCACTCACGGAAGCCGAACGCGCCCCGAATCTCCATCCGGTGCCGCTTGATCGCCCGCCCCAACCAGTCGTAGGCGGCCCACTCCTCCGCGGACACCCTCACCTGCTGAGCGACGTACGACACCGCCGGCACCGGGATCTCCCCGGCGTCCTCCGGGAACCGGGCCTCCACCTCGAAGAACTTCAGCAACAGCGCGAACCCCAACCGGTTCGCCCCCGACTTGTTCCGCAGTCGTTCCTGGTCCTCCTCCAGCAGCGTCCAGACCTCGATCAGGTCCTCCGGCTCCCACTCCTGCCGCACTCTGGGCTCCTTCCGGTCGTCATGACCGGACCAACCTCTCCGAGCACGGTCCCCGATGAGCCCAGAGGATCGAAACCGCTGACAAGCCCATTTCTGATCCGCTACAGAGAGCTACTTGTCACTTCGCCGCAGCTTCGGGAGTACAGGGCCTCATAGAGGCGCAGCGTCAGGCCGGGTACGCCTCCGAGACCGTACGGCTACGCGCCACCCTGCTCACCGAATTCCTGGAGCACGTCCTCGACAAGACGAAGACCACCTCCCTCACCGCCGAAGAGCTCGTCCAACCCGAGCGCGCCGAGTCCTGGCTCGCCGCCGCGAACGCCGGCGAGACCCGCTGCCGCAACACCCTCACCGGCCCGGACGCCGTCGCCGCGCACGACTCCCAACGCGCCCGCATCCAGACCTACAACGCCTTCACCGACTCCCTCGGCCTCTCCAACCTGCGCCGTACGTACCCGCCATCCGGACACGCCGACCGCCTCGAACCCGAACAGGCCTGGAACCTGCTGCGCACCCTCGCCGTCAAGCGGCCCACCGGGGCAAACGCCGCCACCGCGATCCGCACCGCCGCGGTGGCCGCCCTCGTCGCCGCCACCGGCCACTCCGTGCCCAAGCTCCACCCGCTCAACGTCCCCGACCTCGACCTGAAGCGCCGCCCCCTCCCCATCGTCACGATCGACGGCGTCGACCACCCCCTCGACAAGCACACCGCGGAAATCGAGCGCCGTTGGCTCGACGTCCGCGCCGGCATCACCAAGGAGCTGGAAGGCACCGACCCCGGCTACCTATGGATCCCGACCAAACCCGGCCGGACCCGAAACGGCGTAGAGCCACCCAAGCCCGGACTGACCCGGACCGCCGTACGCACCCTGCACTCCGCACACCGCACCCTCGTCCTGCAGGTCTTCGGCGCCCCCCTACGGCCGCTGGCACTGCTCCCCCGTGGCTGACGCGGCTACCGTCGAGCCCAGCTCGTGGGGCCCGACCAGAAGACCACCGCGAATGACGCCGACAGGTCCCTAATGCCGGCGAAGCCAGCCTCGGGGAACATCAGTACACCGATTATCGGTGAGACGATCATGGTGCGTCTCAAGCGGTATGGGCCGGTTCCAGGCACCGCCTCAAACCTGTGAAAGAGCCGCCCGTTCCACGGTCGTCACGTCGTCAGACTGATCCGTCAGCTGCCCCAGCATCCTCGTCATCCGCCTGGCCGCCCGCGCCGTGACCCGGACGAAGCCTTCCAGCACCAGCAGCACCACTGCACCGGCCGACACATAGAAGGCCAGCGCGGCGAGGCTGGGGGTTGAAAACGTCGGGATCAGCGAGGGCTGAACCCACGTTGGTCAGCTCTCTGTGGCCCAGATGATGCCGCAGCACGTGATGCCGAGAAGCGACAGGGTGGCGAACGTCCACGCTCCCCAGTCGGCTGGGTCACGGTGACAGGCGTGCCCCAGTAGGCCGGCGATGAATGCCAAGATCACGGAGGTTGTGATGACCATGGCCATGATCAGGATTTTGGTGCGACGGCTTGTCTTGGTGTTCACGGCCGTCTCCGCCCCTTCGTCTCGTTAGGGGGTCGGCCGAGATGTTCTGCAGGGCAGCTCTCAACCGAGCCACCCCATGCATGGGTCGCTCCGTTGAGGCTGCTGCCGATGGGTCAGGGACCTCAGATAACGCTTGCGCAGTGACCAGTGTGCGCGCCGATAGGCGCAACACTTTCCGGACGGATCAAGCTGCGCTACCCGTCCGTACTCTCCAACCGAAAGCATCCATCGCTGCTCGGCAGGTAGTGCCCGGTCGACCTGGAAGTCGAAGCCGTGCCAACGAGCGTACCGCAGCTCGCGGTTGCTGTCCTGAGCCGTTTGTCAGTGCCAGGTGTCACCATGTCTGGTTGCAGCGATGGTGAACGAGGGGGAGGCATCTATGCCTTGGGTACGGCCGTATCAGGCGATGTAGCGCTGGTGGATCATGCGGCCCTTGTTCCACTCGGTGGTGCCCTTTGCCCGGTACGGCATCCTCAGCCACCACAGGACGGTGTTGCCGGCCTGGTCCACGAGTTCGATGTTGTTCTGGGTGAGCTCGTTGGTGACGTACGTGGACAGCTGGTCATGTACTTGGACCTCCAGCTGTAGGGAGGCCAGGTACGAGGCCAGTTTCTGCCGCAGACCACGGCGGCGGTGGAACCACCAGCTGTCGCGGTGGGGCATCGGATCAGGTACCAGAGCGGCCAGCAGTTCATCCGCTCCAACGATGGCCGGCGCCACTCCCCCGCTATCAGGCAGACGACTGAGCAGGTACCCCACCGCGGCCTCGTAGGCCACAATTTGAGCTCCGCCGTCGCCCGCTTGAAGCATCGGCCCCCAACCGGGCTTGAGCCTGGCGGGCACCTCCATAAGGTACGGTTCGTAGCGCATCAGGAGCTGGTTCTCCTCGTGGTACTCCCGGATCAAGGCCAGGACGTACTGGAGCTTCCCAGGTATCTCGATGTCCAGCGGTTCGAAGTTGGCCAGCAGCGCCCTGCAGTGATCGCGTTGCGCGAGGGATGACATGGTGGTGGCCCGGTCCCGGAAGGACAGCGGTTGGACCACTCCCGGTAGTCCTGGCACCGGTCCGTCACCGTCCGGCTCACCGACGATGCCCAGCGCCATGGCCCGCCATCGTGCCCTGAGTTCTACCGCGTCTTCTTGCGGCAGCCGCAGCGTCAGCAGGTGCAGGATGCGCCACAGGTCCCCCAGTTCCAAGGTGGGAACCAGGGGGGACTGCCCGGCATGCGCCATCCGGGGCTGAAGCAGAGCGCTCACGGCAGAGGAACCCGGCTCGGTGAGGAGGAGGAACTGCCTGATCAGGAAGTCACGCAGAAGATTCGGACCCGAGAGGCTGACCTGATCTCGGCGGCTCGCCGCAGTGTCCCGGCGCGCCTGTTCCAGGATGCGTGCTGCCTCCGCTCTGGCCTCTCCAAGGGTCTTCTCCGCCTCCATGCGCAGGTCGGAGGCGCGCTGCAGTTCAGCGGCGGCCTCTTCACGGAGACGCTCGGCCTCGCCGTCCTCCCTGTGTTGCCCTTCTCCGGCTTCCGCCTCCAGACGTTTCTGAGCCTTGGCCGCCCAGGTGACCGTGTACTTGGCCTTCATCCAGCGTTGATGCCATTCCTCCTGCAGAGTGGCATCGCCTGGCCGGAGCTGGCGGATCAGTTCCATGGTGAAGTCGTAGTTTGGGAGCCTCTTGCCGTTGAACACCTCTGACAACGTTGAGGTGGGCAGCGTGCAGCGACCGTCCTTCTTCGACTTCTTGTGAAGGGTCAGCTGGGCGGGTGCCCCACAGGCGATGCGGAGGATCTCCAGGGTGGTCGCGAATTCCTCCAGCACCCGCTCCCCGGCCGACATCAGCTCCTGGTCGGTGAGGCCCGAAAGATCATCTATGGCCATGTTCCCCGCGTTCCTGCCTCCGAAAACCCCAGCGTATGCCTCTAGCCAGGAACATCTGCCGATATTCGCGAACATCCAGGAACGTCACCGAGTAAGTGTCTGGTTCGGTCGGATGTGAATCAATTCACGGACGAAACAGGGAGATTCGGAGTTGTCCGGGTTCACTTCGCATCGTGGGATCCGGCCCTCGTCCGCCCGCCAATGGAAAGCACCGCCGCTTGTCCTGCCCCCGGGAGTCGGGAGCTGCAGCAGTACCGGCGGGAGGAGGGAGAGAACGATGACGTACGTGGACCAGCCCGAGGCGGCAGACGCCGAGAACACGGTCTGGACAATCAGCCTTCAGCGCCGCGGCCTGGAGGTGAAGGCCGGCCGGCACCTGCACTTGTCGCTGTCGCGGACGCTGCTCTGGTGGCTCGTCAGCGTCATTGGCGCGGCCAGCGCAAGCCCGTACTGGACGACGCTGATCCGGTAGAACAGCAGCGCGCGGCACCGACGCAGCACAAATCCTGGCTGCGCCGGTGCCGGCGGCACCTCGCCCCGTGACTGCCGACGGCTACCGGGCCAAAGTGACCGTGATCGGCACGTCTGGACAACGGTTCAGCACCTCGGAGAGCGCGGCCTGCTCGGCCGGGTCGATGCTCAGGCTCCAGCGGGTCTTGTCGGCGACCCAGTCGGTGACGTACTGGCAGCGGTAGGCATCGGCCGATGGGAGCCGGGTCGTCGGCGGGTCCTGGTCGGCCTTGGACCGGTTGGAGGTTGGCGGAGACGGCGATCAGCGCGCGGGCCCGCCTGACGGGGCACGGCCACGACGTACTAGGGGTGTTCAACTACCGATCAATTCTTGGACAGCGGCGTTTGGGCATCGACCGCTGAGCCGGAATCGACTCCCGGCGTCGAACAAGGGTGTTCAACAAAATTGGGCGCCCAACAACCATCCGCCCCCGGAAATGACCAACGCTCTGGGGGTTCGCGGCATATGACGTGATCCGCCTCATGGGACCTACTGAAGCCTAAGAGACCTGAAGTCGAGAGACATCTCGCTGAAAATCTCCCCGTACGCCACCCCTATTGCCACCAGCTTCGCATAGAAGCAGACCCACATAATCGGCAGGATGGCGGCTGGGGCATCGCCGATATCGTCCTCGTCCACATCCTTGTTCGGGATTCCTCCTCTTTGCTTCTTCTCCTTGTATCGCACCCAAATAGCGAACGTAGCTGTCGTCCTGGCGTATTGCAGAAGGTCCAGGGACAAGGCGCTTACCAGGGCGATTCCTGACACCAGCAGAGTTTCGCTGAGATGGATGGCTGACTTTTGAAGGCCACCAGCCAGAAGCCATACGACCGCAAGCCCGGCGATCCCCAGTTGCCGGGTCTGTTGACTGGCTGTGTCGCTGGACTTGTAGTAAGCCGCGCGTCCTGTTTTCAGCTTCACCGTGCCTGGCCTCTCGTTTCCTTAAGAGGTCCAGTCCCGCCACCATTTCCCTTGGCTCCGCTTGCCCTCTTGACGGCCGCCCCAGTCTTTCTGGCGGTGGACTTCTTCGCTGCGGCCTTGGTGGACTTCTTCGCTGCGGCCTTGGTGGACTTCTTGGCGGAGACCGTCGTCTTCTTGGCCGTCGTCTTCTTGGCCGTCGTCTTCTTGGCCGTCGTCTTCTTGACTGTCTCAGGAACGCCGCCGGTGATGCTCCCCTTCGGAGCCTTCCTTACGGCAGTCGCACCACCACGCGGAAGCTTCTTCGAGCCGCTCACCAGGTCCTTGAAGCCCTGACCCGCACGGAAGCGTGGCACGGAGGTCTTCTTGACCCGGACCCGCTCACCGGTCTGCGGGTTGCGGGCGTAGCGGGCGGGACGGTCCACCTTTTCGAAGGACCCGAAGCCGGTGACCGAGACCCGGTCTCCCCCGACGACCGCTCGGACGATGGCGTCCAGTACCGCGTCGACAGCATCGGCGGCCTGCTGTCGGCCACCCATCTTGTCGGCAATCGCTTCTACGAGCTGCGCCTTGTCAATTCGGTCCTATGTGCTGGCGGCGGCAAGGATCTGACCGTAGGAAGGATTCGCTCGCTGGAGCGGGACGCCGTGGCCACGGCCTGAGTATTTCCTTCTGTTGGCCTATGAAGTGAGATGCACCCTTTTCAAAGCCTCCGCGCCACCCTGATCATCAACACCGCAGCGCTCTGGGACTTTTGGCCGGAGTGGAACACAGCGACCCCGGGACACACACACGACCGGGAGCCCGCCCTGCTCCGTTCCTGCTCGACCCCTGGAATCAGAACCGAGCTGCTCGCATGGACTACAGCACGCCGAGCAGGGCGTTGTCCTCCCACTGGTCGACGACTTCGAGGTAGCCGGCGAGGACCTTGGAGTGCGGGGCCCATCCGCCCTGCTTGGCGATGACGATCTGGTCGTGTCCCTTCAGGCGGGAGGACGTCGCGAGGCCGCGGCGGGGGCTGTGTCCGGTGAACCCGATCTGGATTCCGGCGCGTTCGCCGGCGCGGGTGACGACGTCGCCGATCGACTCGGGCTGCAGTCCGCCCTTCATGACGGTGTGCCAGCGGTTGTGCAAGCGGCGCCAGGCGTAGCCGTCCGGGTCGGTGAGGCCGGCGGCTTCCTTCCATGCCTGCCACGCGCGGACCGGGCAGATCGAGGGCCGCGAGCCGTGCGGGACCGGCACGATGCGGGGCCGGACCTTGGACACGCGCAGGTCGGCCTGGATGCCGCCGGGGGTCTCGGCGTAGTCGCGGACCCGGTTGAAGGCCAGTTCGTGCTCGCGGCCGGCGACGGCGAAGTGCATCAGCACCAGGGCACGGTCGCGGATGCCCGTGAGGTTGTCCGGACACGCGGCGCTGATCCTCACCAGGTGGTCGACCAGCAGCGGCGGGGCCTGGCCCCGGCCGCGGGTCTCCCCGTTCTCCTCCATCTCCTTCACCAACTGCTTGAGCCGGTTGCGCGCGAGCCGGGCGACCCCGTCCTCCAGCCGCAGGCCGTGGTCGGCACGGGCGGACACCACGGTGCCGGAGATCCGGCGGTCGATGGTCGACGGCGCGGTGAAGGTGCCCTTCTTCCCTCCGGGCTGGGTCCACAGCCACTCGACGTACATCAGGAGGGTGCCGAGGGTGACGGCGAGCAGGGGGACGCCACTGTCGGCGCAGAACTTGCTCCAGCTCGTCCAGTCCTGGGCGTAGCCCTTGCGGTCTCACCCACCCGCGATGAGCTGAAGTGGGTGGCAGTGGCGACGGCCGGCGTATCGCTACCTCCCTGGTCATACCGCCCGGGTTGGCCGGCCGATTTGCCACCGAAAACGCCAGAGCCCCGCCGGCCTAGCCGGGGCTCCGCTCATTCCCTCCGCTTGCGCCAGGTGCCGAACAGGCCGCCCACGGCGCCGATGATGATCGAGAACCCGGGGTCCTTCACGATGACGTAGAGGACCGCGCACACGGCCAGGAGGACGACCAGGGCGACGAGGTCGAGCACGAGGGAAGGCTTCGGCTCGGGCTCGGCGGGGAGCTGGGGAGTGGTATCGATGTCTGCCATGCCATCAGCACAACGGCACGGCGCGGAAAATGCCTAGTCAGGCAGACGGACCCGCCCGCACTCGGACGCCAGCCGAGCACCACCGAACGCGAGTAGCGCCTCGCCGAACGGGAGCACCGCATCGCCGAACGATGGACCCGTTCGGGACCGTTCGGCCGATTTCGTGGGCGTTCGGCCCCCGGTATCCCTACCGTGTTGCCATGAAAGAGGGGAAGACACCAGAGGAGGCCCCGGGTGACGCCGCGGCGATCGACACGTACGAGGCGGCGCTCACCGCCTTCATGGCCGCGCTCAACGAGCTGCACATCCGGTGTGATGCCCCGTCCTATGCGGACCTGGACAAGAAATCCGGGGGCAAGCTCAAAAAGGCCACCATCACCGAGGCGCTGTCCGGCAAGCGGCTGCCGTCGATCGACTGGACGATGACGTTCGTACGCACCGTCAGCATGGCTCTCCCCACTGCGGAGCATGGCGAACTCGCCGACGAGTGGCGCAAGCGCTGGCAGGACGCCAAGCGCCTGCAGCGCCAGGCGCAGGGGCCGTGGAAGAGGGTGCGCGCCACCGCGCAGGCGGTCCTCGACGAGGCTCGGCAACTCGGCGAGCAGGAGGCCGAAGCGATCAGAGATGGAGCGCGAGCAGAGGCCGAGCAGACCCTCGCGGAGGCCCGCCAGGAGGCGGAACGGATCGCGGAGAAGCGTGCCGCGCTGGAGAGGGAGAAGGCGCGGACCCGTGAGAAAGCCGAGCGGCTGCTTTCCGAAGCACGCCGAGAGGCGGAAGACGCTCGCGCGGCGGCCAAGGCGGTAGGAGACGAAGGGCATCGGATAGCTGCAATCATCATTGATGGTGCCCGCAAGGAAGCCGGTCGTATCCTCGCGGAGGCTCGTGCCACGGCGGTGAATCTCGCACAACCGCGGACGAAGGAGCCAGCTCAGATAGACGTCGAACGCGCGCTCGCCCAGGCTGGGGCATCGCCTAAGGAGCTGCCTACAGAAGAGAAAATCGAACGCGATATCCTCAATGGAACAACGTCCGACGACTACGCCCCATTTTGGTTCGAGGTTCGGGGCAAGTGGCCGCTGTCCCCATTAGGCCACATCGCCACTTTCGGGTATCTCCATCCAGAAGAGAGGTACCTGGCGGTAGGCGAGACCAAGAAGGGATTGGTCGTAGCGGACAAAGGTCGGGTCGGCATCCTGAGACAGCCCACCCAAATTGAAGGCCACGGCTACGCCAGCCCCTCTGATGTCACCCAAGTACTTGGCATGGTGCAGGCCCATGCGCGGACGATGTGTCCCGTTCCTGCGCCACCGTCAGCAGCAACTCCCTCCGAGGTGGGGCGAGAAATCGTCGCGGGCCGGGAAAACAATGCAACTCCACCGCTGGACTGGCTCAGCACCATGCTCAAGGAACCCGCGACGCAGGAGAATATCGCACCGAATGGTGACCAGCACTTCATTCCACGCTGGTTCACAATATCCAGAGCGCTGCACGTTCTCATGATTGAGGGATCGCGCTTGGAGATGCTCGTTCCGGGAACCTGGTACTTGGCGCTGGGAATCGGCACGGATGGAGCGATCCTCACGGCAGACAAGAACGGCGAGGTCGGGCTCCTCCGGGGCGCGAACGACCCGCAATGGGGCGAAGAAATCGACCCCGCCTATGCCCAAGCAATGATTAAAGCTCTCCGTGAGGGTACGCCCAAGCCTGCTCCTCCTCTGCGTCCCGCTGAACTTCGGGCAGCGCTGCGGAAGCACTATGGGCAGCCGCAGGATGTGATCGTCCCGCCGGACGATGAGCCCGTCGACGACTATGAGTGCATCGACATTTCCCAATACCTGCTCGGGGGCGTCCCGGAGTTCCGCTTGTGTGAGATCGACTACGGGGACGATGAGGACGACGAAGCCCCGCCGGCCTGAGCCGGGACGGGGCCCTACGCGAAGGTCGGCCTCGGGGAACATCAGTACAGCGGTTAAGGTCTTTGGAGGAGAGGGGGGGGGGGGGGGGGGGGGCGGGCGGGGCGCGGGGGGGGGGCGCGGGGGGGCGGGCCGGGGGCCGCGGGG